>DASZBO010000001.1:0-6002 GCA_035944075.1 Sphingomicrobium sp.
CCGGTCGAGGTCGGCAAACGAGCCGTAACCGGCGCTTCCTTAACCTTCGGCGGAGCCGAAAGCCATTGTGGTACGGCTAAGCCGGCCCCTAAAAATAGAGCAACTACAAAGACTAAGGCGGCTCGGCTGCGCATCGGGACAGTATTTTAGCGCTTTTGCGATCCCCCGCCAGACAGCCTGCACAGGTATGGTTTAGGCGGAGGCGTAACGAGTCGAGCCGGCTCCGGACGCCTTTGGCGCGAGCTGGTTCGTATGAGCATTCGGTGGATCGCTCTTCCAGCAGGTTGAACAACCCCCACTTTCCCCAAGGGGATCGCGAAATCACAGTTTAAACACGTTCGAATGGTCCGTTCCGAACCCGTTCGGGTCTCACGCCGCAGCACTCTTATGCCCAACAACCTGACGCGATTCGCCGTAGGCGGGCTCGTGGCTTTATTCGCTTTGCTGATTCCCCTCGCGACCGCACTAGCGCACCCGCACGTGTTCGTGGACGCCAAGGCCGAGCTGCTGTTCGATACGCAGGGGCGGTTGACGGGAATTCGTCATGTTTGGACCTTTGACCCGGCCTTTTCCGCCTTCGCGGTGCAGGGACTCGACAAGAACCACGATGGTAAATTGAGCGCCGACGAACTTGCGCCATTGGCCAAGACGAACGTGACGTCCCTCAATCGCTATTCATTTTTTACGATCCTGACGATTGACGGGAAGAAGATCCCGCTGAAGTTTCCCGACGTCTACTTTCTCCGCTGGCAAGGCAACCATCTAACGCTCTTCTATCAGCTTCCGCTCAAGCAGCCGGCTGCAGTCCAGCAAAAAGCGACTCTGGAGGTCTACGACCCCGAGTACTTCGTTGCCTTCACGTTCGATAAGGACCCCGTAACTCTCTTTCGGGCGCCGCCGGGCTGCCACGCCGAATACCACCCACCAAAGCCGATCGATGCTCACATCATGGCCGAACTTGCGGCAATCCCGATCGACCAGCACGATTTGCCACCCGCCTTGCGTGACGCGGCTGTAGGTCTTGCAAACATCATTACCATGGAATGCACGGGCTCATGAGAAATCAGCTTTCGAAGCTGGTCTTTAGAGTCGCCCCCTTGCTGATCGCAACAGCCGTATCGGTCGGCCGGTCCGGCGCTGCCTGGGCGGTGTCGACACCGTTCGGCATCGCGACCCCCGATTCGTCGGGACCGGCCTTCACCGGCCCATTGGGCGGACTTTTTGCCTGGGTCGCCTTGCGACAAGCTGAGTTCTACAAGGCACTTGAAGGCTCTCTGCTCGATCTCAGAGGCAGCAGTCATGCCTTCGCCCTGCTGGCCGGCGTCAGCTTTCTCTACGGAGTTTTCCACGCGGTTGGCCCCGGCCACGGCAAGGCAGTCATCACCTCGTATCTTTTGGTCTCACGTCAGACGGTGCGGCGGGGCATCGTTATCGCATTTGCAGCGGCCCTGATGCAGGGGCTGGTGGCCATTGCAGTGGTCCTGCTGGCAGCGGTGGTACTACATGCGACCGCCGTTCAGATGACGCACGCGACCGATTGGTTCGAGATCCTGAGCTACGCGCTAGTAACAGGGGTCGGAGCCTGGCTTCTCTGGAGCAAAGTCTTCAGGCGTGGGCACCATCACGCGTCGGACGCCCAGCACAGGAATCACATCGACCACCATGGGCATGCTCACGATCACGGCGACCACGCCCACCCGCGTGACCATGATCACGGGCATGGCCACGCTCACCATCATCACGGTGACAAACAGTGCGATTGCGGGCACTCCCATGTGCCCGATCCGCGAATGCTCAAGAAGCCCCTGAGCGTGTCGCGCGCTTGGGCCGCGACGCTCGCTGTCGGCATCCGGCCTTGCTCCGGCGCGATCATCATTCTCGTTTTCGCTTTATCTCAGAACTTGCTGATCGCCGGAATAGCATCCGTCTTCGCAATGTCGCTCGGCACCTTTATCACCGTTTCCGCACTCGCGACGCTGGCTGTAACGGCCAAAGATGTTGCATTGCGCTTCGTCGGATTCGAGTCCGGAAACGCCGAGCGTGTCATGCAAGTAGTCGAGATCGGTGGCGCGGTGCTTGTTCTGCTATTGGGCCTGACCTTGCTCGGGGGCGCGCTTCAGGGTGGTCTCCCGGCATGACCGGTCCGTAAGGCCGATCAAGCTTTTGCCACGACGTGTTAAGGGCAGCGAGCCAGGATTCTGTTGGCGAACTGCTCGCCGAAGCTGCTCCTGGCATTCAAGGCCATGAAGAATTGCTCGCCAAGGCTGAGCGACTGGTTTGCCGTCATTCCCACAGACGGTTGAACGTTTAGCTTGCAGCCGTCTGGTGCATTGACGAGTTTCACTGGCGCCGCCTTCGCCATCTCGAAATCTACGAAGAATGTAGGGTCGTAGATTTCCAAATGCACCTCTTTCGCCCCGAGCGGTGTCTTCAACGGCACCGTGGATCGGCCATGGCAACGGCATGCCCGTCTGCAGAAATGTGAGTGAAATACGAGTATTCCTTCAGCGATTCGATATTAACTTTCGCCAAAGGCGCCAGGTCACCAGAGGTGAACTTTCCGTTGTCGCTACCTTTAAGGCCTTCTGTAGCGAAGGCTGAGAACATGTCATCGAACGCCCAATGATGACGTATAGCCACAAGGTTGCCGCTCTGCGCATAGACCAACTCGGACTTGACCGTGACCCACACATGCGGGTGCGCTAAAGCCGGAGAGCCAAGCAGCAGGAAGATACTAAAGCCTAGTATGAATTGAAGGCCGCGATTCATGGCCCTTACCATAACGCCCACTGTGGCGCCTTTGCGGTTCTGGACCGCCGACTAGGGTCCGGTTTGCCCTAATAAGCCGACCTAATGCGTAGAAATCGAAAGGTCCGGCTTGGGTCAGAAGCAGACATGTGCACTGCACACTTCAATGTCCGCTAAGGGCCAATAGGCGACAATCGATGACGCCCGAGGAGTCATTTTCTCGGTATCACTCTTAGACCTTGGCAGTACTTTCACGTGTCGACCGGAGTGGCGCTCCGCAGACGTCGCGGACGCGGTCTCGCAGCCACCGATGCGCGGGGTCTGCTTCGAGCCGCGGGTGCCATAGCAGCGAAACAGTGAATTCGCGGACGGAAAAAGGCAGGGCAAAGCTGTGCATGCCGAGGCGCACGCCCTCGGTATGCCGTTCGGGAACGGTTGCGATCAGATCAGACGAGCGCGCAAGCGCCACCGCAGTTGAGAAACCGCCAACGATCGCCACGATCTCGCGTCCCAAGCCGAGCGGCTTTAGCGCTTCATCGACAGGGCCCATCTCAAGTCCCTCGCGAGAAATATGAATGTGCTGACCGGCCGCATAGCGCTTGGGCGACATCCGCCCTCGGCTGAGGCTGTGATTTTTGCGAACCACGCCAACGAAGCGATCGCGGAAAAGCGCCTTTGCCCTTACTTCCGGGCCGATATCGGGGCTTAGCACGCCTGTCTCGAGATCGACGCGTCCGTCGCGCATGGGCGCGCTGTCTTTGTCCAACTTCGGAATGAAGCGAAGCCGAACCCCCGGCGCTTCCTTGCTGGCACGCACAATCAGGGCGGGACCGAAGGTCTCCACGAAACCCTCAGTCGTCCGCAAGGTGAAGACCCTCTCCAGCGTGTTGAGATCGAGGCGTTCCACCGGACGCAAAATGGCTTCGCCGTCCTGCACGAGACGAGCGACGCGCTCTCGCAGTTCGAGAGCGCGGCGATGACACAAGGCCGCGTCCAGCACGAACTAGCAAAGGGTCGCCCGTGGTGGCGCGAAGCCGAGCCAGCGCGCGGCTCATTGCGGAAGGACTCAGCCTCAGCCGTTTGGCCGCTCGCGCCACGCTGCCTTCAGCGAGCAGAACGTCGAGCGTCACGAGAAGATTAAGGTCTGGGCGGGACATGGCATCCACCGTTCGGATATAGGGCGTTTCATGCACGAGTATAGTGCAATTCATGCGCCTACCGCCATACGTCATGAGGCCGTAGCTTTGGGACATAAACACAGGAGAGTCCCATGTTCCCAAGCCGCTTCGATCCCCTCGCAGTGATTGCGGCTCCGGCCGAACGGCATGGCGCGGCCATGAGCGGGGACCAACGAATGGCTTTGCAAGCGGACCGTCCGGCGGTCGCTGATTCTGCGCCGGTATCTTCGGTGCGCACGGCGTTGGCGGGTCTTTCGCTGTCCATGTTGCTGTCCTCGGTTAGCACGAGCATCGCCAACGTTGCCTTGCCGACCCTCGTTCAGGCGTTCGGCGCATCCTTCCAGCTGGTGCAATGGGTTGTGCTGGCGTACCTGCTAGCAATTACGACGCTGATTATCAGTGCAGGTCGGCTCGGGGACATCGTGGGGCGCAAGCGCCTCCTGATCGCCGGGCTCGGCCTGTTCACGGTTGCGTCTACCGCCAGTAGCCTTGCACCAACGCTTTTGTTCCTTATTGGAGCCCGCGCCGCGCAGGGGATGGGGGCCGCCGTGATGATGGCGCTGACCATGGCGTTCGTGGCGGATACCGCGTCGAAGAAAAAAACCGGAAGTGCGATGGGTTTGCTCGGCACCACGTCGGCCGTGGGAACAGCACTCGGCCCATCGGTTGGCGGTTTCCTGATCGCATCCTTTGGCTGGCCATCCATCTTTCTGGTCAACCTACCGCTTGGGTTGATCACGATGGCGTTGGTTTGGCGTGGATTGCCGGCTGATCGCGCGGTTAAAATCACGTCGCGCTTCGATGTGATCGGAACGCTTGTCCTGGTCGCAACACTCGGAACCTACGCGTTGGCGATGACGACTGGGCGCGGGGATTTCGGCGTGGCCAATGTTGCGCTCCTGTCCATGGCGATCGTGGGGGCAGGCCTGTTCACCTTCACCCAGTCACGTGTGGGTTCGCCGCTCATCCGGCTATCCGTGCTCCACGACGC
Organism: Sphingomicrobium sp.; assembly: GCA_035944075.1. Classification (GTDB taxonomy): domain Bacteria; phylum Pseudomonadota; class Alphaproteobacteria; order Sphingomonadales; family Sphingomonadaceae; genus Sphingomicrobium. The sequence continues at coordinate 4,918 of DASZBO010000001.1, forward strand.
AAAGCTTCGCGCCAACCTCGGAACCGCATTGCTGATTTCGACTGTCATGATGGCGACGCTCGTTGTGGGTCCGTTTTATCTTTCCCGGGCTTTGGCCCTCGATGCGGCTACCGTAGGCCTCGTCATGTCTGTCGGTCCGCTCGTTGCAGCACTGGTAGGCGTGCCGGCCGGGCGTATGGTCGATCAGTTTGGTGCACAACGCATGATCGTGACCGGGCTCAGCGGTGTCGCCGCCGGCTGCTTCATCCTTGCAATGATGCCTGTGACGTTCGGCATTCTCGGCTACGTACTACCTCTCGCAGGGATCACTGCCTGCTACGCCATCTTCCAGACTTCTAATAACACCGCTGTCATGATGGATGTCGCGTCGGACAGGCGCGGTTTGACCTCAGCGGTGCTTAACCTATCGAGAAATCTTGGTCTGGTGACTGGGGCCGCCGTGATGGGAGCAGTATTCGCGCAGGCGACTGCTGCCCCGGAGATCATGGCGGCGGCTCCGCAAGCTGTCGCGACGGGCATGTGCGTCACATTCCTGCTCGCTGCTGCGTTGATCGCCGGTGCGCTAGCACTGACGCTTCGCAGCGGACGTGGAGCGGGCTGACGAGGACGTAAAAAACAATCATGAAGCGTTCCGCATCACCCCTAGGGCACGAATATGCGATGTCCGCTTTGTCACGAACCGCTGTTCGCGATTGGTAGCCGTAGGTCCGCCTTGCTCCGACAAGCGGACCTCACGGGCCGCAACGGCCTGGTTCGGTTCGGGTCAGGATCTGACATTCTGTAGACGCCGTCGGCAAACGTTAAGGCGCCAAAATCGGGACTATCCTGCTGCCCAGATCCGGTGGATATCGTCCATAATAGACACTCGAAGCGACTCCATATTCCCAACGGCTGCGATGGTTTCGTCCAGCTGCTCGATTCCCGAAAATCCACCCAGGACCGTGCTGACGCCGCGATGGCTGAGGACAAAGCCGTAAGCGAGTTGCACGAGGCTCATGCCATTGGCGGTCGCCAGCCTGATGAAGCGGCGGGCGAGCGGCAGAATTCCCTTAGCCTCCAGCGCTTTCACATCCTTGGGCCGCGCT
>DASZBO010000002.1:0-48983 GCA_035944075.1 Sphingomicrobium sp.
CCTTTATTTGACCGGATCGACAGCGAGAGATGACGACGCCCTGGGGCCTGCCCGACTTTGACGCGCACGAGGAAGTCCACTTCGTTACTGACGAGAAAAGTGGTCTCAAGGCGATCATCGCCCTCCATTCTACCCATTTAGGCCCGGCTGCCGGTGGGGCGCGGTTCTGGCACTACGCCAAGGACGATGACGCACTGACCGACGCACTTCGCCTCTCGCGCGGCATGAGCTACAAAAATGCCATGGCCGGACTTCCACTGGGTGGCGGTAAATCCGTGATCCTTGCGGATTCGAACCGGACAAAGACTCCCGAAATGCTGCACGCCTTCGGAAGGGCAGTGGCGGGCGTTGGTGGCCGCTATGTTACCGCCGAGGATGTTGGCGTAAACGTTGCGGACATGGTCGAGATCTCGCGGTCGACCAAGTTCGTGGCAGGTCTTCCCAACAGCGGCAGCGATGTCGGCGGCGACCCGGGACCGCACACGTCGCTCGGCGTATTTCTCGGCATCAAGGCTGCTGTGAAAAGGGCTCTTGGTAAGGACAGCCTGGCCGGGCTTCATATCGCGATGCAAGGAGCGGGCAGTGTCGCAACCGGTGTTGCGCTGCATGCCTGCGCGGAAGGCGCGCGGCTCAGCATTGCGGATGTTGATCCGGCAAAAGCACAAAAGCTTGCGGATGCGACGGGCGGAAAGGCGGTCTCAGCCGATGAGGTGTTGCATCTCGAGGCGGACGTAATCAGCCCCAACGCCCTCGGCGCCATTTTGACGGAGCAGTCGATTGCAGCCCTGAGGACCCCGATCGTCGCCGGCGGTGCCAATAACCAGCTCGCGACGCCACAGGACGGTGAACGTCTCCACGCACGGGGTATTCTCTACGCGCCCGATTACGTGATCAACGCGGGCGGCATCATCAATGTCTGCACCGAATACCTCGGTGATGGCGATGCCGGACTGGTTCGCAAGCGAATCGAAGGGATTCCCGTGCGTCTCGAGCAGATCTGGGTCGAGAGCGCTGAAACCCGAAGAAATCCCGCTGCCGTGGCAGACGCTATGGCGCAGCGGCTCATCGGAAGGGCATAAGCGGGCGCGCATGCACGCGCTCGCGAATCCTACTCGATTCTTGAGAGTCGCCCGACCGGCGACGCTTTGGCTATTCCTGATCGGCGTTGCCCTGTCGCTTGGCGGCATGGCGGCGGGTTTGACCCTCACTCCTCCCGACTATCTCCAGGGCGAGACGGTCCGTATTCTCTACATCCACGTTCCCGCAGCGTGGCTGGGCATGGCAGGCTGGGGTGGAATCGCGGCGGCATCGATCAGTCAGCTCGTATGGCGACACCCGCTCGCGGCCGTTGGAGGGCGGGCGCTTGCGACGCCAGGCGCGACCTTCGCGGCGATTTGTCTCATTACCGGTTCCATTTGGGGACGCCCGACATGGGGCACCTGGTGGGAATGGGACGGGCGTCTCACCTCGATGCTCATCCTCTTCTTCGTCTATCTCGGCTACATCGGGCTCGCGTCCGCCGAGAAGGAGCGTGGTGGCGATGGGCGTATCACGGCGATCTATGGCCTCATCGGGGCGATCAATCTGCCCATAATCCATTATTCCGTCCTATGGTGGCGCACGCTCCACCAGGGTGAAAGCATCGGGCTGACGGGCTCGACAATTGATAATTCGATCCTCTGGCCACTGCCTCTCACCATGTTCGGGTTCACATGCTTGTTTCTGTCCGCCACTCTGATGCGGATGCGGGCAGAGCTTGCCGATGCAAAAGTCGAAGCGCGGATGCGCAGGATGAGTGCACAATGAATCCGTGGCCGTTCGTCCTGTCGGCGTACGCCGTCGTCATCGCACTTACCTTTGCTTTGCTCGTCTCGGCATTCGTGTCGATGCGCCGCGCCGAGTCCGCGGCGCGAGCGCTCACGCGCAAATGAAGCCCAAGAACCAGCGGCTGGTCCTCGTCGGGTCGGCGCTTGTCGCACTGCTTGTCGCCGTTCTCCTTGGGATGTGGGGACTCAAAAACCAAGCGTCGTTCTTCTACACTCCTGCCGACATCGCAGCGGGCAAGGCAACCGACGGACGTGTCGCCCGCCTCGGCGGAATGGTTGAAAAGGGCTCGATCCGCCACGCGAGCGACGGGGTGACCATTCACTTCGTCGTGACGGACGGAAAGGCGACAACGCCGGTCGTCTATCGCGGCATCGTGCCAGACCTGTTCCGGGAGGGCAGCGGAGCTGTTGCCGAGGGTCGTCTTCAGAACGGCACTTTCGTCGCCGACCAAATCCTCGCCAAGCACGATGAGCGCTACATGCCACCGCAACTCGGAAATCTCGCCGCCGAGCACAAGGCCGGAAAGACACTCGAGAAATGACGGCTGAAGCCGGCCTTGCCGCCCTGTGGTTCGCGGCGGCATTCGCGGCATACCAATTTTTGCTGATGGTGCTGGCGCTGCGGAGCGAAATCGACGTCGCCGGAACGATGCGCGCCGTTGCCATTGTTCAAGGCGGACTGACGCTGATTGCCTTTGCGAGCCTCGTGTTCCTGTTCGCGAGCAGCGACATGTCTGTCGCGCTCGTCGTTGAGAACAGTCACAGCGCGAAGCCGTTCATCTACAAGATCGCGGGCACATGGGGGAACCACGAAGGCTCAATGCTCTTGTGGGTGACCATTCTTTCGGTCGCTGGAGCGGCGCTTGCGCTCTTCGGCCGACGAATGGGCGAGCGCACCTTGCTCGCCGCGCTTGGGAGCCAAGCTATCTTGGCACTTGGCTTCTATGCTTTCTTGCTGATCGCCTCGAACCCGTTTGCGCGGCTCGTCAATCCGCCTTCCGATGGGCAGGGCCTCAATCCGCTTCTGCAGGATCCTGGCCTCGCATTTCATCCTCCCACTTTGTACCTTGGTTATGTCGGCCTGTCGGTCGCGTTCAGCCTCGCCGTTGGCGCGCTTCTGACGGGTGAGGTCGACAGTCGACTTGCCCGCGCCATGCGGCCGTGGGTGCTGGGTGCGTGGATATTGTTGACGCTCGGCATCACCGCCGGGAGCTACTGGGCTTATTATGAGCTGGGCTGGGGAGGCTACTGGTTCTGGGACCCGGTCGAAAACGCCTCGCTCATGCCCTGGCTTGCGGCAACGGCGCTGCTCCATTCGATCAACGTTCTTGCGGCACGCGGTGCGCTCAAGGCATGGACGATGATGCTTGCGGTTATCGCCTTCTCGATGTCGATGGTCGGCACGTTCCTGGTTCGGTCCGGCATCCTCACCTCGGTCCACGCCTTTGCCATCGAACCGGAGCGCGGCACGTTTCTCCTTGCTCTGCTTGCGATTTATGTCGGAGCTGCCTTCACTCTCTTCGCGCTCCGTGGAGCGACACTGAAAGAAGGCGCGCCGTTTGAGCTCATCAGCCGCGAGAGCGGCCTCGTGATCAACAATCTCCTCCTTAGCGTCATTCTCGGAATCGTGTTCCTTGGAACGCTCTACCCTTTGTTCATCGAAGCGCTGAGCGGCGAAAAGCTCTCGGTCGGAGCTCCTTATTTCAACGCCGCGGCGGGACCGCTGGCGTTAGTTCTCGTGGTCCTCGTCGGAATTGGACCGTTGCTGAGCTGGCGGCGCGAACATCGGCCGGTTTTTGGCAAGCTGACGATACCGGGCCTCTTGGGGGTGACTGCGCTTGCGATCACCGTCATTCTCTGGCCGGAGATGGGGTTGCTGCCGCGCCTCGGCTTTGGCGTTGCCGCTTTTCTTTTCATCGCGAGCGTCGTGCCACTTGTTGGTCGCAATCCTTTGCGCGCGCCGCTTCCGACCTGGGGAATGGTCATCGCCCACTTCGGCGTCGCTGTTGCGCTTTCCGGCATGGCAGCGAACGCGGCATTCACCAGTGAACGTTTGGGTGTTGTGAAGGTAGGGGACACATTGAGCGTCGGTCCCTGGGCCGTGGAACTCCAGGCGGTGACGCCAAGCGCTGGAAAGAACTACACCGCCCTCAAGGCCGAACTCCGCGCGAGCCGCGGCGACGGCGTAATTACCCTAACGCCGCAAAGCCATTACTACAGCGACCCTCCCGAGGAGACCAACGAATCCTCGATACGAACGTTTTGGAATGGTCAGCTCTATACCGTGCTCGGAAGGCCCGACCCGTCGGGCGGCTGGCAGCTGCGACTCTGGTGGAAACCCTTTGTCACCTTGATCTGGACCGGCGGAGCGCTGATCGCGATTGGCGGAGCGCTGGCACTTCTTGGGCGGTTGTCGCGGTTTCGGCGGCGGGGCTCTCACGACTGGCGAAAGCGGTACATATGAGCCGCGGCTTGCGTCTGATCCCGATTGTTCTGTTCGCGGTACTCGTGATCGGCCTGGCATGGAGGCTGATCAGGCCGCCCAGTCCCGCCGTTCCCTCGCAGATGGTGGAGCGTCCGGTGCCACAGTTCGAGCTTCCGCCGGCTCTGCCGACCAAGCGCGGACTGAAGTCTGCGGACCTTGCGACGGGAAGTCCCAAGCTCGTCAACATCTTCGCGAGCTGGTGCGTCCCTTGCGCCGGTGAGGCGCCTGTCCTCAAGGAACTCAAGGCTCGAGGCGTGACGATTGAGGCCATCGATGTTCGCGATACCCGCGACGCGATCACGGCGTTCCTCGCGCAATATGGAGACCCCTACGACGCCATTGGCAGCGACGCGCGCAGTAACGTCCAGATCGATTTGGGTTCGTCGGGGGTTCCCGAGACCTTCGTAGTGGACGGCCATGGAATCATCCGCCGGCAATATATCGGACCGCTAAGCCCTTCGAATATTCCCGACGTGCTTCACCAGCTGGCACAAGTGAAATGAGAGCAACGATCGGCATTGCGCTCTTGCTGGTTTCCGCGCCTCTGCTCGCCGACAGCAACTTGCCTCCGTCCTATTGGGCAAACCGGCAGCTGCCGAACCCACAAGCGGAGGCGAAGGCCCAAACGCTGATGAGCGAATTGCGTTGTCTCGTCTGTCAGGGGCAGTCGATCGCCGATTCCGATGCCGAGCTCGCCGGCGATATGCGCGATCTCGTGCGTCGGCGGATCGCGGCAGGCGAGAAACCGAGCTCAATCCGCAAGTGGCTGATTGAGCGTTATGGTACGTGGATCAGCTATAAGCCAACTGGTGAACCGGCGGCCTGGCCGCTCTGGCTTGCCCCTGTCGCTCTGCTCATCGTCGGTGCGTGGCTCCTTCGGAGCCGAATAAGGCTAAAGGGGCGAAATTGATGGGCTGGATTGCACTCGTGGCAATCGCCGGCGCAAGCCTCGGGCTTCTTCGCCTGTTGGGCCTGCGCAGCGGCTTTCTGACGGCAAGTGCAGCAGCCCTTCTTCTTGGAGCCGCGGGCTACGCTCTGCAGGGGAGTCCGAGCCTCCCAGCGGCGCCGGCAAGAAGCGGCGAGGGGCACGAGATATTGCCGCTAACCGACGCGCGGCATGCTTTTTACGGATACTTCTCGCCGGCCGAGCCCTGGCTGCGGATGTCCGAGGCTCTCGAGCGCGACGGCAAGAGCGAAGACGCCGTCGGCATTCTTGAAAATGCCGTTCGACGATACCCGGGCGACCCGCAGCTTTGGATCGGTCTTGGCAACGCACTGGTCGATCACGCCCGCGGCCTCACCCCACCTGCTGAACTCGCCTACAAGCGGGCCGAGGAAGCGGCTCCCGGGCATCCCGGCGCGCCGTTCTTCTATGGGCTCGCCCTCGCACGATCCGGTGATCGGGGCGCTGCAGTCGCGATTTGGCAGCAAATCCTCAAGAACGCCCCGGCAGATGCCGCTTGGCACCCGCTGGTCGAACACGGCATTGCGGCACTGAGTAGCACAAACCCGGTGCCCCAAGGTCCCTCCGTCGCCCGACGGTAAAACACTGACCCGGGCTTTCTGAAACATCGGCATCAGTGGTGCGCCGTTTCAGACGAGCTGGAGACGGCGCACCAGTGCCGATGTTTCGCGATTCTTACGTCAAACGGGCTCGTATTCGAGTTCCAGCGCCTCGGCGACGGCCTGGTGTCGGATCTTGCCGCCCGAGACGTTGAGGCCGTTGGCGAGGTCGCGATCCTGACGCATGGCTTCATTGGCGCCGAGATTGGCGATCTTGAGGGCGAACGGCAGGGTCGCGTTGTTGAGCGCGAATGCGCTGGTGCGGGCAACTGCGCCGGGCATGTTGGCGACGCAATAATGGATGATCCCGTCCACATCGTAGACCGGATCGGCATGGGTCGTCGCATGCGACGTTTCAAAGCAACCGCCCTGGTCGATCGCGATATCGACGAGCACCGAGCCACGCTTCATGGTCTTCAACATCTCGCGGGTTACAAGCTTGGGTGCCGCGGCACCGGGAACAAGCACCGCGCCAATCACCAGCTCCGCTTCCTTCACCGCGTTCGCAATTGCTGCACGCGAGGCATAGGCGGTCTTGATTTGGCTTGAGAAGAACATGTCGAGCTCGGCAAGCCGGTCGTTGTTGATGTCATAGATCGTAACGTCCGCGCGCATGCCGGTTGCCATCTGCGCCGCGTTTACGCCGGAGACTCCGCCGCCAAGGATCGCAACCTTTGCGGGCGCCACACCAGGCACGCCGCCAAGCAGAACACCGCGTCCGCCCTGCTCCTTCTCAAGATAGTGCGCGCCAACCTGGACGGACATGCGACCCGCGACTTCACTCATGGGCTTCAGCAGCGGAAGCGAGCCGTTGCGGCCGGTCACTGTCTCATAGGCAATGCACGTCGCACCCGACTTCATCAGCCCTTCGGCCTGCGGCTTATCGGCGGCAAGATGAAGATAGGTGAAAAGGATCTGATGCGGTTTGAGAAGCGCGATTTCTGGCGCCTGCGGCTCCTTCACCTTCACGATCATGTCGGCCGCATCAAAGACCGCCCGCGCGTCGCTAAGGATCGTCGCTCCCGCCTTTTCGTAAGCCGTATCCGGGCAGTCGATGCCGTTGCCAGCTTTGGTCTCGACAAAAACCTCGTGCCCATGAGCAACCAGTTCGGCAACCGACGCAGGCGTCAGGCCAACTCGATACTCGTGCACCTTGATCTCTTTTGGCACCCCGATGCGCATTTAAACGTTCGCTCCATTCATGGTGGTTGCGCGGGCCTATAGACGGGCTTTTCGTCGCTGTCCTGTCCGATTGCGAGGTCGCAACGGCAGTGCTAGTGGAACGCGCCCGTGACCGAGAATTTCGCTCGCGGCACAGGGGATGCGAGTTCGCGGCCGGTCGAGTTTGAACCTCAACACATGAACATAACCGCGACAGGGGGCGCCGAAGGCGATGCCCCGCAAGACGCCAGCCATGGCCACGCTCAGGGACCGCTGTACAAGCTGGTAATTGGTGCGATCGGGATCGTTTACGGGGACATCGGCACGTCGCCGATCTACGCGTTTCGCGAAACCTTTGCCGGCCACCATGTCCTGCGGGTCGACCAGGTTCACATATTCGGCGTGCTCAGTCTCATCTTTTGGTCGATGATGATTATCGTGACGCTGAAATACGTGTCTATCATCATGCGTGCCGACAATAAGGGAGAAGGCGGCAGCCTTGCTCTCCTTGCACTGATCAACCGGACGCTCAGCGGCAAAAAAAAGTGGACGAGCGGTGTCGTGATGCTCGGCGTGTTCGCGACCGCGCTCTTCTATGGCGATTCGATGATTACGCCGGCGGTGACCGTGCTTAGCGCAGTCGAGGGGCTCGAGACGGTTAATGCCGGCCTGGCGCCGTTCGTCATTCCCATTGCTCTTGCCATTCTTATTGGCCTGTTTGCCATTCAGGCGCGCGGCACTGCGCGAGTCGGGCTGATGTTCGGGCCGGTAATGATTCTCTATTTCATTGCGCTGGCGGTGCTTGGTATCGCGCACATCCTCGACAAGCCCGTCGTTCTTTTGGCGATGGTGAACCCTGCGAACGCGGTGTATTTCTTCACCTCCGACTTTACGCGGGCGTTCGTCGCTTTGGGATCCGTCGTCCTCGCCGTCACCGGGGCCGAAGCACTATATGCCGACATGGGCCACTTCGGCCGCAAGCCGATCCGCGTCTCGTGGCTATATTTTGTCCTTCCCGCTCTGCTTCTCAATTATCTGGGGCAGGGGGCGATGATCCTCGCCGCGGACACGGCAACCGCTGCCGCCAAGATCAAGGATCCCTTTTTCTACCTTGCGCCCGATTCTTGGCGCCTGCCGCTCGTGCTCCTCGCAACTGCGGCGTCGATTATTGCCAGCCAAGCGGTGATATCCGGCGCTTTCTCGGTCACGCAGCAGGCTATTCAGCTGGGTTTTGTCCCGCGGTTAAGGATTACCCATACAAGCGAGAGCGCGGCCGGCCAGATTTACATTCCGATCGTTAACTGGGCGCTGATGATCATGGTCCTCCTGCTGGTGGTGAGTTTTCGCAGCTCTTCGAACCTCACCGGCGCTTACGGCATCGCCGTCGTCGGCGCGATGCTCATCGACAGTGTTCTGATCTCGGTCGTCCTCCGTCAGATGTGGAACTGGAACCGGTTCGCCGTAGCCGGCCTGCTAGCGCTCTTCTTCCTCGTCGACTTCTCCTATCTTTCGGCGAACCTTCTCAAGATTCCCGCCGGAGGCTGGTTCCCGCTACTTGTTGGCGGGATTGCCTTCACGCTCCTCACGACTTGGGCGAAGGGTCGGCAGCTGATGATAAGCCGAATGAACGAGGCGAGCCTCCCGATGGAGATTTTCATCAAGTCTGCCGCTCCGAGCGCCGCTCGCGTCCCAGGCACCGCGGTATTCATGACGAGCTCGTCGAGCGGTGTTCCGCACGCACTGCTGCACAATCTCAAGCACAACAAGGTTCTTCACGAGCGAGTTATCCTGTTGACGGTGCGGATCGAGGATGTCCCCTACGTGCGGCCCGAGAAGCGTCTCGAGACGAGGGACTATGGTTCGGGCTTCTATCGAGTCGTACTGCGCTACGGTTTCATGGAAGAGATCGACGTGCCGGCGGCGCTCGCGCAGCTGAAGGACATCGGCTCGCAGTGCCGAATGATGGACACGAGCTTTTTCCTGGCGCGGCAAACTCTCCTTGCCTCGTCGCGACCCGGGATGGCGATCTGGCGCGAGAAGCTCTTCGCTTGGATGCTGCGAAATGCGGAAAGCGCGATGGAATTCTTCAAGCTTCCGACCAACCGGGTTGTCGAACTCGGAAGCCAGGTCGAAATCTGAACAATTCGCGGCATCCGCGCATTGCGCCGCAATGGCTGATACAATTTCGTGGGTCGCGACTATCGCAACTATTGTCGCGGCGTCGCTCACCGCCGCAAACCTCGGCGCAAAGATAACCGGAATTGGCTTCGTCGTTTTCACGGCAGGAGCGATCGGCTGGATTGCGGTGGGCGCGATGACCGGTCAGCCCGCGCTCACGTGGACCAATTTCGTCCTTATGTTCCTTGACGTCTTTGGCATTTGGCGATGGCTCGGTCGTCAGGCAAAAGTCGAGGTCGGAGGCCGTGCCGCCTCGGAAGCGAGTGAACGGCTGCCCGGCGAAACGCTTTTTCCAGTCTCGCTGCTGTCCCGCGCAGCCGTTCGCAATGGCACCAAGGATCTTGGGCACTGCATCGACGCGATGGCGGCGTGCCCGAGCGGGCGCATCAGTTACGTTGTTGTTTCGCAAGGCGGCGTTGCCGGAGTCGGCGAAACTCTTCGGCGGCTACCTTGGGACCGAGCAACGATCGTCGACGACGCGCTCGTGACCGAACTCGATTTTGCTGCATTCGAACGGTTAGACAAGCTTCCACGTGACCAGTGGCCGGCGCGCTAATCATTGCGGCAGAGATCGGGCCACCCGATCAGGCGTGGCTCGATCAGCTACGCCGGGCGCACTTTCCTGTTGAGCGCAACCAACTTCCCGCTCACCTCACCATGTTCCATGCGCTTCCTCCCTCTTCCGAGCGCGAAGTGCGCACGGAGCTCGCGCGGATCACATCGGCGGGAGCGCCGCCCAGGGCATCCATCGAAGGACTGATGGACCTAGGCGGCGGAGTCGCTTTTCGGATAGTCTCCGCCGACCTCGATGATGTTCGCGACGAGCTCGCACGCGCATTTCGAGGTTTGCTAAGTGCACAGGACGGAATGGGCTGGCGACCTCACATCACGATTCAGAACAAGGTCTCGCCGTCTGTTGCCCGATCGCTGATCGCGACGCTCCAGCGCGATTTTTACCCGCGCCCCATCGCCATAACCGGCGTTAGCCTTCATCGCTATCTCGATGGGCCGTGGGAAAAGCTTACGGCGTACCGCTTTCGCGGTCTCTAGGAGACGTCGCCTATGCCTTGGCAGCTAAGATCGAAGGCAGCGAGCCCTGATTCGAGCACCGAGGCGAGCATCGGCTGCTCCATCAGTTCCTGGATTGCCCCTTCAGTGCCGTCGCTCACGAGATCCTGTGCTTCAGACGTGGCTTCATCCCAGTCCGCAGCCTCGTAGGTACCCTGGCCAACCCAGGTAAAAGCAATCACCTCGGCAAGCTGGTCCTCGCCAAGGTCCTCAAAGGCAGCCTGAAGCTCTTCCTCGACGCTGTCGTTGATGTCGTCCTCGAGCACGGACAGCGTGCCCTCTTGCTCGTCATCGACATTATCGGGGTCCTCTCCGCGGTCATAATCACTTGCGGTCTGGGCTTCATATTCGCGCGCCCTGAGGATGATCCTGCAAAGCGTGTCGAGGGGGGTCAAAGGGTCCATCAAACTCTCTTCCTGTTGCGACCCTTAACGAGAGCAGTCGTTAGCGGTTCCTCGCGTTGACCGTCTCAATCGACACACCTATATGCCGCGCCTCCGGCGGTCGGACACGAGCGCCTTTCCCGGATTGGGGCGGAGTAGCTCAGCTGGTTAGAGCAGCGGAATCATAATCCGCGTGTCGGGGGTTCAAGTCCCTCCTCCGCTACCATTCAACTGTCTGCGGGAGCAGAGACAGATCTCTTCAGCACGCGTGTTACCGATGCGAAGATCGAAATTGAGAATATCAACTCGAGTCTTTCCCCTCATTATGAGGCCGCAACATCGAGGCGATCACTCGCGAAAACATGATCACCGACGAGCCGAGCAACCCCATCAACCCAAGCAAGTAAAGAGCCTCGACGCGGTTCGCCGGAATTGCGAGCAGGCAAAGGGCGAAGGCTGCCAAGGCCAGGAACGTGCAGGCGATATTCGCAATGGCTCCAGCTACGTTGAATCCCGCGAAACCTCGAATTCGAAGCGCGCGCCTGGCGCTAATTGGCGCAAAGTAGACGATAGCCAGGATCGCGACAAAAGCCGAAACCCGGACCGCGCCTTCTTCATTGGCCAACAGTCCTGCCAGTGTTGCTGGCAGCAGTGCCAGCAAAGTGGCTGACAGGCTCGCCGGAAGCATGGAGCCCAGACGCATCGCATCAACCCTGGCATCGTCCCCGCCGCGACGCTGGCCGAGCCCGCTGGCGATACTCCCGAAGCCGGCAAATGCAGCAGCAACGGGTGCGATCGATATATAGAGATCGGATGGATTAGAGGTCATTTGCCACCCCCCTCGATGGACTGCAAAGCTACGGCAGTTGAACGCTCCTTTCCACTAGCCATCCCAACCGGGTCCAAACGAGGCTCGAAGATGAGGGGGTCGGCCTGCCTGCCGCGAATGAACCTAATTTTCGCCCGCGACGACAATGCTTCTATAGTCGGCATTCGAACCGTTGCGGACCTAAGCCGATCTGTTACGCTGCCGAGCTTGCCGCTTGGCTGGGGTGAAGCCCGTTTTGGTTTAGGAGTCGTGTCTGCGACGCAACCTTCCGGTATGGCTGCTCGGCCTCACCAATCTCCCGCTTGGCATCACGGGTGCCGTTGGCCTTCTCATCGCGCCCGAGGTGCTCGCATCCCGGCACGTGCCCGAGACGGTGATCGCAGACGTAACGGCTCTCGGCCTTGCCGGCAGCTTTTCGTTCTTCCTGGTCGCCCCCGTTCTCGACGTGCAATTCAGCCGTCGCACCTATGCAATCGCGATGTCGCTTGCTGCCGCCATCCTCACTTTTGCTGCCGTTTTGAGCTTTGCGAGCGTGGGCCTGCTCGGATTGTGGCTTTTCCTTGCGATGCTGACTTCACAACTCAACCAAGCCGCCGTCGGCGGTTGGTTCGGGACCATTCTTCCGGCGAAGAGTGATGCGCCGTTGGGCGCTTGGTTCACCGTCGCCAATACGGGAGGATTTGGCGTCGCGTCCATTCTCGGTATCGAACTGGTTCACAACGGTCCCTTATGGGCGGCCGCTGCGGTGCTTGCGGGAATGAACCTATTGCCGCTGCTGATCATCTTTTGGGTGCAGCCGCCATCGGGACAAGCCTCCCGTTTGCGCGAAAGCTTCGGACGCTTCGCACGCGACCTGCTTCTGCTTCCGCGACGCAGCGAGATCCGGCGCATGTTTTTGCTTCTCGTGCTCCCATGCGCTTCCTTCGCGCTGACCAACACGCTTGGCGGGCTCGGCGGAGATTACCATGCCTCTGAAAAACTCATTGCAGCAGTTGCCGGATTCGGAGTTACGCTCGCTGGCCTAGTTGGCAGTCTCAGCGTCCCGGTACTCGGTCGCCGTGCTCCGTTGCTTTCCGTCTATCTTGGGATCGGTATCGTCGGTGGCTTGTCGACCCTGTCCCTGCTGGCGCTCCCCCATACGCCGACGATATATACAGGCGCCTTCGTCGCGCAGAACGTTTGGCAGTCTGCGGGCCTCGCGACGGGGAATGCCTTGATCCTGGCGAGCCTTGGCAAGAACAACCCGCTAGCGTCGACCCAGTTTGCCGTCCTTAACGCTGCAATGAGCGCTCCAATCGCTTACATGCAATGGTTGGACGGGCAAGCCTACGGAGTTCACGGGCTAACGGGCCTGTACCTAACGGACGGCGGGCTCGATCTTATTGCATGTACGCTGATGGGCGCGTTGTTTCTCTATTGGTATCGACGCGCATAAGCCGGGCATGCACGCGGCGCCAGCGCACTCGTTTGATGTCATCTCTGACCATTTTTCAAACGTTCACATCGTCATTGCATGATCCCCATGTTCCTGAACCTGGGCGTCGAACCAGGTATGAATGGCTCGGACAAGTGTTGGATCACTCGCCTCGTACGTGATCTCCCCACCGGCGCGCAGCTCTTTATAGCGAATGCTAATATGACCCGCTCCGCCAGCTAGCCTGCTCAACCCCGGCATCCCAGGCCCGTGGATAGTGCTGGGATCTGAGTAGTTGCCGTGCTTAAAACGATCCGCTTCGGCCTCGAGATGGTGTCGGATTAGCGCGATCTGCCGAGAATCTCCGTCGGTCGAAACGACCTGCTCGATGCTGCCGGAAGACCGCTTTTGGAAATGGTGCATGGTTCGATCGATGTCGAACGGCATCACAGAACGGCCACGCGCTACCACCTCGGCTTGTTTGAGGGCAGGGCTAGCCGCGTTGCTTGCTCCCCCGTGCTGATCGCAGGCAGACAGCAAAAATACGAGGACATGGGCGAAACGAGCGGTCATCGAAAAACACCCTCGGCATAACGCGGACGGCCTCAGCCGTCGCTCGGCTCGGAACGATGATCTTCATGTCAGACCGGAGGCAGGACGATGACCTTCGCTTCCTTCCTTCCACATCGTGTGCAGCGAAAGCGGATAGACACCCCCTTCAGGTCGACGACGCCGAGTGTGGTCACAGCAGCCGTTGAACTCAGCGTTTTCGCTGAATGACAAAAGGTACATTCAACCTTCAGAGCGCAACTGAAGCGGATAAGATCGCCGGTGGTGCGCACATTCTTGAAGGACATCCGGTTGCAATAAGCCGACTAGAACGATTCGTGAACAAACTTGAATGCCAGGACGAGGTAAACCTCTTCGTAACCACGGACTTTAACGCGATGCCAACCCTGCTGACCTTACGGATGGCCTTCGAAGAGGGCCCTCGTGCAGTTCACATTCCGCTCAACCCTATCGATTGCATTGCTCGCGTGCAGTCCGCTGCTGACGGGAGGAACGGCCACACGTGCCGACTTTAACGAGCGCCTCCTTGCAGCACATAATCATGAGCGCGCTGTGGTCGGTGTTCCGCCGCTGACCTGGAACGACCATCTTGCGGTCGAAGCTCGTGCTTGGGCGAACCAGCTCGCGGCTACCGGTCGGTTTGAGCATTCGCCGGATGAGCCTGGCAAGGAACCCGAGGGCGAAAATCTTTGGGCAGGCACGCCTCGTGCATATTCGCCCGAATCGATGGTGGCCCTTTGGGCGGCAGAGAAGAAGGATTACCGGCCCGGCACATTTCCAAACAACAGCCGCTCCGGCGACGTCGAAAACGTCGGCCACTATACCCAGCTCATCTGGCGCAGCAGTGGCCAAGTGGGATGCGCGACCGCGGTTGGTCAAAGCGAGGAATTTCTTGTTTGCCGCTATAGCCGGGCGGGCAACGTCTACGGCGAACGCCCAGCCTGATCGAAAGCGGCGGCCAAGTCCGCCATAAGATCTTTCGGGTCTTCAAGTCCGATGTGCAGGCGAACGAGGTTCGTTGCTGGCGGCCGGGAGACGGTTCGATGGGGGTCTACCGGCAGTACAAGGCTCTCGAAGCCCCCCCAGCTGTATCCAATCCCGAATAATTTCAATGCATTCACGAAGGCGGCGCGCCTTTCTGCTCCCGCGTCCGTCAACTCAAACGCGAACAAGCCCGAAGAACCCATGAAATCGCGCTTCCAATGCTCATGGCCAGGGCAGAGAGGCAGGGCTGGATGGAGAACTCGCCCGACTTCCGGGCGCCGATCGAGCCATTGGGCCACCTTAAGAGCGCTCCGCTCGTGCTGCTTTAGGCGGAGCGCCATGGTGCGGAGTCCACGGGAACAAAGCCACGCATCATCCGGTGACACCGCGTAGCCAAGATCCCACGTAAGCTGTTGGATTTTCGCTAAAAATGGTTCTGCTGTTGTAACTGCGCCAAGCATCGCATCGGCGTGTCCGCCAACATATTTCGTTCCCGCGAGAATGGTCACATCCACTCCCGCCGCAAGCGCCCGGAAAAGGATGGGGGTCGCCCAGGTATTGTCAAGAAGGGTGACGATGCCCCGTTTTTTCGCCGCACGGCAGAGCGACGGAACATCTTGTACCTCCATGGTCAGTGAGCCCGGGCTCTCGAGCAGGAGCACGCGCGTTTGCTCGCCAAAGAGCATAGCAACATCGTTGATGAGCGGGTCATAGTAACGTGTCTGGATGCCAAGACGCCTCAAGACCGTTTCGCAGAACTTGCGCGTGGGGCCATAAACGCTGTCTGGCGCGAGTAACTCGTCACCAGGCGAGAGAAGCGCCAGCAACGGTGTGGTTATCGCCGCCAGTCCCGATGGGTAAAGGATGGTGCCCGTTGCGCCAGGCTCAAGTGCAGTAAGGGCTTCGGCCAACGCCCAGTGGGTTGCCGTGCCCTGAAGGCCGTAATGATAGGATCCAAGCCCGGGGCGGCTCGCGTCCAGTTCTTCGACGCTGTCGAAGAGGAGCGTTGAGGCCCGTTCGACGGGCACGTTCACCAATGGTCCGCGCCATTCTTTTCGCCGACCACCTTCGACGAGGGTCGTGGACTGCTTGCCTTCGGTCATGCGTTAGCCTCCGGGAAAGGAACCGATTACGGCAACCACTTCCCCGAAGACAACGCGTCTACCTTAGCTTCTGCGGCGAGCCCGCGGAATAAAGCCAAGCAACCCGAGGAGGCCGATGACGCCCCACGGGAAACTTTTCTTCTCAGGGACCGGAGCAGTATTATCCGACGTAACCGTGGTAACGTTGGTGTCGGTCGTCGCAACGGGCGCCGCTGTTGCAGGAGCAGCGGAGGCGCCCGCTGGAGCGGCGCTGTTGCCAGGGCCGTTTTCGGTCGCGGCGCTGCTATTGGCCGCGTCCGCTGTCGTCATGTCGGAAGTGTTGGTCGGTGTGGCTGCATTCTGTGCGGCAACCGGAGCGGCTGCCAAAACCGCGGCAGCGGCAATCGTAAGCGTGGTTATCAAGCGCATGTCGAAGTCCCCTTGCCAAGACGTCAAATTGGATCGTCGGTGTAACCATCGTTGTCGCTCGGCCTCCCAAGGCCGACCAGCCCAATGAGCCCAAGACAACCGATGAGATTCCAGATGAAGTCACTATTTCCCGGATGAGCAGTTCGCTCTTGGGTTTCGGTCGTCTGGCCCGTCTCATTATGGGCAGGGACCTGTGCGGATGCGGATGTGCTCGCGATCGCAGCGGCAACCGCAACGGCTGCTATACTTGGGATGCGCATGCTTCCTCCTGTTCTGAGGCGGTCACGTAGTGCGCTTATCGGCGCTGGACGGCTGATCCCATCAACATCGGGGTCACGTCAACAGAGTTCATAAAATTAGAACGCCCGCGGCCAAACGGGGACTTCTTGTGGAATCATTCTGAAAAGGTTGGCGACGATCCGGGCGGGTGCCGATCCTAAGCGGTCACCTGCGCGGGCATTTCGCGTCTAAGCGGCGCTGAACTTCGCTTCACGGACGGTTGCGCAAGACAGCCCACCCTGGAGTCAATCAGCTAGGCCGCCGGAATAATCAGCACACAAGCAAACGCCCGGATCGACAAGCGATCCGGGCGCCCTGCGTGACGATTGCTCGTCAGCCCCCTTGGATACGTCGCAGCTTACGTCCCCAGTCGCTCGCTGCGGCCCCGAACCCGACCCAAGGGTCATGTGTTCGGACAAGCGGTGGAGTACGGCTCCTACTAGGCGCTGTCACTAAGCTTGATTGACCGAAGTTGCTTTTCGGCGCCGGCTGTGTCGCGCCAGTCACATGTGCAAAGCCGTCGTGGTCAGGTTGCCAGTCGTTGGCGCGGCCCCTAGAGCCCGGCGCCATGCGTTGGTCCCGAGCCTTTCTCCCCGTCCTCAAGGAAAGCCCTGCAGATGCCCAGATCGTCAGCCACAAGCTGATGCTTCGCGCGGGCCTGGTCCGACAAACCGCGGCAGGCATCTACGCTTGGCTTCCGCTTGGCTTCCGCGTGCTCAAAAAGATCGAGCAAATCGTACGGGAAGAGCAGGACCGCGCCGGCGCCCAGGAACTCCTGATGCCGACGCTTCAGTCGGCCGAGCTGTGGCGGGAAAGTCGGCGTTATGACGCCTATGGTCCCGAGATGTTGCGCATACGGGATCGTCATGATCGCGAGATGCTCTACGGGCCGACTAACGAAGAAATGATTACGGTGCTCTTCCGTGACGATGTGAAGAGCTATCGCGACCTGCCGCGCACGCTCTATCACGTCCAATGGAAGTTCCGGGACGAAGTGAGACCGCGTTTCGGGGTCATGCGGGGACGCGAGTTCCTGATGAAGGACGCCTACAGTTTCGACCTTGACGAAACAGGAGCGCGACAGAGCTACTACACGCAGATGCTCGCGTACCTGCGAACGTTTCAGCGCCTCGGCATCCAAGCCGTACCTATGAAGGCCGCGTCAGGACCGATCGGCGGCGATCTTAGCCACGAGTTTATCGTTCTTGCTCCAACCGGCGAAAGCGAGGTCTTTTACGACGCTGCCTACGAGCAATTCGACTGGAGCCAGGCGGACCTTCGATATGGCGACGCGGCGGGACTTCAGTCACTATTTGACCGCGTGAACTCGACTTACGCAGCGACCGATGAAACACACGATCCCGCGAAGTGGGAGACGGTGCCCACCGACAAGCAGCGGACGGGTCGAGGGATCGAGGTTGGCCACATTTTCTATTTCGGCGACAAATATTCTGCCGCGATGGGATTAAAGGTCTCGGGTCGCGATGGGACTCCCGTTACCCCGATGATGGGAAGTTACGGCATTGGTGTATCGCGCCTCGTTGGCGCGATCATGGAAGCGAGCCACGACGAGGCGGGAATTGTCTGGCCGGAAAGCGTTGCGCCCTGGTTGTTCGGGCTGGTGAACATGCGGCACGATGATCCGGCCTGCGTCGCAGCAGCGGAGGAGCTTTATGGAAAGCTCCAGAAGTTTGGCGACGTGACGCTTTACGACGATCGCGAGGAACGAGGGGGCGTGAAGCTTGGATCGATGGATGTGATCGGCCTTCCCTGGCAGTTCATCATCGGGCCCAAGTCGATTGCAGAAGGGATGATCGAAACCAAGAACCGGCGCACCGGCCAGCGCGATCTAGTCCCCATGGACCGGGCCCTTGACCTCGTCGCCAAGGCGCTGCCGATGGCAGAATATTCGGGCAAACCGGCGGACCCGAACTTATGATCCTCAACCGCGCGGAGCGAATGCTCGCCCGACGCTACCTGCTTCCTGGGAAAGGTGAAGGGTTCATCTTTCTCGTCGCGACCATCAGCCTCATCGCAGTGGCGCTTGGAGTCGCGGCGCTCATTATCGTCATGAGCGTGATGAACGGTTTTCGCGCCGAGCTCTTCGACAAGATTGTAGGGCTGAACGGCCACGCAGTCGTCCAGGGGTACGAAGGACGCCTGTCGGGGTGGCAACAGATTACCGACGAGGCGCGAAAGACGCCCGGTGTGACCTCGGCCATCCCGATCATCGAGACACCGCTGATGGCCACCGCGAACGGGCGGTTCGAGGGTGTCCTGGTTCGCGGAATGCGCGTCGACGACATCCGCGCCAACAAGACGATCATGAGCAATGTGCTCGCCGGTGACATGAAATCGATCACGCCCGGGGGCGGCAAGGTCGCTATCGGCTCGAGGCTTGCCGACACTCTTGGAGCCTATCCCGGCAGCCAGATAACCCTCTGGAACCCGGAAGGACGGTCGACCGTCGTTGGCACGGTTCCTCGCGAAGTCACCTACACCGTCGGAGCCATTTTCGAAATCGGGGTCTACGACTACGACAAGGCCTTCGTGGTTATGCCGATGCAGGATGCCCAGGAACTTCTTCTTATGGGCAATCAGGTCGGCATGGTCGAAATCCAGACCACAGACCCGGACAAGGTCCAGCAGATCATCGCCCCGCTCAGAAAGGTCGTTCAAGGTAGGGGAGGGATCACGGACTGGCGGCAGATGAATTCCGCATTGTTCCAGGCCCTCGAAGTCGAGAGGGTGGCAATGTTCGTGGTACTTTCGCTGATCGTGCTTGTTGCCGTGTTCAACATCTTGTCATCGTTGATCATGCTGGTGCGCGCGAAAACACGCGACATTGCCATTTTGAGAACCATGGGAGCGAGCCGCGCCGGCATGATGAAGGTATTCATGACGGTCGGCATAACCATTGGCTCGCTTGGGATCATTCTTGGGCTCGTTCTTGGCGCAATCTTTCTCTTTTTCCGCCAGAACGTCGTGAACGTGATCCAGGCGATCACGGGGCAGAACCTCTGGGACCCATCCGTGCGGTTTCTTACCGATCTGCCGGCGAAGACGGATCCGTTTGAAGTGACGGCGATCGTCATCACGGCGCTCGTCCTGTCCTTCCTCGCGACACTTTACCCGGCCTACAAGGCGGCGAGCACCGATCCTGTCCAGGTGCTGAGGTATGAGTGATCCAATCCTCGTTACCAATGACCTGAAGCGCAGCTTCACGCAGGGAGGCGTGACGATTCACGTGCTTCGCGGAGTGAATCTCGCAATCAAACCCGGAGAGATCGTGGCGCTCGTTGGACCGTCCGGCTCTGGCAAGTCGACGTTGCTTCAGGCGGTCGGACTGCTCGAAGGCGGTTTCAGCGGTTCAATCCGCCTCAATGGCGAGGAGGCATCGAAGCTGGACGATGACGGCCGCACGCGTCTGCGCCGGGAACTCCTCGGTTTCATCTACCAGTTCCATCACCTTCTTCCCGAATTCAACGCAGTGGAGAATGTGGTGCTGCCGCAACTCGTTCGTGGAGCTCATCCGGTCCAAGCTACGCGAAGGGCGCGAGATTTGTTGGGCGCGCTCGGCTTGTCGGAACGTCTCGACCACCGGCCTTCGAAACTGTCGGGCGGTGAGCAGCAGCGGGTTGCCGTAGCGCGGGCCCTGGCCAACAAGCCGCCCATAATCCTCGCCGATGAGCCGACCGGGAATCTTGATGAGCACACGGCGGACACGGTCCTTGCCGAGTTCCTGACGCTGGTGCGGAACGAAGGAAGTGCCGCAATTGTCGCCACCCACAACGAGCGCTTGGCCGCTCGCATGGACCGGATTGTGCGCCTCCACGAGGGACAGGTCGAATGAGAGAGCCGCAGGGGGCGAACGATCTCGAGGCGCCCCCGGCGCGTAGCAACTGGACGGCCGTTATTCTCCTTGGCGGACTCCTCATTCTTCTGCTGCTCGTGATCTATTTCACGACCCGGGGAAACTCGGATCAGGACAAGCTCACGAACAGCTCAGTCGTTCGGGCCAGAACCACTGGACCCAACCGAGAGAAACTCTGTGCAAGCAGCGCAACCTATGATCTCATCAAGCGGGAGCTGTTCCGTCGCGCCGCTCAACTTCGGGCCAGTGATCAGGCCGCTTTCGACCGATTGTCTACGGTCGCAGTGATTCGCATGGAAAATCCGGTCATGGAGAGTCAGGACGACTCCACAGGCGCCGTAAATTGCTCGGGCTCAGCCGCTCTCGATCTTCCGCCCGGCGTCCAGGTTGTAGGGGGACGGCACACTCTTGCATCGGACATCGACTACACCGTCACGATGGCCGCAGACGGCAGTGGGCCAGTGCTCCTGCTCAAGAACGCCGATGCAATCGTCACTCCACTCGCAACCCTTGCGCAGGCCAATCCGCCGGCCGCGGAGCTGCCGCAGCAATCGGCGCAAGCCAACGAAGCCGCGCCACAGGCTACTGTTCCAGTGTCACCGTCGGCGCCTGCGGTGGTGTCCGTGCATCGGGTCCCTACTGCTCCGCCCCTTGCGTCGAGCGCGCGACCAACCTTCGACTGTGCAACAGCTCGGACCCGCGGCGAAATCGCGGTATGCGGCGACGCGGGTCTTGCCGCCCTCGATCGCCAGATGGCCGCCCAATATTCCCGTGCCTTCGATTTGGCTTCGCCCGTCGAACGCGAAATCCTGAAAAATAGCGCTCACCGCTTCTACGGTTACCGCGATCGCTGCGCTACGAATGCGTGTATCGGCGATGCTTACACGGGCCGGATGCGTGAAATCAGCGACATCATGGCAGGGCGCTGGCAACCGCCCCAATAACGGTGGATAATTCTAAAACGTTCGCTTGTCGGCGAACCGGCCTAGATCGCATAATCGAGCCGTGAATCAGCCGTTCGTCCCGCTTCGCGTATTTTCTTCCTTCACCATGCTCGAAGGCGCGATGGAGCCCAAGACGATCGCCGAGAAAGCGGCGAAGCTGGGGTCTCCGGCCGTAGCGCTCACCGATCGCAATGGTCTTTATGGGGCCATGCCGTTCAGTGAGGCCTGCTTTGGCAAGGGCGTACAACCCATCATTGGGGCGATGTTGGCCTTGGCTCGGCCGACGGAAATTGGTCCCGACGGATCGATCGACTGGCTGGCGCTCCTCGCACAGGACGAGCAGGGTTATGCGAACCTTTGCAAGCTGGTCTCTGCGGCGCATCTCGACCGTCCTGTAGAGATCGAGCCTCATGTGGCCTTTGCCGCGCTGCAAGGGTTTAGCGAGGGACTGATCGCCCTCACGGCTGGCGCCGAAGGGGCACTTGCACGCCTGATTGCCGATGGACAGCAGCTCAAGGCCGAGGCCTATCTCGATCAACTGCAGGCCCTTTTTCCCGATCGTCTCTACATCGAACTTTCGCGGCGTCATGACGCCACCGAGGAAGCGGCCGAGGTCGGGCTTGTCGATCTCGCTTACGCTCGCAACCTGCCTCTCGTCGCGACCAATCCCGCTTCTTATTCGGATCCTTCGTTCCACGCCGCACACGATGCCATGCTGTGCATCGCGAACTCGGCCTATGTTGAAAGCGCCGATCGGGTAACCTCGTCGCCGGATGCGTGGCTCAAGAACGCCGCCACCATGGCTGAACTGTTCGCTGATTTGCCAGAGGCTCTCGCGAACACTCTGGTTGTCGCCCAGCGATGTGCCGCTGCGGCCCCCAAGCGCAAACCGATTCTTCCCCGGCTCAGCGACGCCGAGGACGAACAGCTGATACGCGACGCGCGATCCGGCCTTGAATCACGGCTGAAGGGACGTAACGCGGAGGAACTCCAGCGATACGTCGAGCGGCTCGACTATGAGCTCGAAATCATCACGGGGATGGGTTTTGCGAGTTACTTCCTCATTGTTGCCGACTTCATCAAATGGGCGAAGGCCAACGACATCCCCGTTGGACCAGGCCGTGGATCCGGCGCGGGTTCGGTGGTCGCCTGGGCGCTTACGATTACCGATCTCGATCCCCTTGCACTGGGACTTCTGTTCGAACGGTTCCTGAATCCCGAACGCGTGTCGATGCCGGACTTCGACGTCGACTTTTGCGAAACCCACCGGGACAAGGTCATATCCTATGTCCAGCGCAAATACGGACGCGATAAGGTTGCGCAGATCATTACGTTTGGACGGCTGAAGGCCCGCGCGGTGCTGAAGGATACCGGCCGCGTTCTTCAAATGAGCTACGGCCAGGTCGATCGACTCGCAAAACTGATTCCCAACCATCCAACGGATCCGTGGACGCTCGAACGATCGCTTAACGGCGTTCCGGAAGTCGCTGCCGAGTACAAGGATCCCGACGTCAAGCGGCTCTTCGACCTTGCGATGAAGCTCGAAGGGCTTCCGCGACACGCATCCACCCACGCGGCCGGAGTTGTCATTGGGGACAGGGCTCTCGACGAACTTGTCCCGCTTTACCGCGATCCGCGTTCCGACATGCCGGTCACGCAATTCGACATGAAATATGTCGAGGCGGCAGGGCTGGTGAAGTTCGATTTCCTTGGGTTGAAAACTCTCTCCGTATTGAAGGAAGGTCAGCGACTACTTGCCGAGCAGGGTGTCGAGATCGATTATTCGTCGCTCCCCTGGAACGACCCATCAGTCTTCGATCTCCTCCAGCGCGGCGACACGGTCGGCGTGTTCCAGGTCGAATCCGAAGGCATGCGACGAACCCTTTCGGCGGTTAAGCCCACGGTGTTCGAGGATATCATCGCTCTAAACGCGCTCTATCGGCCGGGTCCGATGGACAACATTCCGATGTTCGGGCGCCGCAAGAACGGCCAAGAAGATATTGAATATCCACATCCTTTGCTCGAAGGCATTCTCCAGGAGACGTACGGCATCTTCGTCTATCAGGAGCAGGTCATGCAGGCGGCGCAGATTCTCGCCGGCTATTCCCTCGGCGGCGCGGATCTGCTTCGCCGCGCGATGGGCAAGAAGATCAAGTCCGAGATGGACGCGCAGCGCGCAACGTTCGTGGATGGCTGCGCCAAGCACAATAATATCCCGGCAGCTAAGGCGAACGAGCTTTTTGACTTGATCGACAAGTTCGCCGGCTATGGCTTCAACAAGAGCCACGCCGCGGCATACGCGCTGCTGACTTACCAGACCGCGTGGCTCAAGGCGCATCATCGCGCCGAGTTCTACGCAGCGTCGATGAGCTTCGATGTCGCCCTCACCGACAAGCTCGCGATGTTCGTCGAGGACATGCGCCGGGGTTCGGTCGAATGCCTGCCGCCCGACATCAACGCCAGCTTTGCCCATTTCACCGTCGACGAAGGTGCGGTGCGGTACGCGCTTGGCGCCCTGAAGGGCGTAGGCGAAAAGGCGATGGAGGCGCTCGTCGAGGAAAGGGAACGATCCGGTCCGTTTGCAACCCTTGAGGATTTCGCGGCTCGCGTTGATCCACGGCAGCTCAATCGGCGTCAGCTCGAAAGCCTCGCCGCAGCAGGGGCGTTCGACCAGGTGAACGGCAATAGGCCCGGCGTATACGCTGCCGCGGAGACGATTCTCGCGCATGCGGCGACCGCTCATGATCAGCGAACGACGGGTCAGGCAGCGCTATTCGGTGGCTCATCGTCCGAGCTTGCGCCGGTCCGGTTGCCGCGCGAGGCGTCGTGGACGCTGGCTCAACGGATGAGCGCGGAGAGAGACGCGTTCGGCTTCTATTTCTCGGCCCATCCGGTCGACGCCTCCCGACACCTGCTCGCGGCCCACAAGGTAAAGACGTTCGCCGAAATCGCCGATACCGATATCGCCGAGGGCGAGCGCGCATCGTCAATGATGGCCGGGCTGGTCGAAGACGCGCGATGGCGGACGTCAGCAAAAGGCCGTCGTTACATGATGGCGACGCTCAGCGATCGGTCGGGCCAGTTCGTTGCGACCGCGTTCGACGAAGAAGCGACGTCCGCGCTGGAGGCGGCCGCAAAGAGCGGCCAGTGCGGCCTCCTTACCGTCGAACTCGACCGACGCGCAGGTGATGAGACGCCGCGAGTCACCGTCAAGCGGTTCCAGCCGCTCGCCGATCTTGCCAAGCGTACCCGGCTGCAAATGACGGTACGTTTGCCCGATGGATCGAGCGCAGAGAGCCTTGCCAGCGTTGTCGCCGGCTCTCGCGGCTCAAACGGCCTCCTGCGCTTCGTCGTCCCTCTCGGCGGCGGCGCTGAAGCGTCGATTGTCGTTGGTCGCGATTTTCTGCTCGACGCCGAGCTTGCGGCGCGCATCGAACGCGTAGCCGGCGAGGGCAGCGCAGAACTCTCCGTGCAGGAGCCACCCAAGCTCGCCCTCGTCGGTTAGTTGCAGCTCAGGCTTGCCAGAAACCGTCCTTGTTCACGAGCGCGGTAATCTTGGCGTTCTGCTCCTCGCTCAGGTTCCGCTTGAATGCTGGGAAGACCTGATCCTCTTCCATTCGCGCATGCTCGGCGACGAGCTGGCGGAAATTGCGAACCTTCTCGAGCCAGGCCGGATCATCCCGTTGCATCTGTCCAAGATCGTAGAGAAACGTCTTGATGTAGCCATGCTCGCCGTTGAGCTGGTCTGCCTCGACGGCTTGATCAGCGTCGCGCAGCGCAGGGTAGACGACCATTTCCTCCTCGTGGGCATGCTTGTCGAGCATGTGCGTTAGCTGCATCAGCAGCATGTTGCGCTTCCACGTCTGTGTGGAGTCTGTCGCAAGCATCTTGTCGAACACGGCAAGAGTCAGTTTGTGCTCGCTTGCAAGCACTTCATCCCAATCGCCCGCGATCGCGGTCATCGCCTGGGTCATGAATTTGCGGCCATAGTTTGCTGCGATGCCGATCGCCGCACCGCCGAGCGCGGCCGCAATCATCGGCCCGGTTCCTTCACTCCACGAGAATGCGGCGCGGTTGCCAGTACTGTTCGTGCTGCGATTGTCGCTGCTGCTGCGGTTCTCACCGGAGCTGCTCCTTTTGGACGTGCGGCTTTGAGTACGCGTAGCCATATATTCCTCCTTCTCGAGTTTCGTCGGTTTGCCGCTTAAACGGTCAGGAGAGACGCGCCGTTCCGGTCGTGAGACTTCCGTCACGAACTGTTGGGCGTTTGGCTAATTGCCGTTGCCGGGATCCTGCTGTTCGGATGAGTCCGAGCCGCTCGGTGCCGCATCCGGTAACGGCTCGGATGATCCTTCCGATGACGGTGCCTCCGGGACCCGCTTCGCGCTTTCAAATTCCGCTCCAGGGATCGGCCGTACTTTTTTGACCACGGTGGGCGCCGCTTTCTTCGGCGGCGGCGCGCTCCCCTTGTAAATGCACCCGTCAAGGCCGTCGCGAGTAACCTCGGGGATGCGCGCGGCAATGATACTGCCGTAGCGTTTGGTGAAACCCTTAGGTGCAACGGCGCCGCGCTTCTTGGGGAGCGGAAGCACTGCAGCAATCCGGGCTGCTTCGGTAGGGCTCATGGCGCTCGCATCATGCCCAAAATAGCGCAGCGAACCCGCATTGACACCGTAGGTGCCAATTCCTGTTTCGGCGAGATTAAGGTAGACTTCCATGATCCGGCGTTTTCCCCAAAGGTGCTCGATGAGGAACGTGAACCAGGCCTCGACGCCTTTGCGCGCATAGCCGCCGCCCTGCCACAGGAACGTGTTCTTCGCGGCTTGCTGGCTGATCGTCGATCCTCCGCGAATCTTGCCACCAGAGGCGTTTCTTTTCATCGCATTTTCAATCGATTGGATGTCGAACCCGTGATGCGAACAGAACTTACCGTCTTCTGCTGCGATCGCAGCCTGGACCATGTCCCGGTCGATATCACCAATTGGCATCCAATCGCGCGTTGCACCGCGGCCTGCGATCATGTCTCCAATCATCGTCGCGGTAATCGGTGGGTTCACGAACCGGTAGGCGAGGACCCAGAGAACCGAGAAGATGAGCAATGCGAGGATCAGCTTCACGATCCAGCCGGTTATCCGCTGGACCAGGGAGCGGGACCGCTTTCGCTTGTATGTCGGGATTTTTGACTTGGGTCGTTTCGCCATAATCGGCGCCTAGCGGCAAGCATCACGCGCTGCCAAGTCATCGCCTTGCCGCACTGCAGCACAACATTTACATCCACGTCATGACTTCGACGAACGACATCCGCCGCTCCTTCCTCGATTATTTCGAAAAGAATGGCCACGCGCGCGTTCAATCGGCGCCGCTGGTGCCACAAAACGATCCCACGCTCATGTTCGTCAACGCAGGAATGGTTCCGTTCAAGAACGTGTTCACCGGTCTTGAGACGCGGGCTTATCGGACGGCCACCAGCTCACAGAAATGTGTTCGTGCCGGTGGCAAGCACAATGACCTCGACAATGTCGGCTACACCGCTCGACACCATACGTTCTTTGAAATGCTCGGGAATTTCTCGTTCGGCGATTATTTTAAGGATCGTGCGATCGAGCTCGCATGGAATCTGCTTACGAAGGAGTGGGGTCTAAGTCCCGACCGGTTGACCGTAACCGTATACCACACGGACGACGAGGCTTTCGCGCTATGGAAGCGAATCTCCGGGCTTCCCGAAAGCCGGATCATCCGGATTCCGACCAAAGATAATTTCTGGGCGATGGGAGACGATGGTCCGTGTGGACCATGTTCGGAGATCTTCTTTGACCATGGCGAGCATATTCCCGGTGGCCCGCCTGGAAGTCCCAATGAAGACGGAGATCGTTTCGTCGAGATCTGGAACCTCGTATTTATGCAATACGAGCAGGCTCAAGGCGAGATTGTCGCTGAGCTCCCGAGCAAGAGTATCGACACGGGGATGGGCCTCGAGCGCATCGCCGCCGTGCTTCAGGGCGTTCATGATAATTATGACACCGACACTTTCCGCGCGCTGATCCGCGAAAGCGAGGAACTGACGCATACGAAGGCGCAGGGCGAGATACAGGCAAGTCACCGGGTCATCGCCGACCACCTTCGCGCTTCGGGCTTTCTCGTGGCCGACGGCGTCCTGCCAGCGAACGAAGGCAGGGGCTATGTGCTGCGCCGGATTATGCGTCGCGCCATGCGCCACGCGCATCTGCTCGGTTCCAAGGAACCGCTGCTGTACCGGCTGGTACCCGCGCTCGTGGCGGAAATGGGTGCAGCTTATCCTGAGCTTGTCCGCGCTCAGCCCTTGATCGAGGCGACTCTCGAGCAGGAGGAAACGCGCTTCCGGCAGACACTAGCAAATGGCCTCAGGCTTCTTGACGAGGCGACGGGCGCACTGCCGCATGGTGGAACGCTTCCAGGCGCGACCGCCTTCAGGCTCTACGACACGTTCGGCTTCCCATACGACCTCACCGAGGATGCGCTCCGGTCGCGGGGACTCCTCGTTGACCGCGGCGGTTTCGACGCCGCCATGGCTGAACAAAAAGCGAAGGCGCGCGCCGCGTGGAAGGGTTCGGGCGCCAAGGCGAGCGAAGAAATATGGTTCGACCTGGTCGAGGAATATGGGGCAACCGAATTCACCGGCTATTCCGGCGCGGAAGGGGAAGGCGTAGTGCTCGCGATTGTCGAGGGCGGTAAGCGCGTAGAGAGCGCGGAAGTCGGCCAGACTGTCGACATTCTCGTCAATCAGACGCCGTTCTACGCGGAGAGCGGTGGCCAGATCGGAGATTCGGGAAAGCTGAGCAATATAAAAGGCTTTGTTGGCGAAGTTGAGGACACTGCGAAGCCTCTTGGCAAGCTCCACGTTCTGCATACCAGAGTGAGCGCCGGTGAGCTCTTGGTCGGGGAAAGCGTCCACCAGGTCGTCGATGTCGAGCGCCGCAACCGCATTCGGGCCAATCACAGCGCGACACATCTCCTTCATGCGGCGCTTCGGCGCCACCTAGGCACGCATGTGACGCAAAAGGGCAGCCTCGTTGCGCCGGATTATTTTCGGTTTGATTTTTCACACCCAAGGGCCTTGTCGCGGGAAGAACTCGATGAGGTCGAAACCGAAGTGAACGCGCAGATTCGATCGAACGAGCCGGTAACGACTCGGTTGATGACGCCGGACGAAGCGATCGCCGCTGGCGCCATGGCTCTGTTTGGCGAGAAGTATGGAGAGGAAGTCCGCGTGCTCTCAATGGGCCGGCTGGACGAGTTTGACTATTCGGTCGAGCTTTGCGGCGGAACGCACGTCCGCGCTCTTGGCGATATCCAGCTGTTCAAAATTATCGCCGAAAGTGCGGTCTCGGCGGGAGTTCGTCGCATCGAGGGACTCACCGGTGAAGCTGCCCGCCGCTGGTTGAGCGAGCGTGACGCCAAGCTGCGAGAAGCGGCAGCGGCACTGAAGTCGGCGCCCGACGAGGTCCCGGCGCGGATTGCATCGCTCGTCGAAGAGCGGCGTCGCCTCGAACGCGAACTCGCCGACGCGAAGAAGCAGCTCGCAATCGGCGGCGGCAGATCCAGCGAAGAGTCCGCCGCGCTCGAAGATGTTGGCGGACACAAGTTTCTCGGCCAGATTGTGGAAGGGTTTGATCCCAAGGGCTTGCGGGCGGCTGTTGACGATATGAAGAAGCGCCTTGGTTCCGGAATTGGTGCGTTGGTGGCCGTCAATGAAGGTCGTGCAAGTGTCGCCGTTGGGGTGACCGATGACCTCTCGGGTCAAGTCAGTGCTGTCGATCTCGTGAAAGCCGCCGTAGCAGCTCTTGGCGGGCAGGGCGGCGGGGGCCGGGCAGACATGGCCCAGGGCGGAGGCCCGGACGGTTTGAAAGCACGCGAAGCGCTGGATGCCGTAAAGGATGCGCTGGAGAAGGTCGCGGCGTGATTGATCCGCGCTCGGTCGAGCCCGTCACGCTGGGCGGCGCCTGCCACTGCGGCGCCATCACGTTCACCGTCACCTTGACCAAGGGCTTCGCTTCGGCCCGTCGGTGCAGCTGTTCAATCTGCCGAATGAGGGGCGCAGTGGCGGTTACATCGACGCCGGCCAAGTTTCAGCTGACGAGCGGCGAGGAGAAGCTCGCCACCTACCGCTTCAACACCGGTGTCGCCGAGAACCATTTCTGCACGGTTTGCGGAATTTATACGCATCACAAGCGGCGATCCAATCCGAACGAACTTGGCGTCAACGTCGCGTGCCTTGAGGGGGTATTGCCGTTTGATTTTCCCGAGGTGTCGGTCCTCGACGGCAATCGGCACCCGTCAGACAGTGCGGACGGTAAAACCTATCTTGCGGGCGTTCTCCGGTTCGAGCCAGTCTCCAACTGACCCGCTTCGCGTAAGCGTCTACGTCCAAGCCGAGGCTCCGCCTCAAGCTGGCCCTCGCGCATGATCTTGGCGCGAAGTTCGCTGCGCTTCTCATGAATTGAGGCAATCACCGGCCCCACTGGGGCGCCGATATCGACCAGCACAGCCTCGGCAAGCTGAAGCGATGCTTCCAGCGTCTCGGGGACAGCATCGGTGACGCCAGCCTTGTAGAGCTGGGCCGCGTCCCCCGTGTCGCGCGCGCGGGCAATGATTGGTAGGTCGGGAACCCAGCCCCGGACTCTTCGGGTCATCCGCGCCACAAGGACGGGGTCATCCATGGTCAAGACGAGCGCTGCAGCGTGCCCGAGCTGCAGCTTGTCGGCGAGCTCGGGTCGCCGGACGTCGCCAAAGAGCACATTGTAGCCGGCTTTCCGGGCTCGCCGCACCGTGTCGATGTCGCTCTCGACAGCCAGATAGTGCCGCTTGTGCCCAATCAGCATATCCGCGACCATGTGGCCGACGCGCCCGAAGCCGAAAATGACCGTTCGCCCCTTTGGCTTCGCGTCCGGAAGTTCGGTTTCAAATTGATCCTTCTCCACTCGGCGTGCCATGGCCTTGCCCGCCGCAGCGAGAAGCGGAGTAGTTGTCAGCCCGACCGCCGTGACCGTCGTCCAGAACGCCGAAACCGCCGGAGAAATCATTCCCGCGACGGTCGCCGCGGCGAGAATGATCAGGGTTGTCTCCGAGGGACTTGCCATCACGACGCCGGTTTCGATCGCAGCCGACAGGCGAACCCCTGACAAGCGGACTAGAACGGCGGTAATTGACGCTTTGACGGTGAGAACTGCAGCGGCGGCTCCTGCAACGAGCAGCCAATCCTGCGCCAGCGATCGAAGGTCGATGCGCATGCCGACCGTGATGAGAAAAATCCCGAGAGCTAGTCCCGCAAGCGGCATCGTGATCGCTTCGACTTCCGCATGATAATCGGTTTCGGCGATGAGTACTCCGGCGATGAGGGCGCCAAGGAGCGGCGACAGCCCGACCTCGCCCGTCGCGATGCTCGCGAGGATGACGGTTAGAAGACTGATTGCAAGGAACAGCTCGGGATTTTTCGTCCGAGCGGCCTGCGCGAACAGGGCGCTAAGTAGGACACGTCCGATCGCCAGCATCACGATGACCACGACAATGCCAAGAACCGCCGTGCGGACCATCGCGAGCGTATCGGCTCGGCCTCCGATAAGATCGATAAGGAAGAGAATCGGTACGAGGGCGAGGTCTTCAAACATCAGCATCGCAAAGGTTGTTCGGCCAACAGGGCCTTCGGTGCCCGCAATGGGCAACACCAATGCCGTCGAGGACATGGCGAGAGCGAGTCCGAGCGCAACGGCGGTAGAGAAGGCGTTCCCGTTGAGGAGCAATCCCGCGGAAATGAGCACGGCGCATCCCATGAGCTCGGCACTTCCAGCTCCAAAAACCGTCGTCGCCATGCTCCTTAGCCGGCGGAAATTGATGTGAAGCCCCGCCGAAAACAGAAGCAGAATAATCCCGAATTCGGCGAAGGGTTCGATACCTACGGGGTCGCTGATCGATAGAACCTCGAGCCAGCGGTGCTGTTGTGCAAGGGCGCCAAGCGCAAACGGGCCGGCTGCAATCCCGACAAGGATGAAACCGATGACGGGCGAGATCTTGAGTCGAGCGAACGCCGGGATCACGATCCCGGCCGCGCCGAGTATTACCAACGCGTCCTTGAGCCCCTGTCCACCAAGCTCGCCAGCCATACCTGCTTTAGAGCAGGTGCCGGCTCGGCTGTCATGTCCGTGCGTTCTTCGTTCGGAGGTAATCCATGAGAAAGCCCTTAAAGGCTGGGGATCGCGTAAGGTGGAAGTCCCATGGTGGAACTGCGCGGGGAAGGGTGCTTAAAAAGCTTACCGCCCATATCACGATCAAAGGCCATCGGGTCGCCGCGTCGAAAGACAATCCGGAATATCTGGTGGAAACCGACGAGGGCAAACGCGCCGCGCACAAACGAAAATCGCTCGCAAAAACGTGAGGTCAGCTACTCTTTCGTCGACAGCGCTTCATTTGTCGTTGCGACATCATGACGTCACGCGTTCGGCTTGCCTCAAGATCGGACATCGATCGAGAAAATGGTGACAGACCCCAGCACACGAGGGCCGATCCGACGGCCAAACTGCCGGGGGATTGGCGCGGCTTGTCGCCGCGCCCAGCACGCGGCGTCAGGCGGGCTGCGCCTGACTGACCATCGCCGCTTCGAGATTGCGAACAATCGCCTCGAAGAATTGCTCGGTCGTCATCCAGGCTTGTTCAGGACCAACAAGGATCGCGAGGTCCTTGGTCATCTCGCCGCCTTCGACCGTTTCGATGCAAACGCGCTCGAGGGTCTCGGCGAAGCGGACGACGTCGGGCGTGTCGTCGAATTTTCCGCGATACTTAAGTCCACCGGTCCAGGCAAAAATCGAGGCGATCGGGTTCGTCGACGTCGCCTTCCCCTGCTGATGCATGCGATAATGGCGCGTGACGGTGCCGTGCGCAGCTTCGGCTTCAACGGTCTTGCCGTCCGGAGTCATCAACACCGAGGTCATGAGGCCCAGCGAGCCGAACCCTTGTGCGACCTGGTCCGACTGGACGTCGCCGTCGTAATTCTTGCAGGCCCAGACGAACTTTCCACTCCACTTGAGTGCCGAGGCGACCATGTCATCGATCAGGCGATGCTGATATTCAATACCAGCTTCCTCAAATTTCGCCTTGTATTCGCTGTCATAAATCTCCTGGAAGATGTCCTTGAAGCGGCCGTCATAGGCCTTGAGGATCGTATTCTTCGTGGAAAGATAAAGCGGCCAGCGGCGCCCGAGACTGTAGTTGAAGCAGGCGTGCGCAAAATCACGGATCGAGGCGTCGAGATTATACATTCCCATGGCGACACCCGAGCCCGGGAAATCGAACACGTCGAACTCAAGCTTTTCCCCGTTCTCGCCAACAAAGGTCATCGTCAGCTTGCCCGGCCCCGGGACGAGGAAGTCGGTCGCTCGATACTGATCGCCAAAGGCATGGCGGCCAACGACAATCGGATCGGTCCAGCCCGGAATGAGCCGCGGCACGTTCGAGATGACGATTGGCTCGCGAAAGATGCAGCCGCCAAGGATGTTTCGAATGGTCCCGTTCGGAGACTTCCACATCTTCTTGAGGCCGAACTCCTCTACGCGGGCTTCGTCCGGCGTAATGGTCGCGCATTTCACGCCAATCCCATGCTGCTTGATCGCGTTGGCAGCATCGATCGTTACCTGGTCGTCGGTCGCATCCCGGTTTTCGATCGAGAGATCGTAATAAAGCAGTTCGACATCGAGATAGGGCTGGATGAGGCGCTCCCGGATCCACTGCCAGATGATCCGGGTCATTTCGTCGCCGTCGAGTTCGACGAGCGGGTTCTTCACCTTGATTTTGGACATGCGCTTTCCCGATTTTGATTTTCGGCGGCGCATTAGATCCCGCGATTAACACGCGCAACCGCAGCGTTGTGCCTACGGCTGAGCGCCACTAATGCATGCACCATGCCTGCGCTCGATAAACACGACAGCCCTCTGCCAACGACGACCGTTAAATGGCGGTTTCCATCGATTCACCCCGAAGGCCGAAAATATTCGGTGATCGCCGGTGGAGTCACCCTTTTTGCGTTCCTTCTGCACTGGAATTTCGTCGCGTGGCTGCTCGTCGGCGTGACGATCTGGGTTGCGACATTTTTCCGGGACCCGGTTCGAACCACGCCACGCGGCGACAAGCTTATCGTTGCGCCCGCCGATGGTCTCATCACGATGATCGCCCGAGTGCCCCCGCCGCCGGAGCTTCGCGGACCGGACGGTCTCGTGGACGGCGATTACACGCGCATATCGATCTTCATGAGTGTCTTCGACGTGCACATCAATCGAGCGCCGATCAGCGGACGGGTGAAGCGGATCGCCTACGTTCCGGGAAAGTTCGTGAATGCCGATCTCGACAAGGCGAGTGAGGACAATGAACGGCAACACGTCTTGATCGAGGGCGCTGACGGATTGCGGATCGGCTTTACACAGATTGCTGGCCTGGTCGCGCGGCGCATTTTGTCGTTCGTGCGAGAAGGCGATGGGGTCGAAGCGGGGCAGCGGGTCGGACTGATCCGCTTTGGCAGTCGGGTCGACGTGTTCCTCCCTGTCGGCACGTCGCCGAAAGTTCTCCTTGGCCAGCGTTCCATCGCCGGCGAGACAATCCTCGCCGAAATCGGGACCGATGTTGCGCTTACGGGTCTTAGCCAGTGAACGACGACGGGGATCCGAGGCGGATCCCGTTCCGCGCAATGATTCCGAATGCCGTAACGGCGCTCGCGCTGTGTTTCGGCCTGACAGGGGTTAGCCTTGCGATTGGCAACCACTGGGAAAAAGCGCTTGGCTCGATAATCTTGGCGGGTGTTCTTGATGGCCTCGACGGTCGAATTGCCCGTCTGTTGCGTGCGCAGAGCAAATTCGGGGCCGAACTCGATTCGCTAAGTGATAACGTTGCATTCGGGACTGCTCCCGCGCTGATCCTGTTCCTTTGGTCCCTGAGGGCCGAGCCGCGCTTTGGCTGGCTTGCAGCACTTGGCCTCGCGGTCTGCTGCGCGCTTCGGCTTGCTCGGTTCAACGCTCGGCTCGATGCGGCCGAGCAGCCCCATAAATCCGCAGGGTTCAATACTGGCGTTCCGGCACCTGCGGGTGCCGGTCTTGCCTTCATGCCGATGTATCTCTGGCTGATCAGCGGGGATGAGCGCTTCCGGGCTTGGCCAGGAGTCATGGCGTGGACCATCTTTATCGCCGCGCTGATGATTTCGAGTCTCCCGACGTACAGCTGGTCCAGCATTCGAATTCGACCATCGTGGCGTATGTTCGCCCTCGCAGGACTGGCCCTCTTCGGTGCCTCGCTGCTCGTCGCTCCGTGGCCGACTCTTCTCGCGCTCGCCGCAGTTTATCTCCTGATGATCCCTCTCGCTTTCGCGAGCTATCGGCGGGTTACGCGGCGACGCGCAGCGGCTCGGTTACGCGGTTAGGATTTCGCGTTCTCAGAAACGTGCGATTGCGTCGACCGCCGGCGTTTATCGAACGCGGCTGCGACGGTTGACCTTTGAGTGCAGCGACGATTTTCGCGCCGCTTTCTTCGAGGATTGTCGCTCCCAAGACCAGGACAAGCCATAGGGTCGCAAGAAAGGGCAGGGTACCAAGCACTGCTGTCATCACGTTCAGTCTCCTCTCACAGAACGCGAATGTTCACCGTTTGTTCTTGCTTGTCAACCGGCGAGTGTGCTCGTGGGTCAAAGCCTTGAAAGCGCAGGCGAGTTCGGCTAGTTGGCCGCTCATTCCACAGGTGGAGCTTACATACCGGTGCTGGCCGAAAGGCTGGTCATTCGGCTCCACCGAGGCATAACCGGAAGGAGAATGATTATGGCGGCCACGGTCGTCACCATGCAGCAATTGCTCGAGGCTGGAGCGCACTTCGGCCACCAGACACACCGCTGGAACCCCAAGATGAAGCCGTATATCTTCGGCGATCGTAACGGGGTCCATATCATCGATCTGTCACAGACGGTGCCTCTGTTTGCCCGCGCCCTGGACTTTGTCCAGCAGACCGTAGCACGCGGCGGCAAGGTGCTGTTCGTCGGCACCAAGCGTCAGGCGCAGGATCCGATTGCCGAGGCTGCTCAGGCTTCGGGCCAGCATTTCGTCAACCATCGCTGGCTCGGCGGAATGCTGACCAACTGGAAGACGATTTCGAACTCGATCAAGCGCCTCAAGAGCCTCGAGGAACAGCTTTCGGGCGACACCGCGGGTCTCACGAAGAAGGAAGTTCTTCAGCTCACACGCGAACGCGACAAGCTCGAAAAGAGCCTGGGCGGCATTCGTGACATGGGTGGCCTTCCCGACATCATGTTTGTTGTTGATACGAACAAGGAAGAGCTCGCGATCAAGGAAGCGAATACCCTGGGCATTCCGGTTGTCGCTATTCTCGATTCGAACTGTGATCCAAGCGGGATCGCATTCCCCGTCCCGGGCAACGACGACGCTAGCCGCGCTATCCGCCTTTACACCGATGCGATTGCGCAGGCGGTTGGCGAAGGCCGCGCCGGAAATGCGACTGCGCGCGGTCGCGATATTGGCGAAATGGCTGAGCCGCCGGTCGAGGCGGCACTCGAGGCCTGAGCTCACGCTCCTGCGAATACAGGAGCTCAATACCTATATTGAGATCTGACTGCGCCCCTGCGTTCCGCAGGGGCACGAGGAAGGAAAGAAGACATGGCTGAGATCACGGCCGCGACGGTGAAGGAACTGCGCGAGCGCACCGGCGCTGGCATGATGGACTGCAAGAAGGCGTTGGCAGAGACGAACGGCGAAATGGAAGCGGCGATCGACTGGCTTCGCGCTAAGGGTCTTGCTGCGGCGGCAAAGAAAGCCGGACGGACTGCTGCCGAGGGGCTGGTCGGAGTGACCGTTGCGGGCAATCGCGGCGCAGCCGTCGAGGTAAACTCCGAGACGGACTTTGTGGCGAAGAACGAGATTTTCCAGGACTTCGTTCGCACCGTAGCAGGCATCGCACTTCAGCACGGCGCTGACGTCGATGCGCTTGCGGCTGCGCAATATCCCGAAGGCGGGACCGTCCAGGAAAAGCTCACGGACAACATCGCGAAAATTGGTGAAAACCAATCGTTGCGCCGCGCCGCGGTCCTTGAGGTGAGCGAGGGCGCAGTCGTGTCCTACGTTCACAATCAGGTCGCTCCCGGTCTCGGGAAGATTGGTGTTCTGGTCGCACTCGAGAGCCCGGCTCCCGTCGAGACGCTGACGCAGCTCGGGAAGCAGATCGCGATGCACGTCGCGGCTGCGCATCCTCTGGCTCTTACCGCCGAAGACCTTGATCCTGCCCTCGTCGAACGAGAGCGGACGGTTGCCATGGAAAAGGCCAAGGAGAGCGGGAAGCCTCAGAACATCATCGAGAAGATGGTCGAAGGCGGGCTTACAAAGTTCCGCAAGGAGAACGCGCTTACCTCTCAGCTGTTTGTGATGGACAACAAGACCCCGGTTGCGGAGGTTGTCGCATCGGCAGCGAAGGACGCGGGGACCAGCATCCAGCTCACCGGGTTTGTTCGTTTCCAGCTCGGCGAAGGCATTGAGAAGAAGCAGGAAGATTTTGCTGCTGAAGTCGCTGCCGCTGCGGGATCCGCGAAGGCAGAACCCGTCGCCTAAAAGGCGAACTACCGCTTGCTAGTTGGCAACAGGGCGGCTCGGCCATAAAGGCAGGGTCGCCTTCGTTGCATCTGAGGGGACTCTTTGCTCGCATGACCCGCCCGCGCTTTAACCGCATCCTGCTGAAGCTTTCGGGCGAAGCGCTCATGGGCCAAGGCCAATTCGGCATCGATCCTGCCGCCGTTGACGGTCTTGCTGAGGAGATCGCGGCAGCGAAAAGCCAGGGTCACGAGCTGTGCCTCGTGGTTGGTGGCGGCAACATCTTTCGCGGCATGGCCGCGGCCGCCAAGGGTTTTGACCGTGCGACCGCCGATTACATGGGCATGTTGGCAACGGTAATGAATGCCCTGGCGCTTCAGAATTCGCTTGAAAAGGTCGGCGCTGAAACCCGCGTCCTTTCGGCAATCCCGATGGCAAGCGTGTCCGAGCCATACATTCGTCGGCGGGCTCTTCGCCATCTTGAGAAGGGCCGCATCGTTCTGTTCGCTGCCGGTACCGGAAATCCATATTTTACAACGGACACGGCTGCGGCGTTGCGAGCAGCCGAAATGGGCTGCGATGCCCTGTTCAAGGGCACCAGCGTCGACGGCATCTACACGGACGACCCGAAGAAGGTCGCCGACGCGCGGCGCTACGACACCGTTACCTTCGGCCGAGTCCTCAGCGACAACCTCAAGGTGATGGATGCGGCAGCGGTCGCGCTTTGCCGTGACAACAATATTCCGATTGTCGTCTTCAATATCCGCCAGTCCGGGAACCTCGCCGAAGTGCTGGCAGGACGTGGCACGGCGACGGTCGTCGAGAATGGAGACTAGGACATGACTACCACCGTAAGTACCGCCGATCTCAAGCGCAGAATGCAGGGCGCCGTCGACGCTTTGAAGCACGATCTTGCGGGCCTTCGTACCGGCCGAGCCTCGACCGCACTGCTGGATCCGGTTCACGTCGAGGTTTACGGCTCGAACATGCCGCTCAATCAGGTTGCGACGGTCTCGACTCCCGAAGCGCGCATGCTCTCGGTCCAGGTCTGGGATCGGTCGAATGTCGGTCCCGTCGAGAAGGCAATCCGCTCGGCGGGCCTTGGTCTCAATCCAATTACCGACGGGCAGGTGATCCGTTTGCCAATCCCCGAGCTCACCGAAGAGCGCCGACGGGAGCTTGCGAAACTCGTGGGCCAGTATGCGGAAAAGGCACGGGTTGCGGTTCGCAATGTCCGTCGCGACGGCATGGATCATCTGAAGGCAGACGAGAAGAAGCACGAGATCAGCGAGGACGAGCGGAAGCGGCTTGAGCTAGAGGTGCAAAAGCACACCGACGAGACGATTAAGGATATCGACGAGGCTGCGGCGGCCAAAGAGAAGGAAATCCTCGGCAAGTGAACCTCGCACCGGCCCCGAAGGAGGGCGCGGCCGGGCTCGGAGGAGGCAGCAGAGTCCCGCGCCACGTCGCGATCATCATGGACGGGAATGGCCGTTGGGCGAAGCAGCGCGGCCTGCCGCGGGCCGCTGGACATCGGGCTGGAGCAGAAGCCGTCCGCCGCGCACTTCAGGCGGCAGCCGACCACGGCGTCGAAGTCCTGACAATCTACGCCTTTTCTTCCGAGAACTGGCGGCGGAGCGAGGAAGAAGTCTCCGATCTTACGACACTCATGCGCTTTTACCTCGAGCGGGAACTGAAGACGCTCGAAAAAGAGCAGGTTCGTCTCAAGCTTATTGGCGACTATTCCGCCTTTGGGCCCCAGCTCGTCGAACGGCTCGAGCGCGCGGTTGAGCGAACTGCGAGCAACAGCCGCCTCACGCTCGTTATTGCGCTTAACTACGGTTCGCGGGCCGAGCTTGCGGCCGCTGCCCGCACGCTCGCGGCCGAGGTCGCAACGGGCAAGAGAAGTGTCGAATCGATCGATGAAAGCGCGATCGACTCGGAACTGCAGACGGCGGGACTTCCCGAGCTCGATCTCCTGATCCGCACGTCGGGCGAGATGCGGTTATCCAATTTTCTGCTCTGGCAGGCCGCTTACGCCGAGCTTCTCTTCCTCGACACGCTCTGGCCCGATTTCAATGAGCGGGTTTTCGCGGACGCGCTGCAGACGTTCGCCGCCAGGGAACGGCGGTTTGGCGGCCGATGAGCGAGCTCGCCGTTCGAACCGCAACAGGCGTTGTCTTGATTGCCGCAGCGCTCGCGGCCGCAATCGTTGGAGGCGACATTTTTGCCTTTCTCGTTGCCGCGACCGCGACGATGATGTTCTATGAATGGACACGGCTCGTGCGGAACTGGGGTGCGGCTTGGTACCTATCGGGGTTCGTCTACGCGGTGGTTCCCGCCCTCGCGCTTCTCTGGATACGGGAGCGAGACGCGCACGGACTGGCGTTGTTGGTCTGGACGTTCATCGTGACCTGGTCGACCGACATCGGCGCCTATTTCGCAGGCCGGAGGTTCGGCCGCCGCAAGCTCGCACCCGCCATCAGCCCGAACAAGACCGTTGAAGGTCTGGTCGGCGGCGTTGTGGCGGCGACCCTTATTGGCGGCGCGTGGGCAATTGCCAACCGGCTTGGCAGTGCGTTGCTGCCGCTTGCTCCGGTTCTTGCTATTGCTGCGCAAGGAGGTGACCTCTTTGAGAGTGGCATGAAGCGAAAGGCAGGGGTTAAGGATAGTGGCGCTTGGTTGCCGGGCCACGGCGGCGTCCTCGATCGCCTCGACGGCCTCGTTCCGGTCGCGACACTTACGGCACTTGCGCAACTGCTAAGTCTCACATGACCCGCAAACTCGCGATCCTTGGAGCGACAGGCTCAGTCGGCAAGTCGACGCTCGACCTCGTGGAGCGCAATCCGGACCGCTTTGAAGTGACGACAGTCACGGCTTCGACCAATGTTGAAGCGCTTAGCGATATTGCGCGCCGCACCAGCGCAAAATTCGCCGTTATTGCCGACGAGAGCCGCTACG
The DNA here is from genome assembly GCA_035944075.1 of Sphingomicrobium sp. Lineage (GTDB taxonomy): Bacteria > Pseudomonadota > Alphaproteobacteria > Sphingomonadales > Sphingomonadaceae > Sphingomicrobium. The sequence continues at coordinate 39,627 of DASZBO010000002.1, forward strand.
AGGAACTCGCCCGACGACTTCGCGGCACGGATTGCCGGGTCGGGGCTGGTGCGGACGCCTTGGTCGAAGCGGCCGAAGCAGAATCAGACCTCGTGATCGCCGCTATTGTGGGCTGCGCCGGTCTAGTGCCGGTGATGGCCGCGGTGGAGGCAGGTCGGACCGTGGCGCTCGCCAACAAGGAAGCACTCGTGACCGCGGGCGCTATCATGACGGGCGCGGCGGCCGCGAGCGGGTCAACACTGCTTCCGATCGACAGTGAGCATAATGCTATTTTTCAATGTCTTGCAGGCAACAGGTCGGACGACGTTGCAAGAATTGTTCTCACCGCAAGTGGTGGCCCATTCCGCACGGCTTCAGCGGCGGCCATGTCGGGAGCAACGCCGGCGCAGGCTATTGCCCATCCCAATTGGTCGATGGGCGCCAAGATTTCGGTCGATTCGGCTACGTTGATGAACAAGGGCCTCGAGCTCATCGAAGCGCATTACTTGTTTGGCTTGCCTTCGGCTCAGCTCGACGTGGTGATCCATCCGCAGTCGGTAATTCACTCGATGGTCGAGTTTGTCGACGGATCGGTCCTCGCGCAACTGGGCAGCCCCGACATGCGCATTCCAATCGCATTTGCACTTGCGTGGCCCGAGCGAATGCCGACCCCGGCGCAAAGACTGGACCTGCCGGCGATCGCGCGACTCGATTTCGAGCAGCCTGACTTCGAACGGTTTCCGGCGCTTCGACTGGCCCGGGAAGCGCTCGAGGAGGGTGGTGCTGCGCCGGTTGTCCTCAACGCCGCGAACGAGATTGCCGTCGCGGCCTTTCTTGACGGCGCGATCGGCTTTCCCGAGATTGCTTCACTTGTTCAGGAAGCGCTTAACGACGCTTCGTACACTGCGCCGCGTTCGATTGGTGACGTTGTGGAAATAGACCGGGTGACGCGGGAGCGGACCCGGACGTTGATGAAGGCGAGCTGCTCTTGACGATGATGCCTCATCCTCCCCTGTGGCTGATCCTGGTCGCATTTATCTGTGCCCTTGGACCGCTCGTCTTCTTCCACGAGCTCGGACATTTTCTCGTCGCCCGGCTGTTCAACATTCCGGCAGAGACGTTTTCGATCGGTTTCGGACGCGAGCTTGTAGGTTGGACAGATCGCCGCGGCACACGCTGGAAACTCGCCTGGCTGCCGCTCGGCGGTTATGTGAAATTCGTCGGCGACATGAGTCCGGCGAGCAATAGCGGTGACATCGAGGGCGTCCCCGAACACCTCCGCGATATCGTTTTTCAGACGAGGCCAACCTGGCAGCGCTTCCTCGTAGTCCTCGCGGGTCCGGCGGCGAACTTCCTTCTCGCAATTCTGATCTTTACGGCGCTGTTTACGCTCGTCGGAGCACCGACATCGAGCGTGGTCGGCGCAATAAGCCCGAACTCGCCGGCGGCGAAATCGGGAATCCAGCCTGGCGATCGGATTCTTTCGCTCGCCGGGCGGCCGACCCCCAATTTCGCTGATCTGTTCAGTGCAACGGCAATCCGTCCCGGCGAAACCGTCACCGTACAGTTCGAGCGGGGAAAGACTGTTCGAAGCGTGCGCGTCACCCTCGCATCCGATTCGATCCGGGCTGCCAATGGCGAGACTGTACGACGGGGCATGTTGGGTATTGCGGCTAGTCAGTCCGCACTGCAGCCGATGCCGATCTTTAAGGCTTTGCCCGAAGCCGTGAAGGAAACGGCGCGCGCGACCGGCTCCATTCTCGACACAATCGCCCAGATGGTTCGCGGTTACGTTTCGCCAAAACAGCTTGGCGGACCGATTTCTATCGCGAATGTGGCAGGCGGCGTCGCAACCCTGGGGCCAATCGAGTTCACTGGCCTGCTCGCATTGCTGTCAATTAATCTCGGATTCATCAACCTCTTGCCAGTCCCCATGCTGGATGGAGGACATCTCTTTTTCTACATCGTCGAGGCCGTTCGGCGTCGTCCCGTCAGTGTTGCCGCACTTGACTGGGCGTTCCGTGGGGGTCTTGCACTCATTCTCGCTCTGCTGCTTTTCGCGACGGGCAACGATCTCGGCCTGTGGAGTAAGCTTGAACGCTTGATTGGCTAGGAGGGTTGGGGCAGGGCAGTAACGGGGCTTTGCGGCGAAGCGCGCCGCTCTCCATTTGCACACAAGGCGGGGAAGCGTGATTTCAAGGTCGAATTGCTATAGCCGGCGCGCTGGCGCCCTGCTTCTGGTCGGTACCGTGCTCGGCGGCTCGGCGGCTCCTTTGTTGGCGCAGGCTGCTCCGGCGTCCACGCCCGCGGCTCCCGCATCCCGTACATCGCCAAATATTGTGCCGCCTGCTGCGGCACCGGCCGAGCGAACGATCAGCTCGATCGCCGTCCGGGGCAATCAGCGCCTCGAGCCCGAAACGATTCGCGCCTATGCGAATCTTTCACCTGGCGAGACTTACACGGCAGCGACTCTCGATCAGGCGCTTAAGGACCTTTACGCGACGCAATTGTTCGCCGACGCGAAGATCGAGGGTGCACAAACGGGCAACCTCGTAATCGTGGTTCGTGAGAACCCCGTCATCAACCGCATCATCCTTGAGGGCAACAAGCGTCTCAAGGACGACAAGATTACGCCCGAGATCAAGCTTTCCCCGCGGCAAATCTTTACGCGATCGGCCGTTCGCGCCGACGTTGACCGCATCCTCGAGCTCTACCGTCGCCAGGGTCGCTTCGCGGCTCGTGTGGACCCCAAGATCGTGCAACTCGACCAGAACCGGGTCGACGTTGTGTTCGAGATCTACGAGGGGGACCTCGCCAAGGTTCGGGCGATCAATATCCTTGGCAATACGCATTTCTCGACTGGTCGGCTGCGAAAGGAAATGTACACCCGCCAAGCAGGAGGGGTCCTCGGCTTTCTGAAATCGAATGACACCTACGATCCTGACAGGCTCGCGGCGGACCAGCAGAAGCTTCGTGCTTTCTACCTAACGCAGGGATACGCCGATTTCCGAGTTGTCCAGGCACTTGCAGAACTCACTCCCGATCGGCGCGATTTCGTCATCACTTACGTCGTCGAAGAAGGACCCCGCTATCACCTCGGTACGGTTGAAGCGGACAGCGCCGTACGCGACTTTCCGAATGCCAAGGTGTTGCAGGTCGCCAAGCTGACTCCTGGCAGCTGGTTCAACGCAAAGCAGGTCGAGGATGCCGTAACCAACCTCAACGAGGCTGCCGGCAATCTTGGCTATGCCTTCGCCGACATCAGCCCGGCATACAATCGTGACGCCGAGAAGCGCGTCATGAACCTCACCATCAAGGTCGCTCCAACTCCGCGGGTTTACGTCGAGCGGATCGACATCACGGGCAATACAAACACACGTGACAAGGTCATTCGGCGGGAATTCCGGCTCAACGAGGGCGATGCCTTCAGTGCATTGAAGGTCAAGCGCAGCCAGGACCGTATCCAGAGCCTGGGTTTCTTCCAGGAGAAGCTTGAGGTCAAGCAGACGGAAGGGTCTTCACCCGACCGAGTGGTGCTTGGCGTCAATGTCGAGGAGAAGCCCACCGGCCAGCTGTCCGTGTCGGGTGGCTATTCGAGTCTCGAGCGTTTCGTCGTGCAGCTGGCGGTCAGCCAGAACAATTTCATGGGCAAGGGGCAATCACTCGACGCCTCGGTTAACTGGTCTCTCTACGGCAAGTCGATCGAGCTCGGCTTTGTCGATCCTTATTTCATGGACAAATCTATCCTGCTCGGCGCCAATCTCTTCCGGAGGGATTATCGCGCGTTCAATCTTGTCGGGACGCAGCGCAATACGACCTATTCGACGCTCAGCACCGGCGGTGCACTGCGCCTCGGCTTCCCGATCACTGAATATTGGAGCTTTGGCGGTCGCTATCAGCTCAGCCAGGACAAGGTTTCGCTCGACCAGGCGACATTCTTCACGAACGGCGTCTGCGACCCGATCAAGGCCGGACGCTACCTCTGCGATGAGCTCGGTACCCGCTTGACGTCGCTCGTGGGTCTGTCCACGATCTATGACGATACAGATGGGATCCACCCGACTCGGGGTCAGCGCCTGTCCTTCTCGGAAGATTTCGCCGGCCTCGGCGGCGACGTTCGCTATCTTCGGACCAGCCTTAACGCGACGAAATACCATAATCTGGGCGGGAACTGGATTTTGTCGGTTCACGGCGAGGGCGGCTATATCGCGCCCCTGCAGAAAGCGACCACGTCCGATGCCGATCCTGTTCGGCTCAATGACCGCTTCTTCGATCCGGGTCTGCGCGGGTTCGACATTCGTGGCGTTGGTCCGCGTGTCATCCGTATCCCGTACAACAGTGACGGAACACTGCAGGCAATCGACCTCAAGAACGACATCACCGACGCGATCGGCGGTCGTGCCTATTATATGGGACGGCTTGAGCTCGAATTCCCGGTCAGCGCAGGCATGAAGAGTCTCGGCCTAAGACCATCCGCGTTTGTCGACGTCGGCTCGTTGTGGAAGGTCAAGCAGCCGCAGTTGCTCAACATTCCGTTCCTGTGCACGGCAAACGACCTTACGTCGAGTTTCGCGAGCCCGAAGTCGGACTGTAGCGTCGACACGAGTGGTGTCGCGCACAACCCGACTTTGTTCGCTTCTTCCCCGGGGTTCAAGGAAGTCTTCTTCGGCAATTCGCCCAAGCCACGTCTGACGATCGGCATTGGTGTGAACTGGGTATCGCCTTTCGGGCCGTTGCGCATCGACCTCGCGAAGGCGCTGCTCAAACAAAAGGGTGACGAAACCAAAGTGTTCAATTTTAACGTAGGAACTCAATTCTGATGAAAAATCTGCTTATTGCTACCTCGCTCGCTGCATCGGCGATCCTGCCGACTGCGGCGCACGCCCAGTCTATCCCGTCGGCCATTGTCGCTGTTGTCGATCTCGACAAGGTGACCAGCAGCTGCAACGCCTGCAAGACCGCTTCCGCCTCGCTCCGGTCACAGGTGACAAGCCTTCAGAGTCGTCAGCAGACCCTCGCCGGTCCGCTTCAGACGGAAGGCAAGTCGATCCAGACCGCGATTGACGCGCTCAATGGCAAGCAGCCGGATGCAGCGCTTAAGACCCGGGCACAGGCGTGGGAAGCGAAGCGCCAGCAGGCCGCTGAGGAAGTCGCCCGCCAGGAGCAGCAAATCCAGGCGAACAGCGATTATGTGAAGCGGCAGATCGCCGAGAAGCTTGGCCCCATCTACACGCAGGTGATGCAGCGCCGCGGCGCCAACATCATGGTCGAGATTGGAACGACGCTCGCGAGCGGTGCAAACCTCGACGTTACGAACGACGTTCTCACGGCACTTAACGCTGCGCTTCCAAGCATTCAGACGTCGGCTCCTGCGCCGGCGACTAATCGGGCACAGCCCCAGGGTCGCTAAGAGCGATGAACGACAAGCCGGCTAGCGCTGCCATGGGGCCCTTGGACATCAAGCGGGTCATGGCGGCGCTGCCGCACCGTTATCCGATGCTGCTGGTTGACCGGGTCGAAAGCCTCGACCCGGAGACCGGCATCGTTGCGATCAAGGCGGTGACCATCAATGAGCCCTTCTTCCAGGGGCATTTTCCGGCGCGCCCAATCATGCCCGGCGTGCTCATCGTCGAGGCGTTGGCCCAGGCTGCCGGCGTGCTCGCGGTGGAGGCTCTCGGGCTCGCCGGCACCGGCAAGCTGGTCTATTTCATGGCCATCGAGGGTGCGAAATTCCGTCTACCCGTCGAACCGGGCGTGCTCCTCAGACTCGAAGTACAATTCGTTCAGAAGCGGGCCTCGGTTTGCAAGTTCGCGGGGCGTGCGTCGATCGACGGAAAACTCGCAGCGGAAGCAAGCTTCACCGCCATGATCGCCGACGCGCCAGGCGCGTGAATTCGTCCCGGCTCACGGTGAGCCCGGCGTCGACCTACCGAGCCGTCGCCGAAGTTTGACGCCTCGAGCGGGATGGGCTGTAAAATTTTCTCGAGGCAGACTATTGGACGCGCATGACGACCAAACATAGCCGCCTCGTTGCGCTTTTATCCATCATTGTTGCCGCCGCTGCTCTGCGCCTTGTTCCGCATCCGCCGAACTTCACGCCAATTGGAGCGATGGCGCTGTTCAGTGGCGCCGCGTTCGGACGCAAGGGACTAGCCTTCGCTGCGCCTCTCACGGCATTGCTGCTTAGCGATATCGTGCTCGGATTTTACCATGGAATGGCAACCGTTTACGGCGCCGATTTGATGATTGTTCTCATCGGCAGCCTGGTCGTAAAGCGATCCCCGATCCGGATCGGCGTCGCTGCACTCGCGAGTTCGATCCTGTTCTTCACGGTAACCAACCTTGGCATGTGGTTTTCGAGCGGCTTCTATCCGCGGACTTTGACCGGCCTTGAAGACTGTTTCCTTGCCGCCATACCGTTCTTCCAGAACACAATTGCCGGCGACCTGTTCTATACTGCCTTGCTGTTCGGGGGCTTCTATGTCGTCGAACTCTTGCTACCGCAGGTTCGCATAGGGAAGCCTCAGCTCGCCTGATCCCGTGTTGGTTGCAACCGCGCGCCTGTCCCTGTAGAGGCGCCGCTCAACTTGCTGCTGCTGGTCGGAAACCAGCGGCTAACTCAAGGAAAACGCACATGAAGTCCGGCGTCCATCCCGACTACCACATGATCAACGTCGAAATGACCGACGGCACCAAGTTCCAGGTCCGTTCGACCTGGGGCAAGGAAGGCGATACGCTCCACCTCGACATCGATCCGAAGGTGCACCCCGCCTGGACCGGCGGCAACGCTCGCATCCTGAACGAAGGCGGTCAGGTCGCGCGCTTCAACAAGCGCTTCGGCGGCCTTTCTCTCGGCAAAAAATAAGCTTGTTCCGCGAAGCTCCGCGGATCGAGACCGAACGTCTGGTCCTCCGCCCGTTCGCGGCGGAGGATCTCGACGCGCTTGCCGCGATCTGGGCGGACGAGGAAGTCGTTCGATACATCGGCGGTCAGAAGCTCAGCCGGGAAGACACGTGGCGGCGGTCGCTCGCGGCGTGCGGCCAGTGGCCCTATGTCGGCTTTGGTTACTGGATCGTTGAGGCGAGGGCCGGCGGAACCGTTGTGGGACAACTCGGCTTTGCCGATTTCAAGCGCGATATGGAGCCAAAGCTCGAGGGCGAGCCCGAACTTGGCTATGTCTTCGCGCCGAGCGTCCACGGGCAGGGGATTGCCAGAGAGGCCTGCGAGGCAGTCCTCAGCTGGGCCGATGCGAACCTCGACGCCGCATCTTACCCCGCGATCATCTCGCCAGCGAATGACGCGTCCATCCGCCTTGCCGAGCGACTCGGGTTCCAGCGCGAGCCCGACGCTACGTACCGTGGCGACTCCATCGCCCTGTTTCGTCGTCCACGCCTCTAAAAGGCGCTCAGCCCGGTTATCGCTCTGCCCATAATGAGGGCATGGACGTCGTGCGTTCCCTCATAGGTGTTCACCGTTTCAAGGTTCGCGGCGTGCCGAATGACGTGGAATTCGGCGGAGATCCCGTTGCCGCCGTGCATGTCGCGCGCAATTCGTGCAATCTCTAGCGCCTTGCCGCAATTGTTGCGCTTGATGAGGCTGATGGTCTCCGGGACGAGTTCTCCAGCTTCGAGGCGCCTGCCGACCCGCAGCGAAGCCTGCAGGCCAAGTGTGATCTCGGTTGCCATGTTCGCGAGCTTGAGCTGAACCAGCTGGTTCGCGGCGAGGGGCTTGCCGAATTGCTTCCGGTCAAGCGTGTACTGCCGCGCCGCATGGTAGCAGGCCTCCGCAGCACCCATGGAGCCCCAGCTAATGCCGTACCGCGCCCGGTTCAAACAGCCGAACGGACCCTTGAGACCTTCCACATTGGGAAGAAGCGCATCCTCGGCAACTTCGACCGCCTCCATGACGATTTCGCCGGTGATCGAGGCACGTAAACTAAGCTTTTCGCGGATCTTGGGAGCACTGAGCCCAGGCATGCTCTTTTCCAGGATGAACCCGCGGATCTTTCCACCGTGCGCATCAGACTTTGCCCAGATTACGAATACGTCGGCGATCGGCGAATTTGTAATCCACATCTTCGTGCCGGTCAGACGATAGCCGTTGGCGGTCTTTTCCGCCCGGGTGCGCATGCTTCCGGGGTCCGAACCGGCGTCCGGCTCCGTAAGGCCGAAGCAACCGATCCATTCGCCAGTCGCGAGTTTCGGGAGATATTTCTTGCGCTGCTCCTCCGATCCGTAGGCATAGATCGGATACATGACGAGGCTCGACTGAACCGACATCGCCGAACGATAGCCACTGTCGACACGCTCCACGGCGCGGGCAATGAGCCCGTAGCTCACATAGCCGAGACCTGCGCCCCCATATTCGGGCGGAACAGTCGCGCCGAGCAGTCCAAGTTCGCCGAACTCGTTCATGATCGCGCGGTCGAAACGTTCCTCAAGGTAGGCCGAAGTGACCCGTGGAAGGAGCTTTTCCTGGGCATAGCCTTCCGCGGTGTCGCGAACGAGCCGCTCCTCGTCGGTAAGCTGCTGATTAAGATCGAACGGATCCTGCCAGTCGAACGGCAAGATGGCTGGCTCGGCCACAGTTAAGTCCCCGCTTTGATGAAGTCGCGCGGCTCCTTAGCCCTGACATTGTTCCTGCGCCACCCCGGCAGGAGGGCCCTATTGGCTGTTGCTCGCGATCGGGCGGTGCTGGGGACCTCCGGCGAAGCTCTGTTTCAACGTCAGCCCGAAGCTTGGGTGCCGATTGCGCACCCGAAGCTCGTCGATGACCCCGTTCGCTTGCGCCCGGTTGGGCGTGAAACGGAGGAGGTCCCGCGCGGCCGCCGTGTTCAAAGCATTGTCGATGTCGAGCCGAATGGTGGTTGACGCGCGAGGCCGGAACTCGACGAAGGCGGTCCCGAAGACTCCGCCGTTGTGATAGGTGTCGAGCGTATCGGTCCGGTAGAACGTCCAGCGCTGGTAGTCATTCGCCGAAATTCCGTAGGACCAGCGCCCGGCGTCCCGTCGAACGTCGAGGTTCCATTGCCAGCCCGGATAATAGCCACTCCACTTGCGGCTGTGTCCGTCAACCGGATCCTTGACGCTGGTATGCTGCCAGGTGCCGTCGAACTTCACGCGCAAGCCCTTCCAGACTGCATCGATCGGAGTGTCGACCGTCAGTTCGCCGAAATAACGTCGGCCAAGCCCGAGGTTGCCCGGTGAATCCAAACCAACCCCTTGCGCGTCGAACAATAAGATCCGGTCCTGAAGCTTGCTGACGAGGTCGTACCCAAGTTGGAACTTCACGATGCCCGTTCCGAAGAGCGGTCGATCGACCGTTAATCGAAATTCCCAGGTCCGTTGCGGCTGGAGGTTGGCATTACCCCCGTTCACG
>DASZBO010000003.1:0-31704 GCA_035944075.1 Sphingomicrobium sp.
CACTGCGTTCGACAGCCTTCGCGCTTTGGCGCATATCCGCGCTGCGATTTTCGAGCGTCTTGGTGGGGGCGGGCTCGTCCATGCTCGCTCAATAACCGCTGAGCACGGCAACGCGCTCCCGGTGGTAGTACCGGTCGCCAAACATTTCGCCGAGGACTGCCGCGCGCTTCATGAACAAGCCAATGTCATGTTCGTCCGTCATGCCAATGCCACCGTGCATCTGAACGCCCTCACGGACGGCGAGGTTCGCGACGTCGGCCGCTTTGGCCTTCGCGACCGACACAAAGAGTTCTGCCCGCTCGTCACCATCCTCGAGCAGCTCCGCTGCCTTCAGCGCCGCCGCCCTTGCGATCTCGATCTCGCAATAGAGGTGAGCCGCGCGATGCTGAAGCGCCTGGAACTCTCCGATCAACTTTCCAAACTGCTTGCGTTGCCGAAGATACTCGAGCGTCATTGTCGAGGCACCGGACGCCACGCCGACGAGCTCGGCAGCGGCCCCGAGCCTTCCGGCGAAGAGCGCGGGCTGCAGCCGATGCCATCCGGCATCGACCTCGCCAACGACCGTGTCGGCGTCGACCTCGACATTTTCGAACCGCATTCGCGCGGCCTTGGAACTGTCGACAAGTGCAACGTTCTCGATTTCCATTCCCGCTTGATCGCGAGCGATGGCAAACAGGGTAATGCCGTTGATCTCGCTGGGCGATCCGGACGTCCGCGCCGCGACGATGACCATGTCGGCAGAAGCTCCCTGCACGACAAACTGCTTCGAGCCATTGAGAAGAAAGCCGTTGCCCTTTCGCTTTGCCTCGAGCGCTATCCTGTCCGGAGCATGGCGCGCGCCCTCATCGATCGCGAGGGCCAATATGGTCTCCCCGGCGAGGATGCCCGGGTACCAGCGCTCCGCGTGCTGCGTGCCCTCAAGTGCGCGCGAGGCGGCGATTGCGGTTTGCAGGAACGGCGAGGGCGTAAGGTTGCGCCCAATCTCTTCCATGACGAGCACAGCGCTTTCCGCGCCGAGACCCAAGCCGCCTTCGCTCTCGGGAATGCAAATGGCGGTCAGTCCGAGTTCCGCGAATTTCTTCCACAGGGCGTGTCCAAACCCATCCTTGCAGCCGATGGCGCGCCAATGTCGCAACTGCTTCGCGATGCCTCCTTCAGCGGCAAGGAAGGAAGCCGCCGTTTCCTGAAGCATCTTCTGGTCGTCGGTCAGTAACCCCACGCTCAGGCTCCCGGCAGCCGCAGGATATGCTTTGCGACGATGTTGAGCTGGATCTCGCTCGTCCCTCCCTCGATCGAATTGCCCTTGGAACGAAGCCAGGCTCGCGAAGTCGCCCCGGCGCGGGAGCGGCTGGTGTCCCACTCGAGCGCCTCGCTTCCGCCCGCGGCCATCGCCAGTTCGCTGCGCCGCTTGTTGAGTTCGGTGCCGGCATATTTCATCATGCTGGGGCTTGCCGGGTGGGCTTCGCCGGCCTTCCAAAGCGCGGCGAACCGTTCGCTCATTGCCGCGAAAGCGAGCGCGTCGACGTCGAAGGCGGCGATCTCGGCACGAAGGAATGGATCGAGGGGTTTGACGAGCGGGCCCAGCGTAACGCTCGACCCGCTTGTGCCCAACCCCATGCCGGCGATCATCTCACGTTCGTGGCCGAGCAGATATTTCGCTACGTCCCATCCCTTGTTCACGTCACCGACGATCTGGTCCTTGGGAACCTTCACATCATCGAAGAAGGTCTCACAGAATGGGGATGATCCGCTGATGAGAAGAATGGGCTTGGTTGAAACGCCCGGGGTCAGCATGTCGAACAACAGAAAGCTGATCCCGCCCTGTTTGGACTGCGTTGAGGTGCGCACCAGGCAAAAGATCCAGTCAGCCTTGTCGGCGTAGCTCGTCCATACCTTCTGGCCGTTCACGAGCCAGTGATCGTCCCTGTCTTCCGCCCGCGTCTGGAGGCCCGCAAGATCGGATCCAGCGCCGGGCTCAGAATAGCCCTGGCACCAGCGGATTTTCCCCTGCGCGATTTCCGGGAGAAAGCGTTTCTTTTGTGCCTCGGTCCCGAATTTGAGAAGCGCCGGGCCGAGCATCGAGATGCCGAAGCTCGTCAGGGGTGCGCGGGCACCGATCCGGCGCATTTCGTCTTTCAACACGCGCGCTTCGTCCGCGTAAAGCCCGCCGCCGCCATAGTCCTTCGGCCAATCCGGTACCGTCCAGCCGCGCTCCGCCATCGCCGCGAGCCAGCGCCGCTGTGCGTCCGACTGGAATGTCCAGTTGCGCCCGCCCCAGCAAATATCCGCTTCCGAGCGGATCGGACTTCGCATCTCCTCGGGGCAGTTCGCGTCCAGCCAGGCGCGCGCGTCGGATCGGAAGGTCGCAAGATCAGCCATCGTCAGACCTCAAATTGAAACGGCGCCACGAAGAAAATCCAAGCACGGCAATTCCCAATAGGAAAGCGGAAAAAAATCGTGCGTTGGTGCCCCTTGCTTACCACTGGAGGCCGCCATCGCCTACGCGATCCGCCAGCGCCCCGGAGCTGCGCTCGTGTTTCCCTGAGCCTCGGAGAATGCAAGCCCTGCGGGGCAAGTCATGGCCACTTGCAAGCCTGTCAGTAGCAGCCTAGCGGCTCGGCTCGGAGACCCGCCATGGAAGACGTGATGGACAAGCTGACGACCAGCCCGATTTTGACTCGCAAGCACGGCGACGTGCTGATCATTCTGTCCAACAATCCACCCGTAAATGCGCTCGGTGCAGCAGTACGCCAGGGTCTCGTGGATGCGATCGAACAGGCCGAGGCGGACGACAGCATTCACGCCGTCGTGATTGCCTGCGAAGGCCAGACGTTCTTTGCTGGCGCGGACATTACCGAGTTCGGGAAACCGCCTGTCATGCCGTGGCTGCCACAAGTCGTTGATCGGATCGAAAATTGCACCAAGCCCGTCGTGGCAGCAATTCACGGGACGGCACTCGGCGGTGGTCTCGAAGTCGCGCTCGGTTGCCACTATCGCGTTGCGCTGGCGTCCGCAAAGCTCGGCACGCCGGAGGTGAAGCTTGGGCTTCTTCCGGGAGCCGGGGGAACGCAGCGGCTTCCGCGGGTGGCGGGCGTTCGCAAGGCGCTGGAGATGTGCGCGACGGGTAATCCGATTTCGGCGAAGGAGGCATTCGCCTGCGGTCTCGTCGATCGGATTATCGAGGATGAACTGATCCCCCATGCGGTCGGCTATGCGGAGGAAGTTCGGGCGGTACGACCGCTGCCCAAGAGCTCAGAGCGGCAGTACAAGATCGACGAGTGCGACCCGGCCGTGTTCGACGAATTCCGCAAGGAAAATGCGCGCAAGTTCCGGGGCTTCGACGCACCGGAAGCGAATATTCGCGCCGTGAAATTCGCCTGCGAGAAGCCGTTCAGCGAAGGCGTGATCGAGGAGCGCAAGCTGTTCATGGAGCTCATGAGCGGCCCCCAGGCGAAAGCGCAGCAATATTTCTTCTTTGCCGAACGCAAGGCGAACAAGATTGAAGGTCTGCCGGAGAACACCGAGCCCCGACCGATCCGGAGGGTCGGCGTCATCGGAGCGGGCACCATGGGCGGCGGCATCTCGATGAACTTCCTTTCGGCCGGCATTCCGGTGACGATCGTTGAAATGGGTCAAGAAGCGCTCGACCGGGGTACCGGGGTGATGTTGCGCAACTATGAGGCAAGTGCCGCCAAGGGGCGGCTAACCGCCGAACAGGTGGGCAAGACCATGAGCCTCCTGTCACCGACCCTCGATTTTCAGGCGCTCGCCGATTGCGACCTCGTTATCGAGGCCGTCTACGAGAACATGGACGTCAAGAAGGAGGTGTTCGGGCGCCTCGACGCGATCGCAAAGCCCGGCGCCATACTGGCTTCCAACACCTCCTATCTCAACATCAACGAGATCGCGGCAACAATCTCGCGCCCTGGCGATGTTGTCGGGATGCACTTCTTCTCACCCGCAAATGTCATGAAGCTGCTGGAAGTGGTGCGCGGCGACAAGACGGCTCCCGACGTGCTGCTAACGGCGATGACGTTGGGGAAGAAGATCCGAAAGGTGCCGGTAGTCGCGGGTGTCTGTCATGGTTTCATCGGCAATCGCATGCTGATGCCAAGGCAGATCGAAGCGACCAAATTATTGCTCGAGGGCGCAACGCCCGAGCAGGTCGATCGCGTGCATGTCGAGTTCGGCATGCCGATGGGCCCCTTCCAGATGGCCGATTTGGCGGGTGTCGACATTGGATGGCACCGCGATCCCAAGCGGATCGAGACGATCCGTGATGCCCTGTGTGCAATCGACCGGTGGGGACAGAAAAAAGGCGCCGGCTTTTACGATTACGACGCGAAACGACGTCCGAGCCCATCTCCCGTCGTCCAGCAGATCATCGAGGACTTCGCAAAGCAGCAGGGCATCGAGCGGCGTGAGATCAGCGACGACGAGATCGTCGAGCGGACGCTTTACACGATGGTCAACGAAGGTGCGAAAATTCTCGAAGAAGGGATCGCGCAGCGTGCTTCCGACATCGATGTCGTCTGGGTCTATGGCTATGGATGGCCGGTCTATCGTGGCGGACCGATGTTCTGGGCCGATACCGTCGGGCTCGACAAGATCGTCGAAGGGCTGGAGCGCCAGCTCGAGCGAATGAAGCCGGAGTTCAGTTTCTCGCAGCTCCTGCTCCAAAAGGCGCGGGCCGGCGAGAAATTCACGAGGTGAGCTGACGCGGGAGTTGACAGCTCCGGCAATTGCACGGGTTGGTTACCGCAACGAGCGTGGTCGTTCGTTGTCCAAGAGACTAAGCATTGCGAGTGCGACGGCGGCAACGGCCGCGCTGGTAAGGAAGGTGGCCGACGCGCCCTCGCGATCCCAAAGCCATCCCGCGCCAAGGCTTGCAAAGAGCGATCCAAGGCCGCTCACAAACCAGAACGCGCCAAAGCTGGTCGCTCGCAACTCCTCGCTCGCCGAATCGGCGATCATCCGCGCGAAGATGCCCTGGGTCATGGCCATGTGCGCACCCCAGAGAACGGAACCAACGACGAGCCCGGCGAAACCGGTCGTTCGCGAAAGCACGACATTGCCGGCAATGAGGACAGCAATCCCCGCCATGAGGATTGCGCGGGGACTCATGCGATCGCTGAGAACGCCCACGGGGTAGGCAAGAGCCACATAGGCAAGATTGAAGATTGCCAAGGTCAGCGGCGAGAGGGCTTCACTGAGGCCGATATCGATCCCTTTGAGAATCAGAAACCCTTCGGAAAATCGCGCCAGCGTAAACAGGAAGCCGACCTGGAGCAGGCGCTTGGTCTCGCGGTCGAGCTGACGGAAGCCGGCGAAGAAGGGTGCCTTCTTGGCTGGCGCGAGATGCTGCTCGGGCTCCCGCAGCGCGAGCCACGCCAACAAGAACGAGAACGCTGCGGGAAGGACGGCAATCCAGAACACAGTCCGGATATCGCTCGCGAGCCAGGCCATCAGTCCAATCGCGACGAGGGGGGCAAGAAGGGCGCCCGCCGTATCGAGTGCCTGTCTCAGGCCAAACGCGCGACCCCGGATCTCAACGGGCGTTTCGTCGGCGAGCATTGCATCACGAGGAGCGCCACGAATGCCTTTGCCGATGCGGTCGGCGAAGCGCGCACCCATTAGCGCAAACGCACTACCGGCAAGCGGAAAGAGGGGTTTCGAAAGCGCGGCGATACCATAGCCTGCCATCACCCAGGGCTTGCGCCGATGGCTCCGGTCGGAAAGCCGGCCCGAGAACAGCTTGGCGAAGCTTGCCGTTGCTTCGGCTATACCGTCGATCGCTCCAAGAGCCGTGACCGGAAGGCCCAGAACGAGGGTGATGAAAGCCGGCAGCAGCGCATGGTAAATCTCGCTCGAGAGATCCATGAACAAGCTGACAAAACCAAGAACCCAGACGTTGCGGGGAAGACGCGGGCGATCGCTCACCTTTCCGCTCATCGCGGTGACCGTGAACAAACGCAAGGGATGCGATCGGCATTAGTCATTCACAACATTGCGTTGCGGCAAACAATTGCTACGGTGCAAGCATGTTCGGGGGATCGACACCGGAGGCCCTTGCGGCGCGTTTCACCGCTGTCGTGCATCAATGGGTAAGCGAGGGGCCGCGAGAGCGGACCCAGCGCGCGCAGCGTAAACTTCTTGCCTCGATTGCCGAACAGGAGCCCGCAACCTTGAACGATGTCGCGAAGGCGATCGGGCGCGGCGCACCCGCCGTCAGCCGCTCCGTCGATGCGCTCGTCCGTTCGGGCCTCGTTGAACGTACGCAGGATCCCGCGAATCGCCGGCGCCTTGCGCTTCGTTTAACTCGGGAAGGCCGCACGGCCCTTGAAGCGCGAATTCCGGGCGGAGCGTCACTGCGTACGAAGTTCGAGCGATTGGCGCACAGCGAGCTTCGCGCCCTTGAGCGCGCTATCGAAATCCTCGAACGCGGCTTCTGAGGTTATCCGTTGCCGCGGCGGCGGCGCGTCTCCCAGCCTTTCTTCGCCGCTTCGCTGCGACTGGTTTTGCGGCCGGATCCGGCGTTCTTTCCGCCCTTGTCCTGCTTGTTGACCGTTGCCCAGGCGCGGCGCTCGGCTTCGTTTTTTGACAAGCCGCGCTTCTCGTAGCCCTGCTCGATATGCTCGGCCTTGCGGTCCTGCTTGGAAGTATACGCTCCACGCGGCATCTCTTGCCTCCTCTTGTTCGTTCGGGATCAACGCACAAGGCAGCGCCGCGTTCATGCTGCATTGCAACAAGCGAGTGAAATCACTATGTCGCGCGTTCACTTTTTTCCGGAAATATCGAGATGAACCTGCGTAACGTGGCAATTATCGCCCACGTCGATCACGGCAAGACGACCCTTGTCGACCAGCTTTTCCGCCAGTCAGGCACGTTCCGCGACAACCAGCGTGTCGAAGAGCGGGCGATGGATTCGAACGACCTCGAAAAGGAGCGCGGGATCACCATTCTCGCGAAGTGCACGTCGGTCGAATGGAACGGCACGCATATCAATATTGTCGATACGCCGGGTCACGCCGACTTCGGAGCCGAAGTCGAGCGGATTCTCAGCATGGTCGACGGAGTTATCCTGCTTGTCGACGCGGCCGAGGGACCGATGCCGCAGACCAAGTTCGTGACCGGAAAGGCGCTTTCCCTTGGTCTCAAGCCCATCGTGGTGGTCAACAAGATCGATCGCCCCGACGCGCGTGCTGCCGAAGTCCTGGACGAAGTCTTCGAGTTGTTTCTCAATCTTGAGGCGAACGACGAGCAGCTCGATTTTCCCACGCTCTATGCATCCGGTCGCGCGGGTTTCGCAGGGCGCGAAGACACTGTGCGCGAGGGTGACCTCACGCCGTTGTTCGAAACCATCGTAAGTCACGTGCCGGCGCCAAGGCTCGATCCTGAGGGCGAGTTCAAGATGCTTGCGACGCTCCTTGATCGCGATCCCTTCCTTGGCCGTATTCTTACCGGTCGCGTCGAGAGCGGCCGCGTTACGGTCAACGATCCGATCCGCGCGATGGACGTTAATGGCAATGTCGTCGAGGATGGTCGCGCGACCAAACTCTTTGCGTTTCGCGGACTTGAGCGGGTGCCGGTCGAAAGCGCCGAAGCGGGCGACATCATTGCCATTGCGGGGGTGATCAAGGCGACGGTTTCGAACACCATCGGCACGCCGGCGATTACGGAACCGCTTCCTGCGCGCGAGATCGATCCGCCAACGCTCAGCATGACCTTCGCGGTGAACGACAGCCCCTTTGCCGGAAAGGACGGCGACAAGGTTCAAAGCCGGGTCATTCGCGACCGCTTGCTCCGGGAGTCCGAGGGCAATGTCGCGATCCGGGTAACCGAAACCGCGAGTGGCGAGGCCTATGAAGTCGCGGGTCGCGGCGAGCTCCAGCTTGGGGTTCTCATCGAGACGCTTCGTCGCGAGGGGTTTGAGCTTGGCATCAGCCGGCCGCGCGTCCTGTTCCGCGATGGGCCGAGCGGCCGGGAAGAGCCTTACGAGACGGTCGTGGTCGACGTCGACGATGAATTCTCGGGCACCGTCATCGACCAGATGGCGATACGCAAGGGCGAGATGACCGACATGCGCCCATCCGGCGGCGGAAAGACCCGTCTGACTTTTTCGGCGCCTTCGCGTGGACTTATCGGCTATCATGGCGAGTTCCTGTCGGACACGCGCGGTACCGGCATCATGAACCGGCTGTTCGAGAAATACGGTCCCTACAAGGGCCCGATTTCCGGTCGCCAGAATGGCGTTCTCATCTCGATGGAACAAGGTGCGGCGGTCGCATACGCGCTCAACGCGCTCGAGGACCGCGGCGTGCTTTTCGTTTCGCCTGGTGAGATGCTCTACGAGGGCATGGTCATCGGCGAGAATGCGAAGCCGCAGGACCTGGAGGTCAATCCGCTAAAGTCGAAGCAGCTCACCAACTTTCGCGCGTCGGGCAAGGATGAAGGCATTCGCCTGACACCGCCGCGCCGGATGAGTCTCGAGCAGGCGATCGCCTACATCCAGGACGACGAACTGGTCGAGGTCACACCCAAGGCCATTCGGATCCGGAAACGCTTCCTCGACCCGCACGAAAGAAAGCGGCAGTCGCGCAAGCTGGAAGCGGCCTAGACCTCAGGCTTTGCCGGTCGGGCTTTCCGATGATGGCGATCGGTTCGACCTTTGCGAAGGTAGGGCCGACGATCAATGCCGCGTCGGCATAGCGTAGCATTGCGTGTCGGTGTGCCGGCCATTTGAGTGTCGTTGCCAGGCGGTTTGCCGATCGCTCTGTGCAGTAGCGGGTTCCTCCCGCTATCAGCCATGCCATGCGCATTCTCGGGGTCAGTGAAACCTGCGATCTTGGATCGATGTACCTGAGGCTTATCGCGGAAGGCCACGAGGTGCGCGTAGCGGTAAGCGAACCCCTTGCTTCGGGGACCATGTCGGGAATGGTCCCGCGAACGCAGGATTGGCGCGCGGAATTGCCCTGGGTGAAAGAGGCGGGCGAGGAAGGGTTCATCCTATTCGAAGCGGTCGGTTTTGGTGCGCTTCAGGATGAACTTCGGAAGGACGGGTATAACGTCATCGGCGGAAGCGCATTTGGCGACCGCCTCGAAGTGGAGCGGGCGTTTGCGCAACAATTGCTGGCCGACTTTGGGATGCGCGTTGCTTCTGCCAGGGAATTTAGCAGCCTCGCCTCGGCTCTCGCGAATCTCAAAGAGCGCCCCCGTCGCTGTGTTTTCAAGCGCTGCGCCTCTGCTGCCGACACGTTCGTCGGTGTGCTGGCCGATGGGCGCGACGTTGAAGCGTTTCTGCGCGGGATAAGTCTCGCGGAAGGCGAGACGTTCATCCTGATGGACCATATCGAGGGGATCGAGACCGGCGTCGGGGCCTACTTCAATGGCGAGCAGTTCCTGCAGCCGGCCTGTGTGGACTGGGAGCACAAGCGTTTCTTTGGCGGCGATCTTGGCGAGCTCACCGGCGAAATGGGAACCATCGCAACCTTCGATGGGTCCGCCGCGCTGTTTAACGCAGCACTCGCGCCCCTGGAGCCGATGCTGCGCGCGGCCGGGCACGTCGGCTGGGTCAATCTCAACACGATCATCAATGATGACGGGGTGTGGCCGCTCGAGTTTACGTGTCGGTTTGGCTATCCGGGCTTTGCCGTCCTCGAACCGCTTCAGATGCTCGGCTGGGGCGAACTGCTGGGCCTCATGATCCGGCGCACGTCATCGACCTTTCCGACGGTCTCCGGGTTTTCGGCGTGCGTTGTCCTCACAACGCCCCCGTTCCCCTATTCCCGCAAGGAGCTGAATGCGCCGATCCGCCTTCCGGTCCTCGTCGATGCCGTCGAGCCGGAGCACCTTCACTGGGGCGAAGTGGGGATGGGCAACGACGGCATCGTGACCAGCGGCCTCTACGGGTGGACGGCGGTGGTTACCGGCACCGGCGGGACGGTCCACGAAGCGCAGGCCGCCGCCTATGCGCGCGCACGGCAGATCTGCACACCTCATCTGCGGTACCGGCTCGATATCGGGGACAAACTTGTTGCCGGCGACCTTCAGCGCCTGATCGAATGGGGATGGTTCGCGAGCGCCGAACGCCATCATTGAGGAGCGCGTGTACCGGACCTTTGCCTCGCTCGGGGGACGGTCGGGGCGCGAGCTTCAGTTCGCCCGCGCGAGCTCGAGCAATGTCGCCCATTCCTCATCACGGACGGGTGCGACGGACAGACGCGACTGACGGATGAGCTCCATCTTTGCGAGCCGCGGCTCCGCCTTGATTGCGCCGAGCGTGACCGGGCCGATCGTCCGGACGGGCTCGACGCGAACCGATACCCAGTCGGGATCCTTCGGGTCAGGCTGCGCCTCGCGCGTGATGCGCATGATGCCAACGACCGCCTTGTCGGACATGCTGTGATAGAAAAACGCCTCGTCGCCCGGTCTCATTGCCTTAAGGTGCAGACGCGCCGCGTTGTTGCGCACTCCATCCCACTCCGTGCTGCCGTCGCGGACGAGATCAGCCCAGGAATAGTTTTCGGGCTCGGATTTCATCAGCCAGTGCGCCACGCAAAATGTCTCCTTTCGGGACCGTTCCGATAGCCTCTCGGTGAGACGAGTTAAACCGGCGTTGAGTTGAATATTTCTTGCTGTGGATAACTCGGAAAAACCTAAAGATTTGAATGAGTTCCGAATTCCATCCTGCGAGTCGCACAACTCGCCGACATGTGCTTGGCTCCAGCCGAAAGTTAACATATCTGGGGTTTAGCGAATGGGAGCGGCGAGCCCGGATGGTTTGAAATCCCGGGCTCCGGCAAGACGGGCGATACCCCGCTGGAGATAAAGTAGCGCTCTTGGTAGCGCCTCCAGCGGGATCACCCGCCAACACGAGGGCGATTACACCAGTGGTGAACCTAATCGGCGGGCGCGCTGCGTCCGCGGTGATCGGACTATTTATGCTCGGGCTCGGCTCCAGCGCATCGGCGCAGGACATGAGTGCGCTTGGCAACGTATCCGCGGCCGTGAAGTCGGTAGCAATCGACAATAGCGCAAGGCCGCTCGGTTCTCCGATCAGCCAGGCGGCCAGCATGGTTCGACCGGCAATCGCGACCGCGGCGACCGCAGTGGTGGTGCCGAACGGCGCGATCATGCAGTCGAAGCCGGCGCAGTCCGTCACCGTCAAGCTAAGCCAGTCAATCGCGCAGGAGGCAGCCTGGCTCTACAAGGGCGGCTGGCCGCTCTACGCTCTGGTTCAGAAATACGCGACCAGCGCGGCGTTGGACGAAGAAACCAACTGTCTTGCAACGGCGGTCTATTTCGAGGCGCGCGGGGAAAGTCTCGAGGGGCAGCTTGCCGTGGCCCACGTGGTCATGAACCGCGCATCGTCGGGTCGATATCGCGCTGATTGGTGCGGCGTCGTGAAGCAGCCGGCACAGTTCTCGTTCGTGCGGCACGGCGAATTCCCCTATGTCGATACCAATTCCGAAGCGTGGAAACGCGCTGAGGCCGTTGCCGAGCTCGCCGCGGCTAATGTCGTTCCAAGCGTTGGTTCGGACGTCCTTTGGTATCATGCCGACTATGTTGCGCCTGCCTGGCGGCGCAGCCTTCAGGAAGTTCAGCAGATCGGCGCGCACATCTTCTATCGCGCCTGAACGACCTGATTTCCGGACAACAGAGGGCGCTCAGTGCAGTGATGCACGGGCGCTTTCCTCGTTTTGGCGCGGGCCCTGTTCGCCTTGGCGATAATCCCGTTCACGAGGGATTCGCAGCCGAATCAATCCGCGCGACCATTCACGGGACGAATTCCGGGGGGATTGCCGGACGTCGAGCGGAGGTCGCCAAATGCTCAACATCCTCATCGTCGAAGATGACAGTCAGCTCGCGGTGACGCTGAAATATCTCGTCGAAGACAATCCGCGCTATTGCGTGGTCGCAATTGCCGAGGACGCGGACGGCGCGATCGCGGCTCTTGAGGAGCACGAACCCGATCTCGTCCTTCTTGATCTGCACCTCGCCCGGGGCAGCACGGGCTTTTCCGTCGCTGTCCGGCTCAACGATATCGGCGTGCCGTGTCTTTTTGTAAGCGGCAAGGCGCCGCGCTTTCCAATGCCGGACCTCGCACTGGGATGCCTGATGAAGCCGTTTACCGCCGAAGATGTGCATCGCTCTCTCGCCGCGGCCGAGGACTTGCTGCGGGGCCGCGAGACGCACCGGCCCAAGATGCCGCAGAACTTGACGCTCTACGAGCCTCAGGACGACACGACGGGGATCGAGCCGGGGTTCATTCCGTCCAAGCGTTCACTTCGAACACGGCTTGAACACTGGATTGCCGGCCACCACCACTAGAGCGTCATCATGCCTCGTCGCGGTTCGCGCACGGCATAGGTTGTTGACGTCAACCTTGCTCCCGCATCGAGGAGCGCCTGCCGTCGACCCTTGATGTCCGCATTGCGCTGCACCTCTTCAAGCGGAAGAAGGGTCGCAATGCACGGGTGGGCAAGGGTCCGATCGACGGCAGCGGCGGTACGAGGCCAGCGCGAAGGATCGGGCACGAAGCCGGCGTAAGCGCCGTTCCGGAAGAAGCTCGCGATGGCGATATCGGCAGCGCCAATGTCGCCGAAGAGGAAGCCGTCGGCCGGGTGCTGGCCTTCGAGATAATCGAGTGCTGAGGGAATGTCCTCATTGAGCGCTTTTTCGACCCGCCGCTCATCGGGCGGTTCTCCCCAAACGAGGGGGCGCACGACTTTCTGATAGAAGAGATTCCAGATGAAGAGGTCGCCGAGGCGGGTATCGGCAAACTCTTCCAGCCAGCGCGCCCGGGCCCGGTCACGAGGATCGGAGGGAAAAAGCGCGGGACCGGGATACGCATCGTCGAGGTATCCGCAGATGACCGACGAATCACTGATCGCGAACTCCTCGTCGAGGAGGACCGGGATACGGCAGAGCGGGCTTAACCGGCGGAATTCGTCATTCCCAAAAAACGGCGTGATTGGATCGACTTCATAGTCGAGGGACTTGAGATTCATGCATGCCAGGACCTTGCGAACATAGGGACTGACAAAGCTGCCGATGATGGTGATCATGGCGCTGCAGGATGCAGCGCCGACGCCGCGCTCGCAAGCCGCTGGACACGCTGCAATTGTAGCGCTACATATGTAGCACTTTTTCCATGAAAGGACGCACCATGCCGTCTACCCTTCCCCTGTTTACTGCAGCTTTGCTCGTGTCCGCGCCCGTTCTTGCAAGCGAGATCGTCCCGGTTTCGAAATTCCGGTCCGTTGAACTGCGCGGAGGCGGCAGCGTCGACCTCGTTCCAGGGCCGTCCGAACGCGTCACTATCCTCGAGGGAAGCAGCCAGTTCACGCAGGTGCGCGTGGACACGGACGGCAAACTGATCATCCGGACCTGCAATGATCGTTGCCCGCCGAGCTACCGGCTTCACGTTCAGATCCAGTCAGAGCATCTGCCGGACCTCGCGATCGACGGAGGCGGTCTCATCGTTGCGCAGGCCGGCTTTGTTCCGCAGGCGCATCTCAACGCTGCCGTGAATGGCGGGGGCAAGATCGATGCACGGTCGCTCGAAGCGGCGAGCGTGTCCGCTGCTGTCAACGGTGGCGGCGAATTGCTAGTTCGTGCGCGCAACTCGCTCTCGGCAGCCGTGATGGGGGGCGGCCACGTCCGCTACTGGGGTAACCCGACGACCAGCGTCGCGATCCGGGGCGGCGGGGGCGTGAACCGCGCCGACTAAAGCGGAACAACCTCCACCCGGTCGCGACTGAACTTCAAGCCCACAGTCAGCAGCGCGCGGAACGCATTGTAGCCGCCGGTGCCCGGGTGGAAGGCATGGAAGAAAAGCTGCGGTTTGCCATCAAGTCCGGGCGCGACCGACGCGTGGCCGGGCGCGATCCACGCGCGCGTCGACTTCAGCAGCGGCTCTCCCTGCTTGGTGTAGGGTCCGAGCGGGTGATCGGCGACGGCAACGCCGATCCCGTAAGCCGGCGTCGAGAAGTCATTGCCTGCGTAGAACAGCCAGTATCGACCCTCCTGGAAGGTGACAAACGGGCCTTCAATGAGATGCCCTTCCCAGTCCTGGTCATTGGTGAGGACGATGGAATTATCGCCAACGAGTGACCGGCCGTCGTCGGCAATCCGCTGGCCTCGAACTGGCGTCGTCATCGCATCGACGATGGTTGCAGCGGCGAGCCCGAACTGGGCGAGTACGGCGCGAACCTTCTGCCAGTTGTCGAGCGCCGCCTCGATGATTGGTTGCATGACAAAGAAACGCGTCATCGGACGCTGCACGTTTGCCCACGGCACGATCGCCGCGGCGAAGGCGGCGGTGCGTCGGTCAGCCTCCTCACGGAAGAGCTCGTTGACGAGGTCGGGATACTGCCGCAGCAGCATCGCAAGGGGGCGCGGCCAGATCCCGTTCGTATCGTCCTTCCAGAAGACGTAGCGATCGCCGTTCGCATCAAGGAAGAGGTGCGAATCAATCACTCCTCCGCTCATCAGGGGCTCGCCGGGATCAACCGCGATCCCGGTCGTGTTGACCGGTCTGCCGGTGATCAGCGGTACCCCATTGTCCGTCCACGGGCCAAGCGGACTGCTTGCCCGGGCGAGCCCGATAGCAAGCGCATTGTTTCGTTGGCGCGCCGTGTAGACGGTCCAATATTCCTCGCCGATGCGAGCCATTTCCGGAGCCCAGAAATCCGCCCTGTTTCGGCCGGTCGCGGTCCAGGCCGGTTCTTGGCCCGAAGGGAAGATGAAGCCCTTGGGCTCCCATTTCTCAAGATCATTTGAATGAAGAATGGGAAAGGCGTCCGGCGCGTCATTGGACGTTGCGACAAGCCACCAGCCTTCGTCAGTCTTGAGAACCGCCGGATCGCCATATCCAACGAGGATCCTGGGATCGACATTCTCCGTCAGCAGCGGGCGCCACGGAAATTTTGCCGGCAGCTGATCGGAAGGCCTTGTGAACACGTGCGGCAGTCGTGTTCCGAAATCCTGCGCCAGTTCGCGGTAGAAGACACTGAAGTCCTGCTGCGTCGCAGTCGGAATGACATAGCTTTGGGAAAGCCCGTCGGCGCCGACGTCGAAGCGGAAGCCGTCACCCTCGGCGTGCGGGACGATCGTGAATTCCATGCGCGCGTCCACTTAGGGGTCAGCGGCGCGCGTGAGAACCCCTTCGATCGGCCGTTCGGGCGTTGCCGTCAGGAAAAGCCGCTTAGGCCGTTCGAACGCGATCGAGGAATTCTGCGCGTTCTCTCTCGTCGAGAATCCGCAAGGCAAGCCGTTGCTGCAGGTCTTCGGACGAGATTGCCGACGCGCTTTCACGGCTCGCAAGGATCGCCGCGATAGGTCCCAGATAGTTGGTGAGGATCGCGCCGATCCGATCGACTTCGCTTTTCGCGATGGGCCGATCGGTATGGGCATCGGCGTGTTTCTCGACGCGAGCGGCGCCTGGAACGGCTTTGCTCCGCTTCCCAGCCGCGAACCGCTCGCGATCCGGCCCATCGGGAATGTGCCCGGCAAGCCGGGCGTAGAAATCTCCCAGGGAGCCTGCCTGCTTTGCCTCCTTATCGACAAGGATCGAGGCGATGGGACCAAGAATTGTTGCGAGCTCGGACTTCGCTTGGCTGATCGCATCGCGATCATCGACTCCGCCGGGAAGGGAGGGGGAACCCTCTTTGTCCGAGCCGAGCGGACCGGACGAAATCGCTTCCACGCACCGCTGCAGCGCCTGGTCGTAGTCGCCGGTCGCGTCGATCACCTGCATGCGCGTAATGCGCAAAGGTAGCCGGCAACGCTCGATCATCACGGGGAGAACGGATTTGCCGTGATCGATTGCAAAACTGATCTCGTCGGCAACATTGTCGGAGGCCGCTGAGCGCGGCGACAGGATAACGACGAGCCCGCAACAGTCGCGGACGGCGCGTTCGATTGCGCGGTCCCAATGCTCGCTCGGGCGAATATCAAGCTGGTCGACCCAGATGGCGAGGCCTCGTTCGCGAAGGTCCCGAGCGAAGCGAAGTGCAAAGTTCTGGTCCGCGCGCGAGTAACTGATGAAGTAAGTCGCAGGCTGCGGCGTTTCGCTCACTCGCCAAGCATCCTGATTGCCTCGATGAGACTGCGCTGCATGCGATTGAACGAGCCCGCAAGCCGCGCGATCTGATCGTTCCCGCCATAATGATATTCGGGGGTGTCGATCTTGCCTCGGCTAACGGCGTCCGCGTTGGCGGCGATCTTCTCCATCGGCCGGATCACGACGAAGTGGAGGAGAACGTTCACCGACACGAAAAGAAGAAGGAGGAAGCCGATGAACGGCACGACGAACAGACGCCGGATGTGGCTCGCGCGGAGCGCGGAGGCGGACATTGGCACCGAGACGATCTGCGCTCCGATAATCTCGCCGGGTTTCCATCCAAAGCCATTCTGAGTCCCGTAGAGCGCGACCATCGATCGGGGCGCATTAGCGGCCGTGTCATGGCATTCGAGGCACGCCGCCTTGTTGACGAGCGGGCGGGCAAGTTCGAGCATTGGCCCGGTCGCGGTCGGGCGCTCCAACGAGATTTCCTTTTTATCGGGATGAGCGCGGAAATCATTGATGATGTCCGCTTCCCAATCGGAGGCCCGATCCTGGAGATTGGTAGGATTGAGCGCGGCTTCGCGGTACATGAAATCGGGGAATTTCTCATGGATCACGTCGAAATTACGCTTGGCGGCGTACGCGGAGACGGATTGCGGAAAGAAATGTTGCCCGATTTCGGGCTTCAGGATCGGAGCGATCTGTTCGGACGTATATTTGCGCGCTCCGGCAGCGCTTTCCATCATGATCCGGGAGCTCTGGAGAACTTCCTCGCGCGCAACCGCGTTGACGAGCGGTTCGGCTGCCAAGACAAACAGGCCAAAACCGATCGCCGCGACCGCAAGCATCAGCAGGTTGAATTTCGCGCCCAGTCCCAAGACAAGCCCCCCAGAGTTGCGCCGGTTACGCGTGCGTACCTCGAGGATCGCTGCCGCGTCACTCACGATGCTTGGACGACATGATGCGACCGAACTGCGCCGATCGCAATGGTTCTTGCGCTCCGCCGCGGTGAGGTCCCGCTCGAGCCAGCAAGGCCATTCCTCGGCCCCACGCCGCCCGCAACGCTCGAAGCATCAAGTCCCCCGCATGGGAGAGTGGTCAGCGGCGCTTCGTTCGGCTTGGCTGCGGCTCGTGGACCGAGCGTTCGACATGGGTTTCGATTGGCGCGACCCCAAGCGGTACGCCTGTTTGCTCGATGCCGACCGGAGCCTGTTTGCCTGGGAGTGGCTTCGGCGAAATTCCGCCTATCGAGCCGCAGCGCGGAACGCGCGACATGGTATCGGTGCTTTCGGAGATTGCGCCGCCGAACGGTTCGGACTGGTTCGGTTCGAGGATGCTGAAGCATCCGTTCCAAGGGCTCGGCCGCTGTGGCGTTCCGATATAAATCCCCAGGTCCTTGTTGCCGACTTCAGCCGTGAGAGCAGAGAAGAGACCGGGTTCGAGCTCGATCGTTTTCGCCATCTTGCTCATCTCGTCTCGGAACGGGAGACGGATCACCTGCTTCTCACCGACGGCCTTCGTGCGATCCGGCTCGACGCACCGCGAGGCGCGTTTGAAACAAGGGACATGCGGCTGCGATTCCGTATTGGCGCCGTTCCTTTAAGCGAGTTTTCGGTCCTCGCGCTTCGGCGTTTCCTGGCGCTCGCACGCCGCGGCCGTTTCGCGCGCTCTCTACACCGCCCCGAGCCGCGCGCTCCGCGCTGGATCTTGCAATTGCGCGCACACGATGGGCTCGAGGCCGGCGCCGACCTTCGCGAAATCGCGGAGGAACTGCTTGGTCGATCGACCGCGGAAACCCGCTGGCGGACGCGCGATCCGAGCCTTCGTTCGCAGGCGCAGCGGGTAGTCCGTTCCGCAAGAGTCCTCGCAAATGGTGGCTTTCGCCAGCTGCTGGGCGCCTGAACGCGTTGCGCGCAAGCGCTAGACGGTGCGCGCGCAGGGGCGCGCAAAACTTAAGGACAATTTCACGGTTCGGCGGGCTGCGGTTCGGCGCGACAAACCTCGTTAGGCATTTTCTTCCGCGCGGCGAGCAAACGCTCGAACTCAATCGCCGCATGCTCAGCGCAGAGCAGAACCTGGTTGAGGATTGCGCCGGCAGCCCGCTCGCATCCCGCGGCCGAACACGGTGGGAGAGCGTGCTTTGCCATGCCGAGACAACGCTTTTCTTCGCAAGTGGATGTCCATTTTGAAGCGGATTGGAGTCGCCGGCGCACCTTCGTGGATGGTGATTTGCGTCGACCTATCTGGTCGAAAACGGATCGAAAACGCCTGGCCCTCGTCGCGGGACGACGCCGGGAGTTGCGCGGGACGCCGCTCGGGTCTCAAGGCTCTGTGTGCCGGCGCAGTCGTTCGGTTGCGCGGCGTTCTGAAGCGAAGGTGCGATAAACCCTTCGCGCTGTTTCGGGCACAAACAGCGCGTCCACAACGACAGGTGAGGATGATGGCTAGACCGATCGCACTTCTACTCGCCGCCTTGCTGGTGGCAGGCGGAGCCGCGTCTGCCCAAAGCGATGACATCGCTCCCGAACACGTCCGGATTTCGCTTACCAGTTTTCGCATCACGCCCGCGACGATCAATCTGGAGCGCGGGCGCCGATACATCCTCGACATCGCCAATGATTCGGGAAGTTCGCATGACTTCAGCGCACGCGAATTTTTCGGCTCCGTCGAAATGGCTCCTGCCTATCGCGCGACGGTCGAACGTGGCGAGCTCGAGCTCAAGGGGCATCAGTCCGCCGCGATCATGCTGGTCCCCGGCAAGTCGGGGGATTTCGAGGTGCATTGCGGCCACCTCTTCCACGCGATGTTCGGCATGCGCGGCGTGATCCACGTGAATTGACCGACGAGCCCTGACGCACTCGTCTTGGTACCCAAAGGGACGCTGACTAGGAGAGGAGTTCCCGGCGGATACGCCAGACCTGCAGCGTCGTCAGACCCGGGACCCGCGTTCGCTCCAGCCACTTGGGAGGGCGGTTGGCGATCAGGAGCGCCGCAAGGCCCTGTGGCCCGAAGCGCGCGAAACGAATGGATTCGGGGGCCCCGGGACAGAACATGACGTAGTCCAGTCGCCGGTCCTTGACGATCGCCTCGCCCGCGGCGGGCGGCTCAAGGAAAAGACGAATGTCGTCGCGCATGCCCTTGAGGTTTCGATGATGGCCGGTTGCGACCGCGTGATGTGCGCTATGCAGGAGGATCATCGGCGTGATGTCGAGGGGCGCGGCAAATTCGCCCGTCGGCAGCGCCTGAAGCGCACTAACCTGCGTGCTTTTCTGGCACTCCATTCCCGCGACGACCGCCGTATCAAGCTTCGGGTTGGGATTGCTGATCGCAATGGGAACGGCATAGGCCGGCGTCATGAGGAGGAGCGCGGCGGCGGTTGCGAACGCGCGAACAAGCTCCTTGCGAAGAGCACGAGCGCGGCGAAATGCGCGCTGACAGAGAAATGCTGTTCCCGGCATTGCAATAACGCTCGCCGTGGTCGCGACGCGGATCACCGAAATCGACGAGACGGCGGTTGCAAGAAGAAGGAACAGGTAAATGGCCCAGCGATTGCGAAGCGGCGCCTTGGCATCACGCAGGGCGAGGCAGGCACCCAACACGCCCATGATGGGCTGCGAAAGTCCCATTGCCCCTTCGCTCCAGTGGATTCTCCACATCGGCAGGCCTTCGTCG
Source organism: Sphingomicrobium sp. (assembly GCA_035944075.1). Taxonomy (GTDB): domain Bacteria; phylum Pseudomonadota; class Alphaproteobacteria; order Sphingomonadales; family Sphingomonadaceae; genus Sphingomicrobium. The sequence continues at coordinate 19,742 of DASZBO010000003.1, forward strand.
ACGCCATAGTACCAGAAGTCGCGAACCAGCGGATCAAGATTGCTGAAGGGACCCGCCATCCAGTGGGTGTCGACCAGGAACATTGCGCCAAGGGTCACGACGCCGACGACGCCAAGAGCAACGAGCCGCGAGCTCCATTGCCGAAAGGCAAGGCGGGCAAAAATCGGAATGCACAGCGAAGCGGCCGCGAACCCAGCAAGATAGGCAGCGTTCACAACGTCGTGCTGCTGGCTCATCCAGGTCGAGGGCAGGTGCGTCGCGGCGAAGATCAGAACGCTGGCGATTGCCAGCGCGGCCACGAAGGACTCGAGCCTTTGGTAAGCCGATCCGATGCGCAACCAATCAAAGGCGAACACGAGCCCGACCGCAAAGGCGAAGGGCAGACCTTCGAGCGAAATATTGAGCCAGAGGGCCATGGCAATGCCCGCGACGACGCCCGAGCGACGGGGGCGCTCGTCGAAACAGGCGAGGATGGCGAGAAGCGCCATCACGATCTGCCATCCATGGTGATCGATGCGCATCGGGCGCAACTGCTTCATGGCGCCCAGTGAAAAGGGCGTTGCCGCAACCGCGACAAGGGCAGCGCGGCTCGTCATGAGCTTAAGTGCGATGCGATGTACCAGGAGCATCGAAATGCCCAGCGTCAGCAGCGGCACGAAAACGAGGGCAACGGTCTCGGCGCGGGCAGCACCCACGAACGGACGCGATGCGAGAATGACGGCGGCCACGGGAACGTCGACGAGTCTCGACCAGTGCATCGGCACACCCGCCGGGCCGTTCACGCGATATTGCGTCACGTCAAACCAGCTCTGACCTCCGAGCCAGTCGCGGACTTCGAGGAGACGCATGATGTCGTCCGGATCGGGGAAAGCGCCGTTTGCGATCGCATGAGCGCTTACGAAGATCATGAAAGCGCAGGCGAGAAGCCACGCGATAAGTAGCTCGAGAGACTGCCGCCGACCCGAGCCCGAGGGCGCCGTCAGGGCGGTCATTGGAAGACGACCTTCTGGCGAAGGACGTATGTCGCCTGGAAGCTCACGATGATTGCCACCAGCTTCGCGACGCGAGGATCAAGCCCGTAATGGGTTCCGGTGCCGACGATTCCCGCCGTGATCGCGAGGCCAACCAGCCCCGAGGCGACGAACAGCGCCTGTTGGCGATGGCGGCTTGCGCCGGCATCCGCGACGCGCCCGGTGAAGACGGCGCGGCTCGACAAAAGCCAGTGGCAGACGATCCCCGCGACATAGCCGAGGGAAGCTGCAGCAGCGGAAGGCGCCCCAAGCGCGAGGATCGCCATGAAGAGACCGAAATCGACCGCAAGCGCAGCGGTGCTCGCCGCAATGTAGCGGGCGTAGACAGGATCGATCATCGGAAGTCTCAAGCGGCCTTGAGTTGCCGAGGAACGCGGCGCTCCGAGGTCAGTGCAGCCTGTGCGCCTTCCTCGCCCGCCTCGTGATATTCGGCGTCCTCATTGACTTCCCAGATGTCGTACGCGCGATGGCCCGCCTGGATGTTTCGGACGGTCAGCATCGCCGTCATCATGGCATGGTCCTGGTTGTTGTAGCGATGCATGCCGTTGCGCCCAACGAGGTGGAGGGTCGGGTAGGTCGCTTCGAGGTCCTCGCGGATCGCCGCGACATTGTCGCGGTAGGAGTCGTCGTAAACGGGATAGGCCTTTTCCTGGCGGACCACGACGCCGCCTTTGACTTTGCCCGGATCGCAAAGGCCAAGTGTGTGCATTTCGCGGGTCGCAAGCTCGATGAGTTCGGCATCGCTCGCGTTCCACAAGCCGTCGCCCTCGAAACAGAAATATTCGAGCCCGACGCAGGCAAGGGACGGATCGGGCACCATCTCGGGCGACCAGCTGCGAAAGTTCTGAATCCGCCCGACCTTCACCTTGGGATCGTGGATATAGATCCAGTTGTCGGGGAAAATATCCTCCGAGCGGATCATGAGGGCGACCGTCAGGAAGTCGCGATAGCGAAGGTCAAAAGCGCGCATCGTCGAGGCGGGGAGGGGATAGATCCGGCTCATCAGTTCGCCGATCGGCGCCGACGAGATCACATGAGCGCCCGTTACGAGAACGTTTTCGCCATCCGCGGTCCGCGCCGTGACACGCCAGGATCCGGTGGCCGCATCGAACGACAGTTGTTGAAGGCTGTGGCCCATGCGGACCTGGTTGCCCTTGGAGACGATAAAATCGCGGGCCGCTTCCCACATCATTCCGGGACCCCGGCGCGGATAGCGGAATGTCTCGAGGAGACTTTTCGTCCCCATCCCGTCGTTCGGTCGCTTGTTGAGCCGGAGTGAGCGCTTGAGGCCGTCGAGGACCGCGCCGCCGAGGCTCAATCCCTTGATCCGCTGCGCCGCCCAGTCCGCCGAAATCTCGTCGCAGCGCATTCCCCACACCTTCTCGGTGTAGGTTTTGAAAAAGATCGAGAAGAGCTGCCGGCCAAACTGGTTGATCGTCCAATCCTGGAAGGAATCGACCTTCTTCAGCGGCAGGACACGAGCCTTGAGATACGAAAGCATGCAGCAGGTGGACCGCCAAAGTCCAAGGTTCCGCAGCGCCTCGAAGCCCCGCAGGGGATAGCTGTAGAATTTGCCGTCGTAGAAGATGCGGCTCATCCGTGGTCGCTGGATGAAATCGTTGGGCAGGATTTCATCCCAGAGATCAACGACCTCGCGCGACTTCGAGAAGAAGCGATGGCCGCCGATGTCGAAGCGAAATCCATCGTGTTCGACCGTGCGGCTAATCCCGCCAACGTAGGTCGGGTCTTTTTCAAGCACGATCACGCCATAGCCGGCCTTGGTCAGCTGATAGGCCGCCGTCAGTCCGGCCGGACCGGCACCGATAATCACGACATCGGCCGAATTTGTTGTAGATTGCATCAAGTCCCCCTCACGCGGCACGTCGCAACCTCACAGCCAAGTTCTAAATCTTGGTTAACGCGGTAAAAACCACCGGCGCTTGCGAGTAAGGGTGCGACCGACCGTTCGTTCGCTTGGCAGCTTCACGTTCTTCGATCCGCGCAATCGCGACGCGCGAGGCGACGCCGTCCGCGTCACGCGGCGCGCCGGGCATGGCGCCCGTCGTCGATGGCGAGTTGGCCGCCGTAGAGCGTGTTTAGCCTTTCGGCAGGGAGGGGCTTTTCGAGCCAGAAACCCTGGCCCGCGGCGCAGCCGAGCTCCTGGACGAGCATCAGCAATTCCCGGCTTTCGACATGTTCGGCGACGCTCGAAACCCCGAGGATTTCGCAAAGGCCGATCACGGCCCTCAGCAATCGCTTGCCGTCCTCGCTGTGCTGCGCCGCCGTGACGAGGCCGCCGTCGAGCTTGATCTGGTCGAACTTCAGTTCCCGCAAATAGCCGATCGAGGCGTAGCCGGCGCCAAAATCGTCGAGAACGATGGTCGCGCCCGCCTCGCGCAATCGCGTGAGATTGGCTCGGGCCCGCTCGAAGTCGGCGAGAAGCGCCGTTTCGGTCACTTCCACCTGGAGCCTGTCGGGCGCGAGATCGGCCTTCTCAAGCGCCGCGAGTACAGCGGCGGCCGAGCCGGGCGAGCAGAGCTGGATGGCGCTGAGATTGAAGGAAAGCCGGATCGAAGCCGGCCACGAACGGGCCGTCGCAAAGGCCATCTGCATGAGATGGCCGTTGATGTCGTGGATGAGATTGAGCTGTTCGGCAATCGGCACGAACTCGGACGGGGCGACTGCACCGAGTTCGCAATCCGTCCAGCGTGCCAGCGCTTCATGCGCGATGACGCGCCCGGTCGTGAGATCGAAGATCGGTTGATAGACGAGGTTGAGGTTGGCGCGCATGTCCGACCTCTGGAGCGCGCGCTCGATCTGCCCTCGACGTCGGCGGGAGGCTTCCATTTGTGCTTCGAACAGGGCTGCGCCGCCGCCCGGAATTTCCTTTGCCTGGTACAAGGCGACGTCCGCGTCGGCCATCAGCCGCGAAGGCGACTGACCGGCCTTGTGCGCAATGCTGAGGCCACATGAGGCGGTGACGATGAACTCGCGTCCGTTCAAAAGGACTGGACCGCTAACGCGCGCGAGAATGGTGCGGCCCATTGCGGCAACATCGCGTGTTCGGCGCAGATCATGAAAGAGAATGCCGAACTCGTCGCCGCCGAGGCGTGCGACAAGTCCGCGCTTGCCGACGGACCGCACCAGGCGCGATGCAACTTCGACCAGCAGGAGGTCACCAATGGCGTGCCCGAACGTGTCGTTGACGGCCTTGAATCGATTGAGGTCGAGGATCGCTACGGCGGCGGGGCTGCCTTTGGCGGTTGCGACCTCGAGTGCAGCAACGAACGCGCGGCGATTGGGGAGGCCCGTCAGAAAATCCGTGGTTGCGGCAACGACGGCCTCGCGGTGCGCACGTTCGGACACCTCCTGCTCGCCGGCGATCGCCGATCGCGACTGGATCACGGCACTGAGATGCCGGCTGTGAGCCCCGAGGAGGCGCAGCGTAAAAGTAGCCGCAGCAACAAGGGCAAAGGCAGCGCCTGCGAAGCGCGGTTCGTGAGAGAGCAGGGCGACAGCCGAAATTGGGCCGATTATGAGGACGAGGGGAATGAACCCCGCTGCGGGAAGCGCGGTTAGTCCATAAGCGACGCCGATCGCCGTAAGTCCACCGAACAGCATCATTGCCATCTGCAGCGCTTCGTCGCTGAAATGGATGAGGTAGAGGCAACGCGCGCAGACGGCGACGCAGACGGCCGCGGCGACAAATACCGTTTGCCGCATGCGTTTCACCATTTCGGAATGGTCAGCGTCACGGCCGCTTCCACGTCCGAACCAATGCTTCAGCCGAACAACCCAGATGCAGGCGATGAATGTCGGGACGTTCAGCCCGAACGTAAGCCGCCCGGTGCCGGCGAGCTCCATGGCGGATATATTGACGAAGCCGAGCAGGAACACGATCGGCACCTGGCGGCGCAGTGACCAATAACGCTCTTCGACCAGTGCGCGCCCGGCTCCGGTCGAAAGGTCCACGCCCATGTAAAGGTTCATCAACCGGGCAAGCATGTTACCTCGTCAGTGTTGACGCTTTACCGGCCGTGACCAACTCCTGACGCCACGCGCCGATATTTGATAACCTGCGTCAACAAACAGATCGTAAATATTCGATCCGATCTGACGGGAGTCCCGGCGCCTCGCACGAGCGCGCCCCGGCACGTTGCCTGATTTTTGTCATTCGCCCGGCATGCGCCCGGGACATTTGGGCATGCGGATCAGGTGATGCGAGCGGCACGCGCACTTTTGGCGCGCCGCTCGCATTGGTCTCGGCAGGACGGTGAAGCGCCTAGGCCGGCTTTGCGCCCTTCGTTCCACATTTCGCGAACTTGCCCTTCGCGTCCCGACAGTGGATCGCCTTGGGCGGAGCGGGCGCCTTACACTTCACGAACTTGCCCTTCGCGTCGCGGCACGGTGCGCCAGCAAGGGAGGTCGTCGTAGTGCCAAGCAGTCCAAGCGCCGCGAAGGCGATGATGAATGTCCGCATTGCGCTTCCTCTTTCCCTCAGCTCAGCCATTTGGCGACACCGCCGTGGTGTGAACATGCACCGGCATGATGCGCCGAATGGCTGTAGGTGCCGTCCTTGCATTGAGCGGTAGCGCCCGCCGGATTGTTGTTGTCGTTGGCGGCCTTCGATCGCGATGCCGTGCTCGTGCCTGCAGCCGGCGCGGGGCCTGGCTTGGGCGCTGGAGCCACAGTCGTGCTTGCCGGGCTCGACGAGGTCGTGGTGCGGCAGGCGGGCCGCATCTTGTTGTACCACTTGGTGCAATCCGTCGTTGTCGATGTCGTCTTGGTGGTGGTCTTCACCGCACCCGGCGAAGTTCCGGTCGGCGTCTTGCTCGCGGCCGTGCGGCATGCCGCCTTGTTCGCGTTTCCGGGTTTGGTACAGTCATACTGGCGCGACGTGGTGGTTGTCTTGGTCGACGTCTTCGTGGTCCGCGCGGGCGTCGCCGCAGGAGCTGTCGCCGCTCCGCTCTTGCATGCCGCTTTGTTCGCATTGCCTGGTTTTGAGCAATCATAATGCCGCTGCGCTGCCGCTGCTGCGGCCGCTGGCGACGAAAGGGCTGCCGGCGGGGCAACGAGTGCAACGATCAGCATCGCCCTGTGGAATAGCTTCATGCGCAAAATCCTCCTGTTTCGCCCGTCCGCCCTCCCGCTGCATAGCTGTTTCGGGGATTGGTGACCAGTTGATCGGCTGCACGTCTCAGGAGCTCATGCTTCTCCGATCGAAGCGCGGGATGCGCAATGGACGAAGAGACCGCGAGTACGCGGCGTTCAACGCAAACGTTACCGGTCGGGACGTCAGAAGCGGCTCGTTAGTCCGGCACGACCAAGGACGTAGTGGTAATTGCCCGAAGCGCCGACCAGCGAGCTGTTCGAATATTGAACCTCGACGAAGGCGCGAAACTGCTTCGACCGGACCGGACTATCCACGCGGAACTCACCAAGTCGCGCGGCCTGCCAACTGGTCCCCGTCGCCTTCTGCGCTCCATAGCCGCCGGCAATGAGCACCATCCATCCGCCGCGCACGAAACGGCGCATCTGCAGAACCGGGATCAATTGGACGAAATCGCTTGGCGAGTAATAGTCGAATTCATCGGGGACCGTTGAATGGAAATAACGGGCGCGAAGCTGGATGCTGAGCCCAAGATCGGGCTTGATTACGTGGACAAAGGTGCCGCGAAGGTGGAAGCGATCATTGCTGCCCGTGAATTTCTGGAACCCAGCCATGGCGCTGATGGTGTCACGCTCGGTCTGAATGAGGTTCGTGCTCGCCCCGACAAACGTATAGTAGATCCCTTGGTCGACGCCTTTGGGCGTCTCGACGATCTCGCGTTCGATAAAGGCTTCCTTCGACCAGTCGTTCGCGCGGATCGAGGCAGTACCCAGCACCGTATCGCCGTTGGTGCCGATCCTGGTGCTCCATTTCCAGTGATCGCCGAGGCTGTCGGCAAGATCTAAATAAACGCGCGTCTGCTTGCGCGCATGCTGCCCTTGGGGAGCGAACCAGGCGCGCTCGATATCGATGCCCTGGAACTTCGTGTCGCCGTCAAACGCCCACAGCGCCCGCCCAAGGAGTTTGACGACGCTCGTCTTGTCGGAATCGGTGCTCGCCCAAACTTCTACCCCGGCGGCGGGATGGAGCGGATCAGCGACGGCTGCGGTCGCTGCGCTGAGGCCGGTTGTTCCGGTGATTAAAGCACCGACCGCGGCTGCAAAAGAGCGCGCAATCCTCTTCATTTGGTCCCCCATTTCTTGCGTTCACCGGCAAGCTCGGAAATGTAGCCCCAGAGGCAGACCGGCTGCATGACGACGGCATAAGCAAGCACGTAAAACAGTAGCCCTTTGACGTTTCTGCGGACCTGAAGGCCCTTCGACCGAAACATCTTGCGCTGGATGTTGAAGATGACGCCGTTCCAAATGAGCGCGAGCGGCAACAGCAGCAGCGTCTGCGGGCCGGCGATCCAGAAATAGCCGAGCGTTGCAGCAATGAGGCCGGGAATAAACACGAAGGTAAATGTGAGATCGAGCGGCAGGAACAGGCAATTCCACCAAACGAACAACGTCGACAGCCGCGGCTTGAACAACAGGGCACGGTGGGTGTTCAGCGCCTCGATCAGGCCGCGGGACCACCGTTTGCGCTGCTGGTAGAATTGGCGGAAGGTCGTGGGCGCATCGGTGAACACGATCGCATCTTCTGCATAGCCGATGCGGTACCCGCGTTCGAGCATCGCCCAGGTCATGACGATGTCTTCGCCGACCGAGTGCGGCCAGCCCCCGACCGCCTGGAGCGCTTTCTTGTTGTAGAGCGAGAAGGCACCCTGCGCGACGAGCGTGCCGTGATACATGCTCTGCATCCGCTTCACGGCCGAAATGCCGTGAAAATAGTCCCATTCCTGGGCCGCGGTGATGAGCGTTGCGCGCGAATTGCGAACGAGCACTGCACCGGCGACGGCCATTGTCCCTGGGGGATCGGACAAATAGCGCTGAACAATTTCGGTCAGACTGTTGGCACGAAGACGGCTGTCGCCGTCGATGGTGCAGATGAGATTGTGGACAGCTTCCTCAAGGCCATCGTTGAGGACGGCCGCCTTGCCGCGATTTTGCTGATAATCGAGCAGCCTTATGGTGATGTTGGGCGGGAGCCTCAGCTCGGCCTGAACTTCCTTCACTTGTGCAACGGTGCGGTCGCGCGACCCGTCGTTCAAGACGAGGGCCTCTACGTTGCCCAGGTAATTGAGCCGCGCGATACTCTCGAGCGTCGCGGCGATGCCCGCTTCCTCGTTATAGGCGGCGATGAGGATGCTCACGCCGGGATAGAAAAGCGGAGGACGGCGCGGCGGTCGCTTGTCGAGCAGAAGGGACGTGGCAAGGAAGGCATTCATGAAGCCGGGGACGAACGCGATGAAGGTCAACGCCCAGAGTGCGAACATCATGTCCGTCTCTCGGGTGAGGTCGTGCATCCAGGCCTGCGCAAGATAGACGCTGAATGAGGTCCATGCGACCGCAACGGTGAGCGCGATCGCGAACTTCACGCGCACCGATAGGTAGAAGCGTCGATATTGTTCGGCAGCCTGAAGCTGCTCTACGCGGAGCGGTGCATTCAACGAGGTGCTCTTTTCGTCCCAGCCAATTGCGGTGCCGCGGATCGGCAGACTGGTAACGAGAAAGGGTAAAGACTTGATTTACTGGGCTTGACGCGATCTTCGAACCGATCGGGCAACTTTTGCTGAGCTGCCGACATAGTCCCGCCAAAGCATGACGAGGCCGGCCATCACCGCCGGGCCTACGAAGAGACCGAGAAGTCCAAGGGCTTCAACGCCGCCCAGAATGCCAAAAAGAACTAACAGGAACGGGAGACGTGTCGCGCCACCGATCAGCGCGGGACGGACCAGATGATCGGCGATGCCAACGACCGTGAGACCGATAACAAGGATCGCGGCAGCGCCGAGAGCGGAGCCCCCGGCAAGGACGAGGAGCGCCGCAACACCAAAGACAAGGACGGCGCCAAAGGGGATCATGGCGGCAACGGCAGTCACGGCGCCAAGAACGAGCGGATGGGGAGCACCGGCAACTCCGTAAACGATGGTCATCAGCGCGCCCTCACCAAGCCCGACGAAAACGAGGCCGTTGATTGTGCCGCGTACCGATTGGACAAGCTGGCGGGCGACCCGTTCGCCGGTCGGACCGAGAATCCGATCTCCGGCGATCCTGAGCTGCGCGATGATCTCTTCCTGGTCCCGGAGCATGAAGAAATAGGCAACGAGCGTGAGGGCAAAGACCACGGCTCGATGAAGGACGTTGGGGCCGACGAGCCGTGTCTGGTGAACCGCCGTCGCGTGCAGCTGAGTCAACTCCCGGGATGCGGCGACGGGCGTACCCAGATTGGTTTGCCACCAGCGCGACAGATAGTCGGCGCCGACAGGAAACTGCCGGATCCAGGGAGGTGTCGGAACGCCGTTGGCCCGCGCCGTAGCGAACCAGTTGAGAACTTCGGCTCGCTCTCTTGCCGCTTCCGCGACACCAAGCGCTACCGGGAGGACCACGATGAGTGCCACCGCGAGTGTGAAGAGGAGCGGCAAGAGGACCGGTCCGCGCAGCCTTGGATGTTTTTCCGCGAGGCGTTCGCGAAGGGGACCGGTCGCGATGACAAGGATCGCTGCCCAGACGAGGGCGGGGAGCAGGTGCCGGTCGATCCACAGGGCAGCAAGAATGAGCCCGCCGACCAGAATTGCCTTGGCGATCTGCCGGGAAGTGTTGGGCTCACTAGGCTTGATGATGTTCCTCCCCGGGGAAAATTCGAAAGATGAGCATCATGGCGCGAGATTGCGGCTCGCGACAAGATCGGGCAAGTCGCCATTGCGCAAGGCCAGGGTGCAGATCCAAGGCGGCGCGGATTCTGACGCGCTGGACCTCGGCCCTCAAGCTATCCGCCCGGTCAACGCGGCGCCGCGGGGAGCGTCTCAATATTGGAAGCGATGCGATTTTCCGGTTTCGAGTTCACCGAGACGAACAGGTACAAAAGAATGAAAAAGACGATGACCCCGAGGATGACGAAGCATCCCTTGCGGTTCCATCGATCGAGCGGAGAGTTCGGCATGGAACAATGCGGACGAACGATGACCCGCCTTGTTCCGCCCGCTTCGTGGCGGCCACTCGCCTCGTCGTCGCTCAGTAATCCCGGACGATAGCGAACCGCGCGATGCGCTCGAGCATCCCGGCCCGTCCATCAAAGCTTCGCAGGTGCCCGATCGCCTGCTCGACAAGCATTGCGGCTTGCTGCTGCGCACGGGTTTTGCCGAGCAGAGTGACGAACGTCTGCTTGCCTTGCGCCGCGTCTTTGCGAAGGCGTTTGCCGACCGCTTGTTCATCCCCATGGGCGTCCAGAAGATCATCGGCGATCTGGAAGGCTAACCCGAGGTTCTGCGCATAACCGCGCAAGCTCATTCGAGCCTCGCGAGAAGCGCTGCCGAGGATCGCACCGGCTTCAACCGACCAGCCGATCAATGCGCCGGTCTTCAGCCGTTCAAGCCGCATGACAGCCTCGAGATCGTTCGCTTCGAGGGGCGTCAGATCGAGCATCTGGCCGCCAGCCATGCCCCACGCGCCCGCCGCATGGGCAAGTTCGCGGACCAGCTCGCACCGCCGATCGGCGTCGGGATGGGTTCGCTCGTCGGAGAGGATTTCAAAGGCGACCGCAAGGAGCGAATCTCCGGCAAGAACCGCCGTTGCCTCGTCGAAGGCCACATGCACGGTGGGTTTGCCACGCCGCAGAGAATCATCGTCCATGCAGGGCAGGTCGTCGTGGATCAGCGAATGGACGTGGATGCACTCGACGGCGAGGCCGGCCCGAAGCGACTGCGATCGGGGAACCGCGAACAGCTCGGCGGCGGCATGAACGAGCAATGGTCGGAAGCGTTTGCCGCCGCCGACAGCAGCATAGCGCATTGCCTTGACCAGTTTCGCGCTCCGGTCGGCGGGTATGAGCAGGAGCGATTCGAAAAGATCGTCAATCTCGCTCGCGATCGTTGCAAGGGGGAGCGCGATGGTCTCGGCACTTGCCGCGGGCGCCGTGCTCACGCGAGCTCCATCGGCTTGAACACTGCGCTCTCCCGCGTCGATCGCATTTCTTCGATGGTAAGTTCATAGCGCCGGCCAAGCGCGGAAATTACCGCCTCGACCGAGGATTCCGGTGTCGATGCCGCAGCGCCGATGCCAACGATCCCTTGCCGCGGGAGCGCGTTCCAATTGATCTCGTCGGCAGCCGCGACGAGCTGGGCTCCAGGACAATGACTGCGCGCAACCTCGACCAGACGGCAGGCATTGGACGAGAAGTGCTCGCCGACGATGAGGACGTGGTTCGCGCGCTTGGCGACCGCCCGAACTGCGGTCTGGCGGTTGGTGGTGGCATAGCAGATGTCGGCGGACGGCGGTTCGACGAGATCGCAGAAACGCGCACGCAGCGCCTCGACGATGGCTTGCGCCTCTTCGACCGAATAGGTGGTCTGAACGGCGTAGGCGGCCGGCGTATCGCTTGCGAGGGGAAGGGATCGGACGTCTTCCGCGCTCCGTACAACAAAGGCCCAACCCTGCCGCACGTGGCCAAGCGTGCCCTCGATTTCCGGATGACCCCGGTGCCCGATCAGAATGACAGCGCGTCCGGCTCGTTGATGGCGCTCCACTTCGCGATGGACCTTCGATACGAGAGGGCAAACCGCATCATAGCTGATGAGCCCGCGCGCAGTGGCGTCCTCGGCGATCGCCGGCGAGACGCCGTGCGCCGAAAAGAGGACGACGGATCCTGGAGGAACCTCGTCCAGCTCTTCGACAAAGACGGCACCTTCGGCTTCGAGCGTGCGGACCACTTCCAGATTGTGGACGATCGGCCGGCGCACGTAGACCGGCGCGCCGTGCCGTTCGAGTGCGTCGCGCACGGCA
>DASZBO010000004.1:0-12797 GCA_035944075.1 Sphingomicrobium sp.
CGACGCCCGCGATGGCCGGCGGCGGCATGGGTGGCATGGGCGGCATGGGCGGCATGGGCGGAATGGATTTCTGATCGGGGTCCGCGCTTCGATGCGGCTATCCATGAACCCGTCGCCGTGACCAGGACGGCGAGATTAATCGGATCGCCGGTACGCGATGGTCATTCCGGCAGGTATCCGCTCGAGCGCAAAAGAGTTCTGATTAGCGGTCACTCTTTCGTTTGTGATCGCTAATCAGAGCGTCGAGTTCGGCAATTCGCAGACGCTCAGGGCTGTCCTTGGCCAGACCCTTTTGCCGGCACGAAGCCCACAGACTCCTGCGTTCGGACTCCAGCGCCTTGAGATACAGATCTGCCATGGACCCGCATTATGCGGGCCAAATCGCGAGTGAGGCAAGCTAAACAATAGAAAACGCGGCCCGCGGGCATCGCCGCCCGCTCATCGTATCCTGGCCGGCGCTACAGGGCTGCCGTCGACGATCTTGAAAACCTTGCCAGTGCTGGCATCGCGATAGAAATCAATGGATTGCCCATTCCAGTGATAGTCGAGGTGTCGTCCTTGCACGGCGTTCGAGGCACAATCCGGAAAGAACAGCGCGACACACTCTCCGCCCGGATCGCGGGTGCTTGGATAGACAAGACCGTTCGAGCCGAGCGCCTTCAGTTCGGCGCCGAGACGCTGGCTTGCCGTGTAATTGTCGGGCGCGAGTTCAGCGCGAGCCTTCCCAGCAATCGCCCGAAGATCGTGGAGGCTCGCGCGGACGTCCAGAATGACTTCGCGAAACTGAGAAACCCAACCCGGCTCTTCCGCCGTTCGACCAAGAAACCGCGCGTGATGGTAGCGTGTTTCCAAAAGTGCCGTTTCGAAGCGACGCGCTGCATAGAGAATGCCGAACAGGCCAGCACTAAACCGTGTCGGACGATCGGGGCTCACATGGGTGAAGGGCGCCATCAACCAGCTCGCCCCCTGCCCTCCAACGCGACGCTCCGGCGGGACAAGATCGAGGTTGCCGAGATTTTCCATGACCCGCGGATTGGTTTTCTGCTCAGCGGAGATGAGAAGCGGCCAGTCAACGGGATCGGCTATGTCTTCGAATAGGTCGATCGGGGGATAGATGCTGCGGATGATCCGCACCGCGCCCGGCCAATGGAGACGGGCGATCGACACGTCGGCAGGTTCGATCACCAGCCGCCGCGCTCGGCGTCCAGATAGCGCCTCACGCGCATGAGATCAGTAAGCTCGCCGCCAAGCATTACGGAAAGTGCGCTTGCGCCGGAAAAGGCCTGGTTCGGCGCCTTCACCCAGTCATAGCCGCGCCGCGGATCGCGGAAGATTATTCGAAGCGCCTTGTGAATGCCCATGAGATTAGAGAGCCGTGCCTTGGTATCACGATCGAGGCGATTGGCGCCTTCGGATTTCCAGCGGCGATAGGTTCGAAGATTCAAATCGAGCAAAGTTGCCGCTTGCTCGTCCGTGATGGTCCATTGGCCGAAGAGATTGACCGCGGCACGAAACATTGCCGCGCCTTCCTCATCGCTCAAAGGAGCGGGCTTGAAGGCGCCAGCGACCGTGTCGATCGGAAGGATTGCCGTCATCTGTTTATCACTCTGGCATTAAATAGGTCATTAGTGGCCATTTGGCAATGATGCGCTAGCGTGCGCATTTGAAGGGGACTGCCGGCCGCGGGATTCACGCGGCGCAAGTGCAACCCTTGAACCGAACGGCCGCGCCCCGCAATTGCCGGTAAACCCGTTGCCAGACCGTCAAGAGCTTGGCAGCTTCGTCGCGACGATCCACCCGCGAGTGACTATTGATGAGTCTATTGCTTAGCCTTCTGCTCGCCGCCGCTCCCTTGGAGCACCGCACACGATTTTCCTGTGCGGTTGCCTATGTCCACGACGGCGACACGTTTCGATGCACTGACGGCACAAGGGTCAGACTCGCGGCGATTGATGCGCCCGAAATGCCAGGTGCGTGTCGCGAGGGGCGCGCGTGCGCTCCAGGCGATCCTTACGAAGCAAAGGCTACGCTTGAACGCATGATCACCGGTCAAACCGTTCAGTGCGAGCAGAATGGCACGAGCTACAATCGTGTGGTCGGCTGGTGTTCGGTCGATGGCGCGGATCTAAGCTGTGCGATGCTGCGGAGCGGCAAAGCCATTCGCCTCGCAAAGTTCGATCCACTCGGGCGCCTTGGGCGTTGTCCGTAAGCCAGTTTCGTTGTCAGCGAGCGGCAATAGGCTTGAACAGGCTTTGCGGATTCCAGCTCGGCTTTTGCGGTCCGTTCGCGACGTCGCGGGCGATGGCTGCGACAAAATCATCAAGCTTCACCGCTTCGCTATCCAACACGCCTGGCTGCTGCGCATCATCGCTTGGCGAATGATAGCGATTAGCGCGCCAATTATGCTCGATTTGAAACTCGGGCGTATCCTTTTCGAACCCGAATTTGAACGCAAGCGCCGGCACCCCTGCTTTGACAAAGCTGAACTGATCGGTGCGGATAAAGGTATTGCGATCTGGGAGCGGATCCGGAACGAGCCGCAGGCCTTGCGCTGAGGCTACAGTCCGGGCGATCTTGCCGAGCGAACTTTCATCCGCTCCTTGCGCCATGACACTGGTGAGCTTCCAAAGCGGCAGCGGCATGTCGAAGTTGAGGTCAGCGATGATCGCTCCCGGTTCGACCGTCGGATGCGCTGCGAAGTAGTGGGATCCAAGTAGCCCCTTCTCTTCCGCGGTTACGACAAGGAAAAGCACCGACCGGCGGAGCGGCGGACCCGCAGCCAATTGACCAGCGATGTCGAGGACAGAAGCCACCCCGGACGCATCGTCCATCGCCCCGTTGTAAATCCGATCACCACCAATGGGCTCGCCGACTCCGAGATGATCAAGATGTGCGGAGACAACAACGAATTCGCTGCGAAGCTTTGGATCCGCACCTTGAAGCACGGCAACGAGGTTCGGCGACACGAGCGGCTTATGCGAAGCCGAAATAGCCGTCGAAAGCCGCGCCTTTAGCGCAAAACGAGGCAGTTCGGCCGAACGGTCAGCTAAATCCCTAAGTTCGGCAAATCCGTGACCCGATCCTTCGAAAAGCTGGTCCGCGAGCTGGGGGTTAAGTGCCGCGCTCTGGTAACCTTGAGAGGTCTCCCGGAGCTTTCCATCAGCCAAATACATCCCGGGCTGCGATGCAAGCAACATCAGGCGCGTCCACGGGATCTCGACCTGATGCGGTGTCGTCAGCGATAAAAGCCCGACCGCGCCCGCGTCGGCGAGAAACCGCGCCCGATTGCTCCGAGCGGCTGCTTTCTCCGGACCCGAGAGCGAAGCGGGGCCGCCGGAGATCACGACAACAACCTTGCCACGCAGATCCAGTCCAGCAAAGTCATCATGGCCCCGACCGGGCATGTGGAGCCCGTAACCGACGAACACGAGCGGCGCATCGAGATGAGCTGGCAACGGGGCGCCGCCGGCACTGACGATCAGATCGCGGCCGACAACCAACGGAACACTTTTGTCTCCAACGACGACGTGCGCGGAAGATTTCGCGAAATCAACCTTCTGTTCCTCGAATGCAACGGGCTGTCGGAAGGTGCCATTTGCGCCCGCTGGCTTGAGACCAAGTTCACGAAAGCGCTGCTCGACGTAAGAAGCGGCCCGCAAATAACCCGTCGATCCCGTGAGACGCCCTTCGTTCTTGTCACTTGCGATCTCGGCAATATCACGGGTCCATTGCGCCGCTCGGCCGGGGGCCGCCGATGCCACGGTGGGGTAGAAAAGGGAGGCAACTAGCGTGAGTTTGGCCGCAAAGCCGCGCGCGTTACGCTTATTCATCCACTGTTCCCAAGCTGCGAGTTTACCGTGATGGATGTCCGAGCGTCCAAACGTAAGCCGCCAGCGCATTCACGTCGCTGGCGCTCAGCGGTGCGCCGCCCCTTGGCGGCATTGGAGCATTGTATTTCTTGGGCTTGGTCACGCCCTCACTAATGATCCTTGCAATCGATCCGACCGAACCATTCGCCCACAACCAATCCGGGCCGGTCAGCTTCGGTCCAACCGGCGTTCCCTTGGCGTCGGATCCATGGCAGCCACTGCACGTACCACCGCGGGTTTCGCCGTGGAAAATCCGGTCACCAAGCGCAACTTGCGCAGCGGTATAGCGGGGAGGCGTATTCATTCGTGCCGACGAGGAACTCGCCCTGAGTGAAGACGCGGGATGCACCGGGGCCGACGACCGGGCTGCTGCCGCAGCTTTCAATGGGGCAGCAAGGTCACCGCGATAGCTCACCTTCCAGATGCGGCCACGAACGTCATCGGCGATATACAGCGACCCATCGGGTCCGACGGCCAGGCCGGCTGGACGATGCTCCGCGCGGCCCGGTTCCTTAAAGGCGCCGGCAAAACCGTCTGCAAAACGTATGTAAGGCCCGCTTGCCTTCCCGGCGGCAATCGGCTGGAAAACAATCTCATATCCGCCCTGCGGTGCCGGAGCGCGATTCCATGAGCCATGGAACGCAATGAACGCTCCGCCTCGATACGCACTGGGAAACTGGGTGCCGCGATAAATGAGGACGTCGTTCGGAGCCCAGTGAGCCGGAAATGCCGCAATGGGCGCAACTTTATGAGCACAGACGCCGACCGTCTTGCCGCCGTCGCCGCCATATTCCGGTGAAAGCACGAGTTTCCTCTGGAACCCGTCGTAGTAGCAGCGTGGCCAGCCAAAATCGCCGCCTTGGACGGGCGCGATGAGCTCTTCGGCTGGCAACTCGGGCCCTTGCTGCGGTCGGTACAGCGCGGGCCAATTCTCCGAAAGCTGATCACGACCGTGCTGCGTCGCAAACATGCGGCCCGAAGCGTCAAAGGTAATGCCGCCCGCGTTACGGATTCCTGTTGCAAACCGTTCGGCGGGCGAGAACGTTTGCCCGGCACGGTTGGCATCATAGCGCCAGATACCGGCGCGCGTTTCGAGTTCGGCGCATGGCTCGGTACCCTTAGAGCCCGGCTGCCGATTGTGCAGTTCGCAGCTGTTCGTTGCCGAGCCGCTATTGACGAACAGGTGACCCCCGGCGTCGATCGCGAACGGATGCATCGGGTGATCGCCCGTCAGCGGCATTCCCGAAAGGATAACGGCGGGTTCGCTTTGCGGCACCGGCTCCCTCGCCGCGAGGGCATAGCGAACGATCTTGTCGTTCGCTTCGGCATAAAGCGCACCCTTGTACAGAGCGATGCCAGTCCCGCCGGAATTGCCCTGGTCGGCTCCAGGACCGAACCGACTAATCTGGTCTGCGCGCCCGTCACCGTCGACATCCCGGAGCGCAACCAGGAAGCCGCCTGCCGGGACCGGCGAGTTTTTGCGCATTTGCCAGGTGTTCACATAGACGGTTCCGTCGTCGCTCACGACGAGATGTCGCGCGTGACCGAGATTGTCGGCGAAGACCGTTGCGCAGAACCCAGGGGGCAAGCTCAGGCCAGCGTCACTGCGGCAGCTCGATTCCGTTCGAGATGACGATGTCGCATGTTGGCCGGCATCCAATACGGCGGCAAACGCGCCCGAGCCCATGAGAACGACTGCGGCACCAGCTGCAAGTCTTTGTGCCATCGTCCGCTACTCCCTCATCGACGCAACTCGCCGCGTACCAACAAAAGCGCAGCCTAACAGATGAGCTTATGTCTGCAATGTGCGGAAATCAGCGGCGAGCAGCTTATGCCGGGAGCTTCTGCCACGCCCGGACCCGCCACGTACGCGGCCCGCGGGCACTAGCGATCGAGATCCCTGCATCCATCCGAAGCACCTTTGCTTGCCTCCGGTCTCCTCGCCACGACGTAGATGCTGTCGCCGGGCGGAGTGCTTTCTTGAGGTTACCCATTCCCCATGCAGTAAAATCCCTAGGTGGCGGCGGAGCCTTGGTGCAGCCCGCTTTCGACCGCGCGAAACCGAGTGCTCAGCGACTGAACGAAAGCTTCGTCCGAGGACACAGACACTTTAGCACCTCTCTATTCAGCGCGAGGGGAACGATCTCAACCTTCATCAAGACAAGCCTTCGGATAATCAAGCATTCAGAGACGCTAATCGTGACGGGTGGATTGCTGCCTGAGCCCCATTCCAGTGAAAACAAGAGCGGGTCCACGCGCCACACGGGATCATCCAGGAGATAGATTTATGGTGAGCCTTAAGGCCATGCACGGGCCGGCCTGTGTCCTCGCTCGAAATGAACAAATACTCGAGCTTAGCAATGATGGTGAACCGTCGCTCAGTGTTCGACATTTACCGGGCCAGGGCAAGAGCATCCTCTACGTGCATGGTTCGACGTTCCCGGCAGCACTCTCGATCCATTATCGGATCCGTGGCGAGAGCTGGGCAGATGATCTTCACGCGCGAGGTTTCGACGTCTGGTCGTTTGACTTTCCCGGATATGGCAACTCCGACCGTCTCGTTGGCGGCCAAGAAGCAAGCAATGACGCGGAGCTCAATCCAGGAAGAGCCGTCCATGCCGAGCGTTCGATCGAGCGCGTTTTCCGCTACATCGCGAGGCAAACAGGCCGCACCAGAGTTTCGATCATTGCTCATTCTTGGGGCACGATTCCGGCCGGACTGTTTGCCGGCTGCAATCCCGAACTCCTCGATCAACTTGTGTTGTTCGGACCGGTAGCGGAGCGAAGCGGAAAGCGGGACGGACCGACCAAACCAACCTTACTCGTCACTGCCGACCATCAATGGCAGAGTTTCCAAGCCGGCGTTCCAGAAGGCTGTGGTTCCCCCATCGCAGAGAGCGATTTCGACTCTTGGGCACACAGCTATCTTGAGACCGACGCCGCAAGCTCGTCGCGCTCGCCACCAAGCGTTGAAGTGCCGGCAGGGCCCGACGCGGACTTCGCTGCGGCATGGAGTGGTCAATTGCCCTACGATCCCTCGCTGATCCGCGCGCCGACGTTGTTGGTCCGCGGCGAATGGGATGAAATCGCCCAGGACGCCGATGTCGCCTGGCTAGCCGCGGCCATGGTGGGCGTGCCCAACGGCGCTCAATCGGTAACGCTACCGAACGGGGCGCATCGGATGCACCTTGAGGAGAACCGGCAGGCTTTGTTTGAAGCTGTTGGCAGCTTCTTGAGCAAGGAATCTTAAGTTGATCGCAGTCATCTTCGAAGTTGAACCGCGCCCCGAAACCAAGGACGACTATCTGGCGATCGCCTCAGAGCTCAGACCGATGCTCGACAAGGTAGCTGGGTTCATTTCGGTGGAGCGATTTACAAGCTTGTCGCAACCGAACAAAATCCTGTCGCTCTCTTTCTGGGACGATGAGCAGGCGCTTGCCCAATGGCGCAATCTTGTCGAGCATCGCCAGGCGCAACGCGCGGGCCGCGAACATATTTTCGAGGACTATCGGCTCCGCGTCGCGACCGTCATTCGCGACTATGGAATGAGAGACCGCGAAGAAGCTCCGTCCAAAAAATGAAGCGCGAGCGAACAAGTCATTTTGATTTGTAACGATACGTTTTTCGAAAGAGTCCTCATGCAAGAATATCAATACGCGGAAGGTCACTAGCGAGGCGCGACCAGAGCATCGCATCTTCCGCGCATCCAGACTTCCAAACCCGCTCGCGCAGGCGGCCTTCGAAATGGAAACCGCATTTCGACAACACTCGCCCCGACGCGGGATTGCGGGCCATGTGATAGGCGTAGATACGATTTAACCCGTGTCTGTCGACACCAATGCGCACCAGTTCGGCGAGCGCAACCGATGCATAGCCCTGCCCCCAGTATTGCGGGGTAATCCAGAAGCTTGCCTCGGCCTGGCGATGCCTCAGGTCGATATCGCGAAGCTCAGCAGCACCGACGATCGAATTGTCTACCTCGCTCGAAATGACATAGCTGTCGATGTCCGACCGCGCGCTCGTTTCCGCAATCCAAGCCTCGGCATCTTCAATGCGAAACGGGCTTGGCACGGAAATCATCGTATCGGCCACTTCCGCGTAATCGCCAGCGTCCGCCAAACGCTTCGCATCGGCCAGGAACGGTGGCCTCAAACTGATCGAAGCGAACGACGGTCCAGCTCCGGGCGACGATTGTTGATGTTGCGTTACCATTAAAATGGTTTAGATGGTAACGTTACTTGTGGTCAAGCAAAAGCCTGTCGGAAGACAGCACGAAGCGGGAAAGATCATGTTATGAAATGTGCATGGTTTGGGCTGCTTAGCTTCCTCACAGCGGTTCAAGCTTCAGCAACCTCGGTCAGCATGTTCGCCGTGCGCGATGTCCGTCTGTTCGACGGCGAAGAGGTGCGCGTCCACCAGACGGTGATCGTCAAACACGGTCGCATTTTTAAGGTAGGGCACAACATTGCGATCCCATCCGGGTCTAGGATCGTCGAAGGAGCCGGGCGCACACTTCTACCCGGGCTCATCGATGCGCACGTTCATGTCTTCCCCGGCGCACAGAAAGATGCACTTCGCTTCGGCGTGACCACCGAACTCGATATGTTCCATAACGGCCTCGAGCTCCGGCGTTGGCAAAAGCAGAGGCAGCAACTGATCGAGACGAACGAAGCCGACACCTGGTCTTCAGGAGTTGGAGCGACCGCGCCGGGGGGGCACCCGAGCGAGTTCGGGGGTAACTTCCCTACTATCGGTGCTGCGGCGCAGGCGGAAAGCTTTGTCGCTGACCGCGTCGCTTCAGGTTCCGATTATATCAAACTCTTCATCGAAGATCTGTCGGAGTTCGGGCTCAAGAAGACCCTTCCGACACTAAGCAAGGACGAGGTCTGTGCTGTCGTAAAAGCGGCACATCTACACGGCAAGCTGGCCATCGTGCATGCCGAAGCCGAAGCCGGTGCCCGGGAAGCGCTGGACTGCGGCGCCGACGGCCTTGCCCATCTTTTTGTCGATCAACCGCCCGACGCTGCGTTCATCGACGAAGCGAAGAGAAAGGGCATTTTTGTGATCACGACAGCGAGCGTTTTCGCCCGCCAGTCGGGCTACATTTACTCGCAACTGCTGAGCGCCGATCGGAGGGTCTCCGGCTACCTGTCAGCGCGTGAACGCAACATTCTCCTCGCGAGTGCCGGTCGCAAGATGCCCGATTTCTTTCCCAATGCTCTGCGTTCTATCGCCATGTTCCACGCTGCAGGAATTCCAATACTCGCCGGAACCGACGCGCCCAATCCAAGCGTTCCGCACGGCCTTGGGCTCCACCTTGAACTCCAAATCCTGGTTCAGGCGGGTCTCTCGCCAGTCGAGGCACTGCGGAGCGCGACGAGCTTGCCGGCGAAGGTTTTCAGCCTCAGCAATCGAGGAATTATCGCCGAAGGCGCTCGCGCGGACATGATCCTGATCCGTGGCGATCCAACGAGCGAGATTTCAGATACGCTATCAATTGAACGCATCTGGAAAAACGGATTCCCGGTAGCGAGGCGCAACACACAAGCGGAAAATTGAGCTCGACTGTCGTTTCCAAACGGTAGGCAGAAACCATTAGATTGCGTCCCGTGCCACCCTGATGGTTTGAGGACCCGTGGGATCGGCAGCCTTGACGCCTACGCCCCACAGCCCAGGACAGCTTGGGGGATCCCGGCGTTCAATCACTCCTCATTCGCCGATCGCTGCGAAGCGCGACCTTAACGTCCAGCCAAGCCGACGCTTCCGGTCGACTTGAATCGCAGAATAGTGCCCGTGCGTCTCCGCGCACGATTGATCCTTCCACAACTTGCACGACATCATTCCGTACGTGTTGCCGGATTGACCTGCAAAGAAGCGATAGCACCGCGCCACGAGCGTGAATGGAAGCGCCGGACGACTGTCCGAATTGAAAGACCGGCCACCAACAGGACCAGACACCAAAGGTCCGGTTCGAGCCCGGTCCCGTACATCGCGAAAATCGAAAAAATTAGTGCTGCCGCAATGACGGCTCGGGCGCTTGCTTTCGAGCCCGCCTTCCACGCGGCCATCGCTCCCACGAAATAGAGAACGATTACGGCTGCGGTCGAGAGCAGGATTATGAAGGTGTATAGGTTTGCCGTCGTGCGGCTGCTGTTCGCGAGCAGGAGGAGGATGGTGAGGCCGGATCCGACTAACTGAGAATTCACGGGCGTGTTCAGGCCCTTCGTACGCGCCATGACCGTCGGGAGGTCGCCGCGCAATGCCATCGAATAACCAAGCTCACCGGTGCCGAGGATCAGGCAGTTGAGGCATCCGACCGCACTAATGGTGATCGCAAAGGCCGCAAGCGAGCCGGCCATTGGGCCCCAGCGGGCCATAATCGCATCAGCAAACGGCGCCGGCGAGGCAATCACCGTCGCGCTCGGCAAAAGCAACTCTATGGCGGTACCGGCCGCAAGAAACAGCAAGGCGGCAAAGAACGTCCCACCCAGCAACGCCCGAGTGATAGTCCGCTCTGGATCTTCAACTTTAGACACCGGCGCAGTCGCATTCTCAAAGCCGGTCAGGGCGAAGAAAGTCAGGGCGGTGGCCGTGCCGAGATTTGCAACATTTATCGGCGCGTTGACCAACGGGACGAAATGGCCGCCGCGAACGCCCCGCTCGACGAATAACCCGATTACCGCAAGAAGCGGAAGGATCTTGATCGCGACCGTAATGATGGAAAAGCCGCCCGACGCGCGCACGCCAATCGCGTTGATTCCGGTCAGCAGAACAACCCATGCGATCGCAACCGGAACGACGAGGACACCGCCGCCGAATTCCGGGCGGATGAACATCATTGTCGATGCCGCCGCAAGCGCGACCGAAGCTTGCGCGACCCAATTGGAAACCCAGAACGCCCAGGCAACGAGGAAACCGATCGTCGGCCCGAATTGTCGCTCGATATTGGCTTGAATGCCCTCGCCGCCAAAACGCGAGCACCGCGCAAGCGAGAACGCGATGCAGACTGCCCCCATGCCGCTTACGAACCAGCCGACCACCATGTTCCAGCCGAGCGGTGCCAGCGCGACGGGGAGCATGAAGATCGCGGCGCCAATGATGGTGCCAACGACAAGGGCAGACGTCATCCACAGACCCATCTTACCGTTCATTTGGGTACCATCACTTGTAGTCAGAGGAAGTGAGACGCAGGCACTACTTACTACAGAAGAGATCGATTATTTTTAGATGCTAGACCGTTTCGTACTACGCGTCCAATTGCGCAAATATCGACTTGTCGCCGGGCCCCTGCTCTTATCCACGGCGCTCCTGCACCGCGTCGAGCCCTAACCAATCTGCCAGCTTGTCCATTTCGGAGCGCAGCGCAGTGAGGGCATGGTGCGGTGCCTCGGGCTCAAGGGCAAGCGCTTGCACCACCAGCCGGCCTGCCTGCCGGTCCGCTTTGAGATCGACACGCGCCACCAGACGATCGCCGAGCAAAAACGGGAGCACATAATAGCCGTGCTGGCGTTTCTCCGCCGGGACATAGATTTCAAGGCGATAGCGAAAGCCGAACAAACGCTCGGTTCGCTCGCGATTCCAGATCAACGGATCGAAGGGTGCGATCAGGGCCTTCGCCTCGATCCGACGAGGGCGGCGCGCGTCGCGATGGAGCCAGGCATCGCGCCAACCCGGCACATCGACGGGGATCAGTACGCCTTCCTCTGCCAATGCCTCGATCGCGGGTCGGGCTTGCTCCGGCGACTGCCGGAAATAGTCACGCAGGTCCCGACCCGTAGCGATACCCTGCGCCGCAGCCGCGCGCTCGATGAGACGCCGATGTGCATCGGCCTCGTGCGGCGTCGGCCTTGCCAATACATCGCCCGGTATAACCCGATCCGCCAGGTCGTACACGCGCTCGAAGTTACCGCGCCGGCTCGCGGTCGTGACATGCCCGGCCCAGAACATCCACTCGAGGGCGCGCTTGTTGTCGCTCCATTCCCACCACCCCGATGATCCCCTGTTGCCCTCCAGATCAGCGGCTGCCAGAGGCCCATCACACCGGATGCGCTCGAGCAACGCCATCGCCTCAGCGCGACGCTCGCGCGCATAAACACGCATTCGAGTCCACCCCGCCTCTCCGCGATCGGCCCGTGCCATCCGCCAGCGCAGCAATGGTTGGAGCTCGAACGGCAGGAGCGACGCTTCATGTCCCCAATATTCGAACAACCTGCGCTGGCGCTTCTGACCCCAGGCAAGCTCGTCAAGATCCCCCCGATTGTAGATTCCAAGGCGTGAGAAAGCGGGTAGATAGTGAGCGCGAACGAGGACGTTGACGCTGTCGATCTGATGGAGCTGGAGGAGGTTCAGCGTCGAGCGGAGTTGCGCACGTCCTGGATCTGCGCGCTCTATGCGACCGAAACCCTGCGCTGCAAGCGCGATGCGCCTCGCCAACGGCGGGCTGATGCGCTCAACGGCCGCGGGCGACATCCGGCCGTGTCACGAGTGCTTCGATTGAGGATGACAAGTGAGCGGAGCCGTGTGCTGGATCCGGACTTCGGGCTTTCACTTGCCGCCCTCCTCCATCGCGTTGTTCGCTCGCCAAGGCCAATATCTGGCCGTGCATTTGTTCGGAATGAGCCAACTTTCCCGCACCGTTCGGCTGTAAGGTATTTTCTTGGTCCCTGAAGTAATCGACGTGTTCACATCGCAGCTTCCCTGCGAGGCAGGCCCCTTTTCCGGCTAACGGCGGCCAAATTGGGCGATAGTGTGCCGCTGCAAATTTGTCGCGCGTGAATCAAACGATGGATCACGGTCCGCGTTGAACCGAAGTTCAGCCCGAGCTTATTCGATTCACTGTGACTTCACGGGAAGGGCCGTTAGCCGTGAACGGTCCGGTTTTCACGGTCGGACGAGCTGGATTCCTCTACCGGATCATAGATGCTTCCA
>DASZBO010000005.1:0-15526 GCA_035944075.1 Sphingomicrobium sp.
CATAGATGCTTCCAGCCCTTGGGATCGGGGCGAACATGTCGCTCGCAGGGGAGGATCGAATGGCCAGTAAGGCACAACAACTGCCAAGCCATTATGAAATGTTAGGGCTGACTCCGGGAGCGAGCCAGGATGAGATCGCGCGTGCATTTGCAAGCGCAATGAGCATGTTCGGAGTGCGGCCCGTCGCCATCGTTGCGCATATCAGTCAGGCTTTCGAAACGCTCCGCAACCCAGAGAAGCGGCGACTTTACGACCGTTCGATCGGCGTGGAACCCACACAGCATCCGTACCAATGGCGAATCTCGATCGCAGCGCATCCACTTCCCCCGTTCGTCACGGCGGAGAAGACACGCAGCGACGAAACCTCGCGACGGGCTGCACTTCTCGAACCGCAGGAGACTGACGAGCACCACCCGTCACTCCTGCCGGACGCTCAGGCCGCTGATGCCAAGCTCTCAGCCTTGATCAGATCATTGCATGAGCTGGCGGAGCCGACGGTGCGATCTCGGCCGACAGAGGTCGTTGCACCGCTGGAAGTCCAACGGCCAAGTCGCGAGGCCGCTGATGAGTGCGCGTTGCCTTCGGTCGACTATGTGATGCCAATCCACCAAGCCGAAAAGGCTTTGCTGCGCGCCGCAAACCATCCCTTCGATTGGCGGCGGCCATTGTTGACGCTCGGTGGGCTCGTCCTTGGCGCGGGCCTTGTCGGCACCGTCGCCGGCCTCTCGATCCCGACAGATCCGCAATCGGCCGTCACGACACCCATTCCCCCTGCTAAAGCGCGCGCAAATGCCCGAATGAAGCCGCCCCTGAGGGCTGCCCCGGCAGTCGATGATGACGTCCGCGCGCAGGGCCCAAGGACGCCTTTACTTGCAACGCCTGCCTCGCGGGTCAGGCACGAGTTTGCGCACCGACAGCTTGCTCATAATACCGAGCCCAAGCCCGCCGACGCCCTGCCTGCGGACGGGGCCACCCCCAGCGAGAACGTCGACAGCGCCGCCGATCCCCTCGCTCCCGAAGTCACTGCGCCCCAACGGGTCGCCGCGCGGCTGCCACTGCCCAAGTCCGTGATTGCGCGCACCATCGAGAAGATCGGCTATGCTTGCGGCAGTGTTAACTCGCTAACCCCAATCGAAGGTGCTCGCGGCACGTTCCAAGTGAACTGCGCGTCGGGCCAATCCTACCGCGCCGCGCCAGTGGGCGGACGGTATCATTTCCGGAAGTTATAGAGTGTTTCAGGCGGGCATCCTTTATGCCGGCCTGCGCCACGAACGACGCTTCGGCGATCCGTTTGTTCATGCCGTCGGCGCTCGAGCGAACAAGACCTTGACGCTCGATTCTGTAAAAGATGGACGCCAGATCGGCTCGGGCTGCGACGATGTCCACCGCGGCCGGCAGCTATGCCCGGCGTTAAGGAAAAACCCGGGCGAAACACGAGACTTGACGACGAACCGTGCATTTCTGTAGATAAGTTGAGTTATAGCTCTGAGATCGGAAGCTCGCATGCAAGGCTACCGGACCGACCGTACGCCGGGTTTCAAGCTAATTTTGGCGATCATCGTCGCAGTCGCCCTGACCATCCCACTCTTCTCGGTGTGGCTGCTAGTTTACGATCGTCAATCGCAATCCCAGGAGGCGACAGCGTCGATCACCGCGGGGTGGGGTGCGGCGCAGGTCATCAGCGGCCCCCTGCTGGTCATACCGTATCGAACTGCCGCGACCGAGACTGTCGTGCAAAATGGACAGAGTGTGACCCGAACGAACGACGTTACGCGAGAACTGACGCTGGCACCCGAAGTGGCCGAATTGGCAACGACACTTCGCCCGGAAATAAGAAAACACTCGATCTATGAAGCTGTCATCTATGAAGCGCGCAATTCTGGTCGCGCGCGCTTCAGTTTTCCTGATGACCTTGGCCGTACCGGTATCGATCCGTCGCAGATGGATTTGGCGCGCGCCGAGCTTCGCTTTGGACTTAGCGATCCTCGCGGACTTGGCGCCAATCCTCGCGTGACGGCGAGCGGCCAGACTCTCCGGCTTCAGCCCGGCACTGGCAGCAGCGGCGGCCGCGGCTTCTTCGCCTGGATCGACGCCGGCCAACTTCAGGTCAAGCCGCTCATCGTCGATTTCGCGTACGACCTTCGCGGCAACCAGTCCTTGAGCCTTGCACCGCAGTCCGGGGATACCCGTTGGAAAGTTCAATCGTCCTGGTCGAGTCCAAGCTTCGGTGGCGATTTTCTGCCGGCTGCCCGGAAGCTTTCCGACAATGGATTCAGCGCCGAATACCGGATCGGCAACCTTGCCCTTGGTCGCTCCTTAGTAAGCACCATGGACCAAGGAGCATCGACTTCCGCAGGATCCGCTTCCACTTCGCGAAATGGGCCCGACGGCAGCTCCAGTTCGTCCGCTGACCCTTCCCCGCCGCAAAATGCTCAAATCAGCCTTATCCAGCCCGTCGACCCGTATTCGCAGGTCAACCGAGCGACCAAGTACGGCTTCCTATTCATCGGTTTCACCTTCCTTGCGCTCCTGATGTTCGACGTGATCGGCGGCGTTCGCGTGTCGACAGTTGAATATTTGCTGATGGGCGCGGCGCTCGTGCTCTTTTTCGTTCTTCTCCTTGCATTCGCCGAGGTGATTGGTTTCACGCCCGCATACGTGCTCGCATCGGCTGCCATTGCCGGGCTGAATACTGCTTATTCCGCAGCTGTGCTCGGAAGCTGGCGACGTGCCGCTTTTATCGGTGCGTTGTTAGTGGGGCTTTATGGCGTTCTCTACATTCTCCTGAGCCTGGAGGCATATTCGCTGCTGATTGGCTCGCTCCTTCTCTTTGCCGCGCTTGCCGGCGTGATGTATGCGACGCGTCGCATTGACTGGACAGCGAAGCGCGAGCCTGCGCCGAGTGAAGTCGTGTAAGCTCTGGAAGTCGTGATGGCAGGCCGTGGAAGGGGTTCAGCGGCGATGGTGGAATTCGCAGTTTTTGGGATCCTTGTTTTTTGCCCATTACTCTCATTGGTCCTCCACCGCGGCTCGTTCGTCGAATAATACGTTTAGCACCTTGTGACTTCGATTGCGTCGAAACCCGACCGCACTAGCTGAACTCTATGCTTTCTCATTCGCTGCTGCTTAGCGCCGCAATCGGCCTTACACCGATCGTTCCCGATGCTGCCCAGGTCTTCGCACCCGGTGTCATATCCGCGGGCGCTTCCGATGCGGCGTTGACCCTTTCTCCGGACGGCACGGAAGCCTTCTTCGAACGCGGCAACGGCCAGAGCTATGCAATCATGCAGTCGCGGCTGACGAAGTCCGGATGGTCTCAGCCAAAAGTCGCGCCTTTTTCAGGAACCTGGGTCGACCTTGAATCCGCAATGTCCGCCGACGGATCGTACCTCGTCTTCTCGTCAAACCGCCCCGCCAAAATCGGAGACAAGCCGATTGATGGCTTCTTTTATGGAAAGTTGCAGGTTGCCAAAGGGGGAGCCCTTTGGCGGGTGAACCGTACGGATACGGGCTGGAGCAAGCCCTTTCGCCTTCCGTCCACGATCAATATTTCAAACTCGATCTACGAGCCCAGTATAGCCGGCAACGGCGATATCTACTTCCAGTCGGCGGACGAGGACGGCAAGGCGTTTCACCTCTACTTCGTGAGGGCTTTTGGCGACCAATATACGAAGGCCGAACTGATCGACCTCAATGGCCCAGCGGGCAGCTCGGACATGGATCCTGCAATCGCGCGCGATGGATCTTATCTCGTCTTCTCCTCAAACCGGGACTCGACGGGCGACCACCACCTGTACATCGCGTTCAAAACGAGCACCGGTTGGTCGGCTCCAAAACTTCTTGGGCCTGACGTCAACATCAGTTCCGTGGGCGACCCGAGACTCGATGAGAAGAATCATCGGTTGTATTTCTCAACGCGCAAGCTCGCGCCTCCAAGCGGCGACACCCAAGCTGACCTCGATGATGCGGCTCACTGGAACAATGGTCTGTCAAACATCTGGTTCGTTCATTTCGACGTCGACAACTGGAGGATCTAGAACGTCGCCTGGAGCCCGGTCGCGGCGCCGCGAAAGCCATTCTCGTAAGAACCATCATGCAATCGATAACTGCGTAACCACCGTCGCGCCGCAGCGGAAAATAAAGGAATGGACCGCTGGCGCGGCCAAGGTCCCGACGACGATCTTGACATAACCATTATTCTGGTTATTTAGTTTTCAAATGACAAAGGCTCCTTCCGCGATCGAACGGACAACCGCCGCCAAGCTCGCGTCGCTCGGCTCGCCGATTAGACTGAGGCTGATCCGGTTACTGGTGCGCGCTGGTGACAATGGATTGACCGTTGGCGATCTTCAGCGACGGCTCGAACTTCCCCCCTCGACCCATGCGCACCATCTCTCGGCGCTGGTGAAGTCGGGATTGGTCAACCAAGTGCGTCGTAGCCGCGAGATTGTCTGCACCGCGGACTTTCGAGCGCTTCGAGGACTTGGGGAATATCTCCTCGACCAATGCTGTGCCGATGCGAAGCCGATCGAAACTGATCTCGCAGCATGATCCGCTCGCATTTATCCATAATAACCATAATACTAGGGATATAGACATATGAACCGGCTACATGTGCACGTCAGTGTTGAGGATCTTGGCAAATCAGTGGGTTTCTATTCAGCATTGTTCGGCGCCGAGCCGGCGGTGCTAAAGGACGACTACGCCAAATGGATGGTCGACGACCCGCGCGTAAACTTCGCTATCTCGCGCAAGGGCGACAATCCGCCAGGGTTGAATCACCTCGGCATCCAATCGGAGAATGAAGACGAGCTCGCGGCGCTATACCGCCGGCTCGGCGATGCCAACATTGCCACGATCGATGAATCTTGCGCGCGCTGCTGTTATGCCGAATCCGACAAGCATTGGGCCGTCGACCCAACCGGTATCGTCTGGGAAGCCTATCGGACGATGGGGGAGATCGCGATGTATGGTGCCGACCGGGGTGCCGGCGTCGATCCGCTCATTCGTGACGAGGCTAAAAGGTCGACGACCGCAGCATCCGACCCCGAAACCAGCAACAGAACAGGGCGCGCGTAAACCCGGCTTCGTTTAACCGGAACCATCCCTCTGGATCCGAACGCTAAAAGCTGCCCCGGACGATCGCGCTTCCCAACGCCGACGCGCAGGCGATGGTTGGCGCGGCCTGAAATCGCAGGGGCGGCACAAGCCCGCCAATAAAGATCAAGCGGCTTTCGACTGGGGTTTGGCCGTCAGCGACCGGATTGAACTTGGGGCAGCGACGACCCTGTTCCTGCCCTGCTGCTTGGCGTGATACAGAGCCTTGTCGGCATCAGCGAGTACGTCCCGCGCGCTCGACGTTTCAGCAATCGCTGCGACGCCGAACGATGCGCTTACGCTGACTCCGTGGCGATCGGAAAGCCGCTCGATCCTGCCGCGCATCATCTCGGCCTTGGCCGACGCCTCGTCGAGACGGCAGTTGGGCAGCAAAACAACGAGCTCCTCCCCACCATATCGACAGGCGATGTCCGTCGCGGCGATCGCACCGAGAATTGCCGAAGCCGCTTCGCTCAAGACTGCGTCGCCCATGGCATGCCCATGTTCGTCGTTGAGCTTCTTGAAATGATCAAGGTCGATCATGACGATCGACAACGGAAGCTGTGTGCGTGCGGCCTGCTCCATGTAGCGTTCGAGCGCATCTTCCATGTACCGCCGATTGTAGAGCCCCGTCAGCCCGTCGCGCAGAGCCTGAGTGCGCAGTCGCTCCCGAAGCGCAAGGTTCGCCAGCGACAAGGACATCGCGTCCGCGAGGGCATCCACTGCCGTCGCGATATTCGAGAGTTCGTCGGACGCGGACTCTCCGCTGCGCTGAACAACGAGAAGCCCATAAATTTCGCCACGAGCCATCATTGGAATCTCCATCGTCGTGACGCAGCATTGCTGGTGCTCGCAACAAAGGGCATTCTCGTCGACGAGGTTCATGTGAAGCTTTCCGCGCTTGATAGCCCAGCAGTCTCCCGGCGCAATCGTCTCGCTGAGCGGTGTCGCCTCAGGCCATTGCCAGGAAGTCGACAGCTCTAGGCGGTCACCGGAATTATTGAAGATATAGAGCGCTCCGCCAAAGCCCGGCAGCAATGCAGACGCAGTTGAACGGAGTACCGCATTCGCATCTGCATGCCCGAGCGCGCCCTGAAGCATGTCGGTTAAGTGAAACAGGAGTTCGATCTGCCGTCGCGATTCCTGTGCGGCCAACGCAGTGACGTGACCGCGCTTCATTTCCCGCACAAAGTAAGGTGACGCGGTGCAAATAACGAGCACGAGCAACACATCCGCCCCGACCCCGGCGAAATAGGAAAATAATGCCGGTTCGCCCCGCGAGAGCCCCGCCCTTGCCACTATGTCACGAACGACGGCGGCCAGCGCAACGCAACCAATCAGGGTCAGGTACAGCACAAAACGGCGTTCAAACGTGTTCTGGCCTATTCCAGGCGATTGATGATGCATCGGGAGACAATACCCTTTCGCGGCGATCGTCGGCCCCTATCCGCCAAAGCTTGAGAAAAGGCTTCTTTTACGTCCGATTCGAACTATTAAGCGTCTCCCTTGGGATGAAGTCCAGCTCCCCAGGCGTACACTGCCCGGTTAGTGCTAGGAGTACTTTTTAACTGTTGCGTCACGAAAGCCAGCCTACGCCACGCTTGCTACTTTGCGCCCAAAGGAAACGGCGATCGATCCTCCTCGAGTCGATCGGGACACGCGCCTTGGTACCGACATGGTTCTCCCACCGGCTTGCCCGTCGTCGGAAGATTACGTGTTCGGATTTTCGCGGCAAACGGTGCCGCTTGCTGCGCACTGATCGGCGGAAGAGCGCGGAATACCCGATCCGCGGTCAGTCGTTTTCCTTGACCACGCGACGCAGGACGAGATCGAGCCAGTCCATGCGCGCGCGAATTGTTCTCACAGCATTTTCGTGGACGAGGTCGTGATAGGGGACCGAGACTTGAGCGCGGTATTCATCGACCTCTTCCAGCTTTTTCAAGAGTTCGGCTTTGACATCGGCAATCCACTCGAGACGCTCGTCGCGTGTCAGTAGATCGAAGGACTGGATTTTCGTCCGGAGCGGGTCTTCGGGAAGAAGATGGGTCGCCCTAATATCCTGCACCCAACGGCGGATGGCCTTCTTGCCCTGCTTGGTCGTCTCAAGCTGCTCGGTTCCGCGCTTATCCCCGCGAACGGTTCGGGCTCGTAACAGACCCGCCTCGCGAAGCCTGCGGATCAGCGGGTAAATCTTGCCCTTGCTCGTATTGAAGTTCGAGACTGGGGATTCCTCATAGACCTTGGCGATCTGATAAGCCGTGATCGGCTCGGCCCGTGCGACGAGCGCCAACAGGGTCCCCTCATTATCGGTCAGATATAAATTCGCTCGCTCCAACACGTCCCCGCTTTGTGCAACCAGGAATGGGGTTCGTCACCGGTGCCGAGGCCCGGTAACTGCACGATCGGTACAGCAGGCATATTCAAAAAGCGAGATTGGTCATGCGAGCTCCCGGCGCTCGAAGGCAGAAATCGAAGTCGAATCCGCTCAACGATCCGCAAGAAGACTGGCAATTGTCTCGGCCGCTTCGAAGACCGAGCCATAGAAATGATCGTCGGCAAATTGCTTCAGGGCAAGGTCTCGCGATTCTGAACTCGTGAGTGCTCCTAAGTAAACATAGGCTCGCCCACTCAGAATGCGCTTGAGGATGCCCTTGGCAACCAGCCGATTAAGCATCGAACGTAATGCGGCATTCGAGATCCGCTTTGAAAGAGTGTCGAGGACCTCCGTCGCGGTCGCTGAGCCAAGCCGGTAAACGATTGTCGCAACCTCCCGCTCCCGGCGGAGCAACAAACTGATTTCGTGCGGTAGCCACAGCTCACCGGGCTGATCGTTGCAATGTCCGTTCTCGATTTCCATTCCCAACCGACTCCAGATGCGCTGACCGCGCGGGTTCCAGTACATTCGCCTTGCCGATACAGTACGAATCGGACTAGTAGCGCACCTTGAATACACGTTGACGAGGATTTCAAGTGTGACTGTTCGTACTCCCCTCCCTGCTGCAGAAATTGAAAAGCTTCCGCCCCGCCAGCGTGACCTCGTACGCGTCATCTGCGCACGCGGGGGCGCAACTGTCCGTGAGTTACACTCGACGATTCCTGACCCGCCTAGCTCACCCACTGGCTTGCGAACGCTCCTGACGCGAATGACGCGACGCGGGCTGGTGAACGTGAGACCCAGCGGTCGCCATCGAGAGTTCTTCTACTTCGTTGCAAATGCCCAGCCCGACGCGCAATTGAACGCCTTCGACCGGCTCGCAAGGCAGCATTTCGACGGGTCCAAAACACAGGCGATGGAAGCACTCGCCAAGCTCGCCGCTAATGAGACGACGAAGCAGACCCGAGGTGGCTAGGCCAAGTTCCGCTAACGACTCCTCTTGCCCACATCTTTCGCGAAAATCGAGAAGTCGCCGCTGGCGCACACATCGCCTCGGCCTTCCTTGTTGCTAAAAAGTCACGACTTCATCCGAACAATTTGCATGGGTAGCGTGTAGGTACGATTCGTACTAGTTCCCTCCTTCTTCGATCAAGGCCCGGTCCCCGCGAACTTGCGCAGCAGCGCGTGGGGACCTCGGGCGATGTTTTCAGATGAAGGGGAAGAGAATGCCGATGAACATGTTGAGGTCGTCACTCCTCGCGACAACGATCATTGCGGGAGTCGGGGCAAGTCCCGCGCTGGCGCAAACGCAACCAACCTCGGCTGCGCCCGCAGGCGAGCAGTCCGCTATGCCCCCGGGTGCATCGAGCGAGCAAAAAGATTCGCCCTCAGTGAAAGCCGATGCAACGGCTGTCGCCGCCCAGCCGGCGAGCAGTGCGCAAGCAATCGTCATTACCGGAACGCTGATCCGAAACCCGAACTTGGTGGCGTCTGCTCCAGTCACGGTCATCGGGCAGAACGAAATCCAGCTCCGTCAGAACAACACCGCCGAGGAAGTGCTTCGCACCATTCCGGGCGCGGCGGCCAGCAGCAATGCCCAAGTCAACAACGGCAATGTCGGCGCGTCGTTTGTCAACCTCCGCAGCCTTGGCACCAACCGCAACATCGTCCTTCTTGATGGTGTTCGGGTCGTTCCGTTCGACCAATTACTTCGTGTGGACCTGAACATCATCCCGCTTGCACTCGTCGAGCGGGTGGACGTACTGACGGGTGGCGCGAGTTCGACTTATGGCGCCGACGCAGTCGCAGGCGTTGTCAACTTCGTCACGCGAAACGACTTCTCCGGAATTGAGCTCCAGGCCTCCGACGGGATTACGCAGCGAGGTGACGAAAACTATCTTCGGGGCGACCTCACAGTCGGCGGAAATTTCGATGATCACCGTGGAAACGCGGTCCTCAGTATCGGGTATCAGCAATCAGATCCCGTTTTCCAAGGAAACGACCGCTCGTGGTCGACCCTGGCGCTGGATTCGCACAATCCCGGAAACTTGAAGCTAGCGGGATCATCCGTCACGACCCCAACGCGTCTAGATCTCAACAATGCGAGCGCAGCGTTCCCCTCGGGCTCGGTCCAGGTGAACGGAACCAATTTCGTTGATTATGGCTCTGCTGGCATTCCCTTCAACTTTAACCCGTACAATGTCTTTCAGACCCCATTCCAACGTTACAATATGTACAGCGCCGGCCATTATGATATCGCCGATCATCTCACCGCCTACGCGCGAGGCCTGTTCAGCCAGAACAGCGTGAAGACAATCATTGCACCTTCCGGCGATTTCGCAACGCCGGCGGATATTCCTATCAGCAACCCTTTCCTATCGCCTGCTCAGCGCGCCGTACTGTGCAACGATATCGGGCTGACCGTTGCGCAGTGTGCGGCAGCGGCAGCAGCCACAGGCCCTAAGGACCCCAATTACGCTGTCGATAATGTCGGGGTGCGCCGCAGAACCGTTGAAGTTGGGCCACGAGTTAGCGATTATCAGACGCGGACTTGGGACTTCCGATTTGGCGTTCGCGGCGACATTACGGACAAGATCGGCTTTGACGTGTTCGGCGCCCGCGGCATCACCAATAGTGTCCAGCAGATCCAGAACTACGCGTTAAATTCGCGATTCCAGCAAGGGCTGCTCACGCAAACCGATGCGAACGGCAACACCGTTTGCCAGGATCCGAGCAATGGCTGTACTCCAATCAACCTCTTCGGGCCTCCGGGAAGCATTACGCCGGAAATGGCTAACTTTCTGCGCGGCAATTCGGAGGTAACAACCGACGTAAAGCTGTCGCAGGCACGAGCAACCATCAACGGCGACACACCGCTTCAGCTTTGGGCCAAAAATCCGGTCAGCTTCGCGGTCGGCACCGAATATCGCAAATACTCGTCGGACATCATACCGGACTCCCTGGCCCAGTCGGGCGACCTTGGCGGCTTCGGAACCGCGCCGCCGCCCGTGACCGGAGGGCTTGATGTTTACGAAGGCTTCGCGGAGGTCATCGCACCAATCGTCAGCGACCGTCCATTCTTTGATGAATTGCAAGTTGAGGGCGGTATCCGTCGCTCGCATTACACTATCTTCTCAGCGAGCCGGCCGAAATTCAGCACGACGACCTGGAAGGTCGCCGGCAGTTGGGCGCCAGTATCGGATATCAAGTTCCGAGGAGCCTATAACCGCGCGGTTCGTGCGCCGAATATTTCGGAACTGTTTACGCCTGCCTCGAGCAATCTGACCAATCTTTCGGTCGATCCGTGCGCCGGCTCGGCGCCCGTCGGCAACGCAGCGCTGACGGCAACCTGCGTTGCGCAAGGAGCGCCGGCCAACAAGATTGGTACGATCGCGAATCCGAACGCTGGTCAAGCAAACTCAATCTTCGCCGGCAACCTCAATCTCAAGCCGGAGACGGCGACAACGTGGACAGTAGGAGCCGTCATCCGGCCAAGCATCATCCGTGGACTGAGCGCGACGGTCGATTATTACAACATCCAGGTTAGCAACGCGATCACCACGCCGACGCCGCTTGACGCAATCAATGCTTGTTTCAGCAATCCGTCACCTTCCAATCCGGCTTGCACGGTGATCCACCGTAACACGAAGACAGGGGCGCTCGACGGCGATCCCACGCTGGTGCCTGGCCTGTTCCTTCCCTCCAGCAACCTTGGCAAGGTGACTACCGACGGTGTCGATCTCGCGATCGACTATCGGACAGGCTTGGGAATGCTGTTCGGGACCCGCTCCAAGCTCGCGCTAACGTTCGGGGGCAATTGGACGCACAGCCAGAAGTTTCAGGCCACTCCGACCTCCGACAACCGGGAATGCGTTGGGTTCTACAGCGCGAACTGCGGTTTCCCCGCGGGCCAGCTGCTGCCAAAGTATACTGCGAATACGCGCGCCACGCTTTCGTTCGGCCGAATCGATCTCTCCGTTCTGTGGCGATATGTCGGCCAGATGGCGTACGAAGGCACCGCTTCCGACTTCCTCGCCCGCGGATTTACCGCCGGAAACCGATTCCTGTTCAAGGGTCTGGTCACAAGCGGTCCGTCCACGTCGCCGTTCGTCAACGGTGCCGGGACGCTCAACGGACAGACGGTCGATTTCAACCATATCCCAGCATTCAACTATTTCGACTTTGCGACCCGTTTCAACGTCAATGGACATCTGGACCTGACGTTCACAGTCACGAACCTCCTCGACAAGAAGCCGCCAATCGTTGGCAACACAGCAGGTTCGACCGCAGCAAATAGCGGCGACACCTTCCCGGCGCTCTACGATCCGCTCGGCCGGCGCTTCACCGTAGGTGCCCGGATAAAGTTCTAATCGGTCCCGTAGGTCAACGAGGAGGCGGGTGCCCTACAGCCCGCCTCCTCTCTTTGCCCGCTAGGCAGTCCGCCCCGAGTGCATTTATCGTTCCACCATTGCGGCCGCAGCGGGAGGAATTAAAGCACCGGGAAAACCGAACAGCTCGCGACGCCAAACAATTCAGAAAGGCATTCAATGTTTCCGCCGTCCTTGTCCCGCATGATCGACAACCATGTGTCTGAACGCGCGATGATCCAGCATCCATTCTACCGCGCTTGGACTGAAGGGCGGCTCGAGCTCGCAACGCTTCGCTCGTATGCGGCTCAATATTTCCACCATGTGGAAGTATTCCCGCAAGTTGTCAGTGCCGTGCACAGCATGTGCCCGGATGCTGACGGCCGGCGCATGCTGGCGGAAAACCTTGCCGAAGAGGAGGGACTTGGGAAGGGCCGTGATGAACATGCGAGCATGTGGCTGATGTTTGCTCGCGGCCTTGGCAAAAGCGAGGACGAGGTGCGGCGCACGACGCCGACAAAAGAAACCCGTGAGCTTGTCGCGACGTTCCGGGATCTATCGCACCGGTCTTATGCCGCGGGCCTCGCCGCTCTATACGCGTACGAGTGCCAGTTGCCCGCAGTGGCCAGCGCGAAGATCGATGGTCTCGTAAAGCGCTATGGAATCACCGACGAAAAAACGCTGCGCTTTTTCAAAGTCCACGAGACGGCAGATATTGAACACAGCTCGACATGCCGCGCGCTGCTTGACCGTTTGCCGGAGCACGAATGCGAAGAAGCACTCAATGCGGCAAAAGAACTTGCCAGTGCGTTGTGGAATTTCTTGTCGGGAGTAGAGGCCGCGGCTGACCTCTCAACCAGGGCGAACGCCTAAGCCTCTCGCACGGCGAGATCCGTCGTCGCGGCAGCTTCTCTCTTTCGCCCGAGGTATCGGCGGACCTTGGACGTGGTCCCACAATGATTCATACTGCACCAGCGCCTCGAACCGTTGCGGGTTTCATCAAGGAACAGCCAACCGCATCCATCGGGTGCGGGGCACTCCTTGAGGCGCTCGCGCGGCGCTGTCGCCAGCAGATCCGCTAGTGAACGGGCGACCGCATATAACGGCCGATCGAGGTTGAGAGGGCGATCCCGCCAAGACCATCGCCAGTAACTTCCACTGGCCGGCGCGATGTGTCGTAGCGGTGCGCTCAGGATCAGCAGCTCATTGAGCTGCGTTACGAGATCCTCCGTCGCCCCGCCGACGGCCATATGCTCGGTGACGATGCGATGCGCTGTCGTCCTGAACACAAGCACCCGGTCGAAAGCGCGTTCACCCAGCCCCGGGCCGCTGCGGGCGAGCGTAGCCAGCTGGTCTGCTTCGTCGGACGAGAGTGCGCCGGCATGGGCGCACCAGCGCAGCCAGCTTCCATAATCTCTGAGATGATCACGGCTGACCGGCCGAAAGCGATGGTGGATCGTATTGACGAAATCGAGACACAACCGGCCCCCGAGAAGCTCTGGTAGGTCGCATGTCGTTTCACCCATGAGCCGTTGTTTACCAGTAAATTGTGTCACATCAAACCCACCACAGCGCCCATCAAAGTTAAACCAGCAAAAGCTGTTTTACTGGTATAGACTCGAAAAGAAGCCAGCACTACAAGAACGCAATCTGGGCCCACCTACAGGGGAAGCGGCAAATGCGAATGTCAGTCCTGGGTGCGCCCGTCAGTGCCGGAGCCTATGCTCCGGGCCAGGAAAAGGCGCCGGCGGCGTTGCGTGGCGCGGGCCTGGTGCGCGCACTCGAGGACGCTGGGCTGCGCCCAACGGATCTCGGCGACATCGATCATTTTCGCTGGCGGCTCGACGCCCAGAGACCGCAAGGGATGCATCCCGACGTTGTGGCACGTGCTGCGGCGCAGGTAGCAAAACAGCTGGCGCCAGTTCTTGCTGATGATGGCGCGGCATTCGTCATCGGCGGCGATTGCACGGTCGAAATCGGGACGGTCGCCGCCGCGGCCGCAGCCGGCGGTGATTTCGGGCTAATCTACATCGACCTTGATGCTGATTTGAACACGCCCGCGAGCACATCAGATGGCGCCTTCGATTGGATGGGTGTCGCGCACATGCTCGGCATCGAGGGCACCGATCCAACGCTGACGAGCGGACTTGGCCCAGTTCCGCTTCTCGACCCCCGGCAGTTGCTCTATTTCGCTACCGCCAACGTGCGCCCGTTCGAGCGCGAGATCATCGACCGGCTCGGTATCGCCGAGATACCGCTCGCCCAAGTAGCGGCCGACCCGAAGGGCGCAGCGGCTCAGGCGGTTCGATGGGCTAGAGGGTTCGACCGGCTACTGGTCCATCTTGACGCCGACGTTCTCGACTATGCCAAGTTCCCCTTGGCCGAGAATACGCGGCGCGGCGTCGGTCTCGATTACGCCCAGCTCATCGCGAGCCTCGCTCCGCTGCTCCAGGCGCCGAACTGGCGCGTGCTGACCCTTACCGAAATCAATCCCGACCACTGCTCCGACCCAAAAGCCGACCTCGAACGGGTCGCCCTCGACCTTGCCGCAATCCTTGCCTCTTCGCACCTACAAACGGCCCGGTAATCATGGGAAGCAATGGTCACGACGAGCCCTGGGTCAACTGGGCTGGAACCGTGCAATGTCGACCGAGCTTCGAAAGCGCGCCGGAAACCTTCGGGATCGCCACCGCAATTGCAGACGCCCGAACCAAAGGCATGATCGTCCGTCCGCGCGGAAGCGGCCACTCGTTTGTTCCGCTATGCGCGTCCGACGGCCACATGCTCGGACCCGAAGGGCTACAAGGAATTCTATCCATCGAGCCCGCCGAGCGAAGAGCGAGAATCCTTTCGGGTACCGTGATCGCCGAACTCGGAGAACCGCTGAACGCGGCCGGGCTAGCCCTCTCGAACCAGGGCGACATTGACGCTCAGACAATCGCGGGAGCGATCGCGACCGGAACGCACGGCACCGGTTCGCGGCTAGGCAATCTCTCGACGCAGCTCGCGGCGATCACCATGGTCACGGCGTCCGGGCAAACGATAAGCCTCTCTCCAGAGGAAGATCGCCGTCTCTTCGAGGCGGCGGGTGTCTCATTGGGAAGCCTCGGCATGTTTGTCGACGTGACGCTCAACCTCCTACCACGCTATCGCCTTCGCGAGGTCAACTTGATCTTGGAGGTCAACGAGTGCTGCGCCGCATTTCCACTAATGGCGCGCAACCGGCGACATATAGAGTTTTTCTGGCTGCCGCATTTCGACCAGTGCGTCGTCAAATCGCTCATGCGAGCAAACGCAGCCGGACCTTTGGAAACGATCCCCGACTCTCCCCTTCCCCCGCCCGGCACGCCCGAGCGCTATCTACGACCATCACGGACCGACTGGTCCCATCGTATCTTTCCCTCGAAGCGCACCGTCCGATTCAATGAAATGGAGTTCGCCGTTCCCATCGACCGCGGACTTGATTGCTTCCTCGAAATTCGCGAGCTCATCAGGTCCGACTTTCCAAGCGTCCACTGGGCCGTTGAATATCGAACCGTCGCGGCCGACACGTTCTTTCTCAGCCAGGCCTATGGCGGCGACATGGCATGTATTTCCGTTCACGACGAAGCGCAAAGCGACTGGGACCCGTTCTTTCGAGCCGCACAGGAATTGTTTCTTGACCATGGGGGGCGGCCGCACTGGGGCA
>DASZBO010000006.1:0-3615 GCA_035944075.1 Sphingomicrobium sp.
GGAGATCCGGTAGTGCTTGGAATAGCGGGCCTTCACGTACGCGTCCTTGAGCTTCTCGAACATCGCGCGGTCGCGGCGCGTGTCCATCGGCCAGACATAGGTGAGACGACGGTCGATGCGCTCGGCCTGCGTGCGCAGGAATCCGAGGTTGTGCACATGCGGCGTGTAGAAGGTGCAGACCAGCAAAACACAGTGATAGAGGCGCTCGGTGGCTTGATGCATTAGGAAAGCGCCATCTTTAAGTCGGCCTTGATCGTGGCTGAAACGAGCCGTCTGAAGCATTCCTGCCGCAGCCGGAAACCACTCTTCGAAATACTCCTTGGCCATTGCCGCCGCCTGCTCGGGGGTCTTGGGCTGGGGCTCGGCAAGCTCGCTGTCGTCGCACTGATAAAGGGCGATGCCGTCGCGGGCGACGTCGATGAAGAAGAAGCGGCCGTGCGCCAGGCCATCGTTCACTTCATGAAGCGTGTGCACGATGAAGTTGACCGGGGTCCGCAGGGTCCGGGTAATTGCCAGCTCGCGGTTCAGCCGCTCCTCGGCCTTGCTCCAATATTCAACACGGTCGGTCAGCCTTTTGTCGTTGACGATGATCAGGAGATCAAAGTCAGACCGATAGCCCTTGGCGGTATGCGGCTCGTCGACAAACGTCCCGCGCGCATGGGAGCCATAAAGAATGACCTTGAGGATCCGCCCCTTCTTCTTCCACTCCTGGGTCGAAAGACCCCGCGCCTCGTCGAACTCCTCGAACAGGATCTGTGCCACGCGCTCAAGCTCGCGCTGCTTGGCCGGCGGCAGATGATCGATGTCGGTGCGCATCAACTACCGATCCTACGAGCTTCGATGCACGCCGCAAGACGATCGCCGCCGCACCTTGCGCTTCGGATCGTGAAGGCGGGCCCACCTTATCCAAGACGCCGCATTCAGGACACGGTGGTCGGGAGCGGTTTCGCCTGGCGCCAGCAACAATTGCGACGCATGCGTAACTTTTCCTGCGCTCACTCGAAGACCA
Organism: Sphingomicrobium sp.; assembly: GCA_035944075.1. Classification (GTDB taxonomy): domain Bacteria; phylum Pseudomonadota; class Alphaproteobacteria; order Sphingomonadales; family Sphingomonadaceae; genus Sphingomicrobium. Next base: position 1,010 of record DASZBO010000006.1, read on the forward strand.
GATGCCGCGCCGGTCTGACGTCCGCCAGCTTGGGAAGTGGCCGGTAACGGGGTTCGGCAAGAAGCGCGATGAACGTCGCAAAGCAGGCGCTGATCGCAGCTGTCCGTAGCGGGAAATCGACAAGGCTCTCGACGAGTATAGTCCCCGATGCGATCGAGGCCGCCCGCGAAAACGCGGAGCCCCCTCCCGTCCGCCAAATCGACCATAGGCCCTTGCCCCACCAAATAAGGAATACGAGCATGAGTGCGATGCCGGGCAGACCGAGTTCTAGCGCTGTCTCCGCGTAATCATTGTTCGCGTGCGTAAAGTCGGTGCCGGCGGGTCCTCGCTTGTCGCCATAATGTGGATAAACGCGAGCGAACGAAGCCAAACCCGAGCCCCAGGGCAATTGGTTCGCGATGGCTTTTGCCAACATCATCGGCTGCGCGCGGCGCGGTTCTACGGACCTGCTTGAGATCCATCCAAGACTTCCCCCGAATTGCGCGTTCGTGGTCAGCGCTGCAATTGCACCAAACACCAGCAGCGCGGCAAGGAGAGCCGCTGGCTTCCGTAACCGGCTTCGCGAAGGCAAGACGATGAGCGAGCTTGCGGCAATTACCGGCAGTGCGAGCAAAGAGCCGACGGGCGAGCCCGCCAGCGCCAGTCCGAAGAAAATCACCCCCGCCAGGCCGGCGCTGATCAAGAAAAGGCCGGACTGACGCTCGGTTTCCTGGGGCTTTGTGCTTGGCGCAATCGCGGCGATGAACGGCAAGGTGATGATCAGCAGGTCCGCCAAGTGATCGGGGCTTCTCGACAGGCCGATCACCGAGGAGAAACTGCTCTCACGATCAGGATAAGTAGGTAAGCCCGCCACCGCGCCAAATTGAATCACACTTGCCGCGATCGCGACGAAGGCAGCCGCCAGAAGAGCGACGACTAGGGAAGAACGGCGAACGGGACCCAGTCGGACGACTGCGCAGAAGCTCGCGATCGGAGGCAAAAATGCAAGAACTGCGGTCAGCCGGTGCACGGACGTGAGCCGGTCCCCATAGCTAATTCCCGCGCTCTTCATCGCATTAGGGCCAGCCGCCGAGATGGTGGACCAATGCCCCCAGGGAAGCGAGGCAAACCGGACCTCTTGCAGCGCGATTACAGCGACCGCAGTCATTGCGAAGAACAGGAACTGCTTTGCATGTCGGGTAAGCGGCTCCGGCGTTGGCGCCGCCGCTGCAAAGGCGATGACTATCAATCCGGTGACATCCAGGATTGCGTCGCTCCAGCTTGCCCGATCGCTTCCCCCGAAGACGATACAGGCGAGCAGATAGAGGGGAGCCACTGCCTTTGCAGTCCAGCGAAGCGTCGGCGGCGACGTTCCAGGGCTCGACGACCGCGCTTCTGGCGGACCGGCGTTCCTCAATTGGAGGGTTCGGACTTAGGTCTGGTGTCGAGGAGCCAACGATCCGATCCCTCAATGCCAAGAGCGGTCAGAACGTCCGTTCTGTACGCGCCGGTGTCGATGCCAATCCTGTTCGGCCGAAGCTCGACATCGCTGGAGATTGTGTGACCGTGCACCACGACGAACCCATGATCGTTCTTGTCGTTTAGGAATGGCTCGCGGATCCAGCGCAAATCAGCCTGGATTTGTCGTTCAAGTTCGACGCCGGGACGAATCCCGGCATGAACAAAGAGGTAGTCTCCGAAACGGCAGCTGTCAGAAAAACCCTCGAGGAACTTGATATGCTCGCTCGGGATCGCGGCCCGCACGATCGCAAGAGCTTCCTCGTCCGTCGCTTTTGCCACCTCATCGGGGTTTACGCCGTAGCTTAGCAGGCACTCGGCTCCGCCAAACAAACACCATTTGCTGATAAGCTCGGCATCGCCCTCAACGATGCGCAGCAATACTTCCTCGTGATTGCCGAGGAGAAAGACAGGTTCCACGCTTCGCCGGCTGTAGGTTCGAAGACGCTCGATGACCTGGGCGGAATTGGGACCGCGATCGATGAGATCGCCAAGGAACACCAGAAGGCATTTACCGGGGGGCTCACGATCAAGCTCGGAATGGATCTGGGCAAGGAGGTGCTTGAGAAGATCGAGCCGCCCGTGGACGTCGCCAATCACGTAAGCGCGATAGCCCAGGGCTCCCACGGGTTGGCGCTGCGGCGAAGAGGCGGAACGAAACATGAGGCACCGCATAAACTGAAGCGAGATCAGGAAAAACGCCTAGGTACGCTTGAACTTCGTATACCGAATTAACGATACTGCGTGAGCCGATGAATTCGCGATAGTCCTGCTCTCACTTTAAGGCCAACGAACAAGACTTCACACACCAAGGTGCCCTCGCGATGGAATGGGTGGTCAGATGGTGACAAAAGAGAAGGTGCTAGCTGCCCACAACGAAACCACGCTCGCGAAATTACACGAACGAAAGGCCCGCTCCGCGGTCTACGCGCTACGTCTGACGAAACTAGAGTCGGTTCTGCCGGTCCCCGTCAGGCACTGAGAAGCTGAAAGCGCGGAATCTCCACGTCGAACGCCGATCCGTCCTCGTCGACCATGCGGTAACTTCCGCTCATTGCGCCGCTCGGCGTGTCGAGCGGGCAACCCGAGACATAGTCGAAACTTGCGCC
>DASZBO010000007.1:2500-7583 GCA_035944075.1 Sphingomicrobium sp.
CAAGGCCTCCAATCAGGGGACTGCCGCTGCAGAATGCCAAACTGTAGTCAAACAATACCCAGGTGAGGATTGCGCATGCCGTTATTCCGAGGACTTGGCTCATCACCGAGAGGAGGTTTTTGGCTCTGACCAAGCCGCCGTAAAACAGCGCGAGGCCCGGCAAGATCATCAACATGACGAGCCCGGTTGAAGTCAGCATCCAAGCCGTGTCGCCGCTGTCGATCCCGAGCTGAGCCACCATCCCCCCTGCGTCGTTGCCGCACCGCACAAGGTAACGGTCAAGGACCGCCGGGCCATGTGAAACGTTCACGCGTGCACAATGGACGAAACCAATGTTCCCCTTCCCATGGAAGCGCTGCTTGCGGCGGAACTGCCCGAAGGAGACGGTTGGCAGTTTGAGCCCAAGTGGGACGGCTTCCGCTGTCTCGCGCGCCGCGCAGGCGGCGAGGTCACCCTCACTTCCAAGTCCGGCAAGCCGCTTGCAAGATACTTCCCGGAAGTCGTCGAGAACCTACGCCGCCTGAGGTCGCGCCAGTTCCTGCTCGATGGCGAGCTCATCATTCCGCGAGGCGACGCATTGTCCTTCGACGCGTTGCAGTTGCGGTTGCATCCCGCTGAGAGCCGGGTGCGCAAGCTGGCGGCGGAGACGCCAGCGGAGCTGATGGCTTTCGACCTGCTCGAGCTCGACGGCAAAGCGCTTGCGCAATTGCCTCTTTTCGAGCGCCGTGAACTCCTCGAGAAGTTCTTTGCGACGAACGATGCGCCCGGACTTCATCTGTCGCCAGTTACTTGCGATCGGCTCACAGCGATGGAATGGCTCCTTCGCAGCGGCGGCGCGCTCGACGGGGTCATCGCCAAGCGCTCTCGCCTCGAATACCGGCCCGGCGAGCGTGCGATGATCAAGGTCAAGCAGCAACGCACGGCCGACTGCGTTGTTGGTGGTTTCCGCTACGCCGAAAAGAAGCATGAAGTCGGATCGCTACTGCTTGGTCTTTATGACGCGGAGGGGCGCCTCGACCATGTCGGTTTCACCTCCGCTATTCCGTCCGCGGAACGACCGGCACTGACCGAGCGCCTAGAGCGGTTGATCCAGCCACCCGGGTTCACCGGAAGAGCGCCAGGGGGGCCAAGCCGGTGGAACACGGCTCGATCGATGGCTTGGGAGCCGCTGAAGCCCGTTCTGGTCGCTGAAGTTCGTTATGACCAAGTGACGAGCCGCCGCTTCCGTCATGGTACAGGTTTCTTGCGATGGAGGCCGGACAAGGCTCCTGAGCAGTGCACGTTCGCTCAGCTTGCGCCGGAGCTAAGGCCGTCCCAGCTCAAGGAATTGTTTGCAAAATGAGCCAGGCAGATCTTTTTGCCGCCCCGCTCATCGACGGCCTGGATTACGACGATGAGCTCATCACGCCGGCGGAGCACGATCAACTCGTCCTGAGACTCGCCGCGATCGACCTTCGTCCCTTCCGCTTTCACGGCTGGACGGGCAATCGGAAGACAGAGACGTACGGTTGGCGCTACGACTTTACTGATGCGAGCTTCACCCCAGCTGAGCCAATCCCCGACTGGCTTTTACCTCTGCGGGTCAAAGCTGCCGCATTCGCCGGCGTGGAGGCGGGCGATTTCGCGCATGTCTTATTGGCACGCTATGATCCGGGCGCCGGCATTGGGTGGCACCGCGATCGGCCGCAGTTCGAAACGGTCGTTGGCGTCTCGCTCTACTCTGCCACGCGGATGCGATTTCGGCAGCGCACCCCCGATGGTTTTCGTCGAGCAAACATTCATCTTGCCCCGCGCTCCGCGTATGTCCTCACCGCCGCGGCCCGGTGGGAGTGGGAGCACAGCATCGCCGCCGGAGAGACCTTGCGTTTCTCAATCACCTTTCGGACGTTATCCGAGCAAGGACGCCAACGCGCTGCGCAGCATCTCTGAGGGCAACGGCCTATTCTCGGGAAATTGCGGGCGCTTCCGCCATGGCTGTGAGCGTTGCGCGCGAGGGCGCGCGAAGCGGTTTGAGAGGCCGGTGTTGATGATCGCGGGTAAGCGGATTGATCGTGGCCCAGCGGATCACGTTGTCGAGGAGGTGCGGCCGCTAACTCAAGGCCCGCGCGCCGGCTGAACCCAAGGGTCAGCACGTTGTGACGCGCTGTTCGGGCCATTTCGTCTTCAAGCACAGGACGCTCGATTGTCGTCAAGTTCGACCAGTCGCAGCGGATTGCCGCATCTCGAAGCCCGCAAGGCACTCGGCGAGCCAGCGCCCAGCGGTAAGAGCGCTGAGGTCTGTCGCATCAAGTGGCGGATCCCACTCGGTAAGGTCGATGAGGCGCACCCGCGGTTCGGAGGCGAGGCGACGCACGGCCACGAAGAATTCGTGAACGGCCATGCCGCCGGCGCGCCCCCCGGGCGCGGCCGGAAATTGCGAGCGGTCGATCACATCGATGTCACAGTCGATGACAATCGCCTCGCAGTGGCGAACCTTTTCAAGCGCTTTATCGATGGCTGGAACGACGCCATGACGTCGGACCTCCTCAATGGTCACAACGAGGTTACCGGCCGCAAGGGCATCGTCGTGCATTTTGCGGCTGTTGGCAAAGCTCGCCAGCCCGATTTGAGCAATGTTGGTCCCCGGCAGGCCGTCCGCGATTAGTGCACGGACAGGGTTGCCGTTGCCAAGACCCTGGTCGAGCTCCCGCATATCGAAATGCGCATCCAGTGTGATTAGGCCGACCCTGTCGAGCGGCAGGCCAAGGGCGAGCACCCCGGGCCTCGTTATCGCGTTGTTTCCGCCGATAAGCAGGGTCAGGAGGTGACACTTCACGCTCCTGCTCACGGCGTCGCGGATCGGTTTCGTGGCTTGTTCGATCGAGAGACCACCGACGGCGACATCGCCATGATCCGCCACCATTGTGGAGATCTCGCTGCTCGTCTCGACGTCATATCGACCGATGCGTCGCAGGGTCCGACGAAGGAGAGCCGGCGCCTCGTCGCAATGGCCCTTCGTGACCGATCCGGCCGCGAGAGGTGCGCCGACCAGGCCGACCGGCGCAGCTTCGTTGCTGCCGACGATCAGCTCGGAAAGATTGGGCCAGCTCGCCATCGCTTTGACGCTAGCAGCAGTGCTCGCCTAAGGCGATCAACATGTGGGATCGGCTGCTTGTAGATTGCAGGATCGCGACGTGCGAGGATGGCGGGCCGAAAAATCCGCTCGGCGTCATCGAGAATGGGGCGATTGGGATTGCTGATCGCAGGATCGTTCGCGTCGGCAAGCGGACCGAGCTCGCCGGATACCGTGCAAGGGAAGTCGTGGCGCTCGGTGGCGCGTGGGTAACGCCGGGGTTGATCGACTGCCATACCCATCTAATTTTCGGTGGAACGCGTGCCGACGAACATGCGATGCGTCGGGCGGGAGCGACCTACGAGGAGATTGCCGCGGCGGGCGGAGGTATAGCTTCCACCGTGAAACGCACGGCGGCCTTGAGCAATTTAGAGCTGCTCGAGCAAAGCCGCCGCCGGTTACACGCGCTGATGCGCGGCGGTTGCACGACGATCGAGATCAAGTCAGGCTACGGCCTGGATGCTGCAAGTGAACTTCGCTTGCTGGAACTCGTGCGCGAACTGGGAGCAGGCGAGCCGGTTCGAGTAGTTCCGACCTTGCTTGCGCTTCATGCAATTCCACCGGATCAGCGCGATCGTCGCGCCCATTACGTGAGCGAGATCATCGACAAACTGATTCCGGAAGCGGCCAAGCAGGGCGTTGCAACCAGCGTTGATGCATTTTGCGAAACGATCGCCTTTAATCCGAGCGAGGTCGAGAGACTGTTTAAGGCCGCGGCGCACTATGGCCTTGGCGTTCGACTGCATGCCGAACAGCTCACTAACCAGCACGGAGCCCTCCTTGCATCGCGATACCACGCACTCTCGGCCGATCACCTCGAACACCTTGATGAAGAGGGCGCAAAGGCCATGGCCACCGCAGGAACGATTGCCGTCTTGCTCCCCGGGGCCTTTTACGCCTTGCAAGAAGAGCGGAAGCCTCCCGTCGCTCTACTGCGCACCCACAAGGTTGCAATGGCTATTGGCACCGACTGCAACCCCGGAACCTCCCCGCTGCTTTCACCAACGCTCGCGATGAACATGGCCTGCACCCTGTTCGGACTGTCGCCAGAGGAGGCCCTTGCCGGAATGACTATCAACGCTGCCCGAGCGCTCGGCCTTGCGCACTCCGTAGGCAGTATTGTTCCGGGGAAGCAGGCCGACCTTTGCGTCTGGCCAATCGAAAGCATTACGGAGCTTGGCTACTGGATCGGCCTGCCGGGGCCTCAACAACGCATTTATGGCGGGCACGATGCGTAACGCCGCTGCCGCGCTCGTTGCGATCATATGCTGGCTGGGACTAGCGGTTCAGTTCGCCGCCACGTTGGGCCATCAACATCAGGTGGTTAGCACGTTGTGGATCCTCGCACGGTTTTTCACGATCACGACGAGCTTACTCGTTGCACTCCTCATGACCTGGACCGCGATCGGTCGCCGAGTTCCGCCGCTCATCCTTGGTGGCATCACTCTATCCGAACTGCTCGTCGGCGTAGTCTACGGCTTTCTGCTACGCGGATTGGAGGCGTTGCAGGGACCTGCGTCGATGGCAAACGTCTTGCTGCATGACGTCTCTCCGGTCCTCATGACGCTGTGGTGGTTGCTGTTTGCGCCGCGCGATCGTTTGAAGTGGAATGCGCCATGGCTCTGGGCTCTCTATCCCGTAGCGTACCTTGTTTACGTGCTTGCGCGTGGCCGGTTTGACGGGCGCTATCCCTATCCCTTCATCAACCTTCCGAAGATCGGCTGGCTCCAGACCGCGCTGAACGTTGGTGGAATTGCGCTTGGCTTCCTCATTTGCGGATTTTTGTTGGTTTGGATCGATAGCTGGCGTCCGCTTGGGTCGAAGCGCTCGAATGGCTAAGACGCTTTCCGCATGAACATGGACAGACGTGACAACAGCCGTCGAATTCGAGCGCGCCGGGGCAATGAAATCAAAGCCAGGCATTGGACCACTGAGGCCGCGGTTCGGATGCTGATGAACAACCTCGACGAT
>DASZBO010000008.1:0-13335 GCA_035944075.1 Sphingomicrobium sp.
CACTCGCCCACAGCTTCGTCAAACGTCTTGGCTTCGTGCACGCGGAGAACTCCTTAAATTCAGGCCGCTTCCGCAAGCGTCGGGGTGTCGGCAATCCAGACGCCGTTCTGCGCAAGCAACGTCGGCGTTTCGGCAGTGATGGCGATGACGAGGGCGCCCAGCACCCTTCCGCCGAGCTCGCGTGGCGCGCCGAGCGGCGAACAATCCCAGCCGAACGCAAGGATTTGCTGGAGCCAGCCAACTTCCGCGACGCCGGTATAACGCGTGATGCCGCGATCAAGGGCGAAGCGCACCAAGGCGCTTACCAGCCGGTTGCGTGTGTCGCGGCGTTCGGTCGCCCGCTGATTTCTTCCCAGACAAAAGCGCGTGATCTCGAACGTTCGCGGGCCTCGCGGGAGAGGTCCTTCGCAAAGTTCGGGATAGAGATCGGCGAGGATATGAGAGCGCGTCGTTTCGAGCAGCCGGGCGGAGCCAAGATGCTCGCCATCGCCATTCGCGACAATCAGGTAGGCTGCACGATCGTCGTCATACTGGTCGAGTTCGAACCGGCCTCCAATCACCGGTACGTCCCATTTCAGAAGGTCGACGAACACCTGCTTGCGAGCCTCGAACATGGACGACAGTGCCCGGCCTTGCGCTGGCCATGAACGGCCGTTCGCGACAATGATCATCCGGCCTGCTCCTCCAAGATGAGGGGCAAGCATCGCGCCGTTCGGGCGGGCCGCGATATACCCGAAAAGGAGGGGGGTCAGCGGCGGAGGACGTCGAGGAAACCGATGTGTCCGTCGAACAAGGCATGGATCGCGACGAGGGTCCTCTTGCCCACACCATAGCGTTCACGGGCATGTCGCAGATGCTCCGCAACGGTCTCCTCACTGATCCCGAGGATCATCGCAATCTCCCAGTCGGACTTCCCGCGCGCTGTCCAGATCACACACTCGCGCTGCCGATCGGTAAGTCGAACGGGCTCTTGCGGAGCAGGTCGGCGCAGGCGCCGCGCCGCCTCGAACGCGAACTCCCCGGCGAGCTGGAGAAGTGGCACGTGATGTTCGGGAAATGATTCGCCCGAGGCGCAGGCGAATGAGCACGAACCCTGCGCTTCGCCCGGCACATGGGCCGGCACCGTGAACCCCTCGCCAATCCCCTGCTTGACGGCGAGTTCGAGAATGTGGCGGTCCCTCGCAGTCAGATTGATGAGGTCAGGGAGCCGTGACCAGGAAAAGCCAATGCTGGTGAGACTGCTCGCTCGGCGGACGGGATCGCTCGTTCCGAGCGATTGAGCGTCGAACCATTCTGCCCAGCGGTCCGGATAGTTGTGGATACGAACTGCGCCGCTGCTTTGCAGCGCATCGACGTGATGGGTCAGCGCATAATAACGGCAGCCAAGATCAAACGTGACGGCGTTTAGCGCCTCACCGAGATGCTCTTCGGATCCGAGTTCGCGAACGTCCTTGATGAAGCGGTCTACACGATCGAACATCCTCAGCTTCGGCTTCGCCGCGCGACGTTGTTCCAAGCGACGTCGGCCCGGCAGCCCCTTGGTTATTGCTCGCTCTTTCCGCTCCTCAAGCCGGACAGCTTAGTCGTGGCAGTGAACCCGCCGTAGGTACCAAGCCTACTTACAGCCGTTCAAATATAATCAATTGCCCGTACTTCTCTCGACGAAACCTCGATGATCCGGAGAAAACAGAACGTCCCGCGTGCATTCGATCCGGCAACGCTTGCCAAGCATTTCCTTTCATGAGGCGGCTTAGCGATCGTTTTGCCGAAGACGCGGCGGCCTGCGCACGTCTTAGCGATCTTGCCGCCCTCGTCGCGGAGGCTGCAGGCGAGCTTGGCTTTCATTTCTTTGCGCTGCTTGAGCATGCAAGCCTTCGCGATCCTTCCGGGGAGCTGGTCCGCATCGACAATTATCCGGACGCATGGGTCCGCGAGTTGCTCGCGACCGGCGATGTCCCGGGTGATCCGGTGCATCTCGCAAGCCGGCGGGCGAGCAGCGGGTTCTCCTGGCGCGACCTGTCCTCGCTGATCGCGCTCGAGCCGCACCACCGGCAAATTCTTGAGCGAAGTCGTGCTTTCGGGTTTGGTGACGGTTTTACGGTACCGTCCAACGTCTTTGGCGAACCGGCGGCTTCCTGCTCCTTCGTGACGCGGCGAGACCGCGAAATGCCGGTAACGCGGCTTCGCTGCGCGGAACTCGTTGGCCTTCATGCGCTGACGGCTTCGCGTCGACTCTTGCGCCCCACCTCGTCGCGAACGCGACCCCGGCTTAGCCGCCGCGAGATCCAGTGCCTCCGCCTCGTCGCCCAAGGGAAGACGGACTGGGAGATCGCGACGATCCTCTCCATCAGCGTCGAGACGGTCCATCAATATCTAAAGCGAGCGCGCGCCGCCTACGACGTTGTTAGCCGGACGCAGCTCGTCGTTCACGCGCTTCGCGATGCCTGGATCGCTTTCGAGGACGTTATTCCGCCGTCAAGCTCAAGCAGTCGACCCGGAGGCGCGCTTACACGAGACTAGCCGCCCCGGATCGAATTTAGCGATGCCGGATTTCGAGCCTCCTCAAGGATCGAACCCCGCCTCAGTGCGACCCTTTGACGGCAAGTCAGCGATAGCCTTCATGAAAAGCGCTCGGCAAACGACCAAGGATACGGCGAAGAGCGGGAGTAACGCCGATGCTGCGAAAGCTCGAGTTCGAACGGACAAGGTCCGACGCTCGATGCTCGCCTCTTGCAGCCTGGCACTCGCGGCCGCGCTGCTGAGCCCGATATTTTTACCGCACCGGCCCATACTTGTCTGGAATGCCACTCCCAGCAGCACCATCGGTCTCTATTGCGTGCACGCGCCCGCGACCATGCGAAAGGGCGACATGCTCGTGGCCTTCGCTCCAACCCACGCACGCGAGCTCGCGGCAAGGCGCGGCTATCTGCCCTACTCAATCCCGCTCGTAAAACCGATCGCCGCCGTTTCCGGCGACCGCATCTGTGCTCGCGGCGCCAACGTCTTCGTCAACGGCGCGTTCGCTGCCCGGCGTCTCGCAAGCGATCCCCTGGGGCGGGCGCTTCCGTCGTGGCAAGGCTGCACGACGCTCCTCCCGGGCGAAGCATTCCTGCTCAGTCAGTCCGTGCCGCAAGCGTTCGACGGCCGCTACTTCGGAATTACCCAAGCTAAGGACATTGTTGGAGGAGCCACACTTCTATTGGCCCGCTGAGCGCGCTTCCTCGACCGCCGTGAAAGGAGAGCCGGGAGTTGAGAACATGCTTGGACATGCGCCGCCGCCTTTAGCCGACGAGCGGCCTGGACATGCGCGACGGCCACCCGGCCATGAAACGACGGGAACAGGGCGTTGCCCCAGAAACAAGCCGATCTTCACCGCTTGTGACCGGCGCTTGCAAGCGTCAGCCCTGCGTACACCCCACGGCCTTCGACGTGATCACCAAGCACGTCCTGATAATGCTGATTGAGAAGATTGCTGCCACGAACGAAGAGCTGGACGCGGTCCCCGAGAGCATAAGCGACGCGCGCACCGGCGAGCCAGTAGGCGCGAAGGCCGACGGTAGTCGTCGGGAAAACATTGAAATCGGTATCGGTACGTGTCCCAACGTAAGCGAGCGATCCGCCATAGCTGAAGCGGTGAACGGATCCGTCGATCGCAATGGCGCCGCTATGCTTTGGCCGACGAATCTCCCGGATCTGCTGACCTGCATCGTTAGGCTGAGTGGCGTCGAGGTACGAATAGTTCGCGCTCACTCTCAAAGCCTCGGCAAGACTCCAGGTGGCTTCGACTTCGACCCCGGAGCGGTGACTGATCCCCGGAGCGTTCAGCGATGTCGTGAAATCGGCGTTTCCGACGATTTCGTCGTGAAGTCGCTGGCGATAGCCCGTCAGCGAAGCCGCGAGCGGGCCGTGGTGGTATCGGACCGATGCCTCATAGCCCCGCGAGGTTTCGGGCTTGAGCTTCGGATTGCCAATGAAGCTCCCGGGGAAAAAGCCATAGAGTTCCGTGAACGTTGGAGGAGAGATTCCCTCGCCGTAGGAACCCGCGACCGAGAACCCGCTGCCGATCGGTGCGATGAGAGATGCGCGAAGGGTCGTCGCGTCATTAAAGCGACTGAAGAAATCATGGCGTAGCGCGACGTCGGCCGTCAGGCCGCGCACATCCGCTTTCCATTCCCCGGTCAGGGCCTCGTGAATCCGGCGCTGATCCCTGCTGTTGATCCCGAACACCTTGTCGAACGTCGAGAAACTCTCATTCTCGTAATTTGCCGCGGCGACGAACTCGTGCTTCACCGTTCCCGTCGCGAAGCCGTAACGGGCATCGGCCGACACGGTCCGCCGCGTGCCGCTTGCGGAGCTGGTTTCCTCGCCCTTGAAAAGATTGTGGTTTCGCGTGTCGAACAGCGATGCCGCAAGGGATCCGCTCAGACCCTGGTTACCGGACCCGAAGGCTGCCCACGCGCGGCCTGCAGCCATGCCGAACCTTGTTGAAAGATCCTGCGAAGGGGCAAACGTGACGGGATCATTCCCGTCGAACTGTGAATAGCCATTGAGCGAAAAGCCATTGAGGCCAAGGGTGACGTCCGGACTTAGGGTCCAGCTCGCAAGAGCTCGGGCCGACAGGTTGTGATAGCCGTCGCGGTCTCCGCCCGTTCCCGAGACATCGATCCCGGTCGCGCGTTGCCAGCCGACGGCCCCGGAAAGATGAAGATCGCCGTCGACAAGCGAGCCTGACGTCATTGCGCGAGCGAACCCGAAAGACCCGGCTTCCGCACTTGCGTGATAGCTGTTCGTCTCTGCCGTCGCGCCCGTGACCGCAACTACACCCCCAATCGCCTGCGACCCCCACAAGGCGGATTGCGGGCCGCGAACGACTTCGACCCGCGAAGCGAGATCGGCGTTGAGCAATTCAAAGCGCGGCTCGTCGCCGAAGGAGAGATCATTGGCTTCGATGCCGTCGATAAACAGCAGCGTATGGTTGGCTTCGGCTCCCCGGATTCGAACCTGCGTAAATGTGCCCGCAGGACCGCTCGCGGCAACGGATGTGGAAGGAACGAGCCGCAGAACATCATAGACGAGCGGCACGTCCAGTCTTGCAAGGGTCTGCTGGTCGATGACATCGACGCTTGCGGCGGTCTCGTCCTTCGTCCCGGGAATGCGGGACGCGGTGATTACGACCTCGTCCGGCTGGACGGGATCGGCCGCCGCGTCGGCGGCAGCAGCTAACAATAGGATGATCATGTGGACTCCTTCTGAAACGACACGCACATGTCGTCTCAGAGGTACCGGGCAGCGCTTGCCGCTCGGCGCCACGCAGTCCACGGCTGGTCCCGGCCGGGTGCGGACGACCGACGCAGGCAGGTTCCTGGCTCGGACCCAAAAGGGGTCCTTCACAGTTGCGGGCACAGCGCCGGAATTTCGCCGGCTTCCCTTTTAACCGCCCCCGCCAGACGCAAATCCGTGGGCAGCACCTTCGTCGGTTCGGCTCGTACGCAAGGAACGTTCGCTGTCAACGGCTTGCTTGATTGCCAAGACGCCTGATCCCCGGGCCCGAGCCTTCGGTCAGGTGCAGAAGCGTCGTTTCCCGGTCCGCTCTCGGCACAGTCGTGCGCTCGCGAGCGCCCGCGCTATTTCAACGCCGTTTCCAATTCTTGACCAGATTGGTGCCCCGCCAGACTTGACCGCCTTGCTGATCACGCCAGCCTTCGGCCATGCGGACCGCAACATCATCGTCCGCTGCAAAAAAATCCCGGCTAAGAACGTTCACCTTGTTCTCGTCGAATACCATGAACCGATATCGTTCCATTTCGCCAAAGCGTCCTGCCTGGTTGTCCAAGTAAGGCCGGGCGCAACAGCTTTCTCGATCGCGCCTAGTCTGAAACGCGACAGGTGACGCCCTCTTGATGCGCGGCGTCGCAATTCACTGCGGACCCTTGGCTGCACACGTCTGGATCACCACCCCGTGGAGTCCATCCAGCGCCGACCGGAGTCAGGTTCGATTTTACGCAGAAATGATGAATTTCTTCTATCCGTGCGCAAAGCGGGAGACCTGCCGGCATTTGGTCACCTTGCAGGCGCTGCGGTTGGACGATGCGGCAAGTTCAGCGCAAAGCGCGGAAGACGAGGACAGTCCAGCCCACGATCATGATCAATCCTCCGATCGGGGTCACAGCTCCGAGCCAATGGGGACCGCCGAGCGCCATCGCATAGAGCGTAGCCGAAAAAACGCTAACGCCGCCGGCAAGGAGCCAGGCCGACAATCGCCCTGCACGCACCCTCGATAGTCCGAGCGCGAGGACGGCAAGCGCGTGCCACATCTGGTACTCGACGGCCGTGTGCCACCAGCCGAGGGCCTCCTCGCCAAGCCCCGCCTTCAGGGCGTGGGCGCCAAAGGCACCAAGGATCACTCCCAGTCCCCCGAGCATCGCGCCAGCCGCGACAATCCGGTTATCCATGGCACTGCTGGCGAAGGTCTCGTTCGCCCCGTCTCGGGTGTTGGTCAAAATTGCTCCTCGACATCCCGCGATGAAACGCCCGCCCCCTCTTACGTTGCGCGGGCGGCCGCGAATGGCTTCACCCAATAACGGTGTGCCAACGCCGTGTCGAAAGCATGCCTTGGCCATTGGCGTACCCTCCGCATGTCCGCGCAGTGGTTTCAATAAGCCAATCCGCCACGTTCGCTGGCGGTACGGACTTTCTTATGTATGCACGCGAACGCCTAGGAGATCGGTGAGCGGGGCGCTATCGGGTGCCCATGTGGCCGACTTGGGCACTCCCCTGTCTCATCATGGGCGCCACCCTTTGCGCAATGGAGCTGGTGGCGACCCTTGTGCACCGGCACGTCATGCACAGGGCCGGGTGGGCCTGGCATAAATCGCACCACGAGGCTCATAAAAACGTCTTCGAGAAGAACGATCTCTATGCGGTCGTGTTCGCCGCGATCAGCATTGCCCTGTTTGTCGCCGGCGGGTTCATTCCGGCACTCTGGTGGATTGGCCTTGGGATGGTGGCCTACGGGCTGCTTTACGCGCTCCTGCACGACGTCCTCGTTCATCGCCGGATCCCTTTCCCGCGCCAGCCGCGGAGCGGATATCTGAAACGACTTGTCCAGGCCCACCGGCTGCACCATGCCGTGCATGAGCGCGAAGGGGCCGTGTCCTTCGGCTTCCTCTATGCCCCACCCGTCGCCAAGCTCGTTTCAGAGCTTCGTGCGAATGCAAAGCCTCGCTAGCCGTGCGGCAGGCAAGAGTGGGAGTGATGCTCGCTTCCGCAATCCTTGCGGCCTGGCTTTGCCTGCACATCTATGGTCTGTTCTTCGAGCGCCCGCACGGCCCAGGTCTTGCCCTTGCCCCCGTCCTCATCCTTGCCCTTTGCTGGCTCGACGTCGGGCTCTTCATCATTGCGCACGACGCCATGCACGGCTCACTGGCCCCCGGGCGGCCCAGGATCAATTCCGGGTTCGGCCGCATTGCCCTCGCTTTATACGCGGCCTTCCGCTTCGACCGCTTGAAGCCGCTCCACTTGGCGCATCACGAGGCCCCGGGATCATCGCGCGACCCGGATTTCAGCAGCGCGCATCCAACGCGCTTCTGGCGCTGGTACGGCGAGTTCATGCGTCGCTACTTCGGCCTTAACGAGTTCCTGATGCTGTGCCCCCCGGTGGCAGCCTATCTCGCGCTCGGCGCGCGCATCGAGAACATTCTGCTTTTTTGGGCTCTGCCGGCTGGCCTCTCCTCCTTGCAGCTATTCTATTTCGGGACCTTCCTCCCGCACCGACACGATGGACAGCCATTCGCCGATCACCACAACGCAAGGACGAACGAGTTCACCGGTCTCGTGTCGCTGCTGACTTGCTTTCACTTCGGCTACCACCACGAGCATCACCTTGCGCCACACGTCTCCTGGTGGGCGCTTCCCGCGGAACGGCGGCGCCGATCGCTTGCTCGATCAGATCGGCAGCACGCCCCACTCCCCCGGCTTCCCTGAGCTCAAGTGCAAGATTCCGGGCCCGCGCGCGAAACGCGCCCTCCGCAAGAAGGCGCGCGATTGCATCCGCGATGCCGCGCGCCGGCGCACGTCGACTTAGCATCAACCCGGCACCCGAGTGCGCGACGCGCGCAGCAATCCCCGGCTGTTCGAAGGCAAGGGGCACGACGAGCATCGGCACGCCCGCGGCGACGGTGTCGAGAAGAGTCATCATGCCGCCATGGCAAATGACAAGATCGACCTGTCGCACGACCTCCTCCTGTGCGATCCAATCGTAAACGAGAGGATTGCCGGGGAGGCGTGCGAGCTGTCGCGGATCGCCACGACGACCGTGCGTCAGCACAAGCCGCACTCCGGCAAGCGCACACGCTTCGGAAATCCTGGTGAACAGTCCAATCCTCGACCCCTGAAGGGTGCCCAGGGTGCAATAAGCCGTAGGGCGGCCATCGGACGGCGGAAGGGTGAACCCGCTGTCTTCCCTTCGCGCGAAGGCCCCCGCATAGGCGAAGGACACCGGCAATTGCGCTCGTGGAAAATCGAGTCCCGCGATGAGCTGCGCAATCTGAAGGGTTGGCGAGAAGCAATCCTCCATGCCGCAACGTGCGGCCAGGCCGAGTTCCTTCGCATTTTGGGCGATGCACCGGTTGAACGACCAAAGAATGAGGTCACTGATCCGCCAGCCTGCGGCGTTCCGGCGAAGGCCCTTCTCCGAAATGTCGTATCGCCAGTTCACGAAGGGCGGCGGAATGCCCTCTTCCCTGTTCATCGGGAGCGTGCTCGCGATACTGATCCACGGAAGTCCAAGATTCGCGGAAACGAGGCCGCCGGCCGGCTCGAGCTGGTCCGCGATGACCGCGTCGACGTTGTGCTTTCGCAAGATCTCCGGACCTTCACGGCACAGCATGGTCGTGAACTCTTCCATCCGCTTCATCGTGCCGCCAAGGCCAAGAATGCCGCGGATCTTCCCCATCGGCCGGGTCCAGCTCTCAAGCAAAGCGCCGCTCCCGCCGACGGCAGCAAATCTCGCTTCCTTGGTTTCGACCAACGCGCGGGCATCCTCGTGATGAACAAAGGTCACCCGATGACCGCGTGCAGCGAGCTCAGCGGCAAGGTTGGAATAGGGTCGGTAATGGCCGCTGAGCGGCGGCGCGAAAATCGCAAAGTGCGCCATTATCGACGCCAGCCGACCGCAACGGCCTCCGCAAATGTCGGGACGAGATAAGCGAGCTTGCGCGTTTTCCCGACCGTCACCCGTTCGTCCCAGGCGCTGCTTCCAAGCGACCCGACACGGCGGCCGATTGCACCGTAGATGCGCAAGGCCGCAAGCACGGCAAGTCGCGATCGGAAGGGCAAATGCTGAACCCCGAGCCGTGCGCTTCGCTCGTAAATCGAAACATTCTCAACCAGGCGCTCCGCCATCGCGATCAGCGCGGGACGGTGAACTTCGCGGAACAGATGCTGGGGTTCGATCCCGAACTCGGCGAGCCAGTCCTGCGGAAGATAGCAGCGACCGGCATCATGGTCTTCGCGAAGATCCCTTGCGATATTCGACAACTGGAATGCGATCCCGAGATCCGCGGCGCGCTCAAGAGTTTGTTCGTCCTCGACCGGAACGCCCATGAGGATCGCCATCATGCAGCCGACAGCTCCCGCCACATGATAACAATAATGAATGAGGTCTTCCTCGCTTTGCGGTTGCCAGCCGATCTCGTCCAGGGCGAAGCCTGCAAGATGGTCCTCAATAAACCGCGCCGGGATCGGACATTCGGAAAGCAGCTGGCCAAGCGCGCGAAACGGCAAGTCGTCGACCCGCTCGCCGGCGATCACGCGACGCGTCTGCCCGCGCAGCACCGACACGTTCCCGCGCGGCGCAGAACCAAAGCCGTAAATCTGCCCGTCACAGACGTCGTCGCAGTGCCGGCACCAGCAATAAAGCAGGCACGCGCGATCGCGCGTTACGCGGTCGAACAGGCGGCTCGCCGCTCGAAACGATTTGGACCCGCGTTCGATCGAGACCCGGGCGCCGGCAATGATTTCTTCGCGGGTCACGCCGCAAGGTCCTCGAGCATGAGGCCCGCGGTCGCCTTCGCGCTCCCGACCACGCCGGGAATGCCCGCGCCGGGGTGCGTGCCGGCGCCCACGAAATAGAGATTGTGGATTTGATCGTCGCGATTGTGCACCCGAAAGAACGCGCTCTGCGTCAGGACGGGCTCGAGACTGAAGGCTGAACCGAGGTGCGCGTTGAGTTCGTGTTCAAAGTCACCGGGCGCAAAGTGGAATCGGTTCTGGATGTGCCCCTTGAGACCCGGGAGAAGACGATCTTCGAGGATCGCGATGATCCGGTCGCCATAGCGCTCGGCTTCGGTCTCCCAATCGATCCCGCCCTGACCAAGATGGGGAACCGGCGCCAAGGCGTAGAAGGTTGAGCGTCCGGGCGGCGCCATGTCCGGGTCCGTCGCACTGGGGTGATGAACGTAAAGCGAGGGATCGGAGGGAAGCACGCCCCGGCGATAGATGTCGTCGAGAAGCCCCTTGTAGCGTGGACCAAACAGGATGGAGTGGTGCGGCACGTCGGGCCAATCGCGGTCCGTCGAAAAATGCAGCACGAACAACGAGGGCGAAAAGCGTTTGCGCCTCAGGCGCTTCGCCGTTCGGGCCGCGGAAGCGTGGTGAAGCATGTCATAGGTCCGAACGACGTCGGCATTGGACGCAACGGCATCGAAACTCTCGCTCCAGCCGCTCTTCGTGCGGATGCGCGTTACGGCCGAACCTTGCGTCGAAATGCCGGCTACCGGATCGCCGAGGCGCAGACTGCCGCCGAGCCGCTGAAAATGGCGGACCATGCCTTCGACGAGACGATTGGTGCCGCCTCGCGCAAACCAGACGCCGCCCTTTCGCTCGAGCTTGTGAATGAGTGCGTAGATTGCACTGGTCGACATGGGATTGCCGCCCACCAGCAGGGAATGGAATGAGAAGGCCTGGCGCAGCTTGTCGTTGCGGATGAACTTCGAAACCACGGCGTAGACGGAGCGCCACGCCTGATAGCGCGCGAGTTTGGGAGCGGCGACCAGCATGGACTTGAAATCGAGGAACGGCACGGCACCAAGCTTCTCGTATCCCTCGGTGAATACGCCCTCGGAGTAGTTGAGGAAGCGCTCGTAACCGGCGACATCGCGGGGTTCGAAGCGCTCGATCTGTCGGTTTAGCTCGGCCTCGTCGTTGACATAGTCGAATGTCGAACCGTCGGGCCAGGACAGGCGGTAGAAAGGAGAGACCGGTACCAACTCAACGTCGGCATCCATGTCCGCGCCGCTGATTTCCCAAAGTTCGCGCAAGCATGCCGGGTCGGTAATGACGGTCGGACCGGCGTCGAAAACGTGACCATCCTCTTCCCAATAATAGGCTCGGCCGCCCGGCTTGTCGCGCGCTTCGAGGATGGTCGTGTCAATGCCTCCGGACTGGAGCCGGATTGCAAGCGCAAGACCGCCAAAGCCGGAACCGATGACCGCCGCCCGGCGCTTCATGCGACCTTGCTCCTTAGCGCCGCGAGTGCGCGGCCGATCGGCACGGGTGGACTCCCGGTGAGGATCCGGAGCTTGTCGAAGCTATTTAGGCGCGCGGCGTAAAAGCGCTCGATCGTCGCTTGGGGAAGACGGTAGAAATGCTCCAGCACGCGGTAGCGTCCACTGGGCTCCGCTGCGCGGAACAACATGCGGTTGAGGAGCTGAAAGAAACGGCGCTCGTGCCAGAGCCGCTCCGCCTTGCGGCGCAAGGTCGCGTCTATTGCAGGTGCGTCCCAGTCACGCTGTTCAGCCAAAAGAACCGCATTGGAAACGGCATCGGCAAGGGAATAGCCGGTCGTTGGATGGAAGAAGCCGCCGCGAAGACCGAGCCGTGGAACGCTGTCCGAGCAAGGCCAAAGATCCTCAAGACTTCCGCCAATGACGACGGGAAGAACACCGCTCTCCTTTGTGATCGCTTCGGCTGCGCCGCCGTTGAGGTCTTTGGCAAAGTCCTTCAGCCGGACATCGAGCGCGTTGCAGTCGAGCACGGGCGTTGACGAATAATAGGTGTCTTCGATCAGCAGCTCGGTCTGGCTAAGGGGCAGGAGGTAGACAAAGCGATAGCCATCGATCTGCGGGACCTTCGCGTCCATGATCACTGGGCGGGTCACCTTGTGTCGTTCGGGAAAGCGGAACACGCGGCCGACGAACTTTTGCCAGCCAAGCTCGAGAGCGCCGGTTAAGCCAGGTCCACGGGCATCAATCACGCAATGCGCTTCGATCCGCTCGCCACCGACAATGACATGGTTGGCGCCAAGGTGCGTAACGGGAGCGCCAAGCCTCAGCTGTCCAGGATCGAGGCTTGCCCGGACGGCAGCGTCGAGATCACCCGACTGGATGGAATTATACCCGAGAGGAAGGATCCGAGAGCGTTTCGGAAACCGCACTTCATGGTCCGGCCAGCGACGCCGAGCGATCTGATCGATCACCCAGCGACCGCTCTCCGGCACATCCGTGTCGAAAAATGACCAGATGTGATTGCCGCCGATCGCATCATCCTGATCGACGAGAACGAGGTCGATGTCGGGCCGCCGCTTGGCGAGGGCAATGGCAGCAAGGCCGCCGGCAAGGCCGGCGCCACAGATAATGACGCGGGTCACCACGCTACGGTCCAAAGGCCGGTTTCGCTGATGGCGGCTCGCGCATAAGCTTGAGGGCGATGCCATTCACGTTCTTGCCGCTTCTGCTTACTGCTGTCCAGACGAGCGCGGTTGAAGTCGATCTCGAGGGACTGCGGAACAGCAAGGGCCTGATCCAGGCCTGTCTTTTTCGCGAACGAAGGCATTTCCCCGATTGCAAGGCCGATCCGCAAGCGATCCGGCAGTCCGTATCCGCCCGCGCCGGGCGGCTGATGTTCACCGATCTCCCGCCAGGCGAATATGCGGTTGCGCTGTTCCATGACGAAAATGCCAACGGCAAGCTGGACAGCCTGTTCGGCATACCACGGGAGGGCTTTGGGTTCTCACGCAATCCAGTAGTGCGCTTTGGCGCGCCTCGGTATGACCAGGTCAGCATTGAGCTTGCGCCGGGCTTCACCCGGATACGCGTCAAGGTTCAATACCTTCTTTAGCCCAGATGACGCAGTTCGACCGGGAGGATTAAGCAGTCCCCGGCAGTCACCCTCCGATTGTTGGGAGGGGGACGTTCGAAAAGGCAATGCTCGAGCTGACTTCCACTGGCTCCACTTACCTTCGCGATCCCGCCCACGCGGGCGAGATCGGCAGCATCACGGTGCTGGTTGCATCCCCGCGGGGATTTTGCGCGGGCGTTCGCCGGGCAATCGATGCCG
>DASZBO010000009.1:0-5566 GCA_035944075.1 Sphingomicrobium sp.
GGTTCAGCGGTCGGCTCAAGAAGGCTTTCCTTGCGCGATCCATCGCTGCCGATCGGTCCGTCCATCGCGTCGAAGCGCTGTTGCGATTGGCCGACGTGCTGGGCATTCCGCGGGTCGGCCAGGTCGTGGTGCCCCAAGGAGGCCTGCCGCCTGCCGCGCCATCCGGTCCCTTTGCGGTCATCCACGCGGCGCCGATGTTCACCTACAAGCAGTGGACGGTGGAAGGCTGGCGTTCCGTAGCCGCTGCGTTGGCAGCCCGGGGACTGACGGTCGTCGCGACCGGCGGACCCGGAGAGGCGGAGAGGGCCTATCTCGATCTCGTCTGGAAAGGCTCCGACATTGTTCGTCTCGACGGCCGTTGCAACTGGGGGCAACTCTCGAGCCTTCTCGCCAGAGCCAAGGTCTATATAGGCCCGGACACATCGGTGACGCATCTGGCGGCCGGGGCGGGCTGTCCCACGGTGGCGCTGTATGGCCCGACCGATCCTCGACTCTGGGGCCCTTGGCCGGTCGGTGGCTTGCCGGAGGCGTGGCTGGCTACGGCACCGGTGCAGAATCATGGCAACGTGTGGATCGTGCAGCATGCGTTTCCATGCACACCTTGCCAACTCGAGGGCTGTGAACGGCGGCTCACGAGCGACAGCGCGTGTCTCAAACAGCTTGCCCCGGCGCAGGTGATCTCTGCTATGGAGCAGGCCTTGGGCCCGAGTCTTCGCCAGTAACCGCGTCAACGCGCGCGCCCGCTTCCTCCGGTCGATTGTCGGGAAATTAAAACTACGACGTCATGCCTGCATTCAAGCTCGACAAAGACCGTTTGCGCGACATGGCCGACTGGTTTGCCGTCGCGATCGCGGTGGCGTTGCCATGGTCGACGTCCGCGGTGAGCATTCTGCTCGTGCTGTGGGCGCTCGTGTTGATCCCCACGCTCGATGTCGAGGACTTGAAAAAGGAAATTTTGACGCCGTTTGGCGGGCTTCCATTTTTGTTGTTCTTCCTTGGTGCGATAGGAATGTTCTGGGCGACCGGGGCCACCTGGCATGAGCGTTTCAACGGGCTCGATGGATTTGTGAAGCCTCTCGTCATCCCGTTGCTGGCCCTGCAGTTCAGCCGGTCCGACAAGGGCCGGTACGTCATGCTCGGGTTCCTGAGCGCCTGCGTCCTGCTGCTGATCGGTTCTGTGGTGGTCGCGATCTGGCCGAACCTTCCCCGAGGCTCGCGGGATCCTGGGGTCCTCGTGAAAGCCTATATTGTCCAGAGCATAGAATTCACGATTTGCGCCGCAGCGCTCCTGGATGTGGCGATCCGACGGGCCCAGGCCGGGTCACGGTTGCAGGCGGTCGGGCTGGCGTTTTTCGCCGCGGCGTTTCTGGCCGATGTTCTGTTCGTCGCCACCGGTCGGACCGCATTGGTTGTCATCGCCGCGCTCGTCATTCTCTACGGTGTTTTTCGCGCGGGGTGGAAAGGGGCTGTTGCGGCGGCCTTGATTGGGTCGGTGGTCGCTTCGCTCGCGTGGGCGTCATCGCCGTATTTGCGGATGCGTGTCACCAGTTTGTATCCGGAAACATTGAGCTTCCTGAAACACGACACAGTGACCTCCGCGGGCGAGCGGATCGCGTTCTGGGAGAAATCGATCCGCTTTATGGAGGCGGCTCCTTTGATCGGCAATGGCACCGGGTCGATCAATGGTTTGTTCGCGAAAGCGGCCGTCGGTACACAAGGCGCGCTAGCAGTACTGTCTACCAATCCCCACAATCAGACCTTCGCCGTCGGGATTCAGATAGGACTGGTCGGGATCGCACTCCTTTGGGCCATGTGGATCGCCCAGATCGTGCGATTTTGGCAGCCGGGCCTTCTTGCGTGGATCGGCCTGGTCGTGGTCGCGCAGAATATCGTCGGCTCGCTTTTCAATTCTTTTATTTTCGATTTTACCGAGGGGTGGATCTACGTCTTCGGCGTCGGAGTAATGGGGGGGGTTGTGAAACGATCTCTCGTGTCTTTAACTGACAGCCGGTCAACTTGCTGAAGTTCGCGCGCCAATGCCGTTCGGGAAGGCTGCGATCGGACGCCGGACAAACGCACTTCCGTGAGATCGGGGGTTAACTACGGCGTGGACTCATAGGCCCTAAGCCATATTCGGTGAGGCGATCAAGACGGCGGCGAGGAAGTTTCTGGCGAGCTTGTCGAGGCGCATGACGATTCGGCTGTAGACCGTCGTATACGGGCCGTAGCGCTCGGCGAGGTCTCTCCAGGGAGAGCCTGTCCGGAGCTTAGAAAATGCCGTTCACCACGCGTCGGTCATCTACACGGGCGGCCCCGCGTGGTTTGTTCGGCAGCAGCGGTTCGATCAGCCGCCATTCCGTCTCACTGAGATCATAGCGCGCCATTACAAGACTCCCTTTAGGAGCCTTGAATCACTCGACGCACCTCAATCGAGCTTTATGAGTACAGAACCTACCCGGCGCTGCGCTCGCGCTGGCACGCGCGACTTTTCGGCTGCTCGCAAAGCAGTCGACGAGACGAAACATTCGATGTCGGCCCGAAGGTCGCGTTCCGCCAAGCGCTGTGCAGGGCCCGTGTAACGATGAACTTCGACGTGGGAGCAGTCAGTAGTCGATCTGCCGAGGGAGAGCGGCAGCAAAGCCCGGAGTGCTGGGACAGGCGGAAGATGCCGAGGATGTCATCCTGCCGGGTGGCCTAGTATCCGACGATTACCGCGACAGGCATTACAAGAATGCGCAAACGCTGAGCGAGATCTTGCCTAACTCAGCGGATCGACGTTGCCATTTTGACGACATCCTTGAGTGAGAAGAATGCCGGCTCATAGTTTGAGCATCCAGAGCATGGCGGCGGAAGGTCACCATCCGTCCAATCGAGCATGATTTTGCGGTGTTCGTCACCGAATAGGATGTCGGCCAGAGGTCGTTCTGTGATCTTGGGCAACGTGAGCTTGTCATAATTTGTTGTGAGGTACCAGCACGAGCAGGCGCGCATGTGCCCGTCCGGCAAAACGCCCGGATTGAAGAATAGAAGGCCGCAGGGAATATCTTTCTTCACCGGCGGGCGGCGGATAAGTTTCATGTCGCCGATCATTTCCTTGTCTGAGATGACACCGCTCCAGTTTTCGTAGGTCGTGCGGACGAAACCCAACTCGAACACGCCTGTATCAAAATACGGCTTCAGGTGGCGCATACCCTCGTCCTGCATTACCACTTCGAGAGCGCGGCTTGCGCGAATCTCAATGAATACGCGGCCCGGCTTCCCGGTTCTTGCCTTGTGCTCGCCAAGCTTGATAAGGCCGCGACCAACTTTCTCGGCCTTATCGACCCGGAACACTTCGAGATAGTTTTTCCGGTCAAGGCCCGGAAGGCTGACGTGGAGTTCGTCTAGATGGGGGGCGACCTTTTCGATTAGGCCGGTGCGATCTAATAAAATCCCGTTGGTGAAAAAACGAGTGATCCTGACGCCTTTTGATTTGGCATATGCAAGCTTGTCTGCAAGATTCGGATCAACAAGCGGGTCACCGAGATTAGTGGTGAAGTCGGCGATGGTGCCGCCTCCCATCGCGATCAGGTCGTCGATCGCTTTGAATGCGATCTCATTCGGCATTATCTTTTTCGGATCGGTGTTCGTGGGATAAGCACAAAACGAACATAGGGCGTTACACAAATTTGTAGGATAGATCATAATGCTTGCCGGCGCCTGTTTAAAAATTTTCTCAAACTTCACCTTATCGGACGCAACCGTACGAAAGATGTGGCCGACACCTGATTTCCATAGCGCCCGTTTAAATTTGTTTTTGGCTTCTTTCGTGAGGCGTTTGGAAATCTCACGTTTGATACGGCTGTACACGTTTTCCTCTCCAACTGAGACACCTATACTATACAATTATGCATAGAGAAGTCCATAGAAACACAATCAGAAAAGAGTTTCGAAACGATCGTCATGGTGCTCGGCGCCATACATACACGGAACTGCATCGAGGCCGCTCGCATTGAAGTATGCAGCCCGGGA
This sequence comes from Sphingomicrobium sp., assembly GCA_035944075.1. GTDB lineage: Bacteria > Pseudomonadota > Alphaproteobacteria > Sphingomonadales > Sphingomonadaceae > Sphingomicrobium. Next base: position 4,012 of record DASZBO010000009.1, read on the forward strand.
TGGCGGCCCCATTCGCCTCGTTGCGACGCGAAAGACCTTGCCCTGTCCGCAGTCAATTTGAATTGTATCTGGAAAATGCCGGGTCTTTGAACTTCCAGACCCATCTGCCGCGTCCAATGTCGCGGCAGATAGTCCCCTTTAGAACGAACGTATTTCTTATGATCGTGAAGAAGCTATATCCATAGGCCAGCATTTGGTGGTCAATGTTGCAGGGGACCTTTACTTGGCCGGTGACCTGGAATTCGTTGCTTTCTTCGACGCGCACCGATGGCTTCAATGTGGCGCTGAGGCCGATCTGTGCAGAAATGATTGATGCGAAAAGGAGATTGCCGATGATGATGATTTTCACACAGGGCTCTCGCCACCGCAAAGGCGTGAAGACGAAATTCTCCGACGCCGATCGCGGCGTTCCGAGGCCATCCCGCTCATCCTTTTCGGACGGTGGCATCCTGTTCCCGAAGTGAGCGCCCACGCCCGTTGATTGTATGCCGGGCAGAGTCGTCAACAAGTAAATTCCGGGCGGCCGCACTTCACGCGCAATAATCGCGCTAGACCAAGCTATTAGGCTGACGTCACCTACGTCTGGTTGAATCGGAGAATTGCCGCCGGGCTACGGCTTACACTAGCGGTTCAGATCCGAGTGAGACGCCGGCAGGTCGCAGTGTTTTTCGCGCGCCGTCCGCAGGAGCGCATTCAAATTGCCGCGTTGCGTGAGGTACTCGGGGCGGTAGGTGGTTGCATTGATGATCTGGCCGCCTGTGCCCTTTGAGGACGTCGCCATCAGACGTTCGAGCTCGCGGACCCGCTTCGTAGTCGATTCGACGTTCTGGGCAATCTGCAAGCAGCTGTAGAACTGGTACTTGGTTTTGTCGGTGAGGTAGTTCGCGACATCGTTCTCCGTGCCGGAGCAGCCGGCGAGAAATGCCGACGCGATGGTCAATACGAAGATCGAACCCAGAAAACGCATCCCCGAGCCTCTTTCCCTTGAAAGATCGCAATTAGCCAGTTTAACAGTGAGCGCTCTTGCTGTCTCGCCAGAACGACGAGCACCTTTGGCGCTTTCGCGGCAGAAGGCGTCGCTGGCTTGCTCGGCAAGCGAAATCGAGAGGCATTGACCATGCTGGATCGCGCTTCAGGCTTACGAATCGTCTGTCCGCTCGTCGGGCTGCTTTTGACCGATTGTGCTACGGTGCTCGCGCAGCCGACCCTTGGCGGGCCTCCTCCGGCGAACTATCGCCAGATCGTTTCGGACGGCGATGCGGCGAGTATCCTCCGTGACGAGAAGCCGGTGAAATCGGATCAAAACTCGGGTCCGGAAAGCGCGATCAGCAAGGAGGAAAGTTGGGCGCTGAGAATGAGGCTGAAAGGTCCGGTGACCTTGACCGTGTCGTCGCTGCGGAAGACGTTCGCGACCCAGCAGGGCGACTGGTTCGTTTGCCTGAAGGCGGTGCGCGGCGGCAGCGCCAGCTATTACGGCATATCGTTCATCGGCGCGGAAATCGTCGAGTGGCGTCCGGCCGTGGCCATCGATCATTGCGAACAGCAGGCATATGGG
>DASZBO010000010.1:0-7582 GCA_035944075.1 Sphingomicrobium sp.
GACGCGACCGTGCATTGATTGCTGTGTTTCTTGGGGGTGGACTCAAGACGGGTGAGGCTGCCGTACTTACGGTTAGTTGCGTGAATGTTGGCTCGCCCTGGGTCACGATCGAGTCCCCGAATCCGATGCTGACGCGGCGCACCCGGCTCGCGCCCTTCGCGGCCGCCATTCTTGACGCATGGCTTGCCGAACGCCGCCTTTCCGAACTGGCCGGCAATCTGGTCTTTCCCGCTTCGCCTTCAGGACGCCCGATGCACAAGGCGACGATGCTGCGCGCAGTTGACGCGTTGATCGACGCGGCTGGAATTGCCGCGTCGCGAGCCTCACGCGCCAGTCCGCAAACCTTGCGCAATACCTTTGCGGCGGATCTGTTCGAGAGCGGGGTTGAGGCAGAACTGGTCGGACAATGGCTGGGATTTGTACAGGCGGTATCGTCCAACCGTTTGTATCGGGCGTGGCAAAGATGGATGGATCAGCAGGATTCGCCGGTCGTTAATGAACCGGATCCAGCCGCTCCACCATTGCCCGCGCCTAGGCAGGACGGGCGTTTAACGAGGAAAGGGTGATCGGGCGAGCCCTGAAAATACTCACCCTTGGGGTCCCGAATTTCCTCACCTTTGGCGATTTATCCGCTATTGCATCTGTGCCGGCAGTTATGTCGACGCCGCCATCGAGCCACTTGATAAGAACCGGCTAACCGCTTCCAGCCTTGATTCACCGGGGCCTGACGAGTGATCGCACTCAGGACACTGCAGTTCGAAGCGGTGATCCACTTGCGATAGCTCGGGCTCACCTTCCTCACATTTTGGGCAGCGCAGCGGCAGTGCCACATGGCCGTCCGCCGCGGTACCGATCGCTGTCAGCTCATCGGGCGTGAGCCTGCCGTCTTCGACCAGCGAACACAGCAGACTCGCGATCGCGGGGTCGATGCCCTGCTGACCGCGCAACGCGGCGACTTCTTTCGTCAATACATCCACTTCGTCCGATTGCTCGCGCAACTGCGCGTCGAGCCGGTCGCCGCGCGCCTTGGCTGCGGCGATCTGCTGAATAAACTCGAACTCCTTGCGGCTTGCGTCACGTACCCCTGACTGATAGGTGGCGGCCATGCTGCGTAATGAATCAAGTTCGACAAGCATCGGCTTCACGCGTCGCTCGGCTTCGGCGACAGCGTCTTTAATCTGTTGCGCATAGTGTTCGGTGCTTTGGCGCAGTTCAACATGGAGCGCATCGATCCGGTCGCGGAGGGCCGCGTTGTTCGCCTGTTCCGTATCGAGCCGTTGACGCAGCGTTTCGTTTTCGCTGTCGAGTCGGCGGACTGTTGCCTGCAAGCCTTCCTGATGAGCGGTCCCATGTGTTGTGGTGCTGGATAGCTCAGTCTCAAGTGCGCGAACGCGCTCCCATGCGGCTTCAGCTCTTAGTTCGCTGCGCTTGATCGCTTCTTCCGACACGTCGCGGTGAATTTTTGCTTCTCGCAGGCGCTGGTCGGCGGCGGTGACTTGAGCCCGAATTTCCTCGCGTTCGCTGTCGAGGGTCGAGCGGGCCTGGACGACGGCTTCTTCAAAAAGAGCGCCCAACAATTCTCCGGCGCGATCTTCCAATGCTTTTGGTATGGCGCCGGCACCGACTTTTACGCGCGACACCGTTCTGATGCGTTCCCAGAAGTGGTCGATGTCCTTCGGGATGTCGCTTGCGCTGCCCGTTTGGGTCAGGTCGCGAACAGCAGCCATGGACGGGCGAATACCTAGATCGAAAAAAAGTCGCTTGCAGGCGTGCAGCGACAATTCCTGTCGGCGTGCGCCGCTAGCCCTCAACGATTCAAGCTCGCTACGGATGGCTTGCCGTTCCTGGTCCAAATTCATGTGTACCTCGATGTCGCTCGAATTGGATTAATCATAACAATTTACGTATTGTTTGCTACGTATTTGTTTGGAGCGGGTGTTGTTTAGCGGGTTGGGACGTTTTAGGTCTACCGACAGGTCATGGAATTGGGACAGGCTGAGTTTTTCCGTGAAACAAAACGAAGATTAGCCAATAAGCCGTTGTAAATAAAGAGGTTTCGCCGGTTTTTTTCTGATCGCTCACTGTTTCACGAGCGTGCGATTAGTGTTGTGTGGTGGTGGAAAGGTCCTGTCCGAAGGACGCGCGGGAAAGTCTAGAGAGTAATAAAAGTAAACACCTTTGAACCCATGTTAAAAACGTTAACGCCATGGCAATCCCTTACCTGGCAGGGGTTTCAGCCCGGTAAGGTGAAGCTTTACGGGAGTGGTGGTGAGGTCTTGCAGGAGTGTTGAGTGATGAGGTTCGGGGGCCTCGGTGAGCGGGTCCGGGACAGAACGTGAGTGGGTTCAGGAGCCACCTCAAAAACGCGGTTTGGCTAAAGGTGAGATTTTGCGGGACTTGAGCGTCCGGGATCGCCCGACAGCTCTCAAAAGTCGCTTCGGGGCGCGACTGGCCTGAAGGTGAGCGCTTTCGGGACCTCGGTGGCCCCCAATTTTTGACCTTATTTGGGCCTCGTAAACCCCATTGGTGAGCCAAGGCAGGAGAAAACGCGAACCGAAGGTGAGACTTTCCGGGGCCAAGGTGCCATTTTTGCCTCAATTCTGGGCATCCGGGCGCTTAAGGTGAGTGTTTGCGGGAGCCGGGCGGGATTTCAACCGAAATTCTCGATGAGGTCTTCGCTCGCCCTTGAGGAAAGGTGAGCGAATTCGGGAGACCTGGATCGAGACGATCGGCGGCGCAGTAAATTGCCTGTTTTGGCCTAAAGGTGAGATTTTTCGGGAGCCTTTTTGGGCACTTGTGATCGCTAAGGTGAGGAAATACAGGACCAAAATCGCCTTGACGGGCCGGAAAGGCCCTACGGACGCTGTCGGAGTCGTTCCGATTTTGCGGCTGCTGGATTCTTAAGGTGAGATTTTTCGGGGCCCTTCGGGCTGGTGCCGGAAGCGTCCAGATTCATGAGAAAGCTGCTTAAGGTGAGGATATACGGGGGCTCGTACTCATAACCTGGCTCGTGGGGATTCTCTAACCCAATGAAAGTATTGGATAATTTTTGTGCGGTGCGCAAAGGTGAGGTTTTTCGGGGGCACTTTTTCGGGACCTGTCCAAGCCGCTTCCGGGCTCATTGGTGAGGCTTTTCGGGAGTATTTGTCGATGTTTTTTCATGCCTCCAGGTCTGGAGGCCGCGTCATTCCGAGCGATCGGCTGGCGTTAAGGTGAGCTTTTTCGGGGGGAGTTTGTCGTGACTTGGATCTCACGTCGCGTGAATGAGATGTCTGTCTGCCGGGCTGGGTCACCTTTACTCAAGTGAACATGTGGCGATTGCCGCGTGCATCGGCGCGGCAATCGCCATACGGTCGCAATCGATGGGTGTGCCATTCAGGCAAGCTTCGTCGTGATGCTTGCTTGATTAGGGACGCGCTTTCCGTACAGCTTATGAAGACGGTTGGGGGCGCCGCAAGTTTTCACCGGGTTCCCCTACCCTATCCGCGGAGATGGGGCGAAGCGCGTCGGCGCCGCCGATCCAGTGCGAGTGCGATCCGCTCGCAACGTGCATACGGCAAAAATTCATGAGAATTTTTTGAGGTGAGAAGATTCGGGATCAAATCGCTCCCGTTCGCGGCAGGTCAGAAATCGGTCAGCATTTCGGGAGGCCGCGACCTGTAAGGATGCCCTGAACCTGGCGCGAAACGGGTAAGGTGAGGGTTTTCGGGAGTTGCTCGAGGTGAGTTGCGCTTCGTAAACTCACTTCACCGGGAATGGTGAGCCCCGTGCTATAGACGTGTATCACCACAGCCGGTATGCTCACGCCAAATCCCTCCTCGACCAGACGCATGGCCACGAAGCGCGCGAAGAAGACAGACGTAGTCAGCCCGAGCTCGGCCGAATTGCGCAAGGCCGTCGAGGCGATCGCCATCCAGCCCAAGAGTGGCAAAATCACGCTCCTCACCCGCAAGCTGTTCAACGTGCTCCTCGCCGTCGCTCAGCAAGCTGATGAGTCTGGCGACACTTATCGGGCCTTGCTGTCCGACATCGTCGCCAACTCGGCATTCGATTCGAATGACACCGCGCTGGTGAAAGAGCACCTGCGGCGCATGGTGTCGGTGCAGGTTGAGTGGAGTACCGGCACGTCCAGTCAGAAGCCGGGCCGGAAATGGGGTATTTCCACACTGATTGCCGACGCGGAAATTCTCGAAGACCCCACCACCCGCCGCGTCTGGGTTGAGTTCTCGTTCGCACCAAAGATCAAGAAGAAGCTGCTCGATCCGGTTCAGTATGCACGGCTGAGTCTGCAATTCCAGAGCCAGTTGCGCAGTAGCGCGGGTCTCGCACTTTACGAGATTTGCGTTCGCTACCTGACCAACCCGAGCCATCTGACGATGCGCGAATCATGGGAATGGTGGCGCCCTATCCTCTCCGGCACACCCGACACTGAAGCGGGCGACGAGGCGAAGCGCGAGTACAAGTACTTCAAGCGCGATTACCTGCGCCCGGCCATCGCCGAAGTGAATGCGGTCACCAACATCTTTGTGGAATTGATCGAGCACCGGGAAGGGCGGCGTGTCGCCGAGATCCAGTTCCGTGTGACCGAGCGCAAGCAGCCCATGCTCGCACTCGACGAACACCCGAATGTGTTCGATAGCACCTTGGTCGACCGGATGGTGAAGATCGGCATTCCGCTGAAAGAAGCGCAAACGCTGTATGCCGATAGCGAAGAAAACCGGATTCGCGCGGCTCTGCAGATGACTGAACAACGTATGCGCAGCACGTCCTTGCCCGCTGTGCGCAGCGCACCGGCTCTGTTCAAGGATGCGTTGAAGAAAGGTTATGCGCCGCCAGTCGAAGTGCTGCCGTCCGGTAGCGGCGGTAAAGCCGCGGTGGCTGCGCCGGCGGACGACCTGAAAGCGCGTCTGCTTGGCGAGTACTCCGCGGTTCGCCGCAAGGAAGCACGCGAGCTTTACGAAGAGCAAGGTGAGTCCGAGCGGGAGATTGCGCGGAAGTCGTTTGAGGACGACGAGTTGCCGGACCTCGGCACTCACATGCGGGACGACTGGCGCCGTCGTGGACTGGATTCGAAGATCGTCGAAACGGCATTCTTCGATTGGCTGGCTCGCAAAACGTGGGGCCAGCCCACCGACGGTGACCTGCTCGCCTTCACGCTGAGCCAATCGCGCGCGGCGTAGTCATTAGAATCGCATCAGGAAAAACGGCGGCCACTTTCGTGCGCCGCCGTATCTTTTCCTGCGGATACTTTCCCCGCTGTTACTTCAGCATCTTTTCAATCTGACGAAGAATATCGTCGCGCTTTTCACGCGTGAGACCCTTCAGGCGCAGTTCGATCCGATCGTCCCCATATGATTTCAGATCGCCGACCGCGACACCGCCGAGCTTAATTTCCAGACGTTGAGCATAGCGTTGCCGACCTGCCGGCTTGGTGCTTTCCTGTGCGCTCGCCCTGCCCTTCACGATGTCCGCGACTTGTCGCGTGCTCAGGTCGTCCGAGAGGATTTTGTTGATCAGGCGCAGCGTAGCGTCGGCGCCGCGGGCAGAGTGATAACGGCCCACCTGATAGGCCATGTTCGAGCCGAAGCGGTCGGGTCGGGCGACCATCTCATGCATGACCGCCTCGGGAAGCTTCGCAATCGACAAGGCGACCGCGACGGTCGACTCGTCCAGTCCGAGGTGCTCGGCGAGCTCCTTCTGGCTCTGGAAATGCTGCTCGTCGAGAAAGCGTCTCCAGACGACGGCGTTGTCGAACACCGTCTGCGAATCGCGCTGGACGTTGAGGTCGTAGCCGAGCTTATAGCTTTGGATGCCGATCGGCAGATCGATGACGATCGCCTTAACCGATTCCTTGTTCGCTTCTTTAAGCGCCCGCACGCGCCGGCCGCCGTCGCTGACGAAGTAGGAGCCGGGATTATCGTAATCGGGAATGACGTGGATCGCCTGCTGCTGGCCCTGCTTTGCCAGATTGACGGCGAGGTCGGCAATCGATGGCTTCAGATAGAAATGGCGTGGATTGAACGGGCTCGGCTTGATCGTTTTGAGCGCGAGTTCGACGACCTGGCCAGGACGATAGGCGTGTTCGATCCGCCACGCACGGTAGTTCGCCGACTCATTGGCGATCTCGGCGGCGTCTGCTTCTGAGACGTCCTGCGACATGACCGACTGGATAGCGCGGCTCGGTACATCGCCATTCGTGGCGCCATTCTTAACCAAACCGTCGATCGCATTCAGGCGGTCGAGAGCGGTTCGCTTTTCGCTGCTGGTCGTATCAGGACGTGCTTGAAAGCCTTTGGCGAATTGGGAGGGTTTCATTCAGGGTCCTTTATGCGCATAAATTCAGGGGAGCAGGGCTGCGATCTCGTTGGCGCAGGCCCTTACTTCGATGGCGGCGAGCTTGGCGCCGCGATCGTTCATCTGAAGCACTGTCTGCCCTAACGCCATTGCCTGCTTATAGGCTTCGCGCGTCGGGATCTGGGTCTTGAGCAGTGGGAAACCGAGCTCCTCTAACGCGCGCTTCAGTTCACGCGTCAGCATCCGTTTCTCTTCGGTCTTATTCAGTAGAAAGACTGCGCGCAAGTCTTCGTTCATCACCTGAGCTTGCTGTACGAGCTTCACCAGTCCGACGCTCGACCAATAGTCGGCGGGCGACGACGACGTCGGCATAATCGCGACGCTCGCCGCGAGCAACACGACGCCGGACACTTTCTCGGTGATGGAGGGCGGGCAGTCGACGACGATGATGTCGTAGTCAGCCACGAATTTCTTGATCTCGCGATGGATCTGGCTGCCGGCTTCGGAGAGGTTGACGACCGGAAAGGGGATGCCGGTATCGCCGTCTGATGATGCACTGGCCCAATGGATCAGTGTGTTTTGACCATCTGCGTCTACGACGAGGACGCGCTTGCCTTTCTCATGGAACGCAGCGCCGAGGTGCATCGCGATTGTGCTCTTCCCGACCCCACCCTTTTGCTGAGTTACCGCGATGATTTCTGCTGCCAATCTTCACCTCCTCTTTTTAGACGCAAATGGATTTTACCTGGATGAATTCGCATTTCAATCGTTTTTGTGTAAACGCGAGAAGAATTAGCCGGTGGGGATAGGTTTATGCGCATAAAGGGGCGGGCGTGGTGATCTGCGGCTAGCGGTGATGAAACGCTAGCCGCGGCATTGCGGGGGCAGTGTCTGGGAAGTACGAGTCGCTATGGAGTGGCGAAAGATACAGAGCAACCACACGATCCAGCGCGACGCGGGGGCACCCTTGGATTTAGCCGGGAGTGCGTTAGTCGGCACGGATTCAACGCCGCTTCATTTGAGCGCGTCGTTTTGGTATGGCGAGGCTGTTAGCGATGAGGGGCACATGTGTCCGTCTGGATCGACCCGTGAGCCATTTCGAGCCGATGGCTTTATGCGCATAAAGCCATCGGACATCACTCGCGGATCGAGGCATCGCTGCTGGTGTGTTTAACCGGGCAGATCAATGCATGATCCTGTCGGCACGGCACGGCACGGCACGGCACGGCACGGCACGGCACGGCACGGCACGGCACGGCACGGCACGGCATCTGGGACTGGGACTGGG
>DASZBO010000011.1:0-26137 GCA_035944075.1 Sphingomicrobium sp.
TCAAGATAGTCTGCCACCCGTCCGCCCCGGCTGCTCTCGGTAAGGTCCGCTCTCGTGCGGTACTTTCCCGTGAGAAACCCATTCGCAAGACCATAGAAGGGGATAATCCCGAGACCGTGCTCAAGCGCCACGTCGCGCAGCGCTCCTTCGAGCTTTTCCCGCTCGACGAGATTGTACCAGGTCTGAAGGGCGCACGGACGCTCAAGTCCATGATCTCGAGCCGTGCGCATCGCTTCATCGAGGCGCTCGGGTGAATATTGCGAAAGGCCGATCGCACGGACCTTCTCCGCCTTTACGAGCTCATCCATTGCACCGAGGCTCTCTGCGAGCGGAACTTCCGGATCATCCTTGTGGTGATAATAAAGATCAATGCGCTCGATACCGAGGCGCTGGAGCGAGGCTTCGCAGGCTGGCCCGATTGATTCGGGCTTAAGTCCCGCCATGAAGCCGACCTTTGTCGCGATCACGATGCTGTCGCGCTTGCGAGGATCGCGCTTCAGCCAGCGACCGATCACCGTTTCGCTTTCACCGCCGTGGTGGCCAGGAACCCAAGCCGAGTAGACGTCGGCGGTATCGATCATCGTGCCGCCGGCATCGACGAACGCGTCGAGGACGGCAAAGCTCGCCTCTTCGTCAGCCGTCCACCCAAAGACATTTCCGCCGAGCGCCAGCGGCGCGACTTCCAGTCCACTGCTGCCAATTTGCCGCTTTTTCACTGCCGCCTCCTGCGTAGCTTTGAAACACCGGGGCGCCGAGGGGTTCCTCGCCGTTCACCACTTCTTTGTAAAATTTAGCGACACCTGCGCGCATGTCAGCCGAATTTACAGGAAGCGCACAATGGATGCGCTGATGGGATTTTGGAGTCACGCTCTGGCGGCGGCCTGTTTTGCGGCCTTGATCATCTGGCGCCTTAGTGAAGCGGCGCGACAGCCTGGCCAGCGCCTTCTTGCCTCCGCCTTCGCCCTCACCGCTTGCTGGGCATGGCTTGCTGCCGTGGCTCCGAACGCGCCCGTCCTCGGCCTCGCCGAAAGCGCACGCAATCTTCTCTGGGTAAGCCTTCTCTACAGTGTGTCGACGGCCAATGACGACGTGCGACAGCACGGTCTCAAGATGGTCTATGGCGCGGTCGCCGGTGTCATCGGGCTGCAGCTCATCGGAGCGGTGCTGGAACTCTTCAGCCCAAGCCCGGCCATCGCCGAGACCGAACTCGTTCTTCGAATAACTACCGCCGCCGGCGCCCTCGTCCTGGTGCACAATCTGTACGGCCAGGCATCCCCGGCAAGCCGGGGCAACATTCGCTTTGCAATGATCGGGCTCGCGCTCATTTGGACGTACGACCTCAATCTTTACACGAGCCTCTATCTCGGTTCCGCGGGCGCCAAAGGGCTGATCGTCTGGCGGGGGGTCGCTGTCGCACTCGCTGCGCCACTCTTTGCGCTCGCGTCACGAAAGGAAGGCGCATGGCGCGTGCGCCTCTCTCGGGCGGCGACGTTCCAGTCGCTCTCGCTCCTTGCGATCTGCGCCTACTTCGCGCTGATGGCGATCCTCGCGACCGCGCTTCGCGGCAGCAGGGTCGACTGGTCGTCTTCCCTCGTCGTTGCCGCTCTTGCAATCATGACCGTCGCGGCGATGGTTCTCATTCCGAGCGCGCGGGCCCGGGCGTGGCTCAAGGTCAAGATCGCCAAGCATCTCTTCGAACATCGCTACGATTATCGAACGGAGTGGCTGCGTTTTACCGAAACCCTGGGTCGCGCGGGTCCCGATGCACCCCCGCTTGCCGACCGCATCGTCAAGGCGTTCGCCGACATCATCGACGCTCCTGGCGGAATGCTCCTGGTGAGCGATGGCGGGCAGGGTCTCGCAATCGCCAGCACGAGTGAATGGCCCGGCGGCCGCCCGACCCCGAGTTCTTTCGAGGAGGCCGGGCAGTTCTGGACCGCGCTTGAGGCGAGCGGCCGAGTTCTCGAATTTGCCGCTCTGCGGGGTGGCTGGGCGGCGGCCGAGGATCGGGCGATTGGCGTTCCGCCCTGGCTGCTCCAGGAAGAATCCGCGTGGGGTGGCATACCCTTGCTTCATGAGCAGCGGCTCGTTGGGCTCGTCATTCTTGCGGCTCCCGATTACCGGCGCCAGCTCGACTGGGAAGATTTTGATCTGTTCCGGACCGCCGGCCACCAGGCGGCGAGTTCGCTTGCCGAAGCGCTTGGCCAGGAAGCACTAAGCCAGGCGCAGCGGTTCGAGGAGTTCAACCGGCGCTTCGCCTTCATTCTCCACGATATCAAGAACCTCGTCAGCCAGCTGTCGCTGGTCGCGAGGAACGCCGAACGCCATGCCGACAATCCGGAATTCCGGGCGGACATGGTCGCGACGTTGAAATCCTCCGTGGGCAAGATGAACGATCTGCTCGCGCGCCTTGCGCCACGTTCGCAATCGCGCGTGGAACGGATCGAAGCCCAGCCGCTGCGTCCGATCCTGCTTGCCGCGATTGCTGCCAAGCGCCGCGAGCGCGACGTTACGCTCCTTGGGGACACCGCGCTCGAAGTGCTTGTCGATGGATCCGCGCTCGAGCAGGCTGTCGCCCATCTCGTGCAGAACGCGCTTGACGCAAGCAGCGACGAGCCCGTGACGATCCGCGTTGAAAGCAGCGATGTCCGCGTGACAATCGCCATTTCCGACAAGGGGACAGGCATGGACGGCGACTTCATTCGCAACCGTCTGTTTCAGCCCTTCTCGTCGACCAAGCCTGGCGGCTTCGGGATCGGCGCCTTCGAAGCGCGCTCGCTCGTGACCGCCATGGGCGGGAGCATCAGCGTCGACAGCCGCCTTGGGCGCGGCACAACCTTTACAATCCACCTGCCCGCGGCGGCACCCGCAGGCGAAAGTATCAGGAAACAGGCATGACGGACCAAAGCGAACCACGCGTGCTGCTCGTCGTCGAGGACGATGAAGGACTGCAGCGGCAGCTCAAATGGGCCTATGAGGGCTATCAGGTGGTCTGCGCGGGCGATCGCACCAGCGCCATCGAGGCGCTTCGTGCGCATGAGCCCGCCGTCGTTACGCTTGACCTTGGCCTTCCACCGGATCCCGACGGCACGGACGAGGGCTTTGCGACGCTTGCCGAGATCCTCCGCTTAAAGCCGGACACCAAGGTCATCGTTGCGACGGGCCATGGAGCACGCGAGAGCGCGACCAGGGCCGTCGCGATGGGCGCCTATGACTTCTACAAGAAACCCGTCGATATCGACGAGCTGGGCTTCATCGTCGCCCGTGCCTTTCACCTGCACGAGATCGAGGAAGAGAATCGCCGGCTCGAAAGCGGCGTCGGCGCAACCGTTCTTGGCTCCATCGTCACTGCAGCGCCGGAGATGCAAAAGGTTGCAAAGACCATTGAGCGTGTTGCTTCCGCGAACGTGTCGGTGATGCTTCTGGGCGCAAGCGGAACCGGAAAGGAACTCCTGGCCCGCGCGGTCCACGAGGCGAGCGGAAGGCGGGGCGAGTTCATTGCGATCAACTGCGCAGCCATTCCCGAAAACCTCCTCGAGGCCGAACTCTTCGGTTACGAGCGCGGCGCTTTCACCGGCGCCGTCAAGTCGAACGTCGGCAAGATCGAGCTTGCCGAGGGCGGCACCTTGTTTCTCGACGAGGTCGGCGACATCCCGCTGCCGCTCCAGGTCAAGCTCCTGCGCTTCCTCCAGGAACGTGTCATCGAGCGCATCGGGGGCCGTCAGCCGATCCAGGTCGATACGCGGATCGTCTGCGCGACGCATCAGGATCTCGACGCCATGACAGGCGACGGCCGATTCCGCGAAGATCTTTATTACCGGCTTGCCGAGATCGTCGTAAAAATCCCCTCGCTTGCGGAGCGGTCCGGGGACGCGGTGCTGCTCGCCCGTCATTTCGTCAATCGGTTCGGACGCGAGCTCAACCCGGACGTGCAATCCCTCAGCGCCGACGCGCTCGACGCCATTGACGCTTACTCCTGGCCGGGCAACGTCCGCGAACTCGAGAACCGCATCAAACGCGCCGTCATCATGGCCGATACAAAGATCGTCGCGGCCGCGGACCTTGATCTGCCAACACGGGTTTCGACCGAACAGGGCTCGCTTCCGATCAATCTTCGGGCAGCGCGGGAAGTCGCGGATCGGAAGGCGATCCGTCAGGCGATGAGCCGGACCGACAACAATATCTCGGGAGCCGCCAAGCTTCTCGGGATCAGCCGGCCGACCCTTTACGATCTACTGAAGCAATATCGCTTGAGCGCCTGACCTCGAGAGAGTGGAAGAGGCAGCGCGGCGGGATCGTGTCCTTCGGCCCAAGTTTCGACCACGGCTGCTTAGGGGTCGGCATCCGCGCTAAGGAAGTGAAACGCGGTTGCAGGTGCAGGTTGCGGCGCTAACGTGCGCCAATCTCGGCTGCAGCTCACGGGGCATTTCCATGGATCGTCGCTCGTTTCTTTCCGCTACTGCCACGATCGCCCTGTTTCCGCTTGTCGACGCTCCGGTCATTGCGGCCATTCAAGCGCGCCCCGGAACCGGCGATGCGACGTTCGATGCGCTGTGCGAAGCGATCTTTCAGGATCGCGTCCGTCATTCGCCGACGCTCGCTTCTTCGCTCGGGCTCGACAAGGGTGCGAACGCGGCCCTCAAGTCGCAGCTCGATACGCGTCCGGCGCGGATCCTTCGGCGCGAGAACCTCGCGCGCAATCAGCGGGCGGTCGCCGAGCTCAAGGCCATCGACCCCGCGACACTGTCCAAGACCAGCAAGCTCAATCGCGAAGTCATCCTCTATTCGCTCGAGACCGCCACAGTTGCCCCGAGCCGGTGGGATATCGCGAGCGCGCAACGACCCTATCCGATCACCCAGCAGGGCGGTGCCTATTTCGAAATCCCGGACTTCCTCAACACCAGCCACACGATCGACAACCGCGGCGATGCCGAGGCCTATCTCTCGCGCCTCACCCAGTTCGCGACCCTCCTCGACAATGACACGGCGGAACAGCAGGCGCAGGCAGCGCGCGGCTTCCTTGCTCCATCATGGTCGATCGATCTTGCGCTCGGACAGATGCGCAAGCTCCGCAATGTCGCGCCTGACGACAGTTCCCTGGTGCAGTCCCTCGTCAAGAGATCGACCGCCAAGGGGATCGCGGGCGACTGGCAGCGCCGCGCCGCCGACGTGGTTGCAAAAGCTGTCTATCCGGCGCTCGACCGGCAGATTACCGCCATGGAGCGCCTAAAGTCGTCGAGCCGCCCCGGCGATGGCGCCCAGCGGCTACCCGGCGGCGAAGCCATTTATGCGCAAGCACTCCGCGAGGCGACGACCACCAACTTTACCCCCGCCGAAGTTCACCAGATGGGGCTCGACCAGGTTGCTGAGATCAGCGCCGAGCTTGACCAGATCCTCAAAGGTCTCGGCTATTCGCAAGGAACTGTCGGCGATCGACTGAACGCGCTCGGCAAGTCGCCGTCGCAGGCGTGGCCGGACACGCCCGGTTCCCGGGCGGATCTCCTGACGTACCTCAATGGCCGTATCAAGGACATGTATGGACGGCTTCCGAACGCGTTTGCCACTCTCCCCGGGCAGCCGCTCGAGATCCGGCGTGTACCGCCCGAGATCCAGGATGGCGCCGCAAACGGCTATTACCGCCCTGCGACGCTCGATGGTTCGCGCCCTGCGATCTATTTCATCAACCTCAAGGATCTCGGCGACTGGCCCAAGTACACGCTGCCGACGCTCTGCTATCATGAGGGCGTTCCCGGCCATCACCTGCAACTCAGCATCTCGCAGGAATCGAAGGATATTCCGAAGCTTCGGAAGACCACCTTCCTTTCGGCCTATGGCGAAGGCTGGGCGCTTTATGCCGAACAGCTGGCCGACGAACTCGGCGTCTACGCGGACGATCCGTTCGGACGTTCCGGGTTCCTCCAGTCTTTCCTGTTCCGGGCCGCACGCCTTGTCGTCGACACCGGCATCCACGCAAAGGGTTGGAGCCGCGAGCAGGCGACCGACTACCTTGCGCGCACGACGGGCTATGCGCGGCCGCGTTCCCAGCGCGAGATCGAGCGCTATTGCACGCAGCTCGGCCAGGCGTGCAGCTACAAGGTCGGCCACACGGCGTGGGTGCGCGCGCGCGACGAAGCCAAGAAGACCCTCGGGCCCAAGTTCGATATCAAGCACTTCCACGAGGTGCTTCGTGAAGGAGCGATGCCGCTCTCGATCCTGGAGCGCCGCATCCGCGAACGAACGGCGGCGGTCCTCGCCTAACGGGCGAGCGCTTCGGCCATCTCGGCGACCTCGAGCCAGCGCAGTTCTGCTGCTTCGACGTCGGCGCGGTGGCGCGCGATGCGCTCGCTGAGCCGCGCGAACTCCGCCGGATCGCGGACGTAGAGGTCCGGGTTCGCCAGTGTCGCTTCATCGCTTGCAATGGAAGACTCGAGGCGCTCGATTTCGTCGGGCAGCCGATCGTAATCGCGCTGGTCCTTGTAGGAGAGTTTTCGGCCGGCGGACGCGGACACCCATTCCGGCTTCTCCTCGCGTCGAACGCCTTCGCGCGCGCGCCCTGCGGCTTTGGCGATTGATCGATGGGCCTCGAAGCGCTGCTTCACCCAATCCTCATACCCGCCCGCGACGATGTCGACGCGGCCCGATCCCTCGAGCCCGAGTGTGATCGTCACGGTTCGATCGAGGAAGTCACGGTCGTGGCTCACGATCAGTACCGTCCCGTCATAGTCCGCGATCACTTCCTGGAGGAGGTCGAGCGTCTCGAGGTCGAGGTCGTTCGTCGGCTCATCGAGAACGAGCAGGTTTGCCGCACGCGCGAATTCGCGCGCGAGCAGAAGGCGCGAACGCTCGCCGCCCGATAGCGAACCGACCGGCGCATCGGCGAGCGACGGGTCGAACAGGAATTCCTTGAGATAGCCCTTGATGTGCTTCTTTGCGCCGCGGACGTCGATCCAGTCACCACCATTCGCAAGCACGTCCTTGACGCGCTTTGTCGGCTCCATGAGCTTTCGCTGTTGGTCGATGACAATGCCCGCGAGCGTTTTCGCCCGCGTTACATTGCCGGCGTCGGGTTCCATCTCGCCGGTGAGGAGCTTCAGGAGGGTCGTCTTACCGGCCCCATTGGGCCCAACGATGCCGATGCGGTCGCCGCGCTGGATCCGGAGCGAGAAGTCCCGGATGATGGGCCGCTCGCCATAGGATTTGTTGACATGATCGGCCTCGATCACCGTCTTTGAGCGGACGTCGTCCTTGGCGAGCGCAAGTTTTGACGAGCCCGTGGGCCCGAGCATTGCGGCACGCTGCGCGCGCATTTCATGAAGTTTGGACAGGCGGCCCTGGTTGCGGCGCCGGCGCGCTGTCACGCCGCGCTGGAGCCAGTGAAGCTCGATCTTCAGCTTGGCGTCGAGCTTCTCGGCCACCCGCGCCTCTTCGTCATAGACGCGTTCGGTCCACGCCTCGAACCCGCCAAAGCCGATCTCGGCGCGCCGGAGCTGACCGCGATCCAGCCAGATGCAGCTGCTGGTCAGTCGATTGAGGAAGGTTCGGTCGTGACTAATCACGATGAAGGCTCCCTTGAAGCGCTTGAGCCAGTTCTCGAGCCACTCGATCGCGCCGAGGTCGAGATGGTTGGTGGGCTCGTCGAGCAGCAGGACATCCGGGTTCAAGGCAAGAGCGCGGGTGATCGCCGCCCGGCGGCGCTCGCCCCCGCTCGCGCTTTCCGTCTCGCGCGAAAGATCAATTCCGAGCTGGTCGGCGATGGCCGCAGCTTCATGGGCCTGCGGCGCGTCGGCACCGCCCAAGACCCATTCCTCGAGCGTCGCGTAACCCTCCATCTTGGGGTCCTGCTCAAGAAGCACGACATGCGTGCCGGGGACAATCGTGCGTTTGCCCTCGTCCGTATCGATGAGGCCGGCGAGGCATTTGAGCAAGGTCGTCTTGCCGGCGCCATTGCGGCCAATCAGCGCAAGCCGGTCCCGTTCGCCGACATAAAGATCGAGCCCGCGAAACAGCCAGCCTTCGCCCTGGATGAGGCCGAGCTGTTCAAAGGTGAGGATTGGAGCGGCCATAATGGGCCGCTTAGCCAAGGGTCGGCCGTCGCATCAATGCGCCGAAGCCGCTTTTTGCGCATCAACCATGGCGGCGACGTCGGCAAGGAGCCGGTGAGCATCATAGACGATGCCGTCCTTCACGACATATTTGATGCCGCCGACGTGGTGGATCTTCCCGTCGGCCTCGAGCCGGTCGAAGCCCGTCCCGTAGAGTGTCTTAAGATTTTGCAGCGGATTTTCGGGTGCAATCACGAGGTCGGCAAGTTTGCCCTTCTCGACAAGACCGATCGGCGGCTCGATCCCTTTGGGACGGTAAAGCTCCTGGGCACCGTTCCAGGTCGCGGCTTCGATGACCTCGAGGGGACTGAACCCCGCCTCCTGGAGCATTTCGAGTTCACCGATGTAGGAGAAACCCCAAGTCTGGTAGATGAACCCGGGATCGGATCCGGCGGTAACGAGGCCGCCCATGTTCTTATAATCGTTCATGAGCTTCATGTAGGGCACATAGAAGCGGCGCCACTTGATCTCGCGCGCGGTCGTCCAGTCGTACCAGTAGGACCCGTGGTTTTCGCGGTTCGCGGCATAGAATTTCATCATCGAGGGAAGCACATAGCGCGCGTTCCAGTCCGCGTTTCGCGCGCGCATGAGATCGCGGGATGCCGAATAGATGTTGAAGGTCGGATTGAAGACGACGCCGTGGGCGAGCTGCTCGCGAAGATAGGCGTTCCATTCCGGCCCGCCCGGTTCGACGATCTGGTCGGCAAGATCGGCAAAGTCGCCAAAGCGCGCCTGCTCGTCCATGTAATTATAGTCATTGGAAACGGTCTGCACCCGATGGTCCTTGAGGAGAGCCTCGAAGTGACCGTAGAAATGGGTGACAGTACCAAGCCCGGCGCGCCCGGCATCGAGCGCATTGAAACGGGCAACCCCGGGCTGCGACAGATGCGCGATCGTTCCCAAGTGAAGCTTGCGCGCTTCATCGATCGCCGCCTTCGTGGCTTCAGGCGGCTGCATGTTGAAGAATTTGACGCCATCGAAGCCCGTTTTCGCGGCCCATCGCACCCAGGCGCGCGCCTTTTCGGGCGTGTCGGCATCGCCGTTCGGCCAGGCATCGCCGAGCACCGCATAAGTCACGAGGCGCGGGGCAACGATCGTATTTGCCGCGCTTCGCGCCCGGTCGGACAGGGTTTGCGTCACATCGCCAAAGTAGAAGGGAACGCCGCGGACCGTGGTTACGCCATGGGCAAGCCAGAGCTTGTAGCCGTAGCTTGCGTTCGGCGCCTTCTGGGGATCGCCATTGTGCCCGTGCGTGTCGATGAAGCCCGGCATCACCCACATGCCGCGCGCATCAATCTCCCGTGCCGCATCGAGCGGCGGGCGGCGCACTTTCAACGGCACCCCAGGTGTCCCTGCCGGCTCGACCGCGGTTATGCGATTGCCTTCGATGACGATATCCATGGGCCCGATCGGCGGCGAGCCATCGCCCTTGATGACCATTGCCGCGCGGATGACGAGCTTTGAATAAGGCCCCTCGCCTTCGCCCGCCTGCCTTGGCGGCACCGACTCCATCCTTGCCCGCTGCGCGGTCGCGCAAGTCAGCGGGTTGGCGAACGCCGCGGCGAGGAACGCACAAAGCATGAGCTTACGCATCGTAGAGAATCCCCCATTACCCCCTGAACGCCGGCGAACGACAGCATTCATAGGCCATTCAATGGTTCCTGATACAACGCCAGGCGAACAAAAAGAGTCGGCCATGGGACTGTTGCGTAATCTTATCATTGCCGCTGTTGTTACAGGTGGCCTGACCGGTGCCCCGGCGCTGGCTGATCACCCGCGTGGACCACGGCCGGTTTTGGCCGGTCCGCCGCGCGAGCAGCAGCGCGCATGGGAGGCGACGCGCGATGGTCGCTCGATGCCGCTGCCGATGCTCGAGCGCCGGGTCATCCCGATGATGGGCGGCGCTGATTATCTCGGGCCCGAGCTCAACGGCGACACCTACCGCTTCAAGTTCATGCAGAACGGCCGCGTCATCTGGGTCGACGTCGACGGCCAGGGGCGAATCCTCAACCGATCACGTGATCGCTGATCTTTCCAAAGGTTCCGATTGACTTTCGCCCTTCTCTCCCCAGTTGTTTCGCTTAAGCAACCTCTCGCCGCAACACGTGTTGAGGGCGAAGATGAACAGGTCCGGGGAGACGGAATGCGCGTTCTGATCGTCGAAGACGAGCCCAATCTTGGTCGCCAATTGCGCTCGACACTCGAAGGCGCCGGCTATGCCGTCGACCTCGCAACGGACGGCGAAGACGGCCATTACCTGGGCGCGACCGAGAATTATGATGCGGTGATCCTCGACCTTGGCCTTCCCGAGATCGACGGTCTCACGGTGCTCGATCGCTGGCGCAAGGAGGGACGCAAGATGCCCGTCCTCGTGCTGACGGCGCGCGACAGCTGGTCCGACAAGGTCGCCGGCCTCGATGCGGGCGCCGACGATTACCTCGCCAAGCCTTTCCAGACCGAGGAACTCATTGCCCGGTTGCGGGCGCTCATTCGTCGTTCGTCGGGCAACGCCTCGAGCGAGCTCATTTCGGGCGACATCCGGCTCGACACGCGTTCGGGGAAGGTCACCAAGGACGGCGAACCGGTGAAGCTCACCGCGCAGGAATACAAGCTTCTGAGCTATCTCATGCATCACAAGGGGAAGGTCGTCAGCCGGACCGAGCTCATCGAGCATATCTATGACCAGGACTTTGATCGCGATTCCAACACGATCGAGGTCTTCGTGACGCGCATCCGGAAAAAACTCGGCGCCGACGTCATCACCACCATCCGCGGGCTCGGTTACTCGCTGGAGGAACCGGTCAGTTGAACGCCGAAGCCCCCGCGGCTCCCGCCGCGGCGGCGGATGCGCCTGTTTCGCGCAAGCTGAAGCGCGGGCAGCGGTCGGGATCACTCAGCCGTCGGATGATCGTTGTTGCAGCGCTGTGGATAACGGCGCTCCTTCTCATTGGCGGCATTGGCCTCGATCGCGTGTTGACGCGTTCCATCGAGGACCAGTTCAACTCCCAGCTCGAGTTCCTTCTGAACTCGATGATCTACGCGTCGGAAATTGGTCCGGACGGCGAGGTACGGTTCAACCGACCGCCCGCTGACCAGCGGTTCATCCAGCCCTATTCGGGCCTCTATTTCCAGATCAGCGGGGCGGGAATGGACACGTTTCCTTCACGCTCCCTGTGGGACCGGCGCCTGCGGGTGACGGCGACCCATGACGACGTCAAACCGCATCTTTACGATACCGGCGAGTTCGGGACGAACGAGCCGTTGCGGGTTGCCGAGCGCGACGCGATCCTTCCGGGGTCCAACGTCCGCTGGCGTTTTCAGGTGGCGCAGTCCCGCGAGACGATCAACGACCAGATCCACAAGCTCCGCTCGACCCTGTTCTGGAGCTTCCTTGCGCTTGGTGTCGGCCTCGTCGTTCTTGCGGCACTGCAGACCTTCTACGGACTTTGGCCCTTGCGGCGCGTGCGCGACGAGGTTGCGGCCATCCGTTCCGGTAACAAGACGCGGATCAGCAACGAATTTCCGTCTGAAATCCGTCCGCTCACCGAAGAGATCAACCAGCTTCTCGCCCATAGCGAAGCCCAGGCCGAGGAAGCGCGGCGCCACGCCGGCAATCTTGCCCATGCCCTGAAGACGCCGCTCACCGTCATCACCAACGCCGCGACCGCCCGGGCGCCCGACCTTTCAGACACCGTCTGCCGCGAGGCGCTGGTGATGCGCCGCCAGGTCGATCACCATCTTGCGCGCGCCCGGGCGATCGGCCGCCGCGCTTCTGCCCAGTCCCGTGCCCTCGTCTGGGCGAGCCTTGAAGCCGTCCAGCGGGCTGTTGACCGTCTCTATGAAGGAGTGACGGTCGACATTGCCGGGGACCATCGGGCGCAGGTTCGGGTCGAGCGCCAGGATCTCGACGAGATGCTCGGCAACCTCGTCGAGAATGCCGCCAAATATGGGCAAGGCCGAGTCTTCGTGACCGTCGAACCCCAGGGCGAAAACGTCGATATCCTCGTCGAGGACGACGGTCCCGGCATTCCCGAGGAACGGCGGGGCGAACTGTTTACGCGGGGCGCGCGTCTCGACACGACGGGCAAACCCGGGACCGGACTTGGTCTCGCAATCGTGCGCGATGTTGCCGAAATTTATGCCGGGTCGATCCACCTTGAGGAAAGCGAGGATCTTGGCGGTCTCCTCGCGCGGCTGAGCCTCCCTGCCGGCTAGGAGCCAGGGCGCGCCCCTTCGTCTAAAAGACCTGTTGTATGATTGGCCGCTTCGTCGATAGGGTTCGCAATCAAAAATCGGGGATTGGGGAATTTCCTATGCGTTTCCGTCACTTGTTCCTTACCGGCACGCTTGCGATCGCGGTTCCGGCAACGCTCCTCGCGGCCGGTCCCCGCTATGGCACGTGGGGCGTCGATCGCGCCGACATGGATACGAAGGTAGAGCCCGGCGACAGCCTTTTCGAGTTTGCTGAAGGTACGTGGCTGCGCCGTCATGCCATTCCGGCGGACAAGACGGGCGCCGGCTATAATTACGAGCTTCCGGACGAGATCGAGCTCCAGGTGCGAAAGATGGTCGAGGACGTCACGGCGAACCCGACATCCCCGATCGCGAAGAAGATCGGCGATGCTTACGCGGCCTGGATGGACGAAGCCGGGATCGAAGCGCGCGGCCTTGCGCCGCTCCGGCCCTATCTAGCGCGCATCAGCGCGGTTTCGAGCCGCGCTCAGCTCGTAAAGCTGATGATGGAGCCCGGCTATGCGAGCCCGGTCAATGTCGGAATCGCGGCCGACCAGGACAATCCCACGCGCTACACCGCCGCCGCCGGCCAGGCACGTCTTGGTCTTCCGACGCGCGACTATTACCTGCTGACGGGCGCAAAATATCAGTCGATCCGGGCTTCCTATCGAAGCTATATCGTCGATCTCAGCAAGCTTGCGGGCCTTCCCGATGCCGAAGGCCGAGCGGACCGCATTCTTGCCCTCGAGACCCGCCTCGCGAAGGACCAATGGACGCCGGAGCGGCGCCGCGACCCGATCGCAACCCATAACCCGATGAACCGCGCCCAGCTGATGAAGCTTGCGCCGCAGTTCAACTGGGCCGCGACCCTGCGCGACATCGGCCTTGGTTCCGCGCCCAAGGTCGATATTGCCGAGCCGAGCGCCGTCGCGGCCGCGGGAAAGCGCCTCGCTGACGTTCCCTTGAGTACGTGGAAGGAATATCTGACCTTCCGCTTCCTCAGCGACCATGCAAGTGACCTCCCCAAGGCTTTCGACGACGCGCATTTTGGCTTTTACGGCAAGACGCTGAACGACGTTCCCGAGCAGCGCGCACGCTGGAAACGCGGCATCGAGATGCTGGACAGCAGTCTCGGCGAGGCGGTTGGCCAGCTTTACGTCGCAAAATACTGGCCGAGCGAAACGGCGCGACAGGCGCAGGAACTGGTCGACGACATGCGCGCCGCTTACGCGCAGAAGATCACCAACGCTGCGTGGATGGACGAGGCGACCCGCAAGAAGGCCCTCGAAAAGCTCGGCACCTTCGATCCGCGCATCGGGCATCCGGTGAAATGGATCGACTATTCGGCGCTTCCAATCAGCCGCACCGACCCGCTCGCCAACGCAATCGCGACCGAGAACTTCCAGTGGAAGCTGGAACTGAAGCGCTTCCCGCATCCGGTCGATCGGTCCTTGTGGGAAATGACCCCGCAGACGGTGAACGCATATTACGACCCGACGATGAACCAGATCACGGTTCCGGCAGCGATCCTGCAGCCTCCCTTCTTCGATGCCAATGCGGACCCTGCGGTCAATTATGCCGAGACCGGAGCGACGACGGTCGGCCACGAGATGGGGCACGGTTTCGATGACGAAGGGCGGCAGTTCGATGCGAAGGGACGCCTTCGCGACTGGTGGACGCCCGCAACCGCGGCCAAATATAAGGTCAAGGCGGAGCGGCTTGCCTCACAGTTCGACCAGTATGAGCCGATCCCGGGAGTCCACATCAAGGGCCACCTGACGCTCGGCGAAAATCTCGCCGATCTCGGCGGCCTTGAAACAGCCTATGCCGCTTACCGGCGCTATGTGGCGCGCCACGGCGAACCGCCGGTGATCGACGGCTACACCGGCGATCAACGGTTCTTCATCGCCTTCGCGCAGGCCTGGCAGGGCAAGAGGCGGGAGGGTGCCCTTCGTCAACAGCTCCTTAGCGATCCCCATTCGCCGGATCAGTATCGGGTGGACGGGATCGTCCGGAACTTTGACCCTTGGTACAAGGCGTTTGACGTCAAGCCGGGCGACAAGCTCTACCTGCCTCCACAGGAGCGCGTACACGTCTGGTAGGCCGCGCACGTAACGATCCGCGCGCCGGTCGGTCAGGATAGGTTCTTCGTCGAAAATTATTGCCAAAAGCAAAGCACTTGAGGCATGGCTCGCGGCTGTTATCCGGAGGGGTAAAAATCCATGAGTTTCAAGAGGTTGGCGCTCGCGACAGCGAGCGTGATTGCTGTTTCGGTCCCGTTTTGCGCACAGGCTCAAAAGCCGGTCTACGGAAGCTGGGGCTATGACAATTCGGCGATGGACAGCTCGGTCAAGCCGGGCGACGATTTCTGGACCTATGTGAACGGCAGCTGGGACAAGCGTACCCCGATCGCCGCGGATCGCGCTTCAGCCGGTCCGTTCGTCACTCTCTCCGATGCGGCGGAACGGGACGTTCGCCAGATTGTCGAGAGCGAAGCGAATAACCCCAACCGCGATCACCTTGGCCAGCAGATCGGCGACTATTACGCAAGCTTCATGGATACGGGCGCGATCGAGGCGGCGGGAACGGCGCCGCTCAAGTCCTATCTTGCCGAGATCGCGAGCGCGAACACGAAAGCAGAGCTTCTGTCGCTGTTCGTAAAGCCCGGCTTTGCGAGCCCGGTGGACGTTGGCATCGACGCCGATTTCAAGGCGCCCGACCGGTATGCGGTCTTCGCGAGCCAGGCCCGCCTCGGACTTCCGAGCCGCGAATATTATCTTAGCGACAGCGAGAAGATGAAGGCGCACCGCGCCGCGTATCGCGATTATATTATCACGATCGAGAAGCTCGCCGGTCTCCCCGGCGGTGCGGCGGCGGCGGATCGCATCATTGCCCTCGAAACGGCCCTCTCACAGGCGCAATGGCCGGCGGCCGATCGCCGCGATATCGACAAGATCTACAATCCGATGACGCGGGCACAGCTTGCAACGCTCGCGCCGCAGTTCGACTGGAACGCGACGCTTGCGAAGGCGGGTCTTGGCGCAGCGAATGCAGTCATCGTGACCGAGCCTTCGGCCGTCTCCGGCGCGGGCAAGATCCTTGCTTCGACGCCGATCTCCACCTGGAAAGAATGGCTCGCGTTCCGCTTCGTTTCCGATCACGCTAGCGACCTCCCCAAGGCGTTCGATGACACGCGCTTTGCTTTCTATTCGAAGGAACTGTCTGGCGTTGAACAGCAGCGCGACCGCTGGAAGCGCGGCGTTGCGGCGGTGAACGGCGCGCTCGGCGAGGGCGTCGGGGAGATTTACGTCAAGACGCATTACCCCGCCGAATCCGAGCGGCAGATGAAGGAACTGATCGGCAATCTCGAAGATGCCTATCGCGACCGCATCGGCAACAATCAGTGGATGGACGCGGGGACCCGCAAAGCCGCGCTCGAGAAGCTCGCGGCGTTCGAGCCTCGTATCGGTCACCCGGTCAAGTACATCGACTATTCGTCGATGCAGGTCGTCAAGGACGATCCGCTTGGCAATGCGATCCGAGCCGCGGACTTCGACTGGAAACTACAGCTGAAGCGCTTCCCGAAGCCGGTCGACCGGACGTTGTGGGGAATGTACCCGCAGACGATCAACGCTTATTACAGCCCGGTCACCAACCAGATCACCTTCCCGGCCGCGATCCTGCAGCCGCCCTTCTTCGATCCCAATGCGGACCCTGCGGCCAATTACGGCGCGATCGGCGCCGTCATCGGTCACGAGATGGGTCACGGCTTCGACGACGAGGGCCGCAAGTTCGATCCGCATGGTGCCCTTCGGGACTGGTGGAGCGCCGACGCAGCGAAGAATTATTCGGTGCGGACCGACCGGCTCGTTGCGCAATATAACGGCTTCAGCCCCTATCCGGGCGTCAACGTCAACGGCAAGCTGACGCTGGGTGAGAACCTCGGCGACCTTTCCGGTGTCGAAGCTGCTTATGCCGCCTACAAGAAGTATAGCGCGAAGCACGGCGAACCACCCGTCATCGGCGGTCTCAGCGGCGACCAGCGATTCTTCATCGCTTATGCGCAGGCCTGGCAGGAGAAGGACCGCGAAGACGCCGAGCGCCAGCAGATCCTCACCGACCCGCACAGCCCCGGCAAATATCGCGTCAACGGCATCGTCCGGAATGTCGACGCCTGGTACAAGGCGTTCAACGTTCAGCCCGGCGACAAGCTCTATCTTGCGCCCGATCAGCGCGTACACATTTGGTAAGGCACTTTGATAATCGGCGCCGTCCCGGCTAGGGGCGGCGCCGTGGCCGCAACAATTCACCCGCTCGCAACCACCCGCTCCCCTTCGCTCGACGCGCTGATGGCGCTCGTCGCCGCCGACATGAACGGCGTCAACGCCGTCATCCTCGAGCGCATGCAGAGCAGGGTCGCCCTCATTCCCGAGCTTGCGGGCCATCTCATTGCCGGCGGCGGCAAGCGTATGCGGCCGATGCTGACGCTCGCGAGCGCGTCGCTTCTTGGCTACCCTGGAACCCGCCATCACAAGCTCGCCGCAGCGGTCGAGTTCATCCACACCGCCACCCTCCTTCACGATGATGTGGTGGACGGCTCGGGCATGCGGCGGGGCAAGCGGACCGCGAACCTCATCTGGGGCAATCCGGCGAGCGTTCTCGTCGGCGACTTCCTTTTTTCCCGCGCCTTTGAGCTAATGGTCGAGGACGGGAGCCTAAAGGTGTTGCGGATCTTGAGCCATGCGTCGGCCGTGATTGCCGAGGGCGAGGTCAACCAGCTCACCGCACAGCGCCAGATCGATACCGACGAAGACCATTATCTTGAGATCATCAGCGCCAAGACGGCGGCGCTGTTTGCGGCCGCCTGCCGGGTTTCTCCGGTAGTCGCGGAAGCGAGCGAGGACGCGGAGGTCGCGCTCGAGACCTACGGACGCAATCTTGGCATTGCTTTCCAGCTCAGCGACGACGTCATCGACTATGCTTCGGACGCCGCAACGATGGGCAAGGGTGTCGGCGACGATTTCCGGGACGGCAAGATGACACTTCCCGTGATCCTTGCGTACGCGCGAGGCTCGGAAGACGACCGCGCTTTCTGGCGCGCAGCGATAAGCGGTGCCCGCGTGTCGGACGACGACCTTGCTCATGCGATCGGGTTGCTGAAGGGCACCGGCGCCCTCGTCGATACCATCGAGCGCGCGCGGCAATATGGCCGACGAGCGATCGACGCCCTCGGCATGTTCCCGACGAGCAAAGCCAAGTCCGCGCTGACGGAAGCCGCGGAGTTCGCGGTCGCGCGCGCCTATTAGGAAGTCGCGCCGACTTGATCCAGTTTCCTTAGAACTCGTAAGTTCGCGTCAGGGAGGGTTTTCGTTTGCGTACTGTCTTCATCGCGGCGCTGGTCGCGTCCTTTTCCATTCCCGCATCGGCCGCAACGCTCCATGAATATTCCGCGCTAACGCTAAGCCCAGCCGGCGATCGGATGGCCACGGTCGAGAACGACGCGATTGCGGATGCGAACACAAGGGCGCACGGACACATCGTCGTCCGCTCGGCAACGACGGGCCGAATACTTGCGACGTTCGACCCCTGCCCGAGCTGCACCTATGGCGGTCTAACCTTCGCGCCCGACGGGCGGCTCGCCTATCTCGAGCGGAACAAGGGCAGCACGCGCCTCATGCTTGTCGCGAATGGCGCGCCCGTGACGCTCGCGACGATCAATGGTGTGGCGCAGGAGCCGCGCTTCTCGCCCGACGGACGCGAGATCGCTTTGCTGGTTACGTTGGGCGCTCGCAAGGAAACCGGCGCAACGCAGGCCGGCATCCGGCAGGTCGGTGAAATTGGCGAGCAGAGTGACGAACAGCGAATTGCCATCGTTCCGGCAGCCGGCGGCGCGCTGACCCCCGTCTCTCCCCAAGACCATTACGTCTATGAATATGACTGGATGCCCGATGGAAGGGGCTTCGTTGCAACATCGGCGCTCGGCAATGGCGACAATAACTGGTGGATCGCCGAGCTTGACCGCATCGATCGTTCGACGGGCTCAATCCACCGGATTGCCGCTCCCAAATTGCAGATGAAACAGCCGCGGGTGTCGCCGGACGGGCGCACCGTGGCGTTCATCGGCGGGATCATGAGCGACTTTGGGTCGGTCGGCGGCGACGTCTACACGGTCCCGATCGCCGGGGGGAACCTGATCGATCGGACACCGGGCTATCGTGGCTCGTTCACGTCCCTTCAATGGGGGCGGGCTGGTCTCGTCGCTTCGGCATTGGTCGGCGACAAGAACGCGATTGTTCCGTTCAACAGTGCAACAGCCCCGGAGCGCCCGATCTGGGCTCAGCCGGTCGCGATCGCCGCAAGTGACGCGCGGTTCGCGCGTTCCGCCGATGGCCACGCGGTCGCATTCATCGCACAGGATTACGAGCATCCGCCCGCGATATTTGCCGGCAATTCCTCGCTCCCTCGCCAGATGACGCATGACAATGATGGCTGGGCTCCGCTCGTAACTGCACGCAGCCTCAGCTGGCAGAGCGGTCCGTTCACCGTGCAGGGCTGGCTCCTGGCGCCCCGCTCCGCCCCACGCGGTAAGGCACCGATGGTGACGAGCGTTCACGGAGGACCGGCTGCCGCGAACGTGCCCTCGTTCGTCTGGCAAGGCACGAACGCGGATCTCGTGCGGGCCGGTTATTACATTTTTCTCCCCAACCCGCGAGGAAGCTATGGCCAGGGCGAGGCGTTCACGCGCGCCAACATCCGCGACTTCGGTGGCGGCGATCTCAAGGACATCCTCGCAGGTATAGACGCAGCCGAGCGTGTCGCACCGATCGACGACAACCGGCTTGGCATGATGGGCGGAAGCTACGGCGGCTTCATGTCGATGTGGGCCAACACCCAGACGAACCGCTTCAAGGCGATTGTCGCGGGAGCCGGACTTTCCGACTGGATCAGCTATTACGGGATCAACGGCATCGACCAGTGGATGCTGCCCTATTTCGGCAAATCGATGTACGAGGATCCGGACGCCTATTGGGCAGTCTCGGCGATCCGCACCATCAAGCAAGCGCATACGCCGACCTTCATTTACGTCGGCGAACGTGACATCGAAGTCCCGCCGACCCAGTCGATCGAATACTGGCACGGTCTCCAGGCCATGAACGTGCCCGCGAGCCTCGTCATCTACCCCGACGAAGGACACGGCATTCGCGAACCGAAAAATGCTCTTGATGTGCGGAAGCGAACGGTTGCGTGGTTCTACCATTATATCGGGCGCGGCAACTAAAGCCGCACGCTGACGCCGCGGCCGCAAGGCGTTAGAGCCGCGAGGATGCCCTTACCGGTCGAAGCGGTTCTGCCTGACTTGCTCTTAGCGCTCGAAGACGGGACGCGCGCGCTCCTGATCGCGCCTCCGGGCGCGGGCAAGACGACGAGGGTTGCCCCATCACTTCTCGATGCGGGTTGGTGCGACGGGCAGCTACTCTTGCTGGTTCCGCGGCGGCTTGCGGCGCGCGCGGCAGCAGAGTTCATGGCCGCGAGCTGCGGTCAAAAACCCGGCGAGACGATCGGCTATGCGACCCGCCTTGACAGCAAGGTCGGCAAGGCAACGCGCGTCATCGTGATGACCCACGGCGTGTTCCTTTCGCGGATCGAAGCGGATCCGGAGCTCGCAGGCGTATCGGCAGTCCTCTTCGACGAGGTTCACGAACGCAGCCTCGACAACGACCTTGCGCTGGCGCTTGCGCTTGACGCCGCGAGCGCACTTCGGACCGACCTCAGGCTCGTCGCAATGTCGGCAACACTCGACCTTGAGGGCTTTGGACGGCTGCTCGGCGATCCTCCGACTATTGTAAGCGAAGGCAAGAGCTTTCCGCTCGAAGTCCGCTACCTCGGGCGTAATCCAACCGCTCATCTCGAGCCGCAAATGGCATCGGCAATTCGGCTCGGACTTGCCGAGCATGCAGGATCGCTCCTCGCCTTCCTTCCCGGCGTCGCCGAGATCGAGCGAACGGCCGATGCGCTCGGGGCCCTTGATCCCGATATCGAACTTCACAAGCTCCATGGCGGCATCGAGCCTCAAGCACAGCGAAAGGCGCTCGCACCTCCTTCCCCCGGCAAGCGCAAGCTCGTCCTTTCAACAAGCATCGCCGAAACGAGTGTTACCCTCGAAAATGTGCGGATCGCGGTCGACAGCGGACTTGCCCGGCGCCCGCGCTATGACCGCGGCGCTGGGCTCACGCGACTGGTGACCGAGCGCGCCAGTCGCGCTGCGGTGACGCAGCGCGCCGGCCGTGCGGCACGCCAGGCCCCCGGCGTCGCATTACGTTTGTGGGAAGAGGCGGCAACGGCGTCACTCCCTCCCCATGACCCTCCAGAAATCCTCGAAGCCGACCTCTCGAGCCTCGTGCTGACGAGCTTATTGTGGGGCGAGAGCGATCCGCGGCGCCTCCCCTTCATCGATCCTCCGCCTGTAGCCGCACTTGACGAAGCGCGCCGGCGCCTCGCCGCGCTCGGCGCCCTCGGCGCTGACGGCCGTGTCACCGATCACGGCCGCGCGATTGCAGCGCTGCCGCTTGAGCCGCGGCTCGCGCACATGCTGCTTGACGGCAAGGCGCGCGGGATTGGCGCTGCCGCGGCCGACGTTGCGATCCTCCTTTCGGAGCGCGGGCTCGGCGGCAATGACCCCGACCTCGAGCTTCGCTGGCGCCGATGGCGGGGTGACAAATCGCCGCGGGCCGAGGCCGCGCGAAGGCTTGCAAGCGGATGGCGCCGCCGCATCGGGATTGAGGGTTCGATAACCGGCGAGCACGAGCTTGCACGTGCCCTTGCCCTTGCCTTTCCGGACCGGGTCTCGCGGCGGCGGGATGCGACCGGAGGGTCCTGGCAATCCGTCGGTGGCCGCGGCTTCCGGCTCGATAGCGCCTCCTCCCTTGCCGGCAGTTCGTGGCTCGCTGTTGGCGAGGTTGCCGGTCATGCGTCCGGCGCCCGTATTCTCTCGGCGTCAGCGATCGATCCCGAAGACGTCCTCACGCTCTTTGCGGATCGCATCGACACGCGCCACGACGGCGACTTTGATCCCTCGACCGGATCCGTCACGCCGACCCGGAGCCGGCGTCTCGGCGCGATCCGGATCGCGAGCGGCCCCGATCCCGACCCGGACCCGGACGCCATCGCGCGAGCCTTGCTCGAGGGAGTCCTCGAACACGGGCTTGAGCTTCTTCCCTGGAGCGAAAGTGCCCGTAACCTCCGCGAACGGGCAGACTTTGCCCACCGGATCGATGGTGAGATCCCCGCTCTTGACGACGACCTTCTTGGCGCGCGCGCTGAGGAGTGGCTTGCCCCTTTGCTTTGCGGCAAGCGCCGCCTTTCAGACATCGATCCCGGCGCCCTCACGTCGGCGCTTCAGAAGCTCATTGGCTACGACGCGCTACCGCGGCTCGAGCGCATCGCACCGGCGGCATTCGTAAGCCCTGCAGGAGCGAGCCATCGGATCGACTATGGGGCCCCGGCGGGTCCGACGGTCGAAGTGCGCGCGCAGGCGCTCTTCGGACTGACGAGCCACCCTTGCATTGCGGACCGGAAGATACCGCTCGTCCTCGCGATCACCTCGCCGGCGGGTCGGCCAATCCAGACGACGAAAGACCTCCCGGCATTCTGGGCGGGCAGCTGGCGCGACGTCGCGAAAGAAATGCGTGGGCGCTACCCCCGACATCCGTGGCCCGACGACCCCGGCTCGGCAGCACCCACGCTCAAGTCCAAGCGCGCTTCCTAGGACTTTGTGACCGGCACCATCAGATGCGCATAGGGCGTGCCCGCCCACATGACATAGGGCGCCGAAGTGTCGGGCTTTGCTCCGGATGGATAGCCGGCGAGCATTGCCTTCGACCCGACAATCATGATGTGCGGCCCGGTCTTGATCCAATCGTTGGCCGACGTCGGTTGCTGCGCATAGGGGTCCGTGTTGCTGGCATCGGTCCCGCCTTCGAGCATGTACATGACGCCGGGTGCACCATTGGGCGGCGGCTTGTGGCCAAGCATCGCCTGGACCCACTTGGCGGCATTACCATCCATGCACATCGGATCCGGTCCAGGAGTATGCGGATCGTCCGGAATGCAGGTCCAGCCGTTTTTGCCGGCGCGTATCGTTTTCATGGCACCCGAAGCGTCGGCGACCATGATCGTCGCGTCATGGGCGAGCGTCGCCGGCGCGGCGGACTCGGCGCTCGCGATCGGGTCCTTGCTCGTTTCGGAAGCCGTGTTCTTGGTCTCTGCCGAAGCCGTGCCCCCACTAGAGACGCTCTTGTTGCACGCGCCGATGGCGATTGTTGCTGCGGCGAGCAGCAGTGCAGTGATGGTCTTCGATGTCATTGGCCCCTCCTTTGACGATCTGGAAGGATAAGCGATTTACCATAGTAACGACCATTCCGCACGCGATCATGCTTGATTCAACCGCGGCACTTTGCCACGTCGCGCCCATGACGGTCGCACGCATCCTGGAACTCGAGCGCAAGACGACCCAATCCGGCAAGGCAAACGCAGGATTGTGGCTTCTCCAATTCGAGCGGCAAGAGCCGCAAGTCCCCGATCCGCTCACCGGCTGGAACGGATCGGGCGATACGAACACCCAGGTCCGGATCAACTTCCCGACGCGGGAAGCGGCCATCGCCTACTGCGACAAGCACGGGCTTTCTTACCATGTCGTGGCCGCACCGCCCGTGAAGCTGAAGATCCAGGCTTACGCCGACAATTTTCGCTGAGTTAGGGACGAGCGAGCGCAAACGCATCGCGACGTCCAAGATACCATCGTAATTTGATACGGGGCGCTGAGCGGCGGTTGGGATCATCGCCAAGATAGCCGGTTGAAAAATCGGCGAACGTGGCGTCCCACAGCATCGCATCACGACTGCTTCTTCCTGGCGAACCCTCGATCTTCAGGGTCCATCGCGGCGCTACTGCCCCCCTCGGCAAGGCTGGGTTTCAAGCAACTTACCGAGAGACACACTCGCGCTCGCGCCCAATTCGATCGGCCGGCGAGCGGACCAGGGAATAAAAATCCATGAGGTTTGTGAATTCGCAAAAGTCGCCTCGGTGCTTGCTGTTACTTGGACGACCTTCCCGCGTGAAACGTCGCCCCGGTCAGGGGTCGAAATTCGCGCGGCGTTTTCAAGTGAAGGAGGACCCAATGACGTTTCGCCATCTACTCACAGCTTCGACGTGCATCGTCGCATTCGGCATCGCCGCGCCAGCTTGGGCCCAACAGACAGGTCCAGGAACATTGGCCGACAACGGATCGCAGTCGGCTTCCCGCGGTGGCGAAATCACGCAGGGAAACACAACCACGAGCACGGATACGAGTACGACAAACTCGACGAGGAACAACACCGAAAGCTCAAGCTCGACAAAGAGTAATTCGGCCGACAACGGGTCCAACGCCGCCCAGGGAGGCAGCCAGGTAGATACGGTTGCGAACAATGGCTCAATTGCCTCGTCCCGCGGCGGCTCGGTCGACAACAACACAGCCAGCGGCGGTGGCATCAATGCGGCGCAGGGCGGCCAGAACGATACCCTTGCTGGCGGCGGCTATGCCGCATCCCGCGGTGGGTCGGTATCGGTCGGCAACAGCCGGACGAGCAATCGCTCGACTACGGTCAGCAAGAGCGACAGCAATTCTGGTGCCAACGGACTGTCGGCTTCGCGTGGAGCCGAGGTCGATACGGCGGCAACTGGAAACGGCTCCTATGCGGCGTCGCGCGGCGGCAAAAACGTTGTCGGTAACACCAGCACGGATACAACTTCGGGGGCTGGTGGAATTTCCGCGTCTCGCGGTGCTTCGGTTGATACCGTTGCCGGCGCCGGTGGCTATGCGGCTTCGCGCGGCGGCCAGGTTAGTGTCGGCAATACCCGGATCGTTGCCGATCAGGAGCTGAGCTCCGTGATCGTCAATCGCAACTCGGGCGATGTCGTTCACTTCCGTGGTAGCTCAGCCGGATTGTCCTCGGGCGGCAATTCCATCGGTGGCAGCGCATTCGCGGCCTTCGCTGGAATCCTGAACCAGGGATGGAACACCGGTATCAACTCCAATGCGCAAGCCGGAACGAACATCGCTGCGCAAGGAACGGTATCGTTCACTGGCGGGTCCAACGGCAACACGACTCCGTAAAGAACTGGTTTGAACTTCGGCCGGATCGCTTCGGCGATCCGGCCGTCCACCATTTCCCGGAGGCGAGCTATGAACAGCAGAGCAGTGATAGCAGCCGCGGGCGCAGCGGCCTTTTTGGCAACAATACCTTGCGCAGGCGCCGAACCCAGCGCGTCACCGCCGCCTTCCGAAAGCATAACGCAAAGCAGCGACGGGGCGGCAATATCGCCGGCCGGCAGTTGGGCCCTTAGCGACAAGGAACTCGACGCACTTCGCGGCGGCGACGGCCACACGACAGTGATCTCGAACCAGATGTTGAGCTCCGTGCTCACCGGCGACGTCATCAATGGGAATTACACAGCGGGCAATGTGACAATCTCGGATTCCGCGCTGTCCAACTTCAACGGGCTCGGGAATCTCGTCATCAACACCGGCGCACAGGTCAGCCTGCAGTCGGGCATGAACGTCACTATCAACACGACTCCCTGAGGTGTCCGTGCGGCTCCTCATTGCCGCTCTGCTTGCAACGGGGCTGATCGCCGCCCAGGCTTCCCCGGCCGAGGCACGTGAGACCATCAGCAACGCGCATCCTTACCGCGTCGGAGTCATGAGCTGGTGGGAAATTCCGTTCCGCCGGGTTGTTCGCCAGCAATATGATTTCAGCTGCGGATCAGCAGCGCTCGCGACACTCCTCACCTACCAGTACAACCGGCCGACACCGGAGCGGGCGGCCTTTGCAAAGATGTGGGACCAGGGTCAGCAAGAAACGATCCGCAAGTCCGGTTTCTCCATGCTCGACATGAAATGGTACCTCGGCTCGATTGGTTATCATGCCGAAGGCTTGCGGATGGGGCGCGATGGTCTTGACCGGCTTCGGCGCCCCGCCATTGTCCTGCTCGATCTCAAGGGCTTCAAGCATTTCGTCGTCATCAAGGGCGTCATGAACGGGCGCGTCCTTGTCGGCGATCCGATGCTCGGCACCAAGCAATATTCCGAGGCGGATTTCCTTAAAGTCTGGAATGGCATCGCCCTGGTCATCGCCGACAATGATGCTGCGCCCCTGTTCAACCGCACGGCAGACTGGTCGCCCTGGTCGAAGGCCCCGCTTGAAGACGGCGCCCATGACATCGCTGCGGACAGTTACTTTGAGCACCTTCCGGCAATCTACCAGCTCGTTCCGCAGATCATGATTGATGCCCATGTAGGAACGGTACCTGAGCCATGAAATGGGGTCTTATCTGGATGATTCTCGCACTTGCGAGCATGATCGCTCCTACGAAGGCGGCGGCCGAAGAGACGGTCGTTCCGGTTGCGGCAAGCGCGCTCATCGATGATGACGTTTCGGGCGCGGAAAAGGTATCCGACGAAGACCTTTCAAAAGAGCGCGGCAAGTTCGTTTGGGCCGGGGTCGAAGTCTCGCTCGGCGCGGAGATGCGTACCTATGTGAACGGCGCGCTCGTCCTCCAGACGAATGTCTCGTGGAATGCTCAGGGTGCGCAGACGACGCAGTTCGTGTCGGGTGCGCTAACGCCCGTGGACGCTTCCCGGCTGCAATCCGGCATTCTTACGGGCGCCGGGATCACGATGCACATCGGCGATCAGAGCGTGTTCCTCGCAAACCAGGGTCAAACCCTGCTGATGCAACGCAGCGAAAACGGACGGCAGAATG
>DASZBO010000012.1:0-3197 GCA_035944075.1 Sphingomicrobium sp.
GCATTGCTCGCCTCGGCGGCGTTCGCTTCGATCGCCTCCATCTCTGCTACGGCGCAGCCTCGAGTTTCTCGGGATACTGTCGATCCGACGGTTCCAACTCAGTTGCCGCGAACTGCTGTCCCGCACCATTATGCGCTCACCGTCACACCGCACGCGCAGCAACTGACCTTTGATGGCGAGCTCGCCATTGACCTTGACGTCATCGTGCCAACGAACCGGCTGACGCTTAATGCCGTCGACATTCGCTTCGCCTCGGCATCGGTCAAGTCGACAAACGGTGGCCTTAAGCTTGCCGGCAAAGTTGCCATCGACACACAGAAACAGACTGCGACCTTTACGTTCCCGCAAACGCTCCGGCCTGGCGCTTACCGGCTTGCGCTCGTCTATTCGGGCAGGATCAACACGCAGGCGAACGGCTTGTTCGCACTCGATTACAAGAACCGTGAAGGCAAGGACGCGCGATCGCTTTTCACCCAGTTCGAAGCTGCGGACGCCAGGCGTTTCATTCCAAGCTGGGATGAGCCGGACTACAAGGCCAGCTTCGATCTTACCGCGCGCGTTCCTGCGAGCGAAATGGCCGTCAGCAACATGCCGGCCGCGGCGAGCCACACGATCCCGGGTGGGATTAAGGAAGTTCGCTTCGCGACTACGCCGACGATGTCTTCCTATTTGCTGTTTTTCGCGACCGGCGATTTTGATCGAATCACCATGCCTTCGGGCGGCCGCGAAGTGGGCGTCGTAATGTCGCGCGGCAATGGTCCGGAAGGACGCCTGGCGCTTGAATCCGAAGCGCAGATCCTCCCTTACTACAACGCTTATTTCGGAACGCCCTTCCCGCTACCAAAGCTCGATAATGTCGCCGGTCCTGGTCAGTCGCTGTTTTTCGGCGCCATGGAGAACTGGGGGGCGATTTTCACATTCGAACGCATCCTGCTCAACGACCCGACGATCACCACCGAGCGCGAGCGCGAGGAGATCTTCTCGGTCGAGGCGCACGAAATGGCTCATCAGTGGTTCGGTGACCTCGTGACCATGGCGTGGTGGGACGACATCTGGTTGAACGAAGGCTTTGCAAGCTGGATGGAAAACCGGACAACCGAGCACTTCCATCCCGACTGGGGAGCCGATGTTGACCACGTTGCCTCACGCGAGGCGGCGATGAACCTCGACTCCTTTGCAACCACCCACCCGATTGTTCAGCAAGTTCGGACAGTCGAACAGGCTAACCAGGCATTCGATACGATCACCTACCAGAAAGGTGAGTCGGTCATTTCCATGCTTGAAGGCTTCGCCGGCCCCGACACCTGGCGAAGCGGCATCCAGGCTTATATCCGCCGCCATGCGTATCAGAACACGCGGACGGCCGACCTTTGGTCTTCAATCGAGGGTGCCGGCGCCCATGGGCTGACCACCATCGCCAGCGATTTCACGACCCAGCCCGGCGTTCCGCTGATCACGGTGAGCGCCGTGAGTTGCTCCGGCGGCCGAACGACGGCTACACTAATCCAAAGCGAATTCTCGAACGATCGCCGCGATCAGGCGGCGGCGAGCCCCCGGAGCTGGCGGGTCCCGGTCCGCGCCACCGCCGGCGGTGCCGTCACGCAGGTTGTCACAAAGGGCCATACTACGCCTCTGAGCGTCGCGGGATGCGGGCCTCTGCTGATAAACCCCGGGCAAACCGGCTATTTTCGAACGCTCTACGCTGCCCAAGATGCCGAACGTATCCGGAACGTCTTCCCTTCACTCGACGCGGTCGACCAATATGGAACGATGGCGAATGCAATGGCGCTCTCGCGTGCGGGATACCAGCCGATGGCTCGTGCTCTCGACCTTGATGCGCAAGTGCCCGTCAGAGCCAACGGCAAAGTGATCGAGCGAGTCGTCGCCGACTGGTCAGGCCTTTACGACGATCTCGAGGTTGACGCCGTGTCGAAGGCGGCGATCGCGGCACGCCTTAGCCGAAGCTTTCTCCCACAACTGCAGGCCATCGGGCTTGCGCCGCGAGCTCGCGAATCCGCAATCGACGCGCAACTTCGACCCACGCTTATCAGCGAGCTCGGACGTGTCGGGGACCCGTTGGTCGTCACCGAAGCAAACCGCCTGTTTGAAGCGTGGCTCACCGATCGCAATGCAATACCGGGTTCGCTGAAATCGGCATGGCTGGGCGTTGTTGCGCGAAACGCCACCACCGCGCAGTGGGACGCGCTGCACGCGGCCGCGCGATCGACGCAGGGCCAAGTTGAACGCGCGACGCTTTACGAGCTTCTTGGCGCCGCGAAAGACGAGGCCCTTGCCCGTCGGGCATTGGCTCTTGCCATCACTGACGAGCCAGGCAAGACGACCAGTGCTGGGATCATCAGCGCTGTCGCGCGCGGGCACCCTGCCCTTGCTTTTAA
Source organism: Sphingomicrobium sp. (assembly GCA_035944075.1). Classification (GTDB taxonomy): domain Bacteria; phylum Pseudomonadota; class Alphaproteobacteria; order Sphingomonadales; family Sphingomonadaceae; genus Sphingomicrobium. The sequence continues at coordinate 2,397 of DASZBO010000012.1, forward strand.
CTTTGTGCTTGCCCACCTCAGCCAGGTCAATCCGTTGATCGACCTTTCGGGTCGCTCCCGGTTTGTTGCCGGGCTGATCTCGGCAAGCAGCGACCTGGCGCTCGTTCCGCGACTTGAGGCCTATGGCGAGGCAAGTTTTAGCCCCGAGAACCGCAAGCCGATTGCCCAGGCCGTCGCAAGGATCCGCTGGCGCGCCGCAAATCGGGACCGCATCCGGAGCGAGACCGCCGCCTGGCTCAAGGCACACCCGCTGGGTTGATCTCATAGCGGATTTCGCTATAGGCGCCCGCTCGTACCGGCTCGTCCGGTACAGCCGTCCGAGACAGCTGCCGTCCTTGGCGCAAGCGAAGGGCTTAATCTGCAGCCTAGACGGGGACAGGAATCATTCGGAGCGCACGTGCGCTTCGTCGTGCGTTGCCGATGCAGCGCCACCGATCAATGCCCCCACGGACTTTGAGCGCCTGGATGTTTACATCCGGGCATATGTTGAAGCTCGTTCGAACTTTGTTCGAGCGATATTTTGGAGTTGGCATGGATCGATCGCAAAAAGCCGATCTGGTCGCCGAACTGAAGCAGGTCCTGACCGAGACCAGCGTTGTGGTCGTCACGCGCAACCTCGGCCTGACGGTGGCACAGTCCACTGACCTGCGCCTGCGAATGCGGGATGCCGGTGCCCAGTTCAAAGTTGCGAAGAACCGACTTGCCCTGATTGCACTCGAGGAAACGCGGTACAAGCCGATTGGCGAATTCCTGAAGGGCCCAACCGCCCTCGCGACATCGCCCGATCCGGTTGCAGCCGCA
>DASZBO010000013.1:0-46325 GCA_035944075.1 Sphingomicrobium sp.
GGCTCGTCTCGTTCCTCACCTACGATCTTGGATACATCGACTTGGAGCAAAAAACGCTGCAAACCATCGACAACCCGTTCGGCACGAGGTTGTTACCCATGTCTTAGGAACGTTCTGTGACCCATGTCTCAAGAACGTACAAAATGATAGATGGTCGGGGAGAGAGGATTCGAACCTCCGGCCCCTGCCTCCCGAAGACAGTGCTCTACCAGGCTGAGCTACTCCCCGACCGGAACCCGCGCATTACGATTGAAGTCGCGGCGGGAGCCAAGGCCGCGGCTAGATAGATGGGGGTTTCCGTAAGCGCAAGCGCTTAGCGGCCGATAACATCCAGCCAATCTTTCGGCCGCACGAACTTCTCGCGCGGCGAGCCTGGACGAGCGTTTCCGGTCTCCGCTTCCTCGATCTTGCGCCAATCGTTGTAGTCGGTCGGCATAACGCCGCGGCGCGTCAGCAACGCCTTCAGCCCTCGAGCGCCCGCACGTTCGGCAGAGCTTCCGGGCGGCATCTCGGCGACGACCTGATCGGCCACTTCATAGCCATCCGGCCGATTTGTCCCGATCGTCCCTGTTGGACCGCGGCGCGCCCAGCCGACCGCAAACAGGCGATCGGCTATGCGGCCGCGTGCGTTGACGAACTTGCCCCCCTCGAACGGAACATCCGGGATTGGGGAACTTGAATATCCGATTGCCGTCACGACGAGATTTGCCGGGACCCAGTAGGTCTCGCCGGTTCCGCGCGCCGCTCCACTTTCGTCGAGCACTGTCCGCTCCACCACAATCCGCTCGGCCGTTCCATTTCCTTCGATCGCCACGGGCTTCGCAAAGAAGTCGAAAACAATGCGCTTCTCTTTCGACTGATCCAGTCCTGCAAAGCTACGGAGCAGGCTGACGGACTTGCGAAGGCCAGGTTCGAGCGAGTCATCGCATTCACGGGGCGGGAAGTCTGCAAGGTCAACGACCGGCGTCGCGGCGTCGAGGTGAGCAAGTTCTCCCAACTCTTTTGGGGTCATCGCAATCTGGTGCGGGCCTCGTCGCCCAAGGATCGTGATTGTACGAATTGCCGAACTATTGAGCGCCTCCAGTGCATGGCGGACGATGTCCGACCCGCCAAACTCCGCGACCGTCTTGGAAAGAATCCTCGCGCAATCCAGCGCGACGTTGCCGTTACCGATTACGGCCGCGTGACTGCCGTGCAGGAAAGGATCGAGGTCGGCAAAGTCCGGATGGCCGTTGTACCAGCCCACGAATTCCGCCGAGCCAATGACACCGGGCAGATCCTCACCCGGGATCCCGAGCTTACGGTCATGAGGGGCGCCCGTTGCGAGGATTACGGCATCATAAAGTTCAAGAAGCTCCGAAACCGAGACGTCCCGGCCGACACTGACGTTTCCGATGAAATCGACGCCCGCACTTTCCGCGACCTTGTCGTAGCGCTTGCTCACGGCCTTCAGCGACTGGTGATCGGGGGCGACGCCGAACCGAATAAGGCCATAGGGAACAGGATAACGATCGAGAATGTCGACACGGACCTCTTCGCCATAGGCTTTCTCCAGCGCCTCGGCAGTGTAGAAACCCGCCGGCCCCGAACCGACCACCGCGAATTGGCGCATGCCGCCTCCTTCTCGAAGTCGAGCTTAGCGGCCCAGCCGCCGGGCGTCAGCCCTTAGAGTGATCCTCTAGGAGAGCGCCGCCCTTCTTCTGCAAGGTCGACTGGACCAGGCCAGCGAAGATACCGAGCATGCCCGGCAATAGGACCTTGAGGTGAACCTTTGCATCCATCACATCGATGGTGGCGTTCACCGCCTCCCCCATTGCCGAGATCTGGAGATTCAGCTGGTCCCCGGTCCAGCCGGACTGAACATTGGCACCTCCGGGAATGTGCTGCTCGAGCTTGTGGATGTTGTTGCCGATCCGGCGCTTGGCTTCTTCCTTGCCGAGATTGTGCGGCAGGTCGACATCGATGGGATGAGTCATAATTGCGATGTCGGCCGGTGTTCGGCGCTTTTCAACCCGCGTGCGAGGAGTATGCTCTCGCCCATGCGCTCAATCGCCCTTGCAATTCTGCTTTCCGCTGCCCCGCTGTCGGCGCAAGCGCCGGTTTCCGTCCCGCAACCCGTACCCAGTTCACCCGCCCCTGGTGCTTCCTGGGACCCTGCCGCGCAATATATCACCACTGGACAGGACGAGCCCGGATACCGCAGCTGGTATCTCGCTCTTCCGGCGCATGCGCAGCAGGTCCGGGCGTTCAACGACTATCTTGCAAGCGCACAGGTCGCCGGCATTCTGCCGACCTGGCAGCTGCTTCGAACTGCAAGTTCGTGGAAGGACTGCAACAGCCAGCCCTTCGAAGTGCCGCCGCCCGATGAGTGGCCGCACATGATTCAGACGCTGCGCTATATCCGCGATTACGTAATCCCGACGATCGGACCGGTTGAACCGGTCTCGGCCTATCGAAATCCGGCCCTCAACGTTTGCGCCGGCGGGGCGCCGGAGAGTGCCCATAAGCTTGATTCGGCGGTTGATCTCGTGCCGTTGCGCCCAATTACTCGCGAGACGCTGATGCGCAGCATGTGCGGCATCCACTCGGAGCATGGCGCAGCCTACAATGCCGGCCTCGGCTTCTACGCATATCTTCGCTTTCACGTGGACAGCACCAAGTTTCGACGATGGAATATGGATCCGGCAGTCGCCGCGGAATGCCCGCCGATCCTTCATCCCGAAGACGTGGCGAGCGTCGGCCAGCCCCTTCCGCCCGCTCCTTCATCGACTTTCAACCCGACGAGCGCGAGCCCCCCGAATTCTGCGCTAGGCGCGAACATGTCACCGCAAGGATCATCGCCGGTGCAACCGCACTAAGACCTCACCAAAACGTCCGGCTTGTCGAACGTCAAAGCTTAAGTCGCACCCTTGTGTTGCTTGTTTGCAACACCATATCCCTGCCAAGGTAAAGAGGGGTAGGACTCAATGGATTTCGAAAAGCTGACGGACCGCGCCCGCGGATTTCTTCAGGCGGCCCAGACGATCGCGGTTCGGGAGCACCAGCAACGCATTGCACCGGCGCATCTGCTGAAGGCCTTGCTGGACGATGAGCAAGGCATGGCTGCGGGGCTCATCCAGGCTGCGGGCGGCGATGCCAAGACAGCTCAGCGCGATGCTGATCAGCTGGTAGCGAAAATTCCTGCCGTTACGGGAAGCGGCGCCACTCAGGCGCCTTCAATGGATGGCGACACAATCCGGATCCTCGACCAGGCCGAGCAGGTCGCAAAGAAGTCGGGCGACAGCTATGTGACGGTAGAGCGCATCCTCCTTGCGATGGCTTTGGCCAGGGGAACGGAGGTTGGCAACGCGCTCGCCAAGGCAGGCGTCACGCCCCAGAATCTCAACGCGGCAATAGAGAAGCTTCGTGGCGGCAGAACGGCCGACACGCAGGGCGCCGAGGATCGCTACGACGCCTTGAAGAAATATGCCCGCGACCTCACCGAAGCCGCGCGCGCGGGCAAGCTCGACCCGGTGATCGGCCGCGACGAGGAAATTCGCCGCACCGTCCAGGTTCTTGCTCGCCGGACCAAGAACAATCCGGTGCTGATCGGCGAACCCGGTGTCGGCAAGACAGCGATCGTTGAAGGGCTCGCGCTTCGGATTGCCAATGGCGACGTGCCGGACGGAATCAAGGACCGGCGACTTCTCGCACTCGACATGGGCGCGCTCATTGCCGGTGCGAAATATCGCGGCGAGTTCGAGGAACGCCTGAAGGGGGTCCTCGACGAGGTCCGCCAGGCTGAAGGCGACATCATTCTCTTCATCGACGAGATGCACACGCTGGTGGGCGCGGGCAAAGCCGAAGGTGCAATGGATGCGGGCAATCTCCTGAAGCCGGCGCTCGCAAGGGGCGAGCTGCACTGCATCGGCGCAACGACTCTCGATGAATATCGCAAGTACATCGAGAAGGACGCAGCGCTCGAGCGTCGCTTCCAACCGGTGTTCGTGGGCGAACCGACTGTTCCCGATACGATTTCGATTCTTCGGGGACTGAAGGAGAAATATGAGCTCCACCACGGTGTCCGGATCACCGATGCTGCGCTCGTTGCCGCAGCAACACTTAGTAACCGCTACATCACGGACCGGTTTCTTCCCGACAAGGCGATCGACCTCATGGACGAGGCCGCGAGCCGCATCCGCATGGAGGTCGAGTCCAAACCTGAGGAAATCGAGAATCTCGACCGGCGAATCATCCAGCTGAAGATCGAACGTGAAGCGCTGAAGAAGGAGCAGGATTCAGCCTCGAAGGACCGCCTTACACGTCTCGAGGGAGAGCTTGCCAATCTCGAACAGCAATCCGCCGAACTCACGCAGCGATGGAAGGCGGAGAAGGAGAAGATCTCGGCGGAAGCCAAGCTTAAGGAACAGCTCGATGGCGCGCGGCTCGAACTTGAACAAGCGCAGCGCGCGGGCGATCTCGCCAAGGCAGGCGAGCTTGCCTACGGGCGCATCCCGCAACTCGAGAAGCAGCTTGTCGATGCGCAGGCCGCCACCAAAGGCGCGATGCTCCGCGAGGAAGTGACCGCTCAGGATATTGCCGGTGTCGTGAGCCGCTGGACCGGTATTCCGGTGGAGCGAATGATGGAGGGCGAGCGCGACAAGCTGCTGCAAATGGAAGCCACGATCGGGGCGCGCGTTATCGGGCAGGAAGATGCGGTAAAGGCGGTTTCGGCTGCCGTCCGGCGCGCACGAGCAGGCTTGCAGGATCCCAACCGTCCCCTGGGCTCCTTTTTGTTCCTAGGGCCGACGGGCGTTGGGAAGACCGAACTCACAAAGGCGCTTGCCGAATTCCTGTTCGACGACGCTTCCGCGATGGTTCGTATCGACATGAGCGAGTTCATGGAGAAGCATGCGGTCGCGCGTCTGATCGGCGCTCCTCCAGGCTATGTCGGCTATGAAGAAGGGGGCGTACTCACCGAAGCCGTGCGGCGGAGGCCGTACCAGGTCGTGCTTTTCGACGAAGTTGAAAAGGCGCACGGCGACGTCTTCAACGTTTTGCTGCAGGTGCTCGATGACGGTCGACTTACCGATGGTCAGGGGCGAACCGTCGACTTCACCAATACGATCATCATCCTGACGTCCAATCTTGGCTCGCAATATCTGGCGCAGCTCGGCGAGGACGAAGCGGTCGAGAAGGTCGAGCCGGAGGTCATGGAAGTTGTGCGCGGGCACTTCCGGCCCGAGTTCCTCAATCGCCTCGACGAGATCATCCTGTTCCATCGCCTTGGGACCGGACACATGGGACCGATCGTCGACATCCAGATTGGCCGCCTTCAGAAATTGCTCGAGGATCGCAAGGTCCGCCTCGTACTTAGTGACGGCGCTCGCGCTTGGCTCGGACGGGTCGGCTATGATCCCGTTTACGGAGCGCGCCCCTTGAAGCGCGCGGTGCAGAAATATCTGCAGGATCCGCTTGCCGACAAGATTCTCGCCGGCGAAATTCCCGATGGATCAACGGTCCGCGTCGACGAAGGCGATGGCGAACTGGTTCTCACGCCCGTGAGCGAAATACCCAAGGCGACCGAATAACTCGACGGCACCCGCAGTCCCTCGCAAATAGGGGAGGATGCGCACAGCACCCTCCCCTTTTCGTTGCCTCTTCAGCCAACTTTGCCATTGGCCGCGAGGATCGCGGGTCACCCAATTGGGCGCGCCGGCGATTTTTCGCTGAAGATCAGTGGCCGTTTTGATTCATGCTACGCTGCGACTGAACGTGTTCGGTGACGCTGCGGTCGTCCCTGCGCATCTGGTCCCACTCCGATCGTGGGTGGCAGATCTTGTGGGAGGCAAGGCGAGTTCCGAGATCCGCTTCTTTTTCGCAAATCACCGGGTCAGCAGGATTGGTGCTACTTGCTGCCGGCTGCTGGCGCGCTGTCGGTTGGCTCTGTCCGAAGGCTGCGCTTCCTGCGCTCAGCGTAACCGCAGCGGCGATGGCCAGTAAACGTTTCACTCTTGATCTCCTGTACACGCAAGAGGCCAAACTAGCGACATCCCGCGTATCAATCAATTCCGGTTCGCACTACCATCCAGTTGTAACTTAAAGCTTTTTTAGATTGGCTGTCGCACATCGAAGGCGACGGTCAGGCGCTCTCCCTTCGTGAATGGGCGCGTTCCGTGCCACATATAGGATGGAAACAGCACAAGCCTACCGACCTTGGGCTCAATCTCGCGCACTGCCCGGAGTTCGACGCCCAGTTTCGTGTCCGCCTCGCCGATCGTCAGCCAACCCGCATTCACAGGATCACCGACGTTCGGTTCCGCCAGATGGATATAAAGTGCGGAGCTGATCCAACCTTCGGGATGAACATGGTTCGTATGGTAACCCCCGCCGCGCAGAAATACCGACCAGCTTCCCGAAAAACGCGTCCGGCGGTCGCGTCGCCGCCCGAGTAGCGGATGGAATGAATCAGGCGCTGGCAAATTCTGCACGTGGCGCTCGACGGCTCCGGCTATCGCGGAACGAAGTGCGCGAATCTCCGGATCAATCCTTGTAAATAGGGGACCATCAGTCTGAGATCCGCCGCGGACGGACTGATCAAGGAACTCGCCCTTCCCGCTGTGAAGCCTCCGCAACACCCGCTCAAGTGAAGGGATGTCGGGAAGCGCGCTTTTGAGGTCGACGATTGAGACCATGCGATCAAGGTCTCCCTCAAGCCAGTGCGAACGCGGATCTGCCGACAATCGCCAGGCGATCGCGGCGTATGGCCACACGTGAGCAGCCTGGTCGCTTTGCAGGGCTTCATCGATCCGTGCGCAGGCCTCACCTACTCGCCCGCTTCGCAGCAGGTGACGGATCCGGAAAATCACGGCCATTTCCTGAGCCTCGGGTCTCATCAAGCTAAATAGGCGATCGGCACGTTGTGTATCGCCAAGTTCGGCAGCGGCAATCGCTTCATAGCCAATGAGCTCGGGTTCGGATGGAACGTGCGATCGAGCGCGAGCCACGCTCTCATCGAGTTCCTCAAAGCGCGCCGACTGCGTCAACAGCCGAAAAAGGGCGATCCATAGCGGACGCAGCTTCGGTTGCATCTGGATTGCACGTTCAAACGACGCCGTGGCTTGGTTCTTCTTCCCGATCATTGATCGGAGCTGCGCGAGTTGAACGTGTCCATCAGTCCAGAGTGGCGCGCGTTCGAGAACACCAACAAGGCCCGCTTCGGCCGCGTCCGATTTGCCGCCGGCGAACAGCGCTGCACAATAGCCAAGCAGGACATCGCCATCGCCTGGCGAGAGGCGCAGCGCTCTTTCAAAGAGCTCCTGTGCGGGAAGGCCCGCTTCGAGTGCCACCCGCGCGTGGCCGTGCGCGATGCTGCGATCGGTCGGCGCAAGCCCGGCCGCTCGCGCGAAGCTTTTTATCGCCAGCGCATGTTCATCGAGCGAACGTTCAAGTAGCCCAGTCCACTGCCAGAGGAGCGCGGAGGGAGCCCGTCCGGCAGCACGTCGAAGGAGAGGCAGCGCAACATCCTCGCGGGCTTCGGCAAGCGCCGCGGTTGCAAGATCGGACAGGGCGCTTTCGTCGTTGGGCCGCTGTTGGGCGACGTGCAATGCTCGTTCGAATTCCATCGCGCTCAATCGTATCGCTCAGATCGCTCCGGGGACGCCATCCACCTCGATCAAAGCCCGGACGGCGTCGCGTTCCAGCGGCGATAGATCAGGATGCCAAGTATCGAAGATGAACACGACACGCAGTTGATCCGTGGGATTAGCAGCTTCGTGTTCGATCGTGTCGTCGAACACGAACGCCTCTCCTTGCTGCCAGTATCGGGTTTCTGCGCCGACACGAAACCAGCAACCGGCCGGGACCACCAGTGGCAAATGGCACACGAGCCGCGTGTTATTCACTCCGACGTGAGGCGGGATGGATGTGTGGGGCGCAAGAAGGGAGAACATCGCATTCGGCGAAGCGCCTCGGATGTTGGGTTGATTGCACTGCTGCAGAACTTCAACCGTGCGCGGACAAAGGCTCGCATTGGCCTCTACAATTTCGCCGTTCTGCAGGAGGTGAATGGCGCTCCAATTCCGGTTCCTGTTGAGCTCCCGCCACTGGTCCAGTGGAAGGTGATCGGCGTATTGAACGTAAGGAACGAGTTCGGCCGCATTTGATGCGAGGAGCGCTTGCAGCTCCGAACGGATAGTCGCCGTCGCGCCTTCCAGCTCATCGATCCAGGGGAAGAGCCTTCGGGGTAAGAATTCGCGCTCCGCGAGGCCCGGGAAATGAAAGTGGGTCGGTTCACTATGATAGGCCCGAGTGCGGCGGAGCACATTGCTTCGGAACCGTCGCAATCGGGATTGTTCGTCCGGGTCGGCCGCCTTTTCAGCCGACTCCATTGCCGCCCTCATTCGCTCGTCGCGCTCGGCAGTCCACTGCTGAACACGTACCTGCGCAGTTTCCACAACCGGCCGCAAGTGAGCCGGAATTTCCCCATCGGGCTTTTGCGCGAGCGCGTGGCTCCAAGCCTCCGGCGCGCCGGGCTGCCCAAGTCGATCGAGCAGGCTCGCGCGCAGCAGGAGTGCAGTGAATTCCAAGGGGTTGATGCTCAACGCCCGATGGACACTCTCGAGCGCCATTTCGAAGCGGCCGGCTGCGCGCTGGAGCGCGGCGAGCTTGAGGAAGATGGAGGGGTCGTCCGGGGCCGCTTGGCTCGCATCGCGAAGCAACTGTTCAGCAAGTCCGAGCTTGCCCGACGCAGTCGCTCGATCGGCTTGGTCAACGAGGTTGGCGGGGCCGGTCATTCCAGTTCGTAACCGAACTTCTCTATCCACGGCCTCAGTACCGGCACGATGGGGGCTAGCTCGTCGCGGTAGTTTTTCCACCGACCGGACGAGCGCGAATAGATCGGCTCAACCACCTGCGAATAACTTGCAGTCTTGATCCGTCCACGTTCGCGCGCCGTCTTCTGATGATCGAGGACGGTAGGATCCCAGTTCAAATCGAGGAAATTGAACAGTCCCTTGAGCTCCTGCTCCCGGTCGGCAACCACGTTTTCGTATTTAACGGTATGGGTCGCCATCGGCAGAAGGCTCTGCACGCGTTCAAAGTGACGAAATGCGAGGTCGTAAAGCTCCGCAGTTGTATCGAGCCGCAGAAAGCTCGACATGCCGTCGTTGAGTTTGAAGTTCGTCGTGAAACAGCTCAGTGCAACGTCGCAGGGATGACGCAGCGCGAGAATGATTTTGGCGTCGGGGAAGATCCTGCGGATCAGTGGCAGAGCAACCGTGTAAAGCGGGTTCTTGTCGATGATTATCTTTGAGCCCGTTCGCCTTCGCGTCGCAACCGCTTCCCAATAGGCATCCCGAGCCTTCGCGATAACGTCTCGCGGCGCCGTGGGCAGTTCGGGATAATTCGCAAGGTATTCGCCGGCGCGGTGGAAGGTCGGCTCTTCTTCGAGCACCTCGACGTCGGGATGTCCCATGAGAATGGTGTCAAGCAGCGTTGTTCCCGAGCGGGGAAACCCAACGAGGAAAACCGGGCTTGGCCGACCAGCGTCTATTTGAACTTCCGACCACGCGTCAGCCCACGCGCCCGTTGTCGCTTGAATGTTTCGCCGGATCGATTCACGGTAACGATTGGCGCGTTCCTCGGGACCCGAGGGATCGGAGCGCTGAAGTTCGTTCATCCTTGAGAATGCACGCCAGGCATCCTCATATTCACCCGCACCGTCATGGAGTTGCCCAAGAAGCTGGGCCTGTCGTGCCGATTCAAGATCAGGCGAGACCGCCGACATTGCAGCCAGTCCTTCTTGAAATCGCTTCGCACGGCGATGCGCGAACGCACGGATGAAATTCAAAACGTCGCCGTCCGCGCGCCGGGCTTCGGCTTTGCTGACGAGGTCAGCCAAATCTTCGGTACGGTTTGAAAGCTCATATGCGACCGCGAGACCGAGATTGCCGCTCGCGTTCGACGGGTCGCGCTCTACGACCTCCGCGTAGGCTGCCTCCGCACCCCCGTTGTCCAAGAGCAAAAGGCGCTGACTGGCAACAGCGAGCAGAAGCTCCAGATCGTCCGGGTTTCGCCTGCTCGCTTCTTCGATCGCCTGGAGCGCATCGTCCTCGCGGGCCCGAGACCGAAGAAGTGAATGCAGCTCCCTAAGTGATCGCCAGTCGGCGGGAAAGTCGCCAGCAAGGCGTCGGAGCTCCGCTTCCGCCTCATCGGCCTGCCCGGCTTCCGCAAGCGCGTTGGCAAGATTCAGGCGAACGGGCGGAGCATCCGCCGCGATCAGAGCTGCACGTTTGAGCGCCTCGACCGCTCCAGCGAGGTCACCGGTGCAGCGGCGACTATTTCCAAGGTTATTCCAACTTTCCCAGTCGTCTGGTGAAACCGCCACGACCCGTTCGTAGGCCGCGATCGCGCTGGCATGATCTTCAAGCGATTGCGAGCAGAAGGCGCGCAGCTTGTACAGCCGGGCGCTTGGATCGGAAGCGGCAAGCTGCTCGTGAACCGCGCGCATCGCTTCCCCATACTCCCCGAGCTGGGCGAGCGCCGTCCCGAGATTGAACGCGATCGTGACGTCATTTGGCCGTGCGGCCTGCGCAATCCGAAGATGCCGGGCGGCGCCGTCGAAGTCACCGGACTTGAGGCAGAAGGAGCCCAGCATCGCGTTCAGCGCCGCAGTGTCGCCGCCGTCCGCCAGTGCCGCTTCGCCGATCCGCCGGGCATCGGCAATTCGGCCACTGCTGGCGGCGGTCAGCGCGTCGCGGATCGCCGTTGCAGTACGCGAGTCGAGAAGGGTGCTGCTGTTCATAGGGACGATATTAGCGCTCTCACGCACCAGTGCCACAAGCGGATCGGGCCGAACCAATGAAAAAGGGCGGCAGGCAATGCCCACCGCCCTTCTTCTTATTCGACTACCCTACTGAGCGTCAGCCACGCTCCGGAGCCGGCGCCGGTGGCGGGGGCGGCGGCGGCGGCACTGGGCACGTCGCTGTCGCCAGGATCACCGATCCGTCGGGGCAGGTCTGTGTCGCCGGAGCCGCTGGTGGCGGAGGCGGCGGCGGCGGAGCGACCGGCGGCGGCGGCGGCGGGGCCGGATGATGGCCGAACGTCACAGTCGCACCAGCGTAAATGAACCGGCCGAGCGCGTCGTAGGCCGTAACCCACGTGTTGTTGTTGCACGGACCCGCCGGGCATTCACCACCACTCGGAACCAGCGGCGGCTTCTTGTCGAAGATGTTGTTCACACCAGCACGAAGGCTCACGGCATCGTGGAACAGCGAATAGGTCGCGCCCAGATCGAAGTAATTGTAGGCCGGGAACTTCGCTCCAAGCACATAATGCGTGCCCGCAAGCGTCGGGTTGGTGCTGTAACCCTCGTAGGTCACACCGGACTGGTGACGCCACTGGCCCGAAAGACCAAGACCGTCGAGCGGCGTAGCCCAGGTGAGCCGGAGCTTATGGCGCCATTTCGGAACCGGGGCAGTTGCCGTGCTGCCGCAGGTGCTGCCGTAGAGTCCGACGCAGTCGTATGGCTGCGTAAGCCCGTTATCGACCTTGTAGTGGTTCACCCACGTGCCCTGGAACGATGCGGTAAGTCCGCCAAAGTGTCCAAGTCCGTGCGAGTAGGCCGCCGAAACGTCGATACCATCCGTCTGATCACCGCCCACGTTGTGCGGAAGATCCGTCACGAAACCATTGGGCGTCAGCCACAAGGAACCCGAGGGATCGCGATGGATCAGCGAACAGGAAGGCGCAGCAGCGGTGGCCGTTGATTTGGCAACGCAGTCCGCGAGGATTGCATCGGCGCCAAATCCCTGGATCGCCCCGCTGATCTTGATGTTCCAGTAGTCCACCGTGACGGCGAAGCGCGGGATGAAGCGCGGCTGCAGCACAACGCCAATCGTCTTCGTCGTTGCCTTTTCGGGCAGCAGGCTTGGATTGCCGCCGACGAACCCGTTGTACTGCGCAGCGGGGTTAGCCGGAGTACCCTGCCCGACGCGCAGACCCTGGGCAATACAGCCGTAATCCGTTGCGGTAACGGCGCCGGTGGGGTTGGCGGCTGATGCCAGCGCGGACGAGGTGCACGGATCGGTACCGCCATCGAGCGCGACATGCTGGGCAGCGAACAGTTCCGAAATGTTCGGAGCGCGAACGGCCCGGTTGTACGCAGCGCGGAACCGGATGTCACGAACCGGCGCAAAATCTGCAGAGATCTTGTACGTGTTCGTGTTGTAGCTACCGCCGCTGCTCGTCTTGTACCACGAACGACGATACCCGGCGTTCACGCTCAACTCGTCGAAGATCGAGTGCTGGACGATCGGAACCTGGACCTCGCCGAACAGCTCGTTAACGTTGAAGCTGCCGTTGATCGGAAGAGTGGGCGATCCCTGGCCGGTGAGGTCACCAGTCTGGAATTCCTGATCCGGATCGAGGCGAAGCGACTCCCGGCGATATTCGTAGCCAACGTTGATGCCGACGCCGTCATTGGCCCATGGGAACTGCATGCCCATCTTGCCAAGGTCGCCGGTCACGTTGACGTCGGCGATCTGTTCGGACGTACGACCGGTCATAACACCGAACACGTTCAGGTAGTTGATCGAAGCCTGCGACGGGCCATTCGCCCCGAAGATGTCGTAGGGAACGCAATTCGGATCGCTGCCGGAAAGGACCGAGCGGCATTCGACCGTCGTGCCGGGAGTTCCAACCGGATAAAGCTGGCCGGTGGCCGGATTGATCGTCCGGCCTTGCGCGTCGACGTTCACGACGTTGAGCGCGTTGTTCAGGCGGGTCGCTGAAAACTCGTTGCGATAGACCTGGTTATAGTCGGTGCGACCATATTGGTAATACGCATCGTACGAGAAGACGTCGTTCAGGTCTCCACGCGTGCCGATCACTCCGCGGTAGCTGGTGTGGGTAAGATCAGCCTGACGGTTGCCGCCCTCCACGTTCCGCCGAAGCACCTGCATGTAGGCTTCGTTGTAGGTATTTCCGCGCGCATCGAAGAAGTTGATCGGCGCAGCACCCGGGTTCGGGTTATAACCGGCGCCCGAAGCGAGCGGGAAACTTCCCAGGAAGCCGTTGATGAGGTTCGCGTTGTTGTTGCACAGCTCGTTCTTCTGAGCGCCGCTCAGAAGCGGGTTGTCGCAATTGACCGTGAACGTGTTGCCGAAGTCACCAGACGGCGCGATCTGCGCCACCGTGTGATCATCCATGAACATGAATTCAAGGTACGGCTTGATCGCCGGATTGATATCGTAGTGCGCGAAGAGGCCTGCGGTGTACCGCTCGTCCGGCCGCTGGAAATAGTTCAGCGGACCGTAGTTGAAGATGTTCTCCTTCCCGCGCGTGATTGTTCCCGGGCCCAAGGCGCCAATGGTCGAGGACGTGGTCTGCCCAGGCACCCAATAGAGCACGTTCGCCGGGTTCGCCGTCGGTGAACCACCGCAGCTGTTCGCGGTGTGCTTGCTGTTCTCACCGATGCTGCAGGCGCTGTAGTCGCGATTGGCACCGAGGACAGGATTGATCTTGCGGTAACCGAAGTAGCCGACAACGTGGCCACGGCCATCATCGAAGCCCGCGCCGAAGGCCGCGGTTCCGTCAACGGAGCGACCATCGGTCGCGCTCCCCGTCGGGAACGGGAAATTCTTCGCGTTAAGGATGCCCCGCATCGTCTGGCCAAAGGCCAGGCCGGCGTCATTGTTGTTGTGCTGATAGATCGACCAGGTTCCGTCGAGCCGAAGCCCGTCGAAGTCGGTGTCCATGATGAAGTTGACAACACCGGCAACCGCGTCGGCGCCGTACACGGATGATGCGCCGCCGGTCAGAACGTCAACGCGCTTGATGAGCGAAGCCGGGATCATGTTGATGTCCGGCGCTTGCGAAGTGCTTGTCGGGTCGCCCGGGGTCATACGCCGGCCGTTAACGAGCGTCAGAGTCCGCTTCGAACCGAGGTAGCGAAGATCAATTTCGGCGGTGCCGGTCGCACCGTTGGAAAAGCCGGAGCTTTGGGAAGCGGCGGCGGAGGGAAGCTGCGCGAGAACGTCCTCGACGCGGCTGGTGCCGGAGAGCTTGATGTCCTGCGTCGTCACCACGGAAACGGGCGCGGTCGACTGGAGATTCGGGCTCGGAATACGCGTCCCGGTAATGACGATTTCCTGACGCCCGGTGACCGGCGCACCCTGTGCATTGGTGCTTGGCGTTGGCTGCGCTTCGACGGGCCCCGTTGGCGGGGCCGAGGTCGCGGGGACCGATGCCTGGTCCTGCGGTGCCGGCTGGGCGGCATCCGCAAATGCGGGAGACGCGAGCATGCTCGTGCCGACCAAAAGGGTCGTCGTGAGCAAGCGCTGACGGAAAACGAGATTCATCTATTCTTCCCCTACCTTAGCCGAGCACGGGCGCGGGCTGCCACCAAACGGCAGGACCGACTCTGTCGCCTCATGAACTTTCGTTAGGTGAGGCAAAGAGAAGCATGCAACATCTGAAAGGTCATTACGGGTGAGAAAGCGGCTGCGTGTAACAATTTTGCAACGCCTACAGCCGTGCTCGCGGCGAGTTTCCGCTTTTCACCGAAAAACCCGAATGCAGGAGATAAAATCGCAATATTGATGGACCGCATTGATCCGCGCAGCCCAAGAGGAATTGCAAAAGCGATCAGGCATTTTTCTGGATATCGGCAACTTCGTACATATACCGAATCATTGCCTGCTCATCGTCGCTCAGATGCGGGTTCCAGCAGTCGAGGATCAGGATCGCACGGTTTTGATCGCTCCTGTTCCAGGCCTCGTGTTCGATCGTGTCATCGAATGCGAACGCTTCACCTTCGCGCCATGATCGAGTCTCGCCGCCAACGCGAAAGGAACAGCCATCCGGCACGATCAGTGGCAGGTGAATGATAGCGCGCGTGTTCGTTACGCCGGTGTGTGGCGGGATGTGCCTCCCCGCCTCGAGAATTGAAAAGAACACCGTTGGCGCGCGACGCGGGATCTGCGCAAGCGGCAGCTTCTCGACGATGGCGGCAGTTTTTGGCGCGCGTGCGCACGCGCCTTCGATCCGTTCGCCATCCCGCCACAAATGCAGCGCGCTCCAGGCCTTGCTGTTGTTGAGCTCGGTCCACACGTTCCTTGGCGTGCCCGGCGGCATTGTCACATAGGGAGAAAGGCCCGGGTCCGCCGAAGCCAGCAAGTCGGCAAGCTCAGCGCGGATTACCGCGGTTTGTGCTTGGAGCTCATCAAGCCAAGGAAAGTGCTCCCGATCGAAATATTCGTCGGGCGGCAGAAACGGATAATGCATGCCGTGGCATAGATTGGTGTAGACTTGTCTGCGCCCAAGCATGATTTCCATTGCAGTGCTCAAACGCCGGCGGTCCCGTGATGAGGCCGCGCTCAGCCCGGGCGCGAGCCCCACTTCGAGTGCTTTCGCGAGCTGGTCTGTCCGGTCGCCGACGAATTCGCGGGCATGGTCGAAGATGATGCCAAGTTCGCGAGGCGGGTTCGGATGCTCGGCCGAAAGTGCCGCGACCCCGGCCCAGCGCGTCGTCGCATCGGCCAATTCGCCGCGGCGCTCGTGGAGTTCCGCGAGACGGATCAGCGCCATCAGGTGGCGCTGGTCCGTTTCCAGTGCCGCTTCCAGAGCGGAACGTTCGGAAGCATCGTCCCCGGAAAGGCGGTGCGCCTTGGCAAGGTTCAGCCACAGGGCAGCGGCTTTGGGGTCCGCGTTTGTTGCAGCCTCGAAGTGCTTGCGAGCCTCCGCGGCATCCCCCCGATCCAATGCGTCGATGCCCAGCATGTTGTGGGCGGCAGGATGATCCGGACGGAGCCTCAGCGCGGCTTCGAGCTCCGATCGGAGCTCCGCTCGGCGTCCTTGTTCCTGAGCCTCCAGGGCTCGCCTCAGATGGTGGTCGACGCTTGGGCTCACCGCGCCAGATGACGGCTGATTTGGATACTGGTCAAGGGCAGGCTTGCAGCGCTCCCCGGCTTTCCGCAGATAGATGACAAATGGCCAACCCGCCTTCCTTGCGCGATCTCATTGCCGACGGGCGCTGGCTCGCGCACCGTTACGATGAAAGCCGTGACGAGGTTCAGTTCCGTTTCGTCTCGCGCGAGGCCCAGCGGAACATGACCTTCCTTACCGATAGCGCGCTCGGCGAAACGCCCGTCGCCGTATACGGCCGAGCGGACTGCCTTGCCGCGGCGAAGGAGCTTGAGCTTCCGACCCCGCGGATGATCTTTCATTCCGCTTACTGCTGCTCAACGCTCCTTGCGCGCGCCTTTGACATTCCCGGCACTTCCTTTGGGTTCAAGGAACCGCAGATCCTGAACGATGTCGTGGGTTTGCAGCTGCGAGGGGGCGACCCGCGCAAGGTTGCGGCGGCCGCCGATGTCAGCCTGGCGTTGCTCGCGCGGCCACTTGGCGCGGACGAGGTCAGCGTGATCAAGCCCTCGAACCTCATCAATCCGCTTATTGCGCTCGTTTCGGCCCTCCGGCCCGCTATTCGCGGCCTGCTCCTTCACGCACCGCTCGAGATCTTCCTCGCCTCGATCGCCCGAAAGGAAATCGAGGGCCGGGCCTGGGTTCGGGATTTGATGTGGAAGTTCATAAGGCTCGGGCAGGCCGAGCGGTTCGGACTGACGACCGAAGACCTTTATCGCCAGACAGATCTCCAGGCGGCGTCCGTTGCCTGGCTTGGACAGCAGGCTCTTTTTGCCGAAGCCGCGCAACAACATCCTGGATTTCGAACGCTCGACAGCGAAACGATGATCGCTCGGCCACATGAGTGCCTCGAAGCCCTCCGCCATCTGTTCGAGCTGGATCTTGATCCCGAGGTGATCGTCCTCGGGCCGGCGTTTCAGACGCACAGCAAGGATCGAAGCGACTATTCCGCCGCGCAGCGGCGCGGGGAAAGCGAACGAGGCCGTGACCTGCACGCGCGCGAAATTGGAATCGTTATGCAATGGGCAGAACAACTCGCGGCCCACGCCGGAATTGCGATGACCCTCCCTTCCCCGCTCGTCCGCTAAGTAACATGAACGCGGCTCCGCTCGAGGACCTGCTGCGGCGGATAAGCGAGGGCAGTGCGGAGGCGGTCAGCGGTCTTCGCCAGATTGCGTCGACCGGCAATGCTCAAGCACTGTTCCACCTCGCCGATTTAACCTGGAGCGGCCACCGGGTCCCGCAGGATCCGCCACGCGGGAGGCTGCTGTTCGAATATGCGGCCGCGCTTGGCCACGGTGAAGCGAACGTGCTTGCGACAAACCTGCTCGGAAGCGGCATTGCCGGGAAACGCGATTGGTCCGCTGCGCTCGCGCGGCTCGAAGCGGAGAGCGCGCATTTGCCCGAACGCTGCAGTACCTATGACTTGATCAAGGCCATGGAGATCGATCCGAACGGCGACCCTTTGAGCGTTCCGGAAGGGACAGTCCTTGCAACGGCGCCCGAGGTACAGCTTTTCAGCAAGGTGCTGACCGCCGCCGAATGTCACTATCTCATCGACATCGCCCGCTCGCGATTTCAACCCTCGATGGTGTTTACCAAGGCTCGCGAACTCGTCCGTGACGAGATCCGCACGTCCGACGGTGCCGCGATCCACTGGCTGATCGAAGACCCGGTAGTTCATGCGTTAAACCGACGTATCGCAGCCCTCACCCGAACGAACTACGAGCAAGGCGAACCCCTCCAGGCGCTCCGCTACGCGCCCGGCCAGGAATATCGGCCGCACGTCGATTATGTCGAAGGCGCAGAGGTTCCTCGGCTGTGGACCGCGCTCATCTACCTCAACGAAGACTATGAAGGCGGCGAGACGGCATTCGTGCGCAAAGGCATCGAAGTCCGTGGTCAAACCGGCGATGTCCTCGTCTTTCGTAATGCACGCGACGACGGCGCGCCTGATCGTTCCTCAGAACATGCCGGAAGACCCGTTGTCGCCGGCACCAAATATCTCGCTACACGATGGGTCCGCGCGGCGCGCTGGACGGTCTAACCGAAGCATCGCGCGGTCGCTTCAGACAATGAACTTGCCGCGCAACGAAAAGAGGCGGGCACAAAGGCCCGCCTCCTCCCCTTTTAACGCTTGAGCCCGCCTAGAACTTGATCCGGGCACCCGCCGCGAAGCGACGGCCGAGCGGATCGTAGGTCGCGGGGAAGGTGTTACCGCTGTTCTGCGACGTCGTACCCGCCGTGTTGCCCACGATTGGCGGCTTCTTGTCGAGGATGTTCATGACCGTCAGCGTCAACTCAAAGTGCTCGTTGACGTTGAAGCGTGTCGCGAAGTCGAACCAGCTGTACGCCGGGATACGGTTGAAATTGACCGTCTGCCCGTTGAGCGAACCCGGCGTATTCGGATTGCCGTTGATGCTGGCAATCGTACCGTTGAACAGAGGCGGCAGACCCGGCTCGTACTTCATGCTGCTCATGTAGCGCCACAACAGCGACAGATCGACGCGGCCGAGCGAAAGCGTGGTGCGCTCGTTGAACGAATATTTCGGAAGCAGGCCGCCGGCGGGGAAGCCGCAGTTGGCGCTGTAAAATCCGACGCATTCGCGGTTCGTCGAGGTGGGGCTGCTCGCAATCGCCTTGAACTTCTGGCTGTGCGTGTAGTTACCGCCGAATGCCAGCGAGAGCTTGGACGGTGTCCCGAAGATCACGCCGAGGTTGTGGCGATAATCCATGGTCAGATCCACACCATCGGTCGAGATCCGGCCCTGGTTGGTCACGATGCCGAACAGGCCCCCGACAGTTGCCGGATCGCCATCGAGCTGACCGGTCGTCGTGTCGCGACGAATGACGGTACACGCGGGGCTGGTCGGCGTGCCGACCGGCGTCGTGTACGGTGCCGGCCCGAAGCAGGCGCTGATGAGATCGCCCGGCGTCGGGATCGTCAGCGCGTTCTTCACCCGGATATTGTAGTAATCGATCGTTGCGCTGAAGCCGCTGAAGAAGCTTGGGCGAACGACGGCGCCGACTGTCCAAGTGCTTGCCGTTTCCGGTCGCGCGGAGAGGTTGCCGCCGCTCGTGATGTTCGCCTGACCAGCCGTCGGGTTCTTGATGATCCCGAGCCTGCTTGCTGGTGCTCCCTGCGCAAGACAGATCGCACCAACTGCCGGATTGGTTACCGGATTGGCGCCCGCGCACGGGTCGACCGACAGGTTGGTGAGCACCGTGTTGATCGGGGAGAACAGCTCCGCGATGTTCGGAGCACGAACGGCGCGCTGGTAGTTGCCACGGAACTTGATGTCGCGAATGGGCGCCCAGCTTCCGGCCACCTTCCAGGTGGTGGTGTTGAACTTGGGCGTACCCGGCGCGCTCACCGTATAGTGCGAGCGACGGACACCGCCTTCGAGCTGAAGATCCTGGAAGAACGGACGATCCGTGATGATCGGCGCAACGACTTCGGCGAAGCCTTCGTACACGTCGAGACCACCGGTAATGTCCGGAGCCGCGCCGCCGGCGCCGCCAAGTTCGCCCGAGGTCTTTGCCAGCGCGTCGGAGCGCTGTTCGGCGTGATACTTGCGATACTCGCCGCCGACCGCGAAGCTGACCGGATTCTTTGCCCAGAGCTGAAGCGGCGTGTCACCATTGATGGTGGCGTGCGCCTGCGACAGGCTCGTCTTGACGCGCGTACTGGCCTGCTGGCTGATGAACGTCGCCATTTGCGGCGTAATCGTGCCGGTCGGACCAAAGATGTCGAGCGGGACGCAACCGTTGCTCGGATCCTGGCAGACGGGATTTCCATTGGCGTCGGCCGTCGTCAGCAACGACTGCCGCACACGCGAAAGGAGCGCGTAGTTCTGAATAGCCTGGAACTTGTCGCTCAGTCCGCGCGATGCGTAGACGTCGAAGCCGACCTTGTCGGTGATGTCGCCACGCATACCCACGCGGAAGTCGAACATCTGCGTGTTGTAGTCGCTGATACGCGGCCCGATTTCAGGCATACGCCGACGGATCTTGAACGTATCCTGGCGATAGTTCGGATCCTTGGGGTTGGTCGCAGCCTTTGCTGCCGTGCACTGCAGCGCCGTCAAACCGAGGTCGGTGCAGAGTGTCTGCTCTTGCGCGGTTGTCAGGAACGGATTGCTCAGCGGCACCGTCACGGACGATCCGAACACACCCGACGGAGCGATGATCGTATCGATCGTGTTGTTGTTGTACATGCCCCGACCGTAAACGGTGAGGTGAGGTGTGATGTCATAGTGCGCCGCGCTGAACATGTTGTAGCGCTTGAACGGCACTTGGAAGACATTGTACGGGTTGAAGTTGAACGACTGGTAGAACGGAACAAGCGTTGTACCCGTCGGGCCTACCTGCTGGCGGTTCTTGATGTTCGTGAAGTCGATGGCAGTCGGGGTCGTGGTGCTCGATCCGGCCGCCGCGAGATTCCCCGGCGTCGTCGAATCCAGTGCAAGGTTTGACCAGGGACGATCGCCGCCCTGGTAGACGGGATCGGATTCCTGGTAGCCAAGGCTGATCACCGCGTTTCCGCGATTGTCGTCAAAGTTCGCGCCGAGCGTCAGGTCGCCGCGCTTGTACATGCCGTCACCGCGCTGGGTGACCTGGTCGGAAACAGCAAGCTCCATGCCCGAGAAGTCGCTGCGGGTGATGAAGTTGACCACGCCCGCGACCGCGTCGGCGCCGTAGGTCGAGCTCGCGCCGCCGGTAAGGACGTCGACACGATCGATGAGCGCAAGCGGGATGTCGTTCAAGTCGACACGACCCGAAAGATCCACTGGAACGATGCGCACGCCGTCGATGAGGACGATGTTGCGGTTTGTACCAAGGCTGCGGAGGTTGACGTAGGACGAACCGCCGTTGCCGTTGTTCACCTGCGCGCCGACACTCGCAGCGGCACCCGGGATGGTGCGGAGGATTTCTTCGGCAGTGTTGGTCTGACGAAGCTGGACTTCGTCATGGCCGACGACGGTAACCGGCGCCGAGGCAACGAGGTTGGGGTTGCGGATCAACGTGCCGGTGATGACGATTTCTTGCGCGCTGGTCGGCTGCGCAGTGCCGGACGATTCATTGGACTGGACGCCGGGTAGCGGAACTTTTGAGTTCGGCGCGGCCGGAGGAGTGTTGCCCTGCGTATCGGTCGGAGTGACCGGCGCCGGCGGCTGCGGCGGTGTTTGCGCGAACGCAGGAGTCGCAATCGCCATGCCGGCGATTACGGTGGTCGCCATCAACGACCCCTTAAAAGTGCTCTTGGACATTCTCTTCCCCTTCTGATTGCGGAGCGCGACCGCAAACTTCCCCGTCGGGTAGCCGACGCTGATCTGTAGTTCCTAAGTGTAACAGGCACGCCGAATCAATCGGATGAGCCCCTCCCGGTCCAAATCGTAACGGCTCTGTTGCATTTGGGGCACAGGTTGCTTTCACGTCAAAGTTGGGGACCAATCCGCGAAGGTCAGAAGCGGGAGATCACCAATGAATCGCTTTGTCGTCGGATCCTTGATCGCCGTTTCCGTCCTTGTTGCCTGCCCAGCTGCCCAAGCAAAGGAAAGGCCCATCCCCGCATCGCCGCTGGTCGCAGCTATCGATCGGTGCCGGCAAATTGCGGATTCCGGGCAACGGCTAGCCTGCTATGATGCCGCCGCGGGCGCCCTGGTCACGGCGACGACGGCGGGCGACGTCAGCATCGTCGACCGAAGCGAAGTGCGGAAGGTTCGGCATTCGCTATTCGGCTTCAGCCTGCCCAAAGTCCCGTTCTTCTCGGGTGATACGACTGCGAACGAAGCGCAGAGCAAGCTCGATTCAACCATCGTGTCGGTCAGGCCGCTCGCAAATGGCTATTTCCGCATCGTCATTGCCGACAATAATGCCGTCTGGGAAACGACTGACGACAGCATCTCCTTCTCGCCGCCCCAGCCCGGACAGAAGATAGAGATCGTGCGCGGCGCGCTCGGCAATTATTTCATCCGGGTCAATGGCCAGATCGGCGTTCGTGGCCACCGAGTCGGCTAGCGGTCCTTTGCCCCTTGCTCAGCCTTCAGGCTGGCCTCGGCATCGACATAGGGCTCTTGCCGTTCGACGCTCCAGTATTTCAGTTCATGAAGCGGGATCCGCGCGCCGGTCACTGCGCACACGACATGATCGCCGTCGCTCAAGAGCCGGAACGTGCCGGGAAGATAGTGAACGCGAGCGGCCTTGCCGCTGCCGGTCATCAACATGTGTTTAGTCCTCTGCCGGATCGAACAATCCCGGCTGCGAACCCATGTATGGCTTGCCGCGCTTGCGCTCAACCGGTTGCGGCGATGATGCGCCATCAACCGCGGCATTTACGGCGCCGTCGCCAAAATGCAGGGTCAGTCGGCCGGCCTCGCGCGCATCGGCCGAACGCGTGAGTGTCCGTCCATCGCGGCTTGTCACGCGGACATAACCCTTGGAAAGCGGGCGTTCGGGGTGAACGAGTTCGGCCATTTTCCATGCCGCGCCGAGCCTTTCAGCAAGGCGAATGATCTTTTGATCGACAAGCTCGCGCCGGAGCCGGCCCGCGACAAGGTTCATGTCGGCGCGGGCTCCTGATGCCCGCGAGCTGAGCGATCGCGGGAGCCGCTCGCTGAACTCATCGAGACGCTGCGCCATGGGCGCGAAGATCGCCTGTGGCTCGGGCCAACGGCAGAGGGTCAGATCAAGCCGCTCACGGGTCCGCTCAAGCTTCCGGGTGAGGCAATGATGCGCGCGATGCTCGAGTTCGATGAGCTGGCCGAAGAGATCTGCTCTTACCGGGACGGCGATCTCGGCGGCCGCCGTCGGTGTCGGTGCGCGAAGGTCCGACGCGAAATCAATGAGGGTTGTGTCGGTCTCATGGCCAACGGCGGAAATGAGCGGGATCGGGCTCTCGGCCGCCGCACGCACCACCTCTTCTTCGTTGAAGGCCCACAAATCCTCGATGGAGCCCCCGCCTCTTGCCACGATAAGGAGATCTGGCCTCGGTTCCAGTAGTGCGAAGGCCCGGATCGCAGCAGCGATCTTTGCGGATGCGCCCTCCCCCTGGACAGGGACCGGCCACAGAATCACCCGCGTCGGGCAGCGATCCTCGAGCCGGTGGAGAATATCGCGAATGACTGCGCCCGTCGGCGAGCTGATGACGCCGATGATGCGCGGCAGGTACGGCAACTTGCGCTTGCGTTGCGCGTCAAAGAGACCTTCGGCAGCTAGAGCCTTGCGTCGCTTTTCGAGCAGGGCGAGGAGCGCCCCCTCCCCCGCAAGCTCCATGCGCTCGACGACGATCTGGTACTTCGAGCGCCCTGGGTAGGTCGTGAGCTTGCCCGTCGCGATGACCTCGGCACCGTCTTCCGGGCGGAAGGCAAGCGCCGCAGTACTGGTCCGCCACAGGACCGCGTCCATACAGGCGTTCTCGTCCTTGAGGCTGAAATAACAGTGACCCGACGAATGGCGCTTGAACCCGCTGATCTCGCCGCGCACCCTCACTTGCCCGAAGGCACTTTCGATCGTGCGCTTCAGCGCCCCGGACAGTTCAGAGACAGTAAGCGCGGGCGAATTGTCGCCGCGCGGGACGTTCGCTAACAGGCCGCTCTGCGTCTCATCGGGGAGGTCCATGGATATTCTGCTTCTGGGCTCGGGCGGTCGCGAAGATGCTCTGGCATGGCGCCTTAGGCAATCGCCGAGCTGTGGCAAGCTGCTCGCAGCTCCTGGCAATCCCGGTATCGCCCGCTGGGCCGAGTGCCGGAGCATCGATCCGACCGATCCGCAAGCGGTCCTGGACCTTGCCCGGGACAATGAAGTCGATCTTGTCGTGGTCGGGCCCGAAGCGCCGCTCGTGAATGGGGTCGCGGACGTCCTTAGAGCCGAAGGCATTGCCGTTTTTGGACCCAATGCGGCGGCGGCCCGGCTTGAGGGGAGCAAGGGCTTCACCAAGGACCTCTGCCGCGCAAACGGGATCCCGACCGCGGATTATGTCCTCGCGAAAACTAAAGCTGAGGCCCGTAGCGCGCTCGAGCGCTTCAGCCTGCCGGTCGTAATCAAGGCTGATGGGCTTGCGGCTGGCAAAGGGGTGATCATTGCAACGACCCGCGAGGAAGCGGAGGAAGCCATCCTTGCACTTGGAGACGGACCGCTGGTCGTCGAAGAGTTCCTAGAGGGAGAAGAAGCAAGTCTCTTTGCGCTCGTTGATGGCGTCACCGCGGTGCCGCTCGCCTCGGCCCAGGATCACAAGCGCGTCGGCGAGGGCGACACGGGCGCCAATACCGGCGGGATGGGTGCTTATGCGCCAGCCCCGGTACTGACGAGCGCGCTTGAGGAGCGCGCAATGGACGAAATCGTAAAGCCCACCGCGCGCGCGATGGCCGAGGCGGGAACGCCGTTCAGTGGCGTGCTTTACGCAGGTCTGATCCTTACGGCCCAAGGTCCCAAGCTCATTGAATATAACGTCCGCTTCGGCGATCCCGAATGTGAAGCGATCATGCCGCTGATCGATGGGGATTTTGCCGCCCTCCTTCATGCCGTGGCATCCGGCGAGCTGCAGGGTATCGACCCGCCCCGCCTCAAACCCACCAAGCATGCGATGACAATCATCGTCGCGGCGCGGGGATACCCAGGATCTCCCGCGCGCGGAGGCCTAATTCGCGCCGTCGATGCCGCCGAGCAGGTCGATGGTGTAACCGTTTTTCACGCGGGCACCGCTCTTACGAGCGCGGGGCTTGTCGCGAACGGCGGACGGGTGCTCGCCATTACGTCGATCGCGGACACCTTTGCCGAGGCCCGGGCGCGCGCCTACCGGGCCGTCGACCAGATTGACTTTGCCGATGGTTTCCACCGGCGCGACATTGGCTGGCGTGAAATGGCGCGAGACGGCGCATGAACGCGCTCTGGACCTATTTCTGGCCATGCTTTGCCGCCGGCCTTATCGCGGGTGGACCCGCAGGAACGATTGCGTTTCGGCGCCGAGCAAAGCGCAATGGGGCACTCGGTGTGGGCGGTATCGTCGCCCTTGCGCTCGCGCTCTTGTGGCACGGTCCTCTCGGTGGGGCTTCGCGCTTTGAGGCGCGCGTCCAGCGCGATATCGACCAGACGCTCACTTATTACGAAATGAGACAGGTGACGGGTCACCTCAGTCACGCGCCACTGACGCGCCGGGTGCTTCTTGCGGGCGAAGCGGACGATTTCCAGCGAAGTGAACTGGTGCGGCTGATGAACCAGGTTCCGGGCGTCGCCAGCACGAGCTGGTCGAAAGGAGGCGGCGGCACGCCGCTGGTCCTTGAAGGCGCGGCAGTCGCGGTTGTGGGCTTCCTTTTCGGACTGTTGCTGGCCTATCTGGTCGAGCTTCGACGACGTTACAACGCGCAATGGAATTGGTGAGAAAAGAATGAACCTGATCCGCGAATATTGGTGGGTAATTGCAATCCTGGTGGCGCTGGTACTGGCGTACGTTCTGCTTCGTCCCAAGCAGCGCGTGCAGCTGACGGACAGCGCGCCGGTGCGGCCCCACATGGCCAACGCCAAGAGTCCACCCGAAGGACGTGGCATCGCCGGAGAAGCTGCGGCTGCCGCGAGCGACATTACGGGCGACATCTTGCGCGCGCCCGTCCACAGCAGCCTCGATGGTGAGGAAAACCCTTGCGACGATCTCTGCCGCCTGAAGGGGGTCGGGCCGAAATTCGCCGAGGCTCTCCATGCGATCGGGTTCAATCGATACGAACAGATTGCGGGCCTGACCTCGACAGAAATCGATCGCATCGACGGCCAGCTCGGTGCCTTCAAAGGTCGCCTCACCCGCGACCGGATTGTCGAGCAGGCAGACTATCTTGCAAGAAACGACACGGACGGCTTTGAACAAAGGTTCGGCAAGCTCTAGTCGCCGGCCCCGGTTTCACCGTGTAGCGGTTTCTTCCTGGGCCGCGAGGCGATGAGCTTGTCGATCTTGCGGCCATCCATGTCGACGACTTCGAACGACCATCCGTCGTGCCGAAACTTCTCGCCGGTGTCCGGCAAGTGCTTGAGCACCGACAACGCGAAACCGGCAACCGTCGAGTAGTCGCGGTCGTCGGGGAGGCTCATCCCCAGCCTGTCCGTCAGAAGGTCGGCACTCGCCGCTCCCGAAACGAGGAAGCTCCCATCGTCGCGTTCGACAAGGGCTGGGTCGTCCCTGTCGTCGATATCGCTGGCGAAAGTTCCGGCGAGCGCCGCAAGGATGCTGCCCGGTGTCACGATGCCGTCGAGATGGCCATATTCATCGTGGACGAGCGCGAGAGGCACGTCTGCGCCCCTTAGGACAGCAAGCGCGTCCATCGCATCCATGAGGTCTGGGATAACCGGGGCCGTCCGGCACAGTTGACGCAAGTCGATTCCACGTCCCTCGAGCGAGGCCGCGAGCACGTCGCGCGTCTGAATCACGCCGACAATATTCTCGACCGCCCCGTCCGCGACAGGGATGCGATTATGCGGTATCTCAAGGAGCGCCTGCCGTACTTCCTCCTCGGTCGAAGCAATATCGATCCAATCGATCTCGGTGCGCGGCGTCATGACTTCACGTACCGGGCGGTCAGCCAGCCGAACGATGCCGGAGATCATTGCACGCTCGTCCTCCTCGAGGACGCCCGCGGTCTGCGCCTCAGCGACGACGAGATGGAGTTCCTCCGCCGTCACCTGGTTTCTCGACTCCTTGTCCAGTCCCAGGGTTTTGAAGATCAGCGCGCTCGACCGGTCGAGTACCCAGACGAAGGGCGCAACGATCCTCGAGAGCCAATGCATCGGCCGAGCCATTGCGGCAGCAATCGGCTCGGGCGAGCGAAGCGCGATCTGCTTGGGAACGATCTCGCCAATAACGAGCGAGAAATACGTCGT
Organism: Sphingomicrobium sp.; assembly: GCA_035944075.1. GTDB lineage: Bacteria > Pseudomonadota > Alphaproteobacteria > Sphingomonadales > Sphingomonadaceae > Sphingomicrobium. The sequence goes on from DASZBO010000013.1 coordinate 26,767, forward strand.
GAGTACAATGACCAACCCGAAGCCCACGGTATGCGCAGTGGAGCCCGACAATCCCGCAACTTCGAGCCGCTGTGCGACGGGTTCCCCGAGCGCCGCACCCGAGAAAGCGCCCGCGAAAATCGCGATAAGCGTAATCCCGCTCTGGACCGTGGAAAGGAAACGGCCGGGATCCGCGGCAAGCTCAAGGGCGCATCGCGAACCGGCGCTGCCGCTCTTGGCCATCGCCTTGAGACGCGCCTCGCGCGAAGACACAATTGCCATCTCGCTCATCGCCAGCACCCCGTTGAGGAGGATAAGGGCAAAGATAAGGAGGACATCGTGCCAAGGTATGGGGGCTAAATGGTCGCTCATGGGCGGCCGCCCCAGTCTAGTCTTCTCATAACCCCCTTCACAAGCTTCAGCTCTATTGCAGGAGCGGAACCATCGATATGAGCACCGGTTTCACTGCCCAAGTACAGGGGAGTTCGCCGGAATGAGATTCAAAAATACGATCAAGGTGTTTGGCCTCGGCTGCGCAATCGCCGCAATCGCCGGATGCCAGACTGCGCCGCCGCCGGTCGCCGTTCCGGCCGCCTTCACGGCACTCGGAACGAGTGCGCCCTATCTTTTGGGGGATGTCATCGGTGGACAGCGTGCCCGCGCGACAAAAATGCGCGCCGCGAAGATCCGACCGCTGAGCCCGGCGGAAGTCGGGCCTTACATGGCTGACCTCGACGCAGAACTTCAAAGGCAAACGGCGGGTATCGGCCTCGATGTCCTACAGGTCGGGGGAAGCATTGTCGTGCGCGTTCCCGCGACATTTACGTTCGATGAAGGCAGTGCGTCCATCAAGCCGACAACGGATGCTACCCTCCTGGAAATCGCCCGGACCGTGAAAACGCGGAATCGCACGTTCGTGGACGTCTTGGCGCACACCGATACGACCGGCAGTCCTCCGGCGAACCAGGCCTTGTCGGATCGGCGCGCGGCAGCCGTTGCGACCTACCTTGCAGCGCATGGTGTGAGCAGGGCGCGGATGGCCTCGCGCGGCCTTGGCGAGAACGCGCCGCTCTATAGCCCGGAGACCAGCGAGGAGCAGCGTGCGGCGAACCGACGGATCGAGATCCGGCTTGTCCCCTATCGCCTCTACTAACGCCGCTCTTCGAAAAATCGCCTGAGTAGCTCGCCGGCTTCGACCTCTCCGATACCGCCAAGAACGTCGGGGCGGTGGTGCACCGTCGGCTGCGCAAAGATTCGCGGCCCGTGCACCACCCCCCCTCCCTTGGGATCCTCGGCAGCAAATCGCACTCCCTTCAGGCGGGCGATCGCCGCGGCGGCGGCACACATGGCGCAAGGTTCAAGGGTAACCCAGAGCGTGCAATCGTCGAGGCGCGACGTGCCGATTATCCTTCCCGCCGCGCGGATCGCCTGCATCTCGGCGTGCGCCGTGGGATCGTTCGACGTTCGCATGGCGTTTCGGGCTTCGGCGATAATCTCGTCGCCCCGCGTGATGACGGCACCCACCGGCACTTCGCCGGCCAGGGCTGCTTCCGTCGCAAGATCGAGCGCGCGCCGCATTGGCTGGGGGAGCGGGAATGTCATCGCGGCGCGCTAGCCCGGCCGCAGCTGCAAGTCACATCATGTTGTTGGTTGTCGCTGCTTGCTGGTTGTTCGTCGGCTTTCGGATTTCGAGAGTCGGGATCGCGACCTTCGCCTCCTTCGATCCAACTTTGACGGAACCGGCCTCGACATCGAAGGCCGGCGGCTGGCCGCCCTTGATCGTGATGCTGCTTCGCGTTGCCGTGACCTTGGGCGGCTCGCCCCTCAAATGGGTGATATTCACGTAGCCGGTCAGGACCGCGCCAAGACCGACGAGAACGACGAGGATGAGGATGAGGACGAGGGCGCGCATTGTGGTTCCCGGGAACAGACTGAGCTGATAGTTATCTCGTCATCGACGAATGCTGTTAAACGCCGTTCAGTGCAGCAGGTTGCCAACGTATCTCTCCTGGACAACGTTGACGAGCGAGGCTCAAGCCGCTAACGGGCGGCGCTCTTCGGGCCCTGTGGGTCCGCACACAAAATCAGGATAAAGACCATGTCGCGGGTTTGCGAGCTGACCGGCAAGGGCCGGCAGGTAGGAAACAATGTTTCCCACGCCAATAACAAGACGAAGCGCACGTTCCTGCCTAATCTGCAGAACGTCACGCTCATCTCGGACGCACTCGGTACCAGCGTAAAGCTGCGCGTCTCGACTCATGGTCTGCGCTCGGTCGAACATGTCGGCGGCCTCGATAACTGGGTCATGAAGACCAGCAACGAGAAGCTCAGCACGAAGGTTCGCAAGCTGAAGCGCGAGATCGCGAAGAAAGTCAGCCAGCAAGCCGCTGCCTGATTCGCGTAAGCGACTGAGTCAAAAGCACTTTTCCTGAACGAGAGCTGCAAGGCACGTTCAGAGTTCATTCCCCGCGACTCGGGCATAAGTGCCTGTATCGGCGGGGTTTTCCCCTTTTCCCCGTCACGCCTGGCGACAGGCAATTTCCCTCGCGTCGCGTAACGAGGGGGCCCCGGTGCGCGTACACTGCGCCGGGGCCAATTTTTTCAGCCCCATTTCATGTCGAACAATTGTGCGAGCTGCTCGACCATGGCTCCCGCAAGTTGATCGGCGTCCATGATCGTCACTGCACGCCGGTAGTAGCGCGTCACGTCGTGACCGATGCCGATGGCAATCAATTCGACCGTCGAGCCAGTTTCGATCCACTCGATCACCTGCCTGAGGTGGCGCTCGAGGTAACTTCCCCCATTGGCCGATGCCGTCGAGTCGTCGACTGGCGCGCCATCCGAAATCACCATGAGGATGCGGCGCTCCTCGGAACGGGCAATCAATCGATTATGCGCCCAGAGCAGCGCCTCGCCATCGATATTCTCTTTGAGCAGTCCTTCGCGCATCATGAGACCGAGATTCCGTCGCGAGTGGCGGTACGGCTCGTCGGCGCGCTTATACACAATGTGCCTAAGGTCATTGAGGCGGCCCGGGTTCGGCGGTCGTCCGGCGCTGAGCCATGCTTCGCGGCTCTGGCCGCCTTTCCAGCCGCGCGTCGTGAACCCCAGGATTTCCGTCGCGACTCCGCACCGCTCAAGCGTCCGCGCAAGAATGTCGCCGCAGATCGCGGCGATTGCGATCGGTCGGCCGCGCATCGACCCGGAGTTATCGATCAGGAGAGAGACGACCGTGTCCTTGAATTCCGTGTCTCGCTCGATCTTGTAGCTCAGCGAATGGCCCGGATTGACCACCACGCGAGCGAGCCGCGCCGCGTCGAGCAGGCCTTCTTCCTGATCAAAGTCCCAGCTGCGCGCCTGCTGGGCCATGAGACGCCGCTGCAGCCGGTTGGCAAGGCGGGTGACGACGTTCTGGAGGCCTGCCATCTGCTGGTCGAGGTAAGCGCGAAGCCGGCCGAGCTCCTCCTCGTCGCACAGCTCCTCGGCCTCGACGATTTCGTCGAACCTTGTCGTGAACGCCTTGTAGTCGGTCTCGGGCGACAGGTCCCAGTTCCGGCGGCTCGGAGACGCAAAGACGCTCTCGGAAAAATCGTCCCCGGTGCTCGCGTCATCCTCGCCGGGCTCCATTTCCTGCGTGGAATCACCCTCAGCGTTCTGATCCTGCGTCTCCTCGCCGCGCATGTCCATGTCGCCGCCACCAGGTTCGCCTTCATCGCCCTCTTCGGAGCTTTCCTCGCTGCCGCCCTCTTCGCCCTCGCTGTCGTCGCCCGCCTCGTCGGGGTCTTCCTCGGCTGGCTCCTCGGCACCAGCAAGCTCTAGATCTTCGAGCAGTCTTCGCGACAGCTTTGCGAACGCCGCCTGATCATCGAGCGTCAGTGCAAGGGCGTCGAGTTCGTTTGCACCCTTTTCTTCGATCCACGGCGACACGAGCTTCAGTCCGGCAGAAGCCGCACTTGGCGGCGGAGCGCCGGACAACCGCTCCCGGGCCATGAGCCCCACGGCGGTCGAGAGAGGCACTTCCTCGGCCGAACGGGCTCGGACGATCGCATCGGCGCGAACGCGCGCTTCGCAGAGCTGCGACAGATTGTCGCGCACGCCAGCCATGCCGCGAGCGCCAAGCGCTTCAACACGGGCCGTTTCGAGAGCATCAAACACGGCGCGGGCCTCGGCATCGATCGGAGCGAGGCGCGCGTGAAGACGGGCGTCATGATAGCGCAGCCGGAGCGCTACCGAGTCCGCGGCCCCCCGAGCCTCGGCGACAAGCCTCGGATCAAGACCCGGTCCTGGTGAAGCGACCCGTGCCGTCTTCCCCGACGCCGGCGCATTGTCGGAAGCGAAGATGACCTCGACTTCCGGATCCTTCGCGATCGCACGAGCGGCGCCGGCAAGCGCTCGCCGGAAAAGGTCGATGCGCTCGGTCACCTAGCTCGCCTTGCTGACCACGCTTTCCGCAAGCTCCTCGCCGAACACACGCTGGTAATATTCCGCGATCAGCGGCCGTTCGGACTCGTCGCACTTATTGAGGAAGCTCACCCGAAAGGCGTAGCCGATGTTTCCGAAGATGTGCGCGTTTTGCGCCCAACTGATCACGGTTCTGGGGCTCATTACGGTCGATATGTCGCCGTTGATGAATCCTTGGCGCGACAGCTCCGCTACCTTGATCATCTTTTCAACAATCTGCTTTCCGCCTGGATCGTCATACTCGCCCGATTTCGCGAGCACGATCTGTGCTTCGACTGCCGCGGGAAGGTAATTGAGGGTGGTAACGATGTTCCAGCGGTCCATCTGGCCCTGATTGATGGCCTGGGTGCCGTGATAGAGGCCGGTCGTGTCGCCGAGCCCAATTGTGTTGGTGGTCGCGAACAGCCGGAACCACGGGTTCGGCCGAATGACCCGGTTCTGGTCGAGCAAGGTGAGCTTGCCCTCGGTCTCGAGTACGCGCTGAATGACGAACATCACGTCCGGACGGCCCGCGTCATACTCGTCGAAGACGAGCGCGACAGGGTGCTGGAGCGCCCAGGGCAGAAGCCCCTCGCGGAACTCGGTTACCTGCTGTCCTTCACGAAGGACGATGGCATCGCGGCCGACAAGGTCGATGCGGCTGATATGAGCGTCGAGGTTGATACGAATGAGTGGCCAGTTAAGCCGCGCTGCAACCTGCTCGATGTGAGTTGACTTGCCCGTACCGTGATAGCCCTGGACCATCACGCGCCGGTTCTTGGCGAAGCCCGCACAGATGGCGAGGGTCGTGTCGGGATCGAAAACATAGGTCGGATCAAGGTCGGGAACGCGCTCATCCGGCTCGCTGAAGGCGGGTACCTCCATGTCCGTATCGACGCCGAACAGCTCGCGAACCTTCGCAATCTTGTCGGGCGCTGCGAGCAGGGTATCGGCGCGGCTTTCGGGCTGGACGTTTGATCGATCGGTCATGGACCCGCCTTAAACCGCCTTGGGTGGTAGGGGAAAGAGCGTCACGAAACGCATCGCCAGCGCCAAGTCTCCTTCAACCGTGATCGCGTCGAGAGGGGCTGCGCCGTAAATGACCGCGGCAAGTTCCGCTGGCGTCGCAATGAACAACACATCGAATTCGTCCGGCACCCGCCGCTCGACGGTAAGCCTCCCGCCGCGAAGGCCGGCAACATAGCTCGCGTCGCCCAAGTGAAATCCAAGCGTCGCATCGATACCCGCGGCGAGCTCGGGGTCGATCATCGTCTCGAGCGACATCATGATGGCAACATGGCTTATAGGCAGGGTTGGATCATGCAGTGGACTTCGTGCCGCCCATTTCCCGAGCTGCGCGACGAGGGGGGCTGCTTCGAGACCCCATTCTGTCGCTTCGTAGACCTGAACCGAAGCGGGAGGGGGCAGCTTCCTTTTTCGAATGACCCCGCGCGCCTCGAGTTCGGCCAGCCGCTGGGTGAGGACGTTCGCACTGATTCCCACGAGATCGGTTTTGAGTTCCGAAAAGCGGCGCGGTCCGTAAGCCAGTTCGCGAAGCACGAGCATCGCCCAACGCTCGCCAATCAGTTCCAGGGCATGCGCAAGCCCGCACGCGTCATCATACCGGCGTTTCTCGTCGGATCGTGACATGGTTAGATTTTCTAACTCCACAGTTGCAAATTAGTATCTCTGAGGGCAGAGTTCAAGCAGCGGCCGAGTCGCAAGGGAGACTGAAATGCAACGCATGATCTTCGTGAACCTTCCCGTCCGCGATCTGCCAACGTCCCGTCGTTTCCTCGAGGCGCTGGGCGCTGTGAACGAGCCCAAGTTTACGGACGGCACCGCCGCCTGCATGACGTTGAGCGACAACATCCATGTGATGCTCCTCACCCACGATAAGTTCAGCCAGTTCACTCCCCTTCCCATCGCCGAAGCCACGAAAACCGCGCAGGTCATCCTTTGCTTGTCCTCCGACAGCCGGGAAAGCGTCGACTCGAGCGTCCAGCGCGCCGTAGCGGCAGGCGGCACTGCAGATCCCTCGCCCAAACAGGATTATGGAGTGATGTACGGGCGCAGCATCGCTGATCCCGACGGGCACATCTGGGAAGTGATGTGGATGGATCCGGCTGCCGCCGAACGCGGCGCGGACGCGGTTCAGGAAGCGATCGCAAGCGCAGTCTGAGGTAAGCACATGCCGCTCAAACCCGATGCATCGATCGAGATCACTGCCTTCCGCTGGGTGCCCGAGGGGGCACAGGGACTCGTCAAGGATCTGCGTGCCCGATGGGCTCTCGAGGAGGCGGGGCTCGATTATCGGGTCCGACTCATCGGCCTAGAGAGGCCACCCGGCTATCTGGAGGACCAGCCGTTCAACCAGGTTCCGTGCTTTCGCGACGAGCAGATGCGGATCTTCGAAAGTGGCGCGATCCTCCAATATCTTGGAGACAAGAGCGAGACACTTCTGCCCAAAGAAACAGCGCCACGGTATCGCGCGATCCAGTGGACCTACGCCGCTGTGAACAGCGTCGAACCGTTCGTGCAGCATCGCGTCCTTCTTGAGGTCGTCTTTGCAGGCGAGGAATGGGCGCGCCTCAGCAAGCCTACGATGGACAACCTCGCGCGGTTGCGGCTTCAACAGTTGTCAGACCGTCTCGCCGACAACCTTTGGCTTGATGGCGATCGCTTCACGATTGGCGATCTGATGATGGTCTCGGTTCTCAGGATTGCCGACCGCGGCGGACTGCTCGCCGACTTCCCGAACCTTTATGCCTACGTCCGGAGGGGCGAAGCGCGGCCGGCATTTCAGCAGGCGCTTCGTGGCCAGCTTGCCGTGTTCGCCGCCAATCAGCCGCAGCCAGAAGGAGCAGCAGCATGACCTACTTTGAAGGATTCGTCGCAGCGGTTCCGGAAGCCAACAAGGATGCTTACCGTGAGCATGCAAACAAGGTTGCTCCGCTACTCGAGCAATGCGGCATTCGAAGGATGGTCGAGGGTTGGGCGGACGACGTTCCGCACGGCAAGGTTACCGATTTCCATCGTGCGGTCGAAGCCCATCCTGGCGAGACGATCGTCTTCTCTTTCTTTGAATATTCTTCGAAGAAGGAGCGCGATAGCGCGAACCAGAAGTTCGCGAGCGACCCTCGCCTTCAGGAATTGGGCAAGGACGTTCCGTTCGATGCCCGGCGCATGATTTTCGGCGGCTTTGATTCCCTCGTCGAAGCCGGCAGTGAGCCCGGAACTTACATCAACGGGTTCATCGTTCCGATCCGACGGGACCAAAAGGACGCGTATCGCCAATTGACGGGATCGCAAGCCGCCATCTTTCGCGAATATGGCGCGCTTCGTCTGGTTCAGGCGTGCGGCGATGACGTCCCTCACGGGACGATCACGGATTTCTATCGTGCCGTCCAGGCGGAGCCCGAAGAAACTGTCGTCTTTGCCTTTATCGAATGGCCCTCGAAACAGGCGAGCCTCGAAGCCTGGGAAAAAATCATGAAGGACGAGCGCATGCAGCCTTCAAGCGAGGCTCCCTTCGATGGGAAGCGCATGTTCTGGGGCGGCTTTGACGTGATTCTCGATACGGCAAAAACGACGGCGGTCCTGGAGCCGGTTCAGGTTCAGGCCGCTGAGAATCGATGACCCTTAAGAAGGAGGACGAACCATGACCGACGTCCATACAGCACCAAGTCCCACGCTTCGCGAGGAGCACAGCGCGCAGCGCGGTGACTTCATCTGGTACGAGCTGCTGACCCCCGATGCCGAAGGGGCGAAGAAGTTTTACGATCGCCTCGTCGGGTGGAACGTTGGCGAGCCCGCAGCCGAATTCAGCGGCTACCGGATGATCGGCCGAAGCGACGGCAAATCCGCCGGCGGGATCATGCCGCTGACAAGCGAAATGCAGCAACATGGCGCTAAGCCCACCTGGCTCGGTTATCTTAGCGTGAACGACGTGGACGAAGCGGTGGCGAATGTCGAACGAGAAGGCGGAAAGGCGCTCATGGCGGCGTTCGACATTCCTAATGTCGGACGTATTGCGCTGGTGCGCGACCCGCAAGGAGCGCCAATCTACCTCATGAAGCCGATCCCGCCGGCTGCTGATCCCGACGCGACCAGTGATGTCTTTTCACCAAGTGAGCCGCAACGTGTCGGTTGGAATGAGCTGCAGACCTCCGACGTCGAGGCAGCCCGTCGCTTCTATGGAAGTCAGTTCGGCTGGACTAGCGATGACTTCATGCCGATGGGTGAAATGGGTGAGTATCGCTTCTTCGCGCACCGAGGCACCACCATCGGAGCCGTATTCAAGGCACAAAGCGAACAGCCACCGCATTGGCGCTTCTATTTCCGCGTGCCATCGATCTCGGCAGCGAAGTCGACAGCGCAAGCGAACGGCGGGACAATTCACATGGGTCCTCATCAGGTCCCGACCGGTGACTGGATAATCGTCGGTACCGATCCTCAGGGGGCCGAGTTCGCTCTGGTCGGGGGCGAGTAGGCATCAAGTAGGGAGTAACGCATGCCGAGGAAAATCCAGCCGTGCCTGTGGTTCGACAAAAACGCCGAGGAAGCCGCAAACTTCTATGCAACGACGTTTCCCGACAGCCGCATCGAGAGGATCGATCGGGCGCCGGGCGATTACCCAAACGGCAAGGCTGGCGACGTCCTGGTAATCACCATGACGATCCTCGGCATGCCTTTCATGCTCCTCAACGCCGGTCCGGAGTTCCGCTTCACAGAAGCGGTGAGTTTCCAGGTTTCAACCGACGACCAGGACGAAACTGACCGATATTGGAACGCCATTGTCTCGAACGGCGGGGAGGAAAGTGTCTGCGGCTGGTGCAAGGACCGTTTTGGACTTTCCTGGCAGATCACGCCCAAGCGCCTGACCGAGCTCATGGCGTCCCCCGCATCGTCGAAAGCGGCGTTCAATGCGATGATGACCATGCGCAAGATCAACATTGCTGCGCTCGACGCAGCGGTCGAAGCGGCAAGCGTGCATGCGTAAGCTCACGGGGGCAGTTTTCCTGTCGCTCGACGGGGTGATGCAGGCGCCCGGCGGGCCGGACGAAGATCCATCAGGAGGCTTCCAGTTCGGGGGGTGGACGCACCCTTTTTCCGACGAGAGTTCGCGTGCTCCAATGGGCCGATATCTGATGGAGCCCGATTACGACCTGCTCCTGGGAAGGCGTACCTACGACATCTTCGCGGCCTTCTGGCCGTACAATCAGGACAATCCGATCGGCAGCAAATTCCAGCGCATCAACAAATATGTGCTGACCCATTCCGATTCTGTGCTGAACTGGGAAAACAGCTACCCGCTTCAAGGGCCGACCGCGCAAACCGTTGAGGAGCTCAAGCACAGCGATGGCCGGGATCTCCTCATCCAGGGCAGCAGCACCCTTTACCCGCCGCTCCTTTCAGCAGGGCTCATTGACCGCTTGATCCTGATGATCTTCCCCGTGATGCTTGGTGACGGCAAGCGGATCTTTAACGGATCGCAGCATCCCGGCGCCCTCAAGATCGTTGATCATTCCATCTCGGACCAGGGCGTCCTGTTCCTGACTTACGAACCCGCTGGCGAGGTTCCGACCGGCAGCTTCGTAACGGGCGAACCGAGCCCGGATGAAATCGAACGGCGACACAAGATCGAAGCGGGGACGTGGTGAGCCTCCTCCTCTTCGGCCATCCCTTCTCGTCCTACACGTGGAAGGCATTGATCCCACTCTACGCCAACGAAACCGGCTTTAGCCTGCGCGTTGTTGGCGCTGACCCCGCAGACACTGCGTTTCTGCGGAAGGAACATCCCGCCGGCAAGTTCCCGGTGCTTGTCGACGGCGACACGAATGTCATCGAAGCCACGTCGATCATTGAATATCTTGCGGTTCACCATCCAGGTAAGGCGCCGCTCATTCCATCCGATCCTTGCAAAGCCGTGACCGTTCGGATGCTCGACCGGGTCTTCGATAATTACGCGATGGCCAATGTTCAGCGCGTCGTGAGCGCATATCTAAAGAACCGCGCTGACCCGGACCCGGCGGAACTCGCCGCGGGACGCAAGGGCTTGCTGCGCGCCTATCAGTGGCTCGAGTCATGGCTCGCTGCCAATCCACTGCCCGCGCATATTTCCCTCTTTACCTGCGCTGCTGCACCATCCTTGTTTTATGCCGATTGGGTCGAGCAAATTCCCGAAGACTGCCTCCGTGTCGCAGCCCTCCGCGCCGAACTGCTGGCGCTTCCCGAAGTCGCTCGATGTGTCGACGAAGCGCGGCCCTATCGGCACCTGTTCCCGATGGGGGACCCCGAGCGCGACTAGGCGAATGCCCGGGCTTTTCTCAACAACTGGTAGGCTTCGATCACCTGCAGGAGTTTGCCCTCATGACTACGATCGCCGCCATTCTTATCCGGATGGTACCGGCGCACGAGCGCAGAATAACGGTGCCGAAGTGAATGAAGGTCCGTGTCTTCGGCAAGGCCGAGGACCGACAAGGCACGCCGCTCGGGCCTGCTAAAGCGGGGTTGCTCGGCGGAACGCTCACGTATCTTCCCGAAGCGGCCCGATATTGCGTCGAGCGGATCAGAGAAATCGCTCCACTTGGGCGGGGGATCGGCACCGTTCGCGGCGAACCGGCGGCTCGGCCGATCCCACCCGTGGAGCGGCGACTGGGCCTCGTGGATCTCATCCACGCTCATCCCCTCGAAATAATTGTATCGCGCGTTGTGCTCGCGGACGTGGTCGAGGCACAAGAAGAGCCACTCCCCGGGTCCATCGAAGTTCGCCGGTTGCAGCGGTGCCTTATATTCTCCAGGCGCGGCGCAGCCCGGGACAGCGCAGTTTGATCGCGCCCCATCGACCCGCCCATGCATCCTCGATTGCTTCGTCGCCATGGAAGTCCTCTATATAGGGCCAATGAACGCCCAAACCACGGGACCGGTGGCGACCGAGATGCTCCATCGCCTCAGCTCGGCGCTTTCGCCGACACGCGTCGAACTGACCGACAACAGCGAACAGCATCGGGGCCATGGCGGTTACAATCCGGCCGGCGAGAGCCATTTCACGCTTTCGATCGAAAGCCCTCTCTTCGCCGGCAAGAATCGTGTCCAGCGGCAGCGCATGGTTTATCAGGCCCTTGGCGAACTCCTCCACGAGCGAGTGCATGCTTTGGCGATCCGCGCGACTGCACCTGGAGAAGGCCAGTGACCTGCGATCTGTGGTATTGGCCCGACATTCCCGGACGAGGCGAGTTCGTAAGGCTAGCGCTGGAGGCGGGCGCAATCGCGTATCGCGACCGCGCACGCGAGGAAGGGGCGGAGGCGCTCGTCAAGGACATGCGCTTGCGCAGCGTTCGAGGGCCGTTCGCGCCGCCCTACCTCGTCGAGGGCGAACTGTGCATTGCTCAAACGGCCAACATCCTGGCGTTCCTCGCCGAGCAGCATTCACTCGGGCCTCGCGATCCCGGCAAGCGCTGGTTCGCGAACCAGCTTCAGCTCACGATCGCTGATGCGGTGACGGAGGCCCACAACGTCCACCACCCCGTCTCGCCGAGCCTCTATTACGAGGATCAGAAACCCGCATCCGCGCGTGCTGCTGAAGCGTTTCGTAACGAGCGCATTCCCAAGTTTCTGCGTTATTTCGAGACGGTGCTGAGCGAAGGCGGCCCCTGGCTCGTCGGGAGCGGCTGGAGCTATGTCGATCTCTCGCTCTTCCAGCTCGTCGAAGGGCTCCGCTATGCGTTCCCGCGTCGGATGGCGACGCTGGCAAGCGAATTGCCGCAAACCCAAGAACTGAGCATGCGGGTCGCGAAATTGCCGGAACTTGGCGACTATTTCGCGAGCAAGCGCCGCATTGGGTTCAACGAGGACGGCGTTTTCCGCCACTACCCGGAGCTCGATGGAGACTGATGTGAACGGCACCACGATCGAACAGACCATCACTCCCGTCACCCACGACCTTGGCGACTTCAAGGTGAACCGATCCCTCCCGGCTCGAGAGCGTACCATGGTGGGCCCGTTCATTTTCGTGGACGAGTTCGGGCCCGCTCGCCTCCCTTCCGGGAAAGGCATGGACGTGCGACCCCATCCGCATATCAATCTCGCAACGGTCACCTATTTGTTCGAAGGCGCGATCGAACATCGCGACAGCATCGGCTCGCATCAGGTGATCGAGCCCGGAGCAATAAATCTCATGACGGCGGGCAGCGGCATCGTCCATTCGGAACGCTCGCCTCAGGCGTTGAGGCCGCAAGGCCCAAGCCTTTACGGGATGCAGACGTGGCTTGCGTTGCCGGACGGCGGCGAGGAGGTCGCACCGGCGTTCGATCATGTTGCGGCCGACCGATTGCCACTGATCGAAGATGACAAGGTCAGCGCGCGCGTGCTCATGGGAGATCTCTGGGGCGAGACGGCCGCCACGCGCTGCGACTCACCGACAATCTATGCCGACATTCTCATTGGACCGGGCGGCGGAATCCCGATCGACGCTGAAGCGGACGAGCGCGCAGTGATGTTGGTCGGCGGCGAAGCCCATCTCGATGGCGCACAACTGGGTCTCTATACCCTGTACATCCTGCGTCCCGGCCACGAGGCTCGGCTGTCGAGCGCCAACGGCGGCCGTCTGATGCTGCTGGGCGGGCAGGCGTTCACGACAGCGCGCTATGTGTTCTGGAACTTCGTTTCCGCGTCGCGCGACCGGATTAACCAGGCCAAGGAGGACTGGAAAGCGCGTCGTTTTCCTCTCATCCCCGGCGACGACCAGGAATATATTCCCCTGCCCTCAGTGCCCAAAACGGTCAGCTATCCGTGACCGAGTTCCGCCGCGTTCCGCTCAGAACGGGCGTAACGCTCAACGTCGCGCTCGCTGGCGATGAGCAGAAGCCCGCGGCGGTCCTCCTCCACGGTTTTCCAGAGTCGCATCGGACGTGGCGCCAAGTAGCGCCGGGACTCGAGGACGACTTCTTTCTCATCATGCCCGACCAGCGGGGCTTTGCCGGGTCGGACCGACCTCAGGATGTGGAAGCTTATCGAACCGAATTGCTGGTCGACGACATCTTTGCGCTCGCCGATGCCCTCACGATAGAGCGCTTTTCGCTCGTTGGTCACGACTGGGGCGGTTCGATCGCCTGGATCGCGGCGGCAAAAGGGGATCCGCGTCTCGAACGGCTCGCAATCATCAACGCCCCGCATTGGGCGGTCTTCCAGAAGAGCCTCATCGAGCACGAGGAACAGCGCCAGGCTTCCCAATATATCACCATGCTCCGCAATCCCTCCGCGGAACAGTCGATTGAAGCGATGGGTCTTGGTACCTTCTTCGAGAAGGTCATCGGGAGCAATGCCGATCTCGGCAGAATATCCGAACGCGAGAAGCAGCAGTATATTACCGATTGGTCGCAGCCTGGCGCCCTGAGGGCGATGCTCAACTGGTATCGAGCCTCGCCCCTCGTCGTTCCTCCTCCCGGCATCAGCGTGCCGGTTCCGGACGCCCTTCTTCACCTCGCAAAGTCGATTCACATTCCGACACTGGTGATCTGGGGAATGGCGGACAGCGCACTGCTTCCGGTCCAGCTCGAAGGCCTCGATGCCGTAGTCGACGATCTCGCCATCGTTCGCCTGCCCGGCATTCGACATTTCGCTCCCTGGGAGGCCGCCGAACGGGTTGTCGCAGCGCTGAGGCCCTTCCTTGCCGGGCAAGCCGGGGCTAGTGCCCGCAGTTAATGACTCAGGCCCGTTCCCGCTCGCGTTCCGCCGCTCGCCTCGCCGCCGTCCAGGCGCTCTATCAGCAGGAGATGGAGGGTACACCTCTTCCGCGACTCCTAACCGAATTTCACAACCACCGCCTTGGTGCGACGATTGAAGATGCGACCTACCATGATGCGGAACAGGCCTTTTTCGATGATATCGTGACGGGAGCGCACGCGCGCCGCAGCGAGATCGACAGCCTTATCACCGACCGGCTGGCCAGCGGCTGGAGCCTGGAACGGCTTGACCGGCCGATGCGCGCAATCCTGCGCGCCGGCGCCTATGAGCTGATCGCCCGGCGCGATGTCCCGGTTGCTTCCGTCATTTCTGAATATGTCGACGTGGCGCATGCCTTTTACGACAAGCGCGAAAGCGGATTCGTGAACGGCCTCCTCGATGCCATTGCGAAGGAGGCACGGGCGGCGCAGGCTTAGGGACATGCGCGAGCTCGAGATTGTCGAACGACTGCGCCGGATTGCGACGGCACCCGAAGCCCTCGGCCTCCTCGATGACGTCGCTGTCCTCGGTTCCTTCGTCGTCACGCACGACACGATTGCCGAAGGCGTTCACTTTCTGCCGCACGATCCGCCGGCAAGTGTCGGCTGGAAACTGGTTGCGGTCAATCTTTCGGATATTGCCGCGAAGGGCGCCTCGCCGGTCGGTGCGCTCTTGTCGCTGACGATCAGCGGGCCGGGCGAATGGGAGCTCGACTTCCTCGAAGGGATTGAAGCGGCATGCGAAAGCTACGGATTGCCGCTCATTGGCGGGGACACGATCGGATTGCCGATCGGTGCGCCACGTGTACTGGGTTTGACGGCCATCGGCCGAGCGGGCGAACAGGTACCGCGGCGATCCGGCGCTGTCGCAGGCGACGGACTTTGGTTGATCGGCACGGTTGGTGATTCGTCGGCGGGCATCGCCCTTCTGAGGAACGATAAGAACGCCGACGGGCCGCTCGTCGACATCTACCGTCGACCCGTCCCGCAGCTCGAAGCCGGCCGGGTTCTTGCACCTTATGCGAATGCCATGATGGACGTGTCCGATGGTCTGCTTCTCGATGCGCGCCGTATGGCGGATGCGAGCCGGTGCGCGATCCGGATCGAGATTGACCGACTGCCCTTGTCCAGCGCATTCGTTGCCGAGCGCGGTCAAGAACTCCAGAGCCGCCTGTTCGCGGCGACCGGCGGCGACGATTACGCACTGCTTGCGGCTTTTCCCGCGACCATCGATCCCGCAACACTTTCTTTACCATCCGGAACGAGAATTACGCGCATCGGCTCGATCGCGGGTGCTGGGCCAAGGCTCGCCCTCACCTTCAACGGCGAGCCCGTCGAACTGCCAGAGAGGCTTGGATTTGAGCACGAGAGTTCTGACGATCGGCGGCTTTCCGCTTCGCGGCTGGGTGATCGGCCTTAGCGGGCTTCTGTCCGGAATGGGGCTCGCACTTCTTCTCCATTGACCGTTTAACCCCAAGCGGTTGCAACGCGCGAAAACGCTCCTTAAACGTTCGCTCCGTCTTCGGGCGGCCTTGGCCATCATCGGCTACTGAGCTGCCCAACGGGAGGGAAGCGCAACTTCATGAACCTGCTGTACATCGCCATAATCTGTGGGCTTATCGCCGTTCTCTACGGCATCATCACCAGCCGCCAAGTCCTCGCCCAGTCCGCGGGGAACGCACGCATGATCGAAGTCGCCGGCGCAATTCAGGAAGGCGCAGCCGCCTACCTGCGCAGACAATATACGACGATCGCAATCGTTGGCGTTGTTGTCGCGGCCATCATCTTCTTCTTCCTTGGCGGCCTTAGCGCTGCGGGATTTGTACTCGGGGCCGTGCTTTCGGGCGCCGCCGGGTTCATTGGCATGAACATTTCGGTCCGGGCCAACGTCCGCACCGCGGAAGCCGCGCGCAAGAGCCTTCAAAGCGGTCTCACGACCGCGTTTCGCGCGGGCGCTGTCACCGGACTTCTCGTTGCCGGCTTGGCGCTTCTCGCGATCTCGGGTCTCTTTTGGTACCTCACCGGGCCTGCCGGCTACGCGCCCAATGACCGGCCCGTGGTGACGGCACTAACAGCACTCGCGCTCGGCGCCAGCCTCGTCTCCATTTTTGCCCGGCTCGGCGGGGGTATCTTCACCAAGGCTGCAGACGTCGGAGCTGACCTCGTCGGCAAGGTCGAGGCGGGGATCCCCGAGGACGATCCGCGCAACCCGGCCGTTATTGCGGACAATGTCGGCGACAACGTCGGCGATTGCGCCGGAATGGCAGCCGATCTGTTCGAGACCTATGTCGTGACGGTCGGCATCACGATGGTTTCGATCGCTCTCGCCCTCGGCGGGGCCGACCGGGATCTTCTGACACGCCTCATGACACTGCCGCTTCTCATCGGCGGCGTCTGCATCGTCACCTCGATCATCGGCACTTACATGGTTCGCCTTGGAAGCAAGGGCTCGATCATGGGTGCCCTATACAAGGGCTTCTGGACTGCGACCTTGCTTGCGATCCCGGCGATCTACGGCGCCTTCCGGCTCGCGCTGGGAGACAATCTCAACGCGAATATCGGGGGTGCGGGCGCCGGCACGCCGGGCGCAGCGACCAGCGCTGCAGCCGGTATGTTCACGGGAATGGACCTCTTCTACTCGAGCTTAATCGGCCTTGCCGTGACCGCACTGATCGTCTGGATCACGGAATATTATACCGGCACCAACTACCGGCCCGTGCAGTCCATCGCGCGCGCCAGTCAGACGGGCCACGGTACAAACATCATCCAGGGTTTGGCGATCAGCCTCGAGTCCACCGCGCTCCCGACGATCGTCATCATCGTCGGCCTCATCGCGAGTTATCAGCTCGCGGGCTTCCTTGGCGTTGCCTTTGCGGCTTCGGCGATGCTTGCACTCGCCGGGATGGTGGTTGCGCTGGACGCGTACGGTCCGGTCACGGACAATGCTGGCGGCATTGCCGAAATGGCAGGACTCGAGGAGGACGTGCGGACGAGAACGGACGCGCTCGACGCGGTCGGCAACACGACCAAGGCGGTGACCAAGGGCTACGCGATCGGTTCTGCCGGACTTGCAGCACTCGTGCTGTTCGGAGCCTATACGGCCGATCTTCGTGAGTTTGGTCCCCAGATCGGCGTCACCACGAACCTCGACACGCTGTTCAGTCTTTCCAATCCCTACGTAATCGTCGGCCTGCTCCTCGGCGCTCTGCTCCCCTATCTGTTCGGAGCGTTCGGAATGACGGCAGTCGGCCGCGCCGGTGGCGCCGTGGTCGAGGAAGTTCGCGGCCAGTTCCGCGACAATCCCGGGATCATGGACGGGTCGGTCCGGCCCGATTACGCGCGAACGGTCGATCTCGTGACGCGGGCCGCGATCCGCGAGATGATCATTCCCTCGCTTCTTCCGGTGCTGGCTCCGATTGTCGTCTACTTCGTGATCGGGAAGGTTGCGGGACGGGAAAATGGTCTGGCCGCGGTCGGCGCGCTTCTCCTCGGCGTCATCGTGTCGGGTCTGTTCGTCGCCATCTCGATGACGTCCGGCGGCGGAGCCTGGGACAATGCGAAGAAGTATATCGAGGACGGAAACTACGGCGGCAAGGGCTCGGAAGCCCACAAGGCTGCCGTTACGGGCGACACGGTCGGTGATCCCTACAAGGATACCGCTGGTCCGGCGGTCAATCCGATGATCAAGATCACGAACATCGTCGCGTTGCTGTTGCTCGCGGCGCTCGCTGCGCACGCCGCGGCCTGATTAGTCCAAGACGCTCACCTCAAGCCCCGCCGCGGTTCGCCGCGGCGGGGCTTTTCTTTTGGGGCCGAGAAGCGTTGAAGCACTAGCATGCCAAAAGCGATCCGAGTCCATGAGACGGGAGGCCCCGAAGTCCTCAGGTGGGAGGACGTCGAAATCGGAGAGCCCGGTCCCGGGCAGATCCGTATCCGCCAGGAAGCCGCGGGTCTCAATTTCATCGACGTCTATCATCGAACCGGCCTTTATCCGCAGCCACGGCCGTTCATTCCGGGCGTTGAGGGCGCGGGCATTGTCGACGCGATCGGTCCCGGCGTCACGAGCGTCAAAACGGGCGATCGCGTAACCTACGCAAGCCAGATCGGCGGTTATGCGCAAGTGCGGCTCATTGACGCGGAACGGGTCGTCGAACTGCCGGACACAATTTCTTTCGAACAGGCCGCGGCAATGATGCTGCAGGGTCTGACTGCTCGTATGCTGATCCGCGCGATCTACCCTCTCAAGGAAGGCGAGACCATTCTAATCCATGCTGCGGCAGGCGGTGTTGGCCTTATCGTCTGCCAATGGGCGAAGGCGCTCGGAGCAAGGGTCATCGGAACGGTCGGAAATGACGAGAAGGCGGCGATCGCGCGAGCGCACGGATGTGACGAGCCAATCGTTTACACGCGCGAAGATTTCGCCGCGAGAGTTGCCAAGATCACTGGCGGCGAGAAACTTCCGGTCGTCTATGATTCGATTGGCCGCGAGACCTTCATGAAATCACTCGACTGCCTTCGTCCGCGTGGATTGATGGTGAGCTTCGGCAACGCTTCAGGGCCGCCCGACCCAATTGCGCCGGGAGTTCTTTCGCAAAAGGGATCTCTCTTTTTAACGAGGCCGACGCTCAACCATTACATCGCTACTCGGCAAGAGCTCGAAACGAGCGCCAACGAGCTTTTCGAGGTGATTGCGAGCGGAACGGTCAAGGTCGAGGTCAAGCAGCGCTTCGCGCTTGAGCATGCCGCTGATGCTCATCGGGCGCTCGAGGGACGCAAGACGAGCGGTTCGACGGTTCTGACGATATAGGGCCACGCCTTCACATTTGCGCGTCCCGCCGCTAAGGCTCCGCGACTTTTGCAAAGCGACGGAGATCGATCTTTTGGCCAAGGAAGAATTACTCGAGATGCGCGGCACGGTCGTCGAACTGCTGCCCAATGCGATGTTTCGCGTCCGCCTCGAGAACGGCCATGAGATCCTTGGTCACACTGCCGGCAAGATGCGCAAGAACCGCATCCGTGTTCTGACCGGCGATGACGTTCTGGTGGAGCTCACGCCCTATGACCTCACCAAGGGCCGCATAACCTATCGGTTCATGCCTGGCCGCGGAGGCCCGCCCGGTTATCCCTGATGCCGCGGCTGATACTCGCCTCGGCGAGCCCGCGCCGTCTTGATCTCCTCGCTCGGATCGGCGTCACGCCCGATGCGGTGCTTCCCGCCGACATCGACGAAAGCGTTCCCAAGGGTGAACTGCCGCGCCAGCACGCCTTGCGCCTCGCTCGCGAGAAAGCTGAAGTGGTTTCGAACCAAAACACCGACGCGCTCGTGCTCGCAGCTGATACGGTTGTTGCCGTGGGCCGTCGCATCCTCCCAAAAGTTGAAGAGGAAGCAACTCTTCGCGCGTGCATGAAACTTCT
>DASZBO010000014.1:0-21389 GCA_035944075.1 Sphingomicrobium sp.
CGACGTCTCCAAGCGCGTGGACGTCGAGCGCATGGTCTCAGAATGCGTTCAAGTGCTGGGCGGGCTCGATGTGCTCGTCAACAACGCCGGAATTGCAGGCCCGACCGCACCCGTCGAGGAGATGGACCCGGATGAGTGGGAGAAGGTCATGCAGGTCGATCTGACGGGCACTTTCAACGTCACGCGACTTAGTATCCCGTACCTGAAGAAATCACTGGCCGGCGTCATTATCAACCTGTCTTCCGTCGCCGGCCGATTCGGATATGCCAACCGCAGCCCCTACAGCACGGCCAAATGGGGACTGATCGGGTTCACCAAAACTCTCTCCATTGAGCTCGGCGAATTCGGAATCCGCGCCAACGCAATTCTGCCGGGTGCCGTTGACGGCCCTCGGATTCAAAGAGTGTTCGAAGGACGTGCAAAGGTGAGCGGTAAGCCAATCGAGCAGATCAAGTCTGAGGCGATGGCGGTCCAGTCGCTCAAACGCCTGGTCGATCCGAAGGACATTGCGGCTCTGGCAGTCTTTCTCGCTTCAGATGCCGCAAAGTCGATCTCAGGACAGATGCTGCCGATTGACAACGATATGCAGCAGGCCAGTTGAACCCCGATACGGTTTGCGCCGGCGTTCGAGATTTCGACCTTCAGATTACGTTCAGTTGGGAGTACTCGCGCTTCTCGCCAATTTTCCGTTAGATCGACTTCGTGCTGGACCAGCACAATTCTGTTCGCAGCGTACTTTCCGCGAGGCACGCCTACTCGTAAAGTCCTGCACATGGCGGACCCTACCCAGCACCCGTCTCTGCCCGACCAGCACCCACGATCCGCGCGGTCCGCCTGGGCTCCGTTCCATCATCGGGTTTACAGGCTGCTTTGGATCGCCACGGTCGCGTCGAACATCGGCGCATGGATGTACAGTGCAGCCGCCTCCTGGCTCATGACCAGTCTTAATCCCGACCCTCTGATGGTCGCCCTGGTTCAGGTCGCCACGAGCTTGCCCATGTTCTTTTTCGCGATCCCGGCCGGTGCGTTGGCGGACATCGTTGACACCCGACGGTTCATTCTTGCCTTGGAGATTGGCGTGGCGGCGGTGGCGTCGCTATTCGCCTCGCTCCTGTCCCTTGGTTTGGCTGGACCTCACACATTACTGGGCTTCGTTTTCTTGGTCAGCTCATTCGCTGCGCTAGAGGCACCAGCTTGGCAGTCAATAGTGCCTCGATTGGTGCCCGCCCACGATCTCCCCGCCGCTGTTGCGGCGAACAGTGTAGGGGTGAACATAAGCCGAGCAATCGGTCCAGCTCTGGCAGGTGTCTTAATCGGGACCGTCGGCATAATCGCACCGTTTTGGCTCGACGCCTTCAGCAATCTCGGTGTGATCGCTGTGTTTCTTTGGTGGCGGCCGCGGCAAAGGCGGCGGACTCCCCTGCCTGCAGAACGATTTGCAGGAGCTGTTCGAACTGGTTTCCGATACGCCCTTTACAATCGCCCATTACGCAACACTCTGGGTCGCGCCATCGGCTTCTTCCTCTTTGCCAGCGCATATTGGGCGCTGCTTCCTCTGGTGGCGCGCAGTCAGATTGCTGGAG
This sequence comes from Sphingomicrobium sp., assembly GCA_035944075.1. Classification (GTDB taxonomy): domain Bacteria; phylum Pseudomonadota; class Alphaproteobacteria; order Sphingomonadales; family Sphingomonadaceae; genus Sphingomicrobium. The sequence goes on from DASZBO010000014.1 coordinate 1,584, forward strand.
GCCCCGCGCTCTATGGCGTCCTGCTTGGCGCGATCGGAGCGGGAGCGGTCGGCTGTGCGTTCATTTTACCGCACCTCAAGGCCCGGGTCGGGGCGGATGGATTAGTTGTCCTTGGAGAGCTCGGCACAGCTCTTACGCTCGTCTTGCTGGGGGCGGCGTCGACGTCGCTCATCGGAATTGCGGCGTGTATAATCGCTGGTGCTTCCTGGATTTCAGCGATCTCCAGTCTCAACATATCGGCTCAGGTCTCTCTGCCCGACTGGGTACGAGGTCGCGGCCTAGCAATGTACGTAACGGTCTTCTTCGGCAGCATGACCCTCGGTAGTCTGATCTGGGGAGAAGCCGCCAGCGCTTTTGGACTTCCCATTGCACATTTTATGGCCGCTGTCGGAGCAGTCGCAGCCATTCCATTGACGTGGCGGTGGCGATTACAAACGGAAGCGGGTCTGGATCTGACGCCATCGATGGATTGGCCGGAACCGGTTCTCGCCTCTCCTGTCTCCAATGACTCAGGGCCTGTATTGGTAACGGTCGAATATCGAATCGACACGTCCAAGCGTGCTCCCTTTCTCCGCGCGCTTTCAGCGCTGGCCCGAGAGCGCAAACGCGACGGCGCTTATGATTGGGGGATATTCGAAGATGCCGCGGAACCGGGCCGGCTGTTGGAAACTTTTCTGGTTGAGTCATGGATTGAGCATCTGCGTCAGCACGAGCGCGTGACCAAGGCCGATCGGTTGATACAGGCTCGGCTTCGCCCTTTTCTCCAAAGCGAGCCACTGGTGACGCACTTGATAAGCGCCGAAAGACTCGATTGATCGATGCGCGCTTCAGTGAAACTCCGGAGAGCCGACAAGAGCCCAGATCCCGTCTCCGACCAGAAACTGTATGAGCAGCGCCGCCGACCAAAACGCAGGGTATTCCCACCCGCCATCCGGATTGCTGAACAACCAGCCCTTTTTTCCGTGCACCGTGACAATGGTGCCCACAATAAGTGGAATGAGCAGCAGAGCGATATACCGCGGCATGATGCCGAGGATGAGACAGACGCAGCCGCCCAGCTCAATCATGATTGTTACGTAGGCAAGCCAGCCCGGTAAACCGAGTGACTTGAAATAAGCAACGGTACCGGGAAGCTTGTATACCCGGATTTTCAACATGGCATGGGCGAAGAACATTATTCCGAGGCACACGCGAAGGATCAGAGCTCCATATGGCGCAGTAATTGAATCAATCATTGTCATGGCGGGCTCCTGAGTAGCCGACAATGCGGCACTAACTGGTACGCTTCCGGATTATCCATGGCTCGATGTCTTCAGATGACGAAACGCTCTACCTTTTTGCTACGCTATATCGGCGACCCGGAACTACTATTGTTGCTCCTACGCAGGCCCCATATCGTCCGAAACTCTCTGTCAGTCGCTAGGCAGAACGAGTGTCAAGCGCGGTAGGAGGTCGCAATAGAACAAAGATGATGCTGATCAAGAGCAGCAGCGCGATTCCAACCGCCATTTTAGCCATCCAGATCATCCACATGCCGGACGGACCGCCCGCGCGAGACGTCTTGACCTCTTCCACCGTTACACTGCCCGCAGGGTTGCCGAATTGCTGCATAAGATAGTTCGCCAGTGTCGCAACCTGCCGATCCGTAAGCTCATCGGAAAAGCCAGGCATGCTCACATCGGGACTGCGGCGAACGCCATCAAGGATCACCATTACGAGGTTGGCCGTGTGCGCCCGACCAAGCGTCGTGTTGTGGAATAAAGGTGGAAGACCGCCGTCGAAGCTGCCCTGCCCTTGAGCCTGATGGCAGGTGGCGCAGTAGGCATTGTACAATTGCGGCCCAGTCCACTGATCGCGGTCTGCCGGTATTGGTGCCCCGCGAATTGTGCTCAGGTCGCCTCCAGCCGCGCCCCATTCAAAAGGTGGCTTGGGATCTGTACTGTCATGTCTTGCCGGAACGCTTTTGAGGAACGTGGCGATAGCACGAAGATCGGCTTCCTTCACATGTTGCAGACTGTTATCTACCGCTTCGGCCATGGGCCCGGCCGCCTGCGCAATTCCACGCGCGCGGCCGTCCCGCATATAGTTGATCAAATCCTCTATTTTCCACGCGCCGACGCCACTATTGCGATCCGACGTAATGTTGGGAGCGAACCAGGCCCCAAGGTCGGCGCCCGCAAGCAACTGGGAGGTTTTCTCCGCCATCAGGATGTTGCGAGGGGTGTGACACGCACCGCAATGGGCGAGACCGAGAGTGAGATAGGCGCCGCGATTCCATTCTGCGCTCTGAGACGGATCGTTCGTGTAAGGCCTCGCGTCGAGGAACAGCCAGTTCCACACACGCATGGCAAACCGGATATTGGACGGGAACGGCAGCTCAGTCTGGGCCGGCTTGTAATCGACAGCGGGCACTCCGTGCATGAAATATGCGTAGAGAGCCGCCACGTCGTCCTCCGTGATTTTTGTGTAAGACGTGTAGGGCATTGCAGGATAGAGACCTTGACCGTCTCGGCGAATGCCATGGCGCACCGCTGCGGAAAAGTCCTCCAGACTGTAATTGCCGATGCCGTCCGTTTTCGATGGGGTGATATTGGTCGAAATTATCGGGCCAATCGGCGTCGCGACGGCGAGCCCCCCTGCCATAGGTTTGCCGCCGGGTGCGGTGTGACAAGCGACGCAATCGCCGGCAGTGGCGAGATAGCGACCCTTTTCGATAAGCGAGGGGTCGGGGTTCTCGGCGGCGCTCGCGATTACAATGCTCGACACACCGGCCGCGAGCATAACTGTCCAGAAGAGAAGACGCTTCGCGCCGAGATTAAATGACATGGCGGCTACCCCGCCCTCGGCACTGCCGGTGCATCGCCGACCTTGTTCTCGGAAAGAATATGACGAACGGTCCGTATTGCGACGGCCAGTCCATTTTCCGTCGAATTGCAGGTGCCGCACGTCGGCAGAACGCCAGTGCTTGCTAGGTACAGGTTTTCATGATCGTGCGCACGCGCCCATTGATCGCACACCGACGATTTCGGGTCGTTTCCCATGCTCAATGTGCCGCAGATATGCTGATTGTTGGCGTAGGATCCCTCTTTGCTGAAGCGTAGATTTGACCCGCCTAGGAGCGCGGCGATCCGTCTGAAATCCTGCTGCGACCTCTCATGCCCCCTTCTTGTATAGTCGTCGATCGAATAATGCGTTTGTGGCTTTGGAATTCCCATCGCATCCTTCTGATCGCTGAGCGTGATACGATGATTGGGATCGGGCAGAATTTCGAGCACGTTCTTGACGTTCAGTTCACGCGCCGCGCTATATCGAAGCCGGCGCGCGAACTCGTCGCCATACACGCCTTGGTCGATCAGCGCGCTCGTCGCACTGTCGACGCGTGAAATATTTGTGAAATCCAGGCGGTATGGCGCGTGTTCGGCGCGGAATGATCCGTCGCGCATTAACCCGATCGAGCTGGGGCTTTGTGGACCCCGTCCGAGCCAGAGATCTTCGTCAGCATCGAAAGTCAGCGACGTGCTCGGATGATCCATCAGGTTGCGACCGACCATGTCGCTGCTATTGGCCAAGCCACGAGGAAACTTGTCGCTGGCTGACAGTAGCAAGAGCCTCGGGCTTTCGATGCCATTGGCGGCGACGATGAACGTCTTGCCGGTCACGCGATGCGATATCTTGTCGGGATCGTAATATAGGCCGGCCGAAATACGCCCCTGCTCGTCGTGATCGAGCCGGTAGACATTTGCGTCGGGAATGAGCTTTGCACCTGCGGCTTCTGCTGCATACGCGGCCAAACCGCCGTGGTATTGCGCGTCGATAGGGCAGATCGGCTGGCAGCTATTGTTGCCGCAGCAGGCCGGGCGGCCGTCGTATGTGCGGCTGTTGCGCGCCGTGGTATTGGTGACGACCTCGTACGCGGATGCGAGCCTCTCGCGGATGCGCCGCATGGCGAACGGTTCGGCCACCGGCTCCATCGGAAAAGGTTTCTTCCGTGGCGACCCCGTGTTCGGAGCCCCGGAGACGCCCATAAGCTCCTCGGCTTCCTGATAGTATGGCTCAAGATCGTCGTATCCGAAGGGCCAATCGGCGCCTACGTTATAGAGACTCTTGATCCTAAAGTCGTTCGGCACGTTCCGCCATGCCTGAGCCGCCCAGTGCCATGTCGTCCCTCCGACCTGGCGGACATACTCGGCTTCGTAGGGGTACGGCCCGGCTTGTACGAGATAGTTATTACTCTGCGGCTGGTAGATCGGATGAGGCGCCCATGGTGCCGGCGGATAGGGCGACATCCAGTCGCTGCGGCGTGGCGAGTTGCGAAAGCGCGCGACAATCTCCGCACGGGTGACGCGCGGCCCTGCCTCCAGAATGAGTACGGACGCTCCGGCCTGCGCCAACTTCCGCGCTACGGTCGAACCGATGATACCTGAACCAATGATGACAAAATCGGCGGCCGTGAGATCCGGCATGGCGCCCCATCCCTTCAGACCGGCTTCCCGGTCCAGCTTCCGTAGACACCATAGGCGTAGGTTGGAGGCTTCAGCACATCGGACACGATGGTCGCGTTCAAAGCGTTCTCGTAAGCTATGCATCGGGCTTTCACGCCCGACCCGACGATGCCAAGAAACCACGCCCTCGCGACCGCTCGCGGAATCCCGGCAAGCGGCGACTTTTCAGCGTCCAAGACCTTCTGCAAATTGAGTGGCTCGATCTTACGCGCGTCGATCAGCGACAGCAATTCGCGCGCCATCGAAGAGAAGCTCATATCGTCGACGATCAAGGCGTCATAAAGTCTCTTGGCGAGCTGCGCGTCGAGCGCCTGACGCCCCGCGATGATCGCCGAAACGGCCAGAAACGCTCCTTGATCGCGATCATCGACGGGCTGAGCCAATGCCCAAGGAATCAACGAGGCAGTATAGGCCGTCAAAAGGCTGCCTAGCAGCCGGCGTCGCGTGACATCACTCGCTCGTAATACTGAGTTTCCGTTGTTCATCGCGAACACTTTTCTGTAGCCAGTACGGCCTTTCAGAATGTACCTGCCTCTGTTCAGAGGCATGGGGAAGACACTGGACCGATATGACCTCGAATTCAGTGCCAGTGTGGGAACGAGCTCAGTATAGCTCCCGACCCCCCCCACCTGTCGATTACGAACTCAGATCTGCAGTCACCGCGAATTCGTCTAGTGCTTCTTCCGTCGCCTGCAGGTAGCTTACGCAGGTGCGCCAAGCCGGCGATACTGACTCCGCAATGCCAAGAGCGGGCATTGTTGTCTGCTTGTTTAAAGTTCCAGACGCAATACCTTGGCGCAATTCTGCAAGTCGATGTACACGCGCGCGTAAGTTTCGCGGAGGAGGATCTTCTGTCGAAAGCGCGTTACTCAATGCCTCGCCAAACAATAGGACCAAGGCATATAGCTTATCCGATCGACGATCGTATCTCGTCACGACGTCGCCGATTTTTCTTTTGGAAAGGCGCCCTCGCAGCGACCAGCGAGTGGCCTGCTCGGCCCACCTTATACTGGAGCCGAGCGCAACTACACTATCATGCGACGTGGAAAGCCCTTCCATTGCATTGCGCGCGAGCTTCCGGTCGCACTTGGCGAGAGCCGTAGCGCATTGCGAAAGGCCTGATCCGAGCTGGAGCAGCATCTTACGAGCCGCGCGTTGTACCGCGCTTACCGGATCAGGCGTGAGGATAACTTGGCTGAATAGCAACGCCACTACGATGCCGACAGCGGAATCGATCAATCTGGTATAGCCGGCAGTCTCTGGACCCAGTACGAAAATAAGAAGCGTGGACACGCCAGCCTGAATGGGGACCACGGGGCCAAGTCCGAAGGACGAGGCGAGCATCATGGCAACGAATACGCTGAGGGAACCGCGCAACAAGGGGATGTTGTTCGGAAACGCAAGTGCCAGCTCGCCCACGACGATTCCGATACCAACGCCGGTCAGCAATCCGAGGGCCTGTCGGGTGTGGCTAGGGAGCCCGGGGCCAAGACAGACAATCGCGATAATCGCAGCAAAGACGGGGTGCGGATGGCCATACAGCGTCTGTGCGACGAACCACGCCACCGCTCCCGCAATGGTCGACGCCAGAACGTCACGGCCTGTGGCCGAACAGCGCTCGGTTACAGATACAACCAGGTCCCTGATCTGCACGGGTTTATGCTCGGTTTACGGCGCGGTCACGTACTGAATATCACTCCCGCCGTGACTGATGCTAACGAACATTTCGAGCATGCCAAAGATGCCATCGAACGCTGGCGCCGGAATGCTCGCGGCGGAAGCTCCGCTTTGTACGTGACGGTACCGGTTCGCGATGCTATCATCATAAACGACGAACGTTTCTAACCTCGGGCCGAGCACAGCGGTTCGCGGCCGGCTCAGCTTATTTCTCAGTAGTCGGAGAGCGTCATGTTAGACCATATTGCTAACAACGATGCGCTGATCCTGGTCGCTCGCATTTTTCTCATGGCACTATTTATTTCGACCGGCTGGGAGAAGCTAACCAATTTTTCTGCGACGGTAGGATACATGCAGACGGTCAAAGCGCCGTTGCCCACAATTGCCGCAGCGATTGCAGTTGTCATGGAATTCTTCGTTGGAATAGCGATCATCATTGGCATATCGACGCGCCCTCTCGCTCTTGCGTTCGCTGCCTTTACATTGGGAACCGCATTGCTTGGCCATCGGTTTTGGACAATGGATGGCGAGATGCGGCACGAGAACAAGATTAACTTTCTCAAGAATATGAGCATCATTGGCGGCATGCTCCTTCTGGTCGTCACGGGCCCTGGCCGCTTTGCTATATGGCCTTGATAGCTGCTGCCCGGCGCCCGCCGCGAAAATCTAGAGGGCATCCGCAATTTTGTTCTGAAGACGGATGCAGACAGGCGACGGATGATCATTTCGGGGATGCAGTTTTCTAAGGAGCGAGAGCATGGCCTCGACTGGAAGAGCCTTGGACCCAGTTCTGAAGAATTTGGATCAGATCGCCCCGGAAATCGAGGGGCTCTACAAGGATGTGCATTCGCATCCAGAGCTATCGATGCAGGAAACCCGGACTGCGGGCTTGGCAGCCGACCGGCTTCGCTCGGCTGGATTTGACGTTACGACCGGGGTCGGAAAGACCGGCGTCGTTGGTATTCTTCGTAATGGTGACGGTCCGATCATAATGCTCCGCGCGGACATGGACGCATTGCCTGTGGAGGAAATGACCGGCCTGCCCTATGCGAGCAAGGTCAGGACACAGGATCGCGAGGGCACGACCGTGCCGGTAGGTCACATGTGCGGCCACGACATGCACGTCGCTTGCTTGGCCGGTGCGACCAAACTACTGGCGCAGTCCCGAGAAGCTTGGCACGGAACAGTGTTGGCTATTTTTCAGCCGGGAGAGGAAACTGCCGAGGGTGCCCAGGCCATGATCGATGATGGTCTGTTTGACCGTTTCCCTAAGCCGGAGGTCATCCTCGGCCAACACGTCATGGTAGGGCCGGCTGGGACCGTAGCCGGACGTACCGGCGCGATCACGTCCGCGGCTGATAGTCTGCAAATCCGGCTATTCGGACGAGGCGCTCATGGGTCGATGCCACAGGCGAGTATCGACCCCGTGGTGATGGCTGCCGCAACCGTGATGCGGCTCCAAACGGTTGTCTCGCGCGAGGTGGCTGCTGCGGAGGCTGCGGTCGTGACAGTAGGCGCCCTTCAAGCGGGCACGAAAGAAAACGTCATCCCGGACGAAGCGATCATCAAACTCAATGTCCGCACGTTCGATGCCGGCGTGCGAAAGCGTGTGCTCTCGGCCATCGAGAGGATCGTGAATGCCGAAGCCGCGGCATCCGGCGCACCCCGCCCTCCGGAGATCACGACGTTGGACCGCTATCCATTGAATGTGAACGATCCGCAGGCGAGCGCGCGCGTCCTCAAGGCCTTCCAAGGATACTTCCCCTCAGACCGTGTGCGGCACACGGGGGCCGCTCCCGCTAGCGAGGATTTCGGCTCGTTCGGAACGGAATGGCACGCCCCTTCTGTCTTTTGGTTCTTCGGTGGGACCGATCCCGATACGTACGCGAAAGCGAAAGAGGCGGGAAAGGTCAACGAGCTTCCAGTCAATCACAGCCCCCTATTTGCACCGGTCCTTCACCCGACGCTTGAGACTGGAATGGAGGCCTTGGTTGTCGCCGCGCGTGCGTGGCTCGCACCTTAGAGCTTGCAGGCATCGAAATGGCGATACCCAAGACAGACACGCTCCTGTTGGTGCTCGACTTGATAGGCACATTCGTCTTCGCATTGAGCGGCGCCACCGCAGGCGTGAGAGCCCGGCTCGATCTCTTCGGAGTCCTGGTCCTCTCGTTCGCGGCTGGTAATGCCGGAGGGATCGCGCGCGATGTGCTGATCGGCTCGACACCACCGGGAGCGATCAGTGACTGGCGATATCTGGCTGTTTCTCTATTGGCCGGTCTGATCACGTTCTGGCGGCCTTCGAACGTTGATCGGCTGAGCAACGCGGTACTTCTCTTCGACGCTGCAGGGTTGAGTTTGTTCGCGGTGTCCGGAGCCCAGAAGGCCCTCGCCTTCGGGCTGAATCCTCTCATGGCCGCGATGCTCGGCATGCTTACGGGAATAGGCGGCGGCATGACCCGCGATGTGTTGCTTACCGAGGTGCCGACTGTCCTCCGAGCCGATCTTTACGCCGTGGCTGCGCTCGCCGGAGCTGGCGTGGTCGTGGTCGGCGACAGCCTGCAATTTCCGGCGACGGCCGCCACATTTGCCGGCGCCGTTCTCTGCTTTGGCCTTCGGTTCATGGCAATCAGCCGCGGCTGGCGATTGCCGGTCGCGGGAGAGCGAAAGAAGCATCTCCCTTCTTCCTTGGACGAGGAAGACGGGTCCGCAACGAAGTCCTGACTCAAGCGTCGCTTGTGCGGCTTAGTCGGCCTCGGATCCTCTTGCGGCCATCCCGAATAGTACCCTAAGTCCGCCTTGCTCGGGGAGGCGGACGTAACCGGCACTATGGCATTGATGTCGATCATTCCGCACGGAGAGTTCGCGAGCCTGGTAGAAACCTACGGCTATTGGGCTGTCGGCGGCTTCGTTGCATTGGAAAGCATGGGCCTTCCTGTGCCAGGCGAAACGGTCCTGATCGGCACGGCCATTCTTGCAGGCACTACGCACAATCTGAACGTATTCGTACTCGTCGGGGCGGCTGCCGCCGGAGCAATCGTCGGTGACAACTTCGGCTTCTGGATTGGGCGAGAGGCCGGCTTTCCTCTGCTTGTCCGATACGGATCATATCTTCGCGTCACCGAACGCAAGATCAAACTGGGTCAGTACCTTTTTCTGCGCCATGGCGGAAAGATCGTCTTCTTCGGACGCTTCATTGCGGTCCTGCGCGCTCTGGCCGCCTTTCTCGCCGGCGTAAACTGCATGAGCTGGCAGCGCTTCCTCTTTTTCAATGCAGCCGGCGGCATTATCTGGGCAACGTTGTACGGATTTGGCGGTTGGTATTTCGGCAGAGAGGCATCGAGATTGGCTGAGCCCGCAACAATTGCCTTGGGCTCTATCGCTGTCGTCCTGCTGACAGTCGGGCTCTTCTACTTGCGCCGTCACTTCGCCCAACTGGAGGTGCGGGCCGAGGCGGCACTGCCCGGACCGATCCGGCGGGTCCGCGTGCGGCATGGAAGACAAGGGCAATGATTGGACCAAAATGCTGCCGATCTCCCCGTCCGGTAGTACTTCCAAACACTATAGCTTCTGCGACGCTCAATGATTGATCAGGCTCGGTCGGGGTCCGGCTGTTATCGACCGCGCGGGGCAGTTCCGCTCTAAGCCAGGAAGAAGACCTCACGCACTTGGGCGCCTTGGTCCGCCTCGGGTCAGCAGCGGAGCTACCAGCCCAATCGTTATAAGGTCCGTTCCTCGGCGGTTAGCGGCCACCTGCCTAAATATTGGTGTCCCCGCCCAAGGACTTCGCCAACAATCAGCTCCCGCCGTCCTTCTTCGTCCCTTTTGCGATGATTTGTAGAGTGCCCTCCGGCAGCGGCCGTTGTAGCTTGAGCGCTTCCTGCGGCGGCGCTGTTAGCCAGGTCTCTATTTCCAACTCCGATGGTAAGATGACTGGCATCGCTTTGGCGTGAATCGGGGCGACCACATCGTTCGGTTCAGTTGTGAGGAAGCCGAAAAGACCGTTGGTGGTCTCGCCCTCCTTGACCTTTCGAACCGATGTCCAGTTGGTCCAGATCCCTGCAAACACCGCCAGCGGGCGACTCTCATCGAGAGCGAACCAAATATCGCCGCCCTCTGCCTTGTTGAACTCGCTGAATGAAGTGAACGGGACGACGCACCGGTTCTCAACACCGAGCCACCGCTTCCAGTGCTTGGAGGAGGTATTACGGATGTTGGTGACGCCTGAGTCCGGCTCCATCCTCAGCAACTCTTTGAAGTCCGGCTCTTGCCCCTTCGCTCGGAGGTTGTCCGCGCGCTTCGTCGCCGCATCGAGCAGGGCCTTCTGAGGAGAAGGCATTCCCCAGCGCATCAGGCAGAGTTCGCGGACCCCAGCGCGGTTCGCCACCACCGGAGCCTTGTAATCGGGGAAGACCCCCGGCATCGGCGGCAGGTTGCCCGTCGTGTCCCGCATGGCGCGGGTCAATTCAATGATGGCCGCCTGTCCTTTGGTGATGCTGTAGAGGTTGCACATGGTCTAAGTTACCCTTTCCCGCCTGCGACGATTCGCAGTGGCCACGGCGGCAAATGAGGCGGCACCTTCGGCGGCAGAACGGGGAGATAGATGCCGCAGCTCCTCACCTCCAAAGCCTTGTCACTCCGCCAAGGTCAATCCGGGGTCATTCGCTCAACAAGAGTGTCGAGCGTTGTCATGCAGCCGTACTTATCCGCGAGCCGAGCAAGCCTCGACTGCCCAGACCTGTTGCACAGATCGCAGCGGAACCGGACCAGAATGAAGGGGTAATCGACGAGCTGCATCGGTTGACTCTGAGTTCTTCGTTTGTTCTTATGTCGCTCGGCCCCGGCATTCAAGGATTTCGGCTGTGTCCATCGACAACGACGTTCGCCAGGCACTGGCGATATGCAAAGGCGACGCGGTGGCGGCGCTTCGCATGGTGCTTGTCGCGAACGCTTTCTATGAGAAGGAGATTCGTAGGCTGAAGCAGGAAGCCTCTGCCGGATACGCGCGCGGCAAGATACGAAAGCCTGCTCAGAAGAAAGCGGGCTAGTTCTGGCTCGACAGCGCCTTCGCCACTTGACCTGGAACTCAAGAGTTCAATCGGCCGTTCCCTTGGAGCATCGCACGCCGCGGCGAATTGGCGTGTGCAAACTCCGGTATCAACATGGCGGGTGCGATGAGCAGAGCGTTCGTAAAGGAGGACGCCTTAGCAGAGGACGTAGTGGATCGGCCGATTTCGCCGCATCCGACCTACGTCACTGCGTCTGGCCTGGCGCAAATTGAGACCGCGCTCGAAACAGCGCGGCAGGCTCACGGCGCGGCCCAAACCAGCGGAGACCGAGCGCAACTCGCTAAGGCGTCAAGCGAACTGCGTTACTGGACCGCGAGGCGGGGTAATGCGCAGGTCGTAAAGCCGTACCCAAGCCGAAACGCTGTTCAGTTTGGGAGTACTGTAACGATAGAGCGGAACGGACGAAAACAGACGTTTCAAATAGTGGGCGAGGACGAGGCAGATCCCTCAAACGGCAAGATTTCTTATGTGTCTCCGCTCGCCCGCGCGGTCATGAACAGGGAAGTCGGCGACACGGTTACGTTCCGCGATAGCGAGATAGTAATCGTGGCAGCCCATTCCGGTTAGAGTGACCACCGCCTCTCCCGCCCGCAAAACATCGAGAGTGGGTCGGGTGCCAGCGTCGGGCCTGCTGAGGGTCGCGACCTTCAACATCAATAACATCCGAAAAAGACTGCCTAACCTGCTCGAATGGCTGGCGTCATCGAAGCCCGACGTTGTCTGCTTACAGGAGCTCAAAACCGCGCACCGAGATTTTCCCCTTGGCCCTATGCCAGCGCCACCCATTGGCTGGACTCTGATTCGTCATTTTTCGGGAGTGATGGTCGTTCGTCGCCCAGGACGCCCTCACGTCAACGCCTTGTACCGGACGAATGGAACAGACGCGAGTTTCTGCCGGACTACTAGTCGAGATCCAGGCAACCGCTCACCTGAGCGAGCATAAAGAGATAATAAAACGGAGCAGGGTCACCGCTCCGCGCTCGTTTCAGATGCAAGGACGGCCGCAATTTGCGCAAGAGTGATATGGAACATTATCGACGCCTTTCCAAGCCATCTTGGTGGAAGCAGGACTTATTCGCCGCCCTGGCGGTCGCTGCCTATCTCGCGAGCGGTGCCGTTGTCGTAATGTGCTGGAACGGTCTGAGCCATGAGGCAGATAGTTTCTCTGCAACCACGATCAGTTCGATCAAGTAGTCACCAGAAACCATCCGCGCGTAAGAGCAGACTAAACGAACCAGCTCCGCGGTGGATATACCCGATGAGCATCAGCCCATTCCTTCTCCGGCGTCGAAGGTATCCATCAAGCCGACGCGATCTCGTTAAGGATATCGCTGTGACCACTTGGCGTCCGCCTGGCAAACGTCACTCCACTGTTCGCGGCCCCTTCGCCGATTTTCTAGTTCTGGTTGCGAGAGTCATGATCGGAACAATTTTTGTACTCAGCGGCTGGCCGAAGCTGATCCATTATACTGCGAGCGTGACCGGCCTCACTCACCGCGGCATTCCGATAGCGCTCGCCTTCCTCGGACCGCCAGTCGAGTTCTTCGGAGGAGTGGCCATCCTATTCGGCTTCATGACGGCGTATGCCGCGCTTCTCATGGTAGCTTTCACCATCATTGCCACTGCGACCTCGCATCGGTTTTGGCAATTCTCGGACCCCCCTCTTTATCGAGCCCAGAGCACCAATTTCTGGAAGAATGTCTCGATGATGGGCGGCATGATATTGCTGTTCGTCACGGCAGGGGGACGGTACTCGCTTGACCGGCTGCTTGGTTGCGAGCGGTAGAGCCCAACTGTCCCGGGTCCAAATTGGTTTAACGACATTCTGCGTTGGGCGTTCGATGCCCTAGTGCAGCACGCGGGTCTCGATGTACGCGCTGTAGGTACCGAGGCCGAGTTCGCTAATCGGCCCCCCAGCCAACATTTGGCGAGCGATACTCCGCCAATGTTTGGCCAGAAGGCGATAGTTGGATTGGGTCACTGGATCTTTCACGCGCATCGCCAAGCGCTCGCACGCCTGGGCCCGAAGCCGATATGCCTCTGCCAATTTTAGCATCGATCACCTTGACCAATAAGAAGCGCGGCACTTCTTCCGGAACAGCCGAGCCACATCGAAGTTCCGCGACTGGCTACCCGGGGAGGCGCGAAGTAGACCAGCAGCAAGTTGCTAGGCACGCGGCTTCCGCGAAATAGTGGCTCGCCATTCAAGAAAGCACCCACAAGTCTTTGAGCGAACACGCCCTTGGAACAATCGGCCCTTCCGATGGTTCGATTGAGATCGCCGTGCGGGCATCGCAACAGTATATATGGGGGCAACCGAATGCTTAGGCTTTCAATCGCAATCGCTGCCGCGATGTTCTGCCTTCAGTGCCACGCGCAGCAGCAGGATCATCCAAACCCTACGCAATGTGAGCAGGTCCGCTCCGCAGTGGCTCAATATGGTCTCCAGGCTGCTCGCGAAAACGCGCACGAACAGTACGGGCTATCGCCCGCAGATGTGCATAAGGTCGAGTTGGAATGCGGAATTAAAGGCCGCACTCGTCGAGGCAAGAAATAAACTGAGCAATTGCGCATAATCGAACGCGGTTACCGACAGGGGTCGCTAAAACGTTAAAACCGCGCTGGCCCCGGCTCGCTGGCTTTTTGGGCCGCGAGGCGGGGGCGCAAGCCCGCGTAAATAAAGTCCTGCTTCCGGCGATTGTCAGTTCAATGACGCTTCTTATCTCGGACGTTATTCGCGCTGGACTGATGTGGACAGTAGCACTGTCTATATGCGGATTGCTTGTGTATCTAGTTTCATCGAGAAAATGATTCCGCAACGGATTGTTAGCCTTATTAGGCGACTGCGCTGATGGCTTCATTCACTTCGAACGCTGCAATACTACATTCCCTTCAGTAATAGACCTAAGCGGACGGTCCCATGCCCGCTACCAAGCGAACTGCGTCGCAAGTCCCGGCTCGGTGGTCATCACCCGCCTTTGTTTGGGGTGTGGCTGCCCTGGGTTTGCTGGTGATGCTCGCATTTTTTGTGTGGGTAGCGTGGGGGTTCCGCGATGCCGCCTTTGCTGCGGTTGAACGGCAAGCTGAGAACATCGCGAGCCTCGTTGGGCAGGAAGTCGGTCGCGATGTAGAACTCTACAGCCTATCGCTCGAGGCCGTTCTGGATGGGATCAAGGATCCCGAGGTGATGAGCTTGCCACCGCGGCTCCGGCAATTGGCGCTATTCGACCGGTCCGCTGCTGCACAGGGCCTGGGCGCGCTGGTCGTGATGGATAGGGCCGGGAACATTATTCTCGATTCCCACTCCTATCCTCCTCGCCGGGGAAACTTCTCGGATCGAGAGTACTTTCGCTTTCAACGAGACGCGCCGAAGGACCCTGGCCTCTATTTCAGCAAACCGTTCCATGCTCGTCTCCAGGGCAGAGCGTGGAGCATTTCCGTTAGCCGCCGCATATCCGCGCCAGACGGTAGCTTCGCTGGAATTGTGCATGTCACTGTCAACCTCGATTACCTGCGGCGGAGGTTTCAGCAGGTTCTGCTTGGTTCTAAAGGTTCGATAAGCCTGTTCAGAACCGACGGCATTATGCTTGCGCGCACCCTCGATGGTGACAGCCAAGTCGGCAAGGACTGGCACGATCTTCCTCTGTTCCAGTATTTGAAGAAGAGTGATACAGGAGGATTTCACGTTGAGGCGACAATCGATGGAGTCAGCCGAACCTACGCATATCGGCGCGTTGGTAATCTACCGTTGGTCGTTGCAGTGGGAGAGTCGGACAAAGAGGCTCTAGCGCCATGGCGAGCAAAAGTCAGGATACTCGCATTCATCTACGTCATGATGGCGGTGAGCGTTCTCGGTCTGACCGGCCTTTTCGTTCGCGAACTCCAACGCCGACGAAACGCCGAACAACAGGAAGCTATCCGCGCGCGCCGTGATGGCCTTACAGAGTTGACCAATCGCCGCGGATTCGATGAGGCTCTCGTGCACGAATGGACGCGCGCCACGCGCAGCGGAACGCCGCTATCGGTGGCCATGATCGACGTCGATAGATTCAAGGACTTTAACGACGAATATGGGCATCTTGAGGGAGATCGCATCCTCAAAGCGGTCGCCGGCGCTATAGCGTCAGCATGTCAGCGCCCGCAGGATGTCGTGGCGCGATATGGCGGCGAGGAGATAGCGGCCCTCCTTCCCGGCACGGATCAGCAAGGCGCCACTGTCGTGGGCGAGAGAATTGCCGCCTTCGTGCGCGCGTTGAAAATACCCCACCGATGCAGCGCGCATGGGATTGTTACGGTAAGTGTTGGACTCGCGACCCTTACAACCATTCGGAACGAACGTCCAGATTGCCTCATTCGACTCGCCGATACGGCGCTTTACTACGCTAAGAACACCGGCAGGAACAAAGTGTCCGCCAGCAATGTCACATCGTTGCAAACCGCCTCGCGGACAGGAAGGCCCGGCGCAGGTGTCTCGGATGTGGCGTGATCGATTGCTGCCTGCCAATTCATAGCCACACGGTGGGCGCTATCGAACAAGAGAGCCAAGCCGGTGACGGCGCAGCTCGCGGCGATTGGCACGATATTCATTCTCAGACACAAGTGAAGCCATTCATGTGAGGCTCGATGGACTGGTGCGCGCGAGCGACCGCTCCCGCGCGGCTGCGACTTAGCAGCGCCGCGGAATCCGACTGGTGTTCCGAACTACAATTCTTGTCTCGATACTGCTTTCGACAAAGCGCCATGCAAGGCCGAGACCGTACATTGCAGCGATTGCAGCAGCGACGCGCGCAATCTGCGAGTTAGTTTACGTCAAGAAACGCACAAAAATACACGAGTTGCAGCGCAAAACGTCTACTGCCTGTGAATCGATTCTTATAGCTGCGGCGGCTCGGCCGTGCTAGACTATGTCATCGAATCGAACTTGAGTGCGATGGCAGGCCGACAAGCAAAAATATTAAACGACTTCCAAACCGCACTACTTCTCTCCGAACTTTCTCGCCGCCGACATCCACTACGCAACCGCGTCATTGGATTGCTTTCTTTCAAATCCGGGCTACGTGCCGCGGAAATATCCAAGCTCGACTGGAGCATGGTTGTGGATGCGTCGGGGGCGATTGCCTCCACGATCACGCTGGAGGACAGAATTGCCAAAAAGAAGCACGGCCGGGTCATTCCGATGCATTCGGAGCTGCGCAGCGCGCTAGACGCTTGGAAGCGCGTCTCTGGAGGCAAGGGGCCGGTCGCGCGCTCCGAGCGCGGCGGTCGAATGACACCGGTCAGCATCTGCAACTTTTTCAAGTCTGCCTACGAGGCTGTGGGCCTCGAAGGATGCTCAAGCCATTCGGGTCGGAGGACCTTCATCACCAAAGCGGCCCGCGCGGTACATCGCGCTGGCGGATCGCTCAGGGATGTCCAGGTGCTCGCTGGACATTCCAGCATCCAGACGACCGAACGTTATATCGATTACGACACCGACGCCCAGCGGCGTCTAGTACAGCTGATATAGGATGATGCCGCGCCGCAAATCTCCAGCGCGGAGTGGCAAGAGTAAGAGAACTTCATCCAAGACCGCGCTCGAACATGCGGTGGCGATTGTCTACCCGATCTGCTGCTTTGCCGGATCGCCAGACCTACTGGACCAGATTGAAGGCGAAGGTGCCGGGAAGACGCTGCGGGTCTGCATCGAGGATCGGGATACGCCCGGGCTCTTCGACTGGCTGATCAGGGCGCTTTCGTATCAGGGTGTCTCGGACGCCGCCGCATCCAGCTACATGGACCGGCATGGGTCCGTCGGATGGACTGAAGTTGAATATGGATTGACGCGCAATCCGCCCTGCCCGAAGCTGACGAGCTACTGGAGCTTTGATGGTTGCGGATACAGCAAGTGGAAGCAAACTTGCGCGTGTCCGGAGCATTTTGCGCGCTGTCCTGTGCCCAGACACCGGTTGCGAAATGGGCGTCTGAATCAGACTGCCTATAGCCTCTTTCTGTTCCTGCGGGATGTGGCGGGATGCGATCTGGTTGGCTGGATCGATGAGCGCCTGACGGCGTGTGCTGGACGCGCAAACGCGCCGGTGGCGGTGCTGCGGATCGCTCTATTAGGTCCACTCGCCCATGTCTATGGGATCGCCGACAAGGTCCTGAGCATGGCGTTCGCCTCGCTCCTGCTGGCTGCGCCGGTGGAACGCAGTCGTTGGCGAGAATTGGGCGCGAGCCTGATCGCCGTCGATTCGCTGGTGCACAAGCTGTTGCATCGTACGGGAATTCTGCGGCGGTTCGGAGCCGACCATCTATTTGGGCCTGCTTGTTACGCGCCCAATGGATGCGCTGAGATCGTGGAGAAGGTGGCGGGCAGGATCGATGCACGAGAATTCAACATGGACTTCCCGCGCGTCTTTCCCCGGTTTGTCCAGCACGCGCTCTGGCGGTGCTGCGCGCAAGACGGGTTGAACATCTGCAACAGCATCCGGATTGCGGATCTGGAGCGATGCGCGGACATTTACTGCCGGGTGTATCGAGTCTGTGATCGCGTGCCAATCCAACGCACGCCGACCTAATCCGCATTTCACTTTCGAAGCCGAACTTGTCGGGCTCGCATTCGCGGGCCCTTCGGCTTTTTAGGAGGGGAGCAATGAGCAAGGCAAAGGTGAAGCGCACGGCGAGCACGAAGAAGCGAACCGTCACACCAAGACCAACGAGGGTGATGGTCCTCTATGGCTTCGATGAACAGAATAGGCCGCGAGCGGCTTTGTTCGGTGAGGCTAACTTCGAACTCGCCCGCAAAGCTGCAAAAGCACTGGGGCTGCAAGTCCACGTGGATGACGCCAAGAAGCTCAAACCGACTCTCGACGGGATAAAGCCCGGCCGCATCTACCAGAGCGGCACAGGCGTCGTTCCCAACGTCAGCCCAAGCCGGTTTGAAAAGCTTCTGGCTGATTTGGAGCTAAACGAACCAGCTAAGCCGGTGAAGCTACCGGACCTGAAGGTGCCCACGTCTTGGGACGCCACCGCCATCGGAGACACCGTTCTGGCGCAGGCCGATTCAGCAAAGGACGGATGGTGGAGGGCGACGGTCGAGGACGTCACCGCAGACATGCTGTTGCTTCGCTCGCGCGATTTTCCAGAGATCACGGTTAGACGGCATCGCAATGCAGTCGCTTTACTCCACGTCATAGAATACATCGCTCCCGTTTTGCAGTCCGAGGCCATCGCACCCGGTCTGCCAAGAGACTGGTCTTCTCTCCAGCCGCAACATTTGGTTCTCGCCGAAGAAGGACCGGGTGAAGGACATTATGAGGCGATCATTGAAGCTGTTGCTGGCCAAGAGCTGACCCTGCGCTGGCGCGATTACAAGCAACCCTCGTTCAAGCGGAGGAAGGAAGCCATCGCGCTCCTCAACCCTCTTGCTCGGAAATGAGGGGAGCGCAGCATGTCAGACCGCATAGCAAAACTCCGCGCGCTCAACGACGAGCTTCGAAACAACCTGACGGTAGGGCACGCATTCATCACGCCTGGTGTGACGGCGCTCGGACCAGAAGCAGTATCCCGCATCGTACAGACCATCGCCGTCTACGATGCCTTCTGCGAGGCGAACGATCCCTATGGCGAGCACGATTTCGGGAGCTTCGAAGCCGAGGGAGAGACGATCTTCTTCAAGATCGACTATTACGACCAGGCGATGGAATTCCACTCGCCCGATCCGGCCGATCCTGAGGTCACGCACCGGCTGATCACGGTCATGCTAGCCGAGGAGTATTAAGGCGTTCGTCCGCTTTGTGTGGAGAAGCGGACGGGTGAAAAGACACGCGGGAGGGCAGCCTTTGACCCGCAGCGGACCTATAGGGAAATTGATTCGCTGCGGGCATCCAACACCAACAGCTACTGTCTCGGGATCTTCGCCGCCTTCACCAGCACCAGGTTGGCGGCGACGTCCTTCTTGAAGAAGGCGTCGAACTCCGCGCGCGTCATCGGCATCGGATCGACGCTGACGCCCTTCAGGCGTTCCTGCACGGCGGGCACCGCCAGCGCCTTCATGATCTCGTCGTGCAGTTTCTCGACGATGGCGTGCGGTGTCTTTGCCGGAACATAGGCGCCTGTGTAGAATGGATACACGGCGTCGCTTTTCAGCCCGGCCTCGACCAGGGTCGGGACATTGGGCAGTGTCGGGGAACGCGTCGCCGCACCAACGGCGAGCGGGACGATCTTGCCGGAGCGGATCAAGCCGAGCGCGCTCGTCACCGGCGAGACGGCGAAATCGATGCGGCCGGCGACAATCTCCGTCAACCATTCGCCGCCCTTGAAGGGAACGTGCTGGGCGGAGAAGCCCGCGCTCACGGCAAGCTGCTGCTCGCCGAAGTGGGCGGCCGACCCGACGCCGACGGTCGAATAGTTCAGCTTTCCGGGATTGGCTTTCGCCGTTTTAATCAGTTCGCCGAGCGATTTGAAGCGGCCGACCCCTGTGACCACGACCAGCGGCGTCTGGCCCAACGCCGCAACCGGCGTGAAGTCCCGGAGCGTATCGTAAGGCAGCGACTTATAAAGCGCGTTGGCCGCGGCAATCG
>DASZBO010000015.1:0-3280 GCA_035944075.1 Sphingomicrobium sp.
CGGCGTGAGCGCGAGCCGCAGTGGCATCCATTTGAGGATCAGCAGCGCAATCGTGAACTTCAGTGCTGCCAGGACCATGAGGAGAGTGAGCAACTCGCTCAGCGTTGGATCGGGCTGCCAACCGCCAAACAGAAAGTTATACCACCAAGCCAGCGCCGTCGGGTGCCAGGCCGCCCACGCAAGCACCGCGAACAACGGGATCAGTGCCCAGTGCAGCGCGACATCGTGGTAAGCGTCGCTGATCGGCGTCGCTACGGCCACGATCTCGCCGCTGCTCTTCGCTTCAGCCGCAGCAATCGCGTCCGATACCTTTTGACGATCGGCGGGGGTGAGATTCATCACCATGAGCCCGAGGCTCCGCCACCACCAAAGGAGCCGCCCCCACCGGAGAATCCGCCAAAGCCGCCGCCGCCGCCCCCGAAGGAACCGCCGCCCCAGCCACTGCCGCGCGAACCGCGGTCAAGTGCACCAAGGCCCCACAGCACAACCCACGGACTGATTCCACCAGAGCGCGTCCGATACCGCTGGCCAAAGGCGCGTCGGAGGTGTGAGAGCACCACGAAGCCAATTACGAAGAACCAGAAGACAACGGGCAGCGGGCTGCCGCCAGAATGCTGGCGCCGCTGCTGGGCTTGCTCGGCAGCTGCGACATTCTTCTGTGCTTCCTCGGGCGGAAGGGACATCTGTTTGATAATCGCATCGGCGCCCGCCACGATGCCGCCGCCATAATCGGGCGGGCTTTGCTTGAAGTGCGGAAGGATCGCCTCGCGGATGATGAGACCTGACACGGCATCGGTGATGAAGGTCGTCGCGCCATAGCCAACCTCTACCCGCACCTTGCGCTCATTGGGCGCCACGAGGAGGATTACGCCGTTGTCCTTGCCTTTCTGACCAATGCCCCATGCCCGGCCAAGGCGGTATCCATAATCCTCGATCGGATAACCCTCGAGGCTGTTTACCGTGGCGATCACGAACTGCCGACCGCTTTGCGTCTCCAACGCCTCGGACTTGGCCGTAAGGTCCTGCACTTGCGCGGGGCTAAGCAGGTGAGCCTGGTCGACAACCCGTCCCGTAAGCGGCGGAAAGGTTTGCGCCGTCGCCGGTGCGGCAAGCGCGGACAGCACCAGCAGCAGTACGGCTAATAACTGTTTCACCTCAGCTCGCATTGCCGAAGTTTACTGTCGGCGCCTGCTGGGCCGCGGCCGCGGCCTCGAACGGCACCTTGGGCTTTGCACCGTAGAACACCTTGGCGCCAATTGCGGTCGGAAAGGTCCGGATCAGCGTATTATACTGGCGAACGGATTCATTATAATCGCGGCGGGCGATTTCGATCCGGTTTTCCGTCCCCTCGAGCTGGTCTTGGAGTGCGAGGAAGTTCTGGTTGGACTTGAGGTCCGGATAGGCTTCGACGCTGACCAGCAGACGACCGAGCGAGCCACTGAGCTGATTTTGCGCACTCTGGAAAGCTTGCACTTTCGCCGGGTCGCTCAGGTCCCCAGCGTTGAGTTGAACGCTCGTCGCCTTGGCTCTGGCCTCAGTTACCTGAGTGAGAACGGTCTTTTCCTGCTGCGCATAGCCTTTCACGGTAGCGACGAGATTCGGGATGAGATCAGCCCGGCGCTGATAATCAGCCTGCAGATCGCCCCACTTTGCGTTCACCTGCTCCTGCGCCGTCGGGACACTGTTGATGCCACAGCCCGCTAAACCGAGGGCGGCGAGCGGCGCGAGCAAGCCCAAACGACGAACAGCGGTCATGATAATCCCCTTCTTACGTAGCGCCGTTAATTAGATGCATACCCCTTGGGTTTCAATGCTGTTATATCACAGCAACACAGACCCATCTGGTGCGAAACAGCCTTAGATGCGCTATGCAGATCCCGGGACATCAGGAGGAAAGCGCATGCTTAAGGACTTCCGTGCATTCATTGCTAAGGGCAATGTCCTCGATCTTGCCGTAGCGGTCATCATTGGCGCCGCATTTGCCAAGATCGTTACCAGTCTCACGAATGACATTATCATGCCGATCATCGGCAAGATTTTCGGGGGGCTCGATTTCTCGAGTTACTTCGTCATGCTCGGTCCGGTTCCCGCGGGCTATCAGGGTTCGCTCACGGATTATGCAGCGCTGAAGAAGGCGGGAGCACCCGTTCTGGGCTGGGGAGCTTTCGTGACCGAAGTCGTAAGTTTTATCATTCTTGCCTTCATCATCTTCCTCATGGTGCGCTGGGCAACCAAGCTGATGAAGCGAAATGGAGAACCGGAAGCTATAGCCGGGCCTACGGAGGTCGAACTTCTCGCGGAAATTCGCGACGAGCTTCGGCGGCGTTAAGAGCGAGGCAAGCGGACGAGAAAGTGGGGAGGTTCTGTTGCCCGGCCCTCCCCGAGCCGCTGGATTCCCCTTCTGTTGCCCGGTGGGGTCCAACCGCGCTTAAGCTTTGTAACGTCAGTCCGTTAGGACATCAGTTACGCGGCAAGAGCGAGCGCCTCGTTATCGTTGGCACTTGTGTGAATGAGCCGTCGCGGTGGCTCAATCCGATCGGCAGCCGGGCCTTTATTGCACTCGTCGATCCTATTTCGCCCCCATCAACGCCAGCGCTTGTGTGAAGCGCTGCCGATGGTGGAGGCGCCGGGGTACTGCCCCCCGGGTCCGAAATGCCTATTCCACCTGACAATCTACCGACATAGCCGGCGAACCGGCGTAACCGAGATAGGGATTTTGCAGGTGAATCTCAAGGTCACCGCTGTTATGGCGTGCGCGCCGATAGGCAGCATGGGGAACGGAACGTGATGAAAAGACTGGTGTTTGTGACCATCGGTACAGCCGCAATTGCGCTTGGCGCGTGCAACAAGAGCAATCCGGACGCGGTGCAGAATGCGGAAATCAACCAGCCGCAGGCCGAGCAACTGAACGACCTTGCGAACCAAGCGGCGGAGGACGCTGCCAATGCGCAGGCCGCCGCCAACAATGCGCAGCAGGCCGCGAATGAGGCTAACGCTGCAGCAGATAATACGACGAACCCGAAAGAGGCCGACGAGCAAAACGTCAGCGGCATGTAGCGGCGACTGCGGCAGGTGAGCGAACAAGCAATCCCCGCCGCAACGCTGATTGTCGTTCGGGAACGGTCGGAGGGACCGCCCGAGCTATTAATGGTCGAACGCGCTGGCAGCATGGCGTTTGCTGCGGGGGCTTGGGTGTTTCCCGGTGGCCGTATCGATGAGTCGGACTGCCGGATCGGAGAAGAGTCCTCTCTTCATCCGGGCGCAGTCGCCGCAATTCGCG
>DASZBO010000016.1:0-1648 GCA_035944075.1 Sphingomicrobium sp.
TAGCACAGATTTCGGGCCCGCCCACTCCAACTTGCAGCACATTCCGGATCGCAAGCGTCGGCCGGCTGGTAAGCATCTAGATCCGGGAAGTCGCCTCTCGTCAATTTTCGTGGAGGCTGCTGGTCTATCGGTCACAGACACGGAAATGCCCCGTGCTCTGTTGAACTTTATGAAGCGTCGTTGCCGTGAATGACGTTAAGCGGCCTTCGCAGTTTGGACAAGAGTGCGATTGTTGGTCTCCTTTTCGTAGTGAGCGGCAAGCGCGACCCGCAGGGCAGGAAGTTGCTTGTAGGCTTTGAGCCTGCGAAAGCCTTTCTTGGCTTCGTTCATGGCCGCAGCGGTCCAGCGCAAAGCCATCGAGGACGAACTCCAGCGCTTCACATTGCGGGTAACGCGACGCACGGTCCCCATCATATTTTCGATGATGTTGGTGCAGGCCAGCGAGCGCCGCAATTCTGCCGGAAGACCGAGCCTGCTCACTGTGAGGATTTCATCCAATCCCTCGAGGATGCTTTTTGAGACACCAGGGGCGTCGCGCTCGAGGCGCTGGGCGAGATTGCGGATCAGCTTCTCCGCCTTCGCCGCATCGTTGAGTTCCCAAGCTTGGCGCAACGCACGCCGGACCGAGGCATGCAGAGCGGGAGATAGACGCTCCATGATGTTCCGGGCCTTGTGGATCTGGCAGCGCTGGATTGGCGTGTGGCGCCCGAAGCTATGCCGGATCGCCTTGGCGAGCGCCTTCGAGCCGTCGATGATAAACAAACGCGGCACCGCTGGATCGAGGCCCCGCTCGATCAGGTCGTCGATCAATGCCTGCACCACAGCACTGTGCTCAGTTGCCCCCTCCATCAGTCCAAGCGGGTGCTTGAAGCCCTCGCTATCGATCCCGAGCGCAGCCACCAGCACGAGATGCTCACTGATGTGGATGCCGTCGATCTGCACCACCATGATGTCGAGGCCGGACAGATCCGCACCCATCCATTCCTTCATGCGCGCAGCCGACAACGCCACGAAGTGCCGCGAAGCTGCCGACTTCGATACTCCGGCCCCCGCTGGCGCGGGAACATCGCCCTCGGGAAGCCGCACCGCTCGGCGGAATTTCCGCGTCGATACGTTGATCAGCATCAGGTTCATCGCCCACTTGCCGAGCCAGTCCTCCGCGACCGCACGCTCCCAACTCGGCAGTGCCAGTTCATGGCCCTCGACGTCGCGCACGCGGGGCCGCTCAACCGCCACCTTGCCGGCGTGGAAGCCGATCTTGCCCTGGGTTCGGCCCCAGCGATGACCGCGCCGGCCATCGCTGCGGGCATGGCGAGCCCCGCAAGCCTGCTCGGCGTCCTGTTCCATCATGGTTCCGAGCGCCTCGATCCCGGCCATCAGACAGAATCGATCAAAGCTGACCGAAACCGCGTCCCAAGCTTTGTCCACAGCCCCCATTCCTGTCAGAGGCAAAGCGGTCAATGGTGTGATAGCTTTCTTCATGGCGTTGCTTTCCTTTCGTGGAATCAGCACCCCGAGCCTACCGGCTCAAGGCGAGCAACGCCGCTCCTCCTATTTCAACATTCAGCGGGGCAATCCCTGTGTGCGGGACACCTATTGGTACCTCTCGGCTTGTCCAGAGTTGATGCAAGAGGCGGCGCGACGCCTC
>DASZBO010000017.1:0-77747 GCA_035944075.1 Sphingomicrobium sp.
CAGGCCGAGCGCATCGACCGTCGTCTCACCTATGTCTGGCCGATGGACACGCGCCGCGACCGCGCGATGTTCGAGAAGCTCAAGGACGCGTACGTGAAGGCCCGCTATTCCAAGCACTACCGGATCTCCAACGAAGAGCTCGCCTGGCTTGGCGAGCGGGTCGAGGAGCTCGGCCGTATCGTCCAGGACGTCTGCCTCGAGCGCATCGACATGCTGGAGCGGGGCGCAGCCGCTTAAGAGCCGTCGACGAACATTGCGCTGACCGGCGCTCTCACGTCGGTTAACCCTTGGCGCGCGCCGAAGGCTTCGATTTTCGACCATCTTCGCGCCTCGCTCGCTGCCGAGCGCAGAATAGTTGTGCTCCGCGGGCTGAAAGTTTCGCCTGAAATTTTCTCCGTTCGTTTCCGCGCGAATGGTCGGCCCACCATTTCCAAGAAGTGCTTAACGCACTGAAGCCGTGCGCCTTTCGAGACTGGCTCGGATATATTTGAAGAAAGCGCGATCACGCCGAACTGTCATATAATTACAACAATAGGAAGAGCTTCGCGTGCTCTTCCTGATTCCCGCCTTGTACCTGCAAAGGTCGCCTTTCAATAGTGCGACTCGTACTAAAACACCGAAACAGGGGTGGGGAACATGATTTTAACGGCATACGGTCGAGATCCTTCGCGGGCCCATCTTTTGAGTGCCACTGCGGTGCGCGTAATCGCCTTGGCGGCGGTTCTTGGCGCCACTCCAGCAATCGCTTCGACCGATGGTGAAACGACACCGGTCGCGTCATCGACCGTTACTCAAGATCAGGCTGCAAGCGCGACACAGCCAAGTTCGGGCGGCGCGGCAGAGCCGGGAAAGGCACCCGCCCGGACCGCCCCGGCAATCACGATTACGGGTTCGCGAATTCGCCGGCCAAACCTTGAGTCGGTAGTTCCGATCATGTCGATCCAGGGCGATCAGTTCTTTGAGACGGGGCAAACGAGTGTCGGCGACGCCTTGAATGACCTTCCGCAACTCCGGAGCACCTTCTCGCAGCAAAATCCGGGTCTTGGCATCGGTATTGCGGGGCTGAACCTTCTCGACTTGCGCGGTCTCGGCACGGTCCGAACGCTGGTTCTGGTCAACGGTCGTCGCCACGTCGCAGCCGACATCCTCAACAATGCTGTTTCGCCGGACATCAACAGCATCCCGAATGATTTGATCGATCGTGTGGATATCGTGACCGGAGGCAATTCCGCCGTTTACGGTTCCGACGCCATTGCGGGTGTCGTGAACTTCGTCCTGAAGCGCGATTTCGACGGGTTGCAGGTGCGTGCGCAAGGTGGCGACAGTGAACACCGATATGGCGCCAACTACATAACTTCGGTTCTGTGGGGCCGGAATTTCGCGGACGGGAGGGGTAATCTCACACTGGACGCCGAATACGCGCACCAGGACCGGGTCTTCGCTTCCGACATTCCGTTCGAGCGCACGGTGAACGGGCTTGGTGTGATCGATGTCGATCCGGCGGGCTTGCCGAACGGGAGCGACGGCTTCCCGGACCGTACCTTTCTTCAGGATCAGCGCCAGACCAGCATCAATCCCTTTGGCTTGGTTCCCATCACGCAGCCCTCGGCGAACCCGCTGTGCGGTGTCGGCCTGGGCCCGACGAACGGACCGCCCGGTACCACCGGCGGACTGCCGTATAACTGCACATACATATTTACCCCCGACGGGCGGCTCGTGCAGCAGACCGGAACCCGGTTCAGCACCGGCATCATCGGCGGCATTTTGGGAGGCAACGGCTCAACCGGTCGTGAGGGCCAGACCGTCTCCGTGTTGCCGTATCAAGCTCGCCTAAATCTCAACCTCCTCGCACATTACGCCGTCAGCGACGCATTCGAGCCCTTCGTCGAGGCCAAGTGGAACCGCATTCACACGATCGGAAATAACGCGGGTCCGTCGTTCATTCAGGGTACCTTTGGCCAGTTCGACGTGCGCGAACGCATCCGTCTCGACGATCCTTTCCTCAATCCTGCGGATCGGACGACGCTCGCGAACCTCATCCTGTCTTCGGGCTGCAACACCAGTCTCACGGCGTCCTGCTCGTCCGCTCGGTCGAGCTTTGGCGGTCAGGGTATTGGCGGGCCGCTCAACGCGGCGGACATTGCCGCGATCAATGCGGGTACCTACCGCTTCGTGGACGCGCGCAATCTGCTCGATGCGGGAATTCGAGACGAGGATTTCGTTCGCAAGACCTATCGCGTCGTTGCCGGCGCGCGTGGCACCTTCAACGGCGACTGGAACTACGAAGTTTCGGCGAACTTCGGCAAGTTCACCCAGAGCGACACGACCGAGGGCTTCCTCAATCGTCAGCGTTTCCTGCTTTCGCTTGATGCTGGACGCAATCCCGTCACGGGGCAGATCCAATGCCGCTCGCAATTTGATCCGACCGCAGCCGTGGCTTTCGCCGGGCAGGGAGCCAACCTTGCGAACGACATCGCGGCCTGCATGCCGTATAATCCGTTTGGTAACGGGGCGAGCAACGCCGCGGCCGTGAATTATTTCAGCGTCAACGCCCACACGACGGCGAGCCTTAGCCAACTGGACTTCATGGGCTTCGTGAACGGGAACTCCAGTCAGCTGTTCTCACTTCCCGGCGGCCCGATCGGATTCGTGCTAGGCGGCGAATATCGACGCGAGCGCGCACGCTACACCGACGATCCGTTCGTTGAGACCGGAGCAACGAACGCCGTTGTCATCGGCAACTTCAATCCCCCGACCTTCCATGTTGCCGAAGCGTTCGGCGAGTTGAACGTACCGATCTTAAAAGACCGGCCTTTCTTCCATGACCTCACCTTGTCCGGTGCGGGCCGCGTCTCGCGGTATCAAAGTTCGATTGGGACCGTCTGGACATTCAACGGCGGCGGTGAATGGGCCCCCATTCGCGACCTCCGATTCCGGGCAAATTACGGCAAGGCAGTCCGTGCGCCGAACGTTTCGGAGACCGGGTTCCCGGTCGTTCCGAACTTCGCGCCCGGGTTCACCGATCCGTGCTCGTCGACACAGATCGGTAGCAACCCGAACCGGTTGCCGAACTGCACGGCGGATCTTGGTGCGTTGCTGGGCGGCATCCCCAACGTCACCCAATCCCTTCCGATCCTCAGCGGCAGCAACCCGAACCTCAAGCCGGAAGTCTCCTGGTCCTTGACGCTCGGAGCCGTCGCCCAACCGCGCTTCATCCCCGGTCTTTCGCTCAGCGTCGACTATTTCGATATCCGCGTTGATAACGTGATTGTCTCGCTCTCGGCGCAAGCGATCGTCAACGGCTGCTATGACCAGCCTTCGCTAAATAACCCGCTCTGCGGGTTGTTCAGCCGCTGGCGGGGCCCGGGTGCGGGTCCGAACGGTGAGGTACCCGGCCAAGTTCTTGGAAACTCACTCATCTCGGCAGGCCAGAACTTTGCGCGCCGCGTCCGTCGGGGCATCGACACCCAGGTCGGTTATCGCGCCCGGCTCGGTGGCAATGTCGTGCTGGATACCAACCTCATCTATACCCACGGCATCAAGACGAGTAACTTCCAGAACCCGTCACTGCCAAATTTCGAAGATCGGATCTTGAGCGAACTTGGCGATCCCAAAGACGAGTTCAGCCTCAACACCGATCTGAAGGTTGGCCACGTGACCTTTGGTTACCGCCTCCACTTCATCGGTCCGATGTTCGTCTCGGCGTTCGAGGACCTCAATCCGCTGCCGAGCGCATGCTCCCCCGCTGGATGTCCGCCCAACAATGCCGACTTCGCTGACGTAAGGCAGTATCCGGCAATCACGTACAATGACCTTCGCGTGCAGTGGGATACGGGTCCGGCGTTCCGAGCGAAGAACATTCAACTGTATGTCGGTGTGAACAACATCTTCAACCAGAACCCGCCACTTGGCCTCAGCGGTCTGACCGCGACGAGCGCAATCTACGATATCCGCGGCCGCAACTATTATGCTGGCCTGAAGGCGAATTTCTAAAGGGAAGTTGTCCTAGAGACTGGTGCTGCCGGGGAGAATCGACCCCGGCGGCATCAACGCAAAGGCAAGTATCGGGCGAAAGTCACCTCTCAATTATATCTGAACTCGTTCTTTCGCACGAAAGAGCGCTGCGGACTTAAAGCTGGCCAAAGATACCGTGTAGTAAGGAAGGGCGGGGCAAGACAACGGAGTGTTCGCCTGAGGGGTCCGAGATTCCCTGAATCGGCACTTTCGCGGGCAGCGCCGCGGATTGAAAGTGGGCGGATTGGAGCGAGGATCGACCGTCCGACGGGATAGGCAATGACTATACCATCGCATCGCGCATCAAGACGGTTCTCCTAAGTGCCGCGCGATCGTTCCTTCGAGCCGTGGCTTGGCGGGATACGCTCCAGGAATTCCCATGTTGAGCGGAAGTATCTTCACGGGGTTATCGCTGTCGCAAATCGTCACGGTGGAGCTGTTCCTGGTCGGAACGCTGCGGACCGAACGCCTTTCAAGGGAAAGGTGCTGGGTCGCGGAAGTGCTGCCGCCGCTGCCCTTCGCACGCGCGATCGGCATCCTTCGTTTCGTACCCGTGCAGCTCAAGTGGTAATCAAGATCATGCGTCTAAAGGGGAATGGGCTCGGTGCGGCGCGCGCTCACCTCTATTATATCCAACGAGACGGCGTCACGCGCACCGGCGATCGCGGGGCCGTCTACTCTGCGACGGAAGATCGTGCCAGCGGACGCGAGTTTCTCGACCGATGCAAGAATGATCGCCACCAGTTTCGTATTATGACGTCGGCACTGGACGGGGATAACTATGAAGAACTGGCGCCGCTGATCCGTCGCTTCATGGCGCGTGTTGAAGACGATCTCGACACCCGCCTTGACTGGATTGCCGCGGATCATGCCGACACGGCTTATCCCCATACCCATATCATGCTCCGCGGCCGGGATGATCGCGGTCAGAATCTCATAATAACTCCTAGCTATCTTAATTACGGAATGCGGGAACGTTTCGCCGGGATCGTCTCTCTTGATCTCGGCCCCGTTACGGAGACCGGGCTTGGCCAAAGTAGGCGGGCCGAAGTGGAAGCAGAGCAGGTCACGTCGCTTGATCGCCGGCTTTTGCGCGAAAGGGATGAAAACGGTGCGATCGCGGTTCCGAGCGCGAGCATGGTTGAACATTCGATTTTCACGGGCCGCCTGCACAAGCTCGGAGCGCTCGGCCTTGCCGCACCCCTGTCCGGCGGACGATGGCATGTCGTCGATGAGCTAGAGGACCGGTTGCATAATCTTGGTCGACGGGCACAAATGGCCTCGACACTCCAGCAGCAGCTGGGCGACGCCGGAATGGTGCGCGCGCCTACGGAGCGGGTGATCGATGACGCAACGCCCGGCCTGGACATATCCGGAATGCTTGTCGCTGGCGGGCTCGTCGCAGGAGGCAGCGAGCGCCACTATCTGATCGTCGACGCCGTCGACGGGCGAAGCCACTATGTGGAGACGAGTAACGAAGGCCGGAATGCCTCCTTCTCGACTGGCGCCATTCTTCGCCTGACCGTTCCGAAGGAAGGGGCGCAGCGAAGCGGCGAGCCAAGCGTGCACGTGGAGCTGCTATCGCCCATTCCGCTACACGAACTCCCCCACTATGACGGAGCGACCCTGCTCGACCGTGAGCTCGTTTCGCCCCGCCTTACGCCGCGCGATCTTGGCTTCGGGCGTGAACTGCGCGCCGCAATCGTCGAGCGAGCGAATTGGCTCATCGAAAATGGGCTCGCTTCAACGTCCATCGCTGGGTTGACGTGTCGGACAGACATGATTTCGCTGCTGGAGCGGCGCGACCTTGCACGCACCGCCAAGACCCTGGCGCGCGAAACGGGGCTTGTTTTAGCAACGCTCGAGGAGGGGCACCGATTTGAGGGCGCGGTGCGCCGCCGCATGGATCTCGCGAGCGGTTGCTATGCGATGATCGACAACGGTCATGCGTTTACGCTTGTGCCATGGGAACCGGCACTTGAGAGAGCCCTGGGCAAAGCGGTCCGCGCTACGGCCAGCACAAGTGGCATAGCCTGGACGCTTTGCCGGGGACGCGAGATCGACTTCTGATTGAGGGTCACGCGTCGGGCGCTTCCCTTTGTACGCGCGCAATTCCGGCGAGATTCGTCAGAGAGACCCATCGTGCGACCCCCATGTAGTACCCGCGACTCGCCTCCGTGAACCATCCCTTGACCCGTCGCCGGCAATCGCCGGCAGCGGAGTGCAGACGTGACGCCGACCAAGCTTCTGATCGGACAGATATTCGTAGTCTTCGCGATCATGATCCTCGGTGTGTGGGCGGCAACCGAGTGGGCAGCCTCAATGCTCGCTTACCAGCCTCAGCTGGGCTCTTCGTGGTTCAACATTGCTGGACGACCGGTGTATCGCCCTTGGGCGCTATTCGTCTGGTGGTTCGAATACGAGGCTTATGCACCAAGTGTGTTCAATCGAGCCGGCGCGCTTGCCGCGGCAAGCGCCGGCTTTGGCTGCGCTGCGGCCATAATCGGATCTTTATGGCGTGCGCGACAGGCGTCCCGAGTCGACACTTATGGATCAGCGCGTTGGGCCGACCGATGTGACGTCCACCGGGAAGGGCTGACCGACAACCAGGGTATCTTCCTGGGCACTCTGGCCGGCACGTACTTGCGTCACGACGGGCCTGAACATCTGATCGCCTTCGCGCCAACCCGCAGCGGGAAGGGTGTCGGTCTCGTCATTCCGACGCTCCTGTCCTGGACCGGTTCTGCCGTGATCCACGACATCAAGGGTGAGAACTGGGAGCTGACCGCCGGCTGGCGCTCGCGTTTCTCACACTGTCTTCTCTTCAATCCCACCGATGCGAACTCGGCCCGCTACAATCCTCTACTGGAGGTTCGGCGCGGCACGCATGAAGTCCGCGACGTCCAGAATATTGCGGATATCCTCGTCGACCCCGAGGGTGCGCTCGAACGGCGCAACCATTGGGAGAAGACCGCTCACTCACTTCTTGTGGGTGCAATCCTCCATGTCCTCTACGGGGAGCTGGAGAAGACGCTCGCGCGCGTCGCGACATTCCTTTCGGATCCGAACCGGAGCTTCATCGCGACGCTCAACGTCATGATGACGAGCAATCATCTCGGTACTTCGGAGCGGCCACTCGTTCATCCGGTCATCGCTTCCGCCGCGCGCGAGCTCCTCAACAAGTCGGAGAACGAGCGTTCGGGCGTCCTCTCGACCGCAATGTCCTTCCTTGGACTTTACCGCGATCCGACGGTCGCCGAAGTCACCTCGGCTTGCGACTGGCGCATCGAGGATCTGCTGCATGCCGAGCGGCCCGTTTCGCTCTACCTGGTGGTACCGCCATCCGACATCTCGCGCACCAAGCCGCTCGTGCGCCTCGTGCTGAACCAGATCGGTCGCCGGCTTACGGAGCGGCTTGAAGCACCGGCAGGGCGGGCTTCGCGTGAGCTTCTGTTGATGCTCGACGAATTCCCGGCGCTCGGTCGTCTCGATTTCTTCGAAACGGCGCTCGCGTTCATGGCCGGCTACGGTATCCGGACCTTCCTCATCGCCCAATCGCTCAATCAGATCGTCAAGGCCTACGGCGAGAACAATTCCATCCTCGACAACTGCCATGTTCGGATTGCCTTCGCGACGAACGACGAGCGAACCGCGAAGCGGATCTCCGACGCACTCGGGACGGCAACCGAGCAACGATTGATGCGCAACTATGCGGGTCACCGGCTCGCGCCTTGGCTTTCCCATGTCATGGTCAGCCGGCAGGAAACGGCGCGGCCGTTGCTGACGCCTGGCGAAGTCATGCAGCTTCCACCAGCTGAAGAGCTGGTCCTGATTGCAGGCATGCCGCCCATTCGTGCGCAAAAGATCCGCTACTTTGAAGATCGCCAGTTCATCAGTCGCCTCTGTCCTCCACCGGTTCTTGCGAGTGGAGGCTATGCCGATCGCCCGCGCTCCCGCGCCCACCAGTGGGACTTCTTGTGCGCCGGACCGATGCCCTTGGATCCCGAGCAAATTGACGCGGCGTTTAGCGGGGAAGGAGGCCTCCAGCATGTTCGCCATCCCGCCCTTGATTCGGAGCTGCTGCGGGTAGCCGTTGCTGAACCCAGGGATCCACTCGGGCTTGGGGAAGATGGACCCGACAATCAGATGCAGTTGAACGCATTGGTCGCTGCCGACGGTATCAACCCTCACTCCCGTCGAGACAGCGATCTCGTGCCGAGCTTCTAGGAGGAAGACAGGATGCCAAAAAGTGGCGCGGGCAGTTATAAGTTCACAATCGGCGACGCCTTAAGCCGCCGCCTCGACGAACTTTGCCGGATGAACCACGTCACACGATCCGCGATTATCGTGGACGCGCTGCGCGCCTGGTTGAACCGGAAAGGCGACGACGAGCTCGAGGTCCGCTTCGCAGCGAGGCTCGACCGGATGTCGCGGCAGCTCGCTCGAGTTGAGCGTAACGGCCACATCGAACTCGAAACGCTCGCGCTCTTCATTCGCTATATGCTGACCATCAATGCGCCACTTCCTGAAGGGGACGAGGCGGCTCGCGCAATCGGTCGGGATCGGTTCGCTGCCTTCATCGAGCGGGTCGGGCGGCAACTCTCAACCGGTCGCTCCACGCTCGTTCCAGAGGAGGGAGACGAGTGAGCGCGACCGAGGCGGCGAACCGCAAGCGCGCAATGCTCCGCACCGCCATGGGGCCCGACATCGCCGCTGCGCTTGCCGATAGCGAAGTCATCGAAGTCATGGTCAATCCGGACGGAGCGCTCCGTCTCGACCGCCTCGGCCCCGGACGCAGCGACACCGGCATCCGGCTCGAACCCGCACAGGCCGAACGGATTATTCGGTTAGTCGCGAGCCATGCACGGACCGAGGTTCACGGTGACGCACCCATCGTCAGCGCTGAGCTTCCGCCGCTTGCGGATGGACTCGCGGGCGAGCGCTTCGAGGGTCTTCTCCCGCCGGTCTCAACCGGACCTTGCTTTGCGATCCGCAAGCCCGCCAACAGGGTTTACGGGCTGTCCGACTATGTCGCGGACGGGATCATTTCGGCGGACCTTGCTCGGGTCCTGTCGTCGAGCGTCCGCGATCGCCGGAATATTCTTGTCGCTGGCGGCACAAGCTCGGGCAAGACGACGCTTGCCAATGCGCTCCTCGCCGAGCTTGGCGCCCGCGACGAGCGGGTGATCCTGATCGAGGACACGCGCGAGCTGCAATGTGACGCGTCCGACACGGTTGCGCTGCGGACGCGGCGCGGCGTCGTGACGATGGCTGACCTCGTTCGTTCGACGCTTCGCCTGCGACCGGATCGGATCATCGTCGGCGAGGTTCGGGGACCCGAAGCGCTGGATATGTTGAAGGCCTGGAACACCGGCCATCCAGGGGGAATTGCGACGGTCCACGCCAACAGCGCACGAGCTTCGCTCTATCGTCTCGAACAGCTGGTGCAGGAAGCGGTCATCACCGTGCCCCGGAGACTGATCGCCGAGGCAATCGACATCGTCGTGTTCATCGCCGGCCGTGGCACGGACCGACGCATCGCGGCCGTCGAGGGCGTCGAGGGGCTCGATGCAGTCGGCGATTACGCGCTCCGGGCGCTCCACTCGAACAATCCTCACGGTTCAGGAGAATGATCATGGTTTTCCCGTTTCCACGCAGCGCACGGCGCGGGGCGCAGGCTAGTCTCATTGCAGCGGCGATGCTGCTGTCGAGCCGCGCTGCTGCGGCGGGCTCCGGAATGCCGTGGGAGGAGCCACTCCAGAAGGTACTGGATTCGGTCCAGGGCCCCGTCGCGAAAATCGTCGCGGTAATCATCATCATTACAACCGGGCTGACGCTGGCGTTCGGCGAGACAGCGGGCGGCTTTCGGCGCCTGATCCAGATCGTCTTTGGGCTGTCGATCGCCTTTGCCGCCTCGTCCTTTTTCCTGAGCTTCTTCAGCTTCGGCGGCGGGGCCATGCTGTCGTGACGGGCTCGGCCCAGCACCTCGATGGCTTCGAGGTGCCTCTGCACCGGTCCCTTGTTGAACCCATCCTTCTCGGTGGCGCCCCGCGCGCGCTTGCGATCCTCATCGGGACCGTCGCAGCGGCGCTCGGCCTCGGCCTCCAGCAATGGCTGGCCGGAATGATCATCTGGGCGCTGGGCCATTCCGCGGCGGTTCTCGCGACACGGCGCGACCCGGATTTTGCAGCGGTCCTCGTTCGACACCTTCGCCAGAAGGGGCATCTTTCATGCTGAACCTTGCCGAATATCGCCAGCGTTCGGATCAGCTTGCGGACCATTTGCCCTGGGCAGCGCTCGTTGCCCCGGGCGTCGTGCTCAACAAGGACGGCAGTTTTCAGCGAAGCTTCTCGTTCCGCGGACCCGATCTCGAAAGCGCGACCGAGGCCGAACTCCTCGCTGTCTCGGCCCGCGTCAACAATATGCTCAAGCGCTTCGGTTCAGGTTGGGCCCTGTTCTTCGATGCCGAACGGGTCGAGGCCCTGGGGTACCCCCGGAGCCACTTTCCGGACCAAGGCTCGTGGCTCATCGAGGAGGAGCGGCGAGCAAGCTTCGAAGGCGGCCGCGACCATTTTGAGAGCCGCTATCATCTGACCCTTCTCTGGCTACCGCCGGCCGATGTCGAGGCGCGCGTCGCACATGCGCTCGTCGAGAAGCCCGCGAACCCTGATGAGCGCGATTGGCGCGAAGCGCTTCAGGCTTTCATTGCCGATACGAACCGCGCGCTCGATCTCCTGGCGGGGTTCATGCCCGAAGTTCGAGCGCTCGATGACGGCGAAACGCTGACCTACCTTCACGGGACAATATCGGACAACCGTCATCCGGTCGCGGTTCCCGATACGCCGATGTATCTCGACGCGGTCCTTGCGGACACCCCGCTCACCGGCGGCCTCGAGCCGATGCTGGGGGAGCTCCACTTACGATCGCTCACGGTTCTTGGTTTTCCGGCGCTCAGCAGGCCCGGCATCCTCGATGCACTTAATCACCAGGGATTTGGATACCGGTGGGTGACGCGTTTCATTGCGCTCGAGCGGACGGATGCCACGCGCGCCCTTAGGAAACTCCGGCGCCAATGGTTCAACAAGCGCAAGTCCGTCACCGCGCTCCTGCGCGAGGTAATGCACAACCAGCCGGTCCAGCTCATCGATACCGACGCCGACAACAAGGTCGCGGACGCTGACGCGGCGCTCCAGGAACTCGGCGGCGATCATGTCGCCTTCGGCTATCTTACCGCGACCATCACGATTGCCGACCGCGATCCCGCGATCGCCGACGAGAAGGTCCGCGCTGTCGAGCGCGTGGTCAACGGTCTCGGCTTCACCGTGAAGCGCGAACGGATGAACGGCGTGGAAGCCTGGCTCTCGAGCCTTCCCGGGCAGGTCTACGCCAACGTCCGGCAGCCGCTCGTCCACACGCTCAACCTGGCTCACCTGATGCCACTGTCTTCGGTCTGGGCAGGTCCGTCGCGTAACGAGCATCTCAAAGGACCTCCATTGCTGTTCGCCGAGACGAGCGGCTCAACGCCGTTTCGGCTGTCGACCCACGTTGGTGATGTAGGCCACATGCTGGTCGTGGGCCCCACCGGCGCGGGCAAGTCGGTGCTCCTCGCGCTGCTCGCGCTGCAGTTTCGTCGCTATCCGCGAGCAAGAATCGTTATCTTCGACAAGGGTTGGTCGGCGCGCGCCGCCGTCCTCGCGATGGGCGGGGCTCATCACGAGCTTGGCGCAACGAGCGGCGCGCTCGCCTTTCAGCCACTCCGGCGAATTGACGAAGCCGCTGAGCGCAGCTGGGCTGCCGATTGGCTAACGGCGCTCCTCCAGCACCAGGGCCAGAAAGTCACGCCGCAAACCGGCGAAATGCTTTGGTCGGCCTTGCTCAGCCTCGCGTCGGCGCCGCCGCGCGAGCGGACGCTTACCGGTCTGTCGCTTTTGCTTCAGTCCAACGCGCTCAAATCAGCGCTTCAGCCCTATACGCTTGAAGGACCCTTTGGCCCGCTTCTCGACGCCGCCGAGGACGCACTCGCCCTGTCCGACGTCCATTGCTTCGAGACCGAAACCCTGATGGGGCAGCCGGGCGCTCTTGCACCTGTTCTTTCCTATCTCTTCCATCGTCTGGAGGAGCGGTTTGACGGGCGCCCCACGCTCCTGCTGCTGGACGAAGCCTGGCTGTTTCTCGACAATCCGCTCTTTGCAGCGCGGATCCGCGAGTGGCTGAAAGTGCTGCGCAAGAAGAACGTGTCGGTTATTTTCGCGACCCAATCGCTCGCCGACATCGCTGGAAGTTCGATCGCTCCGGCGATTGTCGAAAGCTGCCCGCAGCGCATCTTCCTTGCCAATGACCGTGCCG
Source organism: Sphingomicrobium sp. (assembly GCA_035944075.1). Classification (GTDB taxonomy): domain Bacteria; phylum Pseudomonadota; class Alphaproteobacteria; order Sphingomonadales; family Sphingomonadaceae; genus Sphingomicrobium. The sequence continues at coordinate 12,361 of DASZBO010000017.1, forward strand.
TCGAACCGGAGGCGCGGGCGATTTACGAGCGGTTCGGGCTTAACCCGCGCCAGATCGAGATCGTCGCGCGCGCAACGCCGAAGCGCGATTACTACCTCCAGTCGCGGCGCGGAAACCGGCTGTTCGATCTCGGGCTCGGGCGGATTGCGCTCGCGCTATGCGGCGCTTCCGATCCCGCCTCACGTCAGCTCATCGACCGTGTCCTCGAAGAGCAGGGGCGAGACCACTTCCTTCAACACTTTCTAACCGAGCGTGGGCTCAGCTGGGCGGCTGACCTCCTCGTCCAATTTCCCGCAATTACTCAGGAAGGAGAGAGATCATGACCCTCATCCGTGCGCTAATATTTGGCGCCGCTGCGACGCTTGGAGCCGCCACCGGACTGGTCGTGCCCCTGGCCCCCGCAGCGGCAACGGGGATTCCGGTTTTCGACGCTGCGAACTACGCCGAGAGCCTCGTTCAGGCCGCGCGTGCGCTCGACCAGGTCAACAACCAGGTGCGATCGCTCCAGAACGAGGCCTCCATGCTTCAGGGCATGGCCAAGAACCTCGCGACGATTGATTTCCCGCAGCTTCGCCAAATCAGCAGTGCAATGGAGCAAATCAATCAGTTGATGAGCGAGGCGAACGGGATCCAGTTCCGGGTGCAGGGGCTCGATCAGCAGGTGCGAACCTTGTTTCCGGGCGCAGTGCAGCAAGCCCTGACCGGCGACCAGCGGATCGCCAGCGCGCGCGCAAGGCTCGACGCTGCAACCACAGCCTATCGGCAGGCGATGAGCGTCCAGGCGACTGTCGCCGAGAACGTGCAGGCCGACGCTTCCGTGCTCGGCGAGCTCGCCGCTACTAGCCAAGGCGCCGAGGGCGCCCTCCAGGTCGGGCAGGCCGCGAACCAGCTGATGGCGCTCAGCGTCAAGCAGCAGCTCCAGCTCCAGAACCTCATGGCCGCGGAATATCGCGAAGCGGCGATCGACCGCGCCCGCCGGGCGCAGGCCGAAGAAGAGGGCCGCGCCGCGACGCGCCGCTTCATCGATGGAGCAACCCCAGCAGGCAACTGACGATCGCGCGAGCGGTGTTCCTCGTCCGCTGCTCGCGTCGCCGCGGGGTTTTCCGGATCCCCTACGGAAAGCTCCGCGGCACCTCATACACCCCAACGTGAAGGCAGCGCCGATGGATGATCTGTTCGTCGTCGACCGTTTCATGGCCGCGTTCATCCAGTACATCGACAGCGGCTTCGGGCTGCTGCGTGGCGACGTCGCCTTTCTGACAACAACCCTCATCGGGATCGACATCACGCTTGCGGGTCTTTTCTGGGCGCTTGGCGGCGAGGACGATGTCATCGGCAAGTTCCTCAAGAAAATCCTCTACGTTGGCGCATTCGCGCTCATCATTGGGAGCTTTTCGACCCTCGCGGACATCATCTTCCGCTCGTTTGCGGGACTTGGAATTACCGCCGGCGGCGGCGTGCTGAGCGCCGACCAGCTCCTGAAGCCCGGCTTCATCGCCTCGACTGGTTTCGATGCGGCAAAGCCGCTCCTCGACCAGGTCAGTTCGCTGATCGGCGTCACCAGCTTCTTCGAGAACTTCCTCACCATCGCCATCCTCATGATCAGCTGGTTGCTGGTGGTCCTCGCCTTCTTCATCCTTTCGGTTCAGCTCTTCATCACCATCATCGAGTTCAAGCTGACGACGCTCGCCGGCTTCGTTCTCGTTCCCTTCGCCCTTTGGAACCGCACCGCCTTCCTTGCTGAGCGCGTGCTTGGCAATGTGATCTCATCCGGCATCAAAGTGATGGTGCTCGCGGTGATCGTCGGCATCGGCTCGGGCTTCTTCGCGGAGTTCAAGGCAGCGGCCGGAGGTCAGCAGCCCGACCTTACGCAATCGATGAGCCTCGTCCTTGCGAGCCTCTCGCTGCTCGGCCTCGGAATCTTCGGTCCGGGCATCGCTTCCGGTCTTATATCCGGCGCGCCGCAGCTTGGCGCAGGAGCCGCCGTGGCAACGACAGCAGCGGGTGTCGGGACCGTCGCCTTTGCAGGCGCCGCCTTGGCGGGCGGCGCGCGGGCCGTTGCAGGAGCGGGTCTTGGCGCGGTTCGCGCCGGGACGACCATGGGAAGCGCCACTTCGAGCGCCTCCGGCATCGGACCGGATGCGTCCGGCAGCTCACTTCCGAGCACGGGTGCTGGTGGCGCTCTCCCGTCCGACGGGTCGACGTCCCGCGGCGGCAGTTCCGGCGCCGCCGGGGATGGTAAGCCTGCGCCGATTGACGCCGGAGCAGGAGGGAGCTCCGCCACGACCGCCGCGGATGCACCGCTCGCGGACCAAGCGCCCGGCTGGGCGCGGCGGCTGCGCGCCGAACAAGCCGCGCGGCATCATCGGCACACGATCCTGCAAGCACTCCGCGAAGGCGATCGCGGCAGCGCGGGCGTCAATCCGGACATCAAGGAAAAGGAGGACTGACCGATGCGATTTCGACGTGCGGTTCAGCGCTACGGGCGAACGGCGGAGGCACAAACCCCGTTTCAGCGCGCGGGTCAGCTTTGGGATGAACGAATAGGCGCAGCCCGGGTCCAGGCGCGCAACTGGCGGCTCATGGCCATCGGCGGGCTGATGCTCTCAAGCGGACTATCGGCAGGACTGCTCTGGCAGGCACAGCAGAGCCGCGTCATCCCCTACGTGGTCGAAGTGGATCACCTCGGGCAAGCCCGGGCAGTTGTTCCCGCCGACCGGGAATTTCACCCGACCGATCCGCAGATCGCCTGGCATCTTGCAAGGTTCGTCCGTGATGTACGCTCCGTCTCCCTCGATCCCGTTCTCATGCGTCAGAACTGGTTGTCGGCCTATGATTTCGTAACCGACCGTGGCGCGCGGTTTCTTGGCGACTATGCGCGGACGGCCAACCCCTTCGCTGCTGTGGGAACGCGGACGGTGTCGGTTGAGGTGACGAGCGTTGTTCGCGCCTCTGACCGTTCGTTCGAGGTCAAGTGGACGGAAAGCGCCTATGAGCGGGGAATCCTCGTCGCCACCAGTCGATGGACGGGGATCCTGTCGGTCGTGATGAGGTCTCCCGGCTCCGCCGAAACACTCCGCCGAAATCCGCTCGGCCTTTACGTCGATGCGATCGACTGGACGCGGGAACTCGAGACCAACGGGACGCCCTCCGCTGCGCCTACGCGTCCGCCCGTCGATCCCAGTCTGCCGATCGGATCCCCGCTCGACCCAGGCCTTCGCGACACGTTTCCGTCGACCCTTCCAACAAGGAAAGAGCAATGAGCAGTTCCGCCCTTCTTTCGATCGTGTGCGTGCTGACGTCAGGCACAAGTGCGAGCATACACGCGGCCGCGCCAGCGATGCTGACGTCGCGCCAGTTTCATGTCTCCTCGGCTGCTTTGCGAACGACGCACAAGCGATCGAAAGCGAACATCGATACGGCAACGGCGCTTGGCCGGGTCGAGCAGGCAAACCGGATTGCCCTCACCGAGCCGTCAAGCAGTCTCTATGTCGGCGCGGTGCAAGTCTATCCCTGGACTGAAGGATCAATCTTCCGTCTCTATACGGCACCGGGCGAGGTGAGCGACATCGAGCTGGAGGCTGGTGAAACCCTGAGCTCCGTTGCTGCCGGCGACACGGTCCGGTGGATCATCAGTAATACGGTCAGCGGTTCGGGAACGACGCGTCGATCGCATGTTCTCGTGAAACCTTCCGCCGCCGGTCTTGCCACCAATCTGGTGATTGCGACCGACCGCCGGGTGTATCATGTCGGTCTAACGAGCAATGCGAAGGCAGCAATGCCCGGTATTTCGTGGAGCTACCCGGAAGATGCGCTTCTAGCCCTCAAGATAGCGCCTGCGCCCGCTGCCCAGCCCGCAGTCGCTCCAGCCATGTCCGTGGAGCGGCTCAACTTTGATTACCGCATCGAAGGAGACAGCCCGGAGTGGCGACCGGTACGCGCCTTCGATGATGGTACCCAGGTCTTTATCGAGTTCCCCCCGGAGATCGCCGAGGCCGAAGCGCCGCCGCTCTTCATCGTTGGCGCCGACGGCAAGGCCGAACTCGTGAATTACCGCCTGCACGGCCGCTATTATGTCGTCGACCGGTTATTCAGGACGGCGGAGCTGCGGCTTGGCGAGAAGCACCAGGCGATTGTCCGCATCGTCCGCCAAGGTCCTCGTGCATCGAGGAGGGCGGCATGAACGATGTCCCTGGCCATGAGTCACCTCCCACCAAGGATGATCCCCACAAGTTTGTGCTTCGCGGGCGCCCTCGACCGGTGGTTCGGTTTCGGCGCGGACTGATCGTTTCACTAACGGGCGGAGCAGCGGCGACACTGGTTGCGCTTTCGTGGATCGCTCTTGAACCTCGGGCTTTGCGAAGCGCTCCGCAGGCAAGCAGTAACGAGGAGTCGTCCAAGCCCGTCGTGCCCGAGGCGCTTGCACAGATTCCCAAGACCTACGCCGACGTCCCTCGTTTGGGGCCACCACTTCCGGGGGATCTTGGCCGGCCCTTCCTCGAGCACGAACGTAGTCTTGGCGGAGTGGCGCTCGAAGGGGCCGCAAGGCGCCAGGCTCGAGCTTCGGACGGCAATGCTGAACACGAGGAGGGGAGGGATGTCGAAGCGGTCGCGGCAGCGCGCGTTTCCCCCGTGCTCGTCCAGCTTGGCGGAAATAGCACCGGAGCCCACGAGGAAAACGCGCCGATCCTTCAACCGGTGAGCGCGCCCTTGGGAACGGAAACGATGCCCCCGATTGCCGCGGCGGACGCGGGACAGCAGCAGAAGGTCGCGTTCGCACGGTCAGCCGAGGAGGACGTAAATCCGGCGAGGCTGCACCCGCCGGTTTCACCTTTCACGTTGGTCGCTGGAACCGTTATTTCCGCGACGCTCGTTACCGGACTCAATTCCGATCTCCCCGGGATGGTGATCGCGCAAGTCACCGAGAATGTGCGGGACAGCGCTACCGGCACGCTAATCCTCGTTCCCCAGGGAGCGAAGCTTATTGGGCGCTATGACAGCGTCGTTGCGTACGGGCAGAGACGCGCGCTTGTTATTTGGACTCGCATTCTCTTTCCCGACGCATCATCGATCGATCTCGACAATGTGCCCGCGACGGATTCCTCGGGCTATGCCGGGCTTCGCGACGGCGTCGATTCTCACACGTGGCAGCTCCTCAAAGGCATCGGACTTTCGACGCTCCTTGGTGTCGGGACCCAACTTAGCCTCGGAAGCAGCGAGAGCGATCTCGTCCGCGCGATCCGCGAGTCCGCGCAACAGAGTGCCGCAAATTCGGGCACGCAGATTACGAGCCGTGACCTGTCGGTTCAGCCGACGATGACGATCCGTCCGGGCTGGCCGGTTCGCGCCATTCTCAACAAGGACCTTGTCCTTCAGCCCTGGAGAGGATGACGTTTTTTGTGTGCCCGCCCGTAAATCAAATTGGAGCGAGCCGGAGCCTATCGCTGGAACCGCGATCCTGGGGATCCGTGTCGCCATTTCGGCGGCAGCGGCTTGAAATGCACGCCACGGCAGATCGGCAGATCGTAAGGCTGGTTTTGAACAACGACAGGCGACTAGCCAGAGGCTAGACCATCGAAACAAGCCACCGGTGCAGCGGCCCGAGCACGGATGGCTCGAGGGAGCATAGACGAAGCCGTGACCCTTTTGCCCGTTGCTAAGCCCCGATAGCTGTGACGTGGAACACTCGCTCGGCGTTTACAGCGACCGGGGATTGCGAAATTGTCCAGAAGGCTCACGCTCAGCCAAAAGGAGCTTCCGCCGTGCCGGCGAGTTTCGAAAGGCGCCTTGCGGCAAACGGAAACGGCCCCGCTTAATCAGGCCGTAGAACTTTTTCGCAGTCCGTTAAGCGATCTGGGCGATACTCGGCTTGCGACGGCGACGCATTGCGACGCTGATGGCGCCCATCCCGAGGAGCATCATGGCCCAGGTTGCTGGCTCGGGGACAGGCGGTGTACGCGGTACGCCGGCGAGTTCTCCAGACTGGCCACTGATGCCGATAGACGCATACCTACCAACGAAATTGTCGAGGACGATCGGCGCGCCAGAAGCAAAGGTGAGTGTGAAGGTGCCATTGAAGGACTTACCTTGCCCATTGGCAGCAGAGCAGTTGTTACCACTGTAAACACACACATCAACGGTCTGCGAACCGGGGAAAATAACGTTCCTCGCAATTTTCATGGCGTCAGAACTGGGTTCGGATGCAGCGGTTATCGCCGCGGCGTTCGCCGCGGCATCAAAGCCAAAGCCAACAAGATTGGCATTGCTCGCCGTGCTAAACGTGTACCCAAAGGTGTAGTTATTGCCGACCACACTATTTTCGGTGAGCACCAGCGATCCGGCCAAAGGCGTGCCAAAGAGTGTCCCGTTGAAGTCGTAAGTGACTGAACTCGGCAGTCCACCGCTGGTGATCACCAGATTGCCACTGGAGTTGATCGTCAAGGCCGCCGCAGCAGGACTCGCCACACATAAGGTTGCTGCAGCTATCGCTGCAATTGCCACGCATCGCATTTGAACTTTTGCCCCTTCGTTGAGGAAGGCTTGCCCTCGCCGGCCAACTTCCTGGTGTCGACAATTCGACTCAACCGTTCGGGGTTTAATGTAAACTTAACAAATCCGCAATGCAGTCTTCGTGCCGACGAAGAAGAAGTGGGCGGAGTCTGCGACTTTGGGCGCGCAGAAATACACACGTGCGACAGGCGGCCTTCAGCAAGGGCGACCATTTTAGTAATAATGTGTGCCAAGTAGAGACAGTTCGGATTTCCGTCGTGCTGCCTTGAGTTAGCTCGTTTCGTCGGTGGAATGCTCGATCGCCGGCGAATTCTTCTTAAGGACTAATTTTACATTGATCAGTATCGAGCCATCGGCCGACAACACGGCCCAGTTGTTCATTTCGATTGCAACGATTTTTTACGATCCATCGTCCTTGAATGACGAAATGCAACAATCGAGGAGAAAGTCTTCATCGAGACGTCGACTTGGATGCAAATTTATCAATTTTTACGCGTCGTAAGCTAGCCCGAGTTCGCCAATTCGTGCTCGTTCGTCTTAGCGTCTTTTCTGTAACAGAAAACGGCCCCGGAAGACCGAGGCCGTAATCCGATTTTTACGTGTACTCGGTTAGGCGACTTGCGAGATCGTAAGCCGGCGGCGCGTGCGCATCGCAAGACCGATCCCGGCAAAGCCGAGGAGCATCATGCCCCAAGTTGCCGGTTCGGGAACCCCCCTGACCGGCGTGCCGTTGAGTGCAAATGTCAGGTCGGCAGGTGGGCCGCAGCACTCGCCATAAGACAGCTCAAAGCTGTACAGGCCGCTCGTAAGCACATTGAAAGTGGCAGTATTGGTAATATCGGAGGTCGCTGCCGGGCTATCAACAAGCAGGCCAAGGCCGTCGACGTTCAACTGTACTCCATCGTCATGCGAAACACTGAAGGTGTTCAGACCGGCGTTCAGAAAAACATCGCCGGTGAAAAGCATGTACGTATTAAGAACAGAGTCGCCTCCGACTGTAGCATTCGAAAATACCGGATTATTCAGGAAAGCACCTATCGTGTAGGCAGATGGGGGCGAAGCGAAGTTGATCGGACCGACGAACGCCGTCCCGGTCGCTGTTCCAAGCCCACTCGCTGCAGCGATAGTGGCGTTATTAGCTGCAGCAGTAGCAGCTGGAGTGCCCGTCCAAATTGAGACGTTGACCCCGGCCTGAGCCGGTGCGGCAAGAGCGAGGACCGATACGGCGGCCGCGAGAATTCTCATGTACATGTTGCCTCCCTTCGCGTGAAAAGTCACATCAAACCGACTGGTGCTTCGGGTTTTCCTCGAAGCATCGAACGCGGGCGTATCTATGCGTAAGGCACGTGTGGCACGTTTACCCCCGCCACCCCGACTCGCGTTAATTCTTGATTAACACAATATTGTTTATAACGCGAACGATGGGTAATCTTTCGTAGTGAAAGTCGCGGGCGACGGAGAAAAATCGGTCTCGGTGACCCGTGCGGGACACTCTGCTCGCTAACCGCTCTCCTTCCTCATCGAAAACATCGCACGGCAAAGCGTTTGCGAAAGTTCCGGGCCGTAATTCGGAAGCGCAATTGGTGACCACCAGGTAGATGCTCGTCATTGTCGCCGAGCTTCTACCTCGGAGCAGTTCCTTTGGTTGGGCGCGCTTCAGCGCGGCCGCGGTCGCCGATCTTTGCAAGCAAGTCCTTCAGTTCGGATAGACGGTCCATCGGCGCGATAAAGATCGCATCGTCGACGGCAACGACGCAGAGATTTTCGAGTCCGATACCAGCAATTCTCGCTTGCCCGTCTGCGCGCAGAAGCGAATTGTGGCTATCGACTGTGACTACATCACCAAATGTAACATTGCCGTCCCTGTCCTTGAGGCCAAGCTTCCAAACAGCATCCCACGCCCCAACATCCGACCATTCCATTTGGACCGGCACCACTACGCCGCGGGCGGTTTTTTCCATAACGGCATGATCGAGCGAGAGATTTTCCGCGCGGGAAAATAACGCTACCGACGGTCTGACAAATCGACCTTCAATCTGGCTCTCGGCGACGGCCGCGCGGATCGCATCCATGGTGGCCGGAAGGAAGCGCTGCATCTCGGCGGTGAGGGTGCTCGCCATTGCGAGGAAGATACCGCAATTCCAGTAGAAATGGCCCTTTTCTATATACAGTGCTGCTCGACCGGCGTCCGGCTTTTCATGGAATCGAGCGATTTCATACGCATCCTCCAGTTCACCCTGAAATGCGGCTTCGATATATCCGTACTGAGTGTTTGGCTCGGTGGGTCTGGCACCGAAAGTCACAATCGCGCCATTCTCCGCATGCGGGACTGCGATCTCGATGGCTCGGTGGAAAGCATCCAGATCGCCAATTACGTGATCCGAGGGAACAAGCAGAACAAGCTCGTCGCGGCCCTTCATCGTCAACCATGCCGCGGCTAGCGCTGCCGCTGCAGCCGTGTTGCGGCCCACGGGCTCAAGGAGGATGGCCTCGATCGCCGCATCAGTGTCCCGAAGATCCACTTCGATCAGCGACTTTTGTTGTTCGCCGCTCACGATCACTGACGGAGCAAACCTATTCCCCATTAACCTCTCGGCTGTTTGCTGGAGAAGCGACTGATCGCCCGCGAGTTTCAGGAATTGTTTTGGAAGTCGAGGCCGCGATAGAGGCCATAGCCGAGTACCGGCGCCTCCGCACAAGATGACTGGCCGAATTATTGCTCCATTTCTCAACGACATCTGATTGACGATTGCTCCTCGTCGAAATCCCTAGCGCCATGATCGGTGAAAGCCATCGCAATCAGTACTGGCTCGAGATGACATCGTACTGCGTAGGGCAGGTTAGCGGCGAAGTCGTTTCTTGTGAAATGATCAAGGGCTCACGAGGACAATGGCGGTTTTTGCGGTTACGAACTTACCTTGGCAGCATTGAAGCTTAAGTTTCATCTGTTCGGGAAGACTGCAAGTTCGAAGATTGTCGTGATTTCCGCAGCCGCTTTCCAACAATGCTTTGTACCAAATAGACACACTTTTTTTTCAAAACGCGCGCTGGCGAAGAATACCCATATAGACCACAGGCAAACTCCCCGTTAACAAATCGCTAACCGAGATCCCGAATCGAATGGATAACGGCAAAGATCGCGGAAGGTCCGCGTAAAAGGTATTCAAAGGGGCATGCGTATGAAAATGAAATATTTAGCAGCCGCAGCAATCGCGGCCTCAGTAGCGGCGTCGCCAGCTGCAGCCGCATTCGTCACCTACAATACTACTGGCTCGACCCTGTCCTGCGGAGGTTTTGTAGGAACTTGCAGCGGTAGCGGCACGAATGTGTTGACCCTCGGCACCGGTTCTGGAGCCGCCTTTCTGAGCTTCGATCCTGTCGGCAATACGCTCGTAGACTCTCCAACGAACATCTCGCTGGGCGCAATCGACACCTCTAATCTGCTCGCGGGAAACTATAACCTCAGCGGAATTCTGCTCAACATCCTCGTTTCCCAAGTTTCGCCTGCAGGGAGCGGAAGTCTGCCGCTTGGCACGATCACGGGATCGCTTTCGGGTTTCAGCTCGACAGCGTCGATTGCCTTCGCAAGTGGAGGCGTGGTCATTGGCGGGAACGACTATATGGTTACCAACAGCCCGCTCAACATCAATCCGCCGAGCTCGAATTTCGGAATCACGACCGTTCAAGGATTTGTGGCTCCGGTTCCAGAAGCCACCACCTGGGCAATGATGCTTGTTGGCTTCGGTGCGATGGGCTTCGCAATGCGTGGACGGCGACGGCAGATGCTTGCTCAGATAGCGTAAGCAACCATAGGTGCAGGAAAAGTTCGAGGCGGCCCCGGAATCGGGGCCGCCTTTTTCGTTTGTATCCCACTAAGTCTTGAGCGAAGGTTCGCCTCATCGGACGATCTCAGGAGATTGTCGCTCCCGCTTGGCGTTGAATACGCTTTTGAATGGCGAGGAGTTCGACCCGTTCAGCTCAAGAACGGACCTTGGCGGAGCGCGGGCAATCCCACCCCGATCACAGCTTTTCTGCCTTTGTTCCGTAGCTGAACTGGAGAGCCAGGTCGTTCTACCGTAAACAAATATTAACTATCTCGCCCGATGGTCCTCTCTGTGCATAATAGCCGAGGTTACCCAGGGGGGTGGCGGAGATTGTTGGTTAATTCCTCACTGCTAATTGCAGTTTGTTTTCACTTATCGCGCAGCTGGCGCGTTGCCGTGGCCGCCGCAGGCGTTGCCGCAGGTCTGTTTGCGTCGCCGGCAGGAGCCCAGGTTATGGACATTGCTACGGACGGCACGGTCTCCGTGCGCCAGGGCGCCGGCGCTGCGAGTTGGGTTGTCACGAGCCCGGCGTCCGACCAGACTGTGGATGAAAATGGTTCGCCGGTCGTGATTCCCGATGGAGCGATCACAGACATCAGCCCGGCTCCGGTGCCAGCACAATATGCCGCTGCTCTCACGAGGGCGGCAACGGCTGCAAACATCAGCCCTGCACTCCTTTCCGCGCTCGTTTGGCAGGAAAGTCGCTGGAACGCACAGGCCGTGTCCCGCAAGGGCGCGATTGGGCTTGCGCAGTTGATGCCGGCTACGGCGCGGTACCTCGGCGTCAATCCGATGGACCCTGTCGCCAACCTCAACGGAGGGGCGCGATATCTTCGCCAACTCCTTGATCAATTTGACGGAAATGTCGAAAAGGCGCTCGCCGCCTACAACGCGGGCGCGGCCCGCGTGCGCAATGCAGGCGGCGTTCCAGCAATCGCCGAGACAAGAAATTACGTGACGTCGATCGTGCGTCGCATCGCCTTGTCCGGCTCCACGGGAGGATCTCAATGATAGGCAAGCGGGCAATTGCCGCTTTTTCAATGGTCATGGCCAGCGCTCCGGCAGCCGCTGCGGGTGCTGTTAATCCGCAAGGCTCGGGGCCGGTCGTCAGCGCCCTCATGTGGCTTCAGGGGACGCTCCTTGGCAATGTCGCGACAGCGGTCGCGGTGATCGCCGTCGCAATGGTCGGTTTCATGATGCTGACCGGGCGCATGAACTGGCGGTTCGGAGCGACCGTGATCATCGGCTGTTTCATCCTGTTCGGATCGGCTGCGATCGTCAGCGGCATCCAGGCCAGCGCGGCAGCGGCAGGCTAAGCGCATGGCACTTTCAAGGTCGCCAGTGTTTCGCGCCCTGACCCGTCCGCAGATGTTCGCGGGCGTTACCTACAGCTATTTCATCATCAACGCCGCGGTCACGACCGAAGCCTTTCTCATCACGCACAGCTTCATCGCGCTTCCCGTCGCGCTTGGAGTGCATGTGATCGGCTATTTTGCCTGTCTTCGTGAGCCCCGGATCTTCGACCTCTGGATCACCAAGGTCAGCCGCTGCCCCCGCGTGCGCAATTGGAAGCATTGGGGCTGCAACAGTTACGCGCCTTGAGCATGAAAGCATCGTCTATGGTTAAGTGGTTCGGACCGGCAGCGTGGGGAAAGAAGGAAGCCAAGGCGGGCGACCGGCTTCCCTATGCCCGGCACGTCGACAGCTCGACCCTGCGCCTTCGCGACGGGTCGCTGATGCGCTCGATGCGGCTTGCAGGCTTTCCCTTCGAAACCGAGGAAGACGACGTCCTCAACCACATGCTCGCGGTTCGCGACGTGGTGCTGCGGAGCGCGCTCAATTCGAAGGCGGTTCTCTATCATCACCTCATTCGCCGCCTCGTAAAGGTGGACCTTGGCGCACAAACGCCGGATCCATTTTCCGCCGAGATCGATCGCCGCTGGACCGCGCAGATGAACGAGGGGCGGCTGTTCCTCAACGAGCAGTTCCTGACGATCGTCGTCCGCCCGCCGCGCGGCAAGGCCGGCATCCCCGAACGCCTCAGCAAGCTTGGCGCCAAATCGTCGGGCGAATTGAGCGGTGCTGAAGTGCTCGAGCTCGATTCTGCGACCGCCGCGCTCTCGGCAGCGCTGCAATCCTATGGCGTTCGCGTCCTTGGTACCTACGAGAATGAGACCGGGGTCTATTCAGAACCGCTCGAGCTCCTTTCGGCACTCTACAATGGCGAGATGCGGCCCGTCCTTCTCCCGCGCTCTGACCAGGACCTTGGTCATCATATTCCTTATTCGCGGGTGAGCTTCGGCCTCGACGCGATCGAGGTGAGGGGGCCGGCAAGCCGGAGCTTCGCTAGCTTGCTCGGCATCAAGGAATATCCCGACGCAAGTCGCGCCGGGCTGCTCGACGCCGTCCTTCGCGTGCCCCACGAGCTTGTCATCTCCGAGAGCTTCGCGCCGATCGAACGTCAGACCGCCCGCGAGCGCATCGACCTCTCGCTCCGACGCCTCAAGAGCGCCGACGAGGGTGCTGCGACCGAGCGCGCCGAAATGCTTGCCGCCCGGGATGCCGTTGGCGCGGGCCAGATGAGCTTTGGCGATCATCATCTCAGCCTTCTCGTTCGGAGTGGCTCGCTCGAAACACTTGAAAGCGCGACGGCTGATGCGGCTGCGGCACTCGCTGACATCGGCGCGGTAGCGGTTCGCGAGGACATCAACCTCGAACCCGCCTTCTGGGGGCAGTTCCCGGGGAACGAGCAATTTGTCGTTCGGCGCGCGCTCATTTCGAGCGCCAATGCGGCCGGGTTCATCTCGCTCCACGGATTCCCGATGGGTCGAGCGCGCGGCAATCACTGGGGTGAAGCGGTCAGCGTTTTCGAGACGACCAGCTCGACGCCTTATTTCTTCAACTTCCACGAAGGCGATCTGGGCAACTTCACGATCATCGGCCCTTCCGGTTCGGGCAAGACCGTCGTCCTTAATTTCCTCGCCGCTCAGGCGCAGAAATTTTCGCCCCGGACGATCCTGTTCGACAAGGATAGGGGCTCGGAGATCTTCCTCCGCGCGCTCGGCGGCCGCTATGAGCGGCTCGCGCGGGGAGCTGCGACCGGCTTCAACCCGCTGCGTTTGCCGGACAATGCCGGCAATCGCGCGTTCTTGCGCGACTGGCTTGCGAACCTCCTCGATGTCAGCGGGCCCGACGAAGAGTCGGTCGTCGCGAAAGCCATCGACGAGATCTTCGCCCATGGCCCCGAGCTTCGCCGCCTGCGCTTCCTTCGCGATCTCTTGGGCAGCGGTCGGCGCCCGCAGCCCGGCGATCTGCCTTCGCGTCTCGATCCGTGGATTCTCGAAGGTGAGCATGCGTGGTTGTTCGACAATCGCGACGACCAGCTTGATTTCTCCAATCGCGTTCTCGGCTTTGACATGACCGAGCTCCTGGAGGACCGGAAGCTCCGCACGCCGGTGCTGCTCTATCTGTTCCATCGGATCGAGCAGCGGCTCGACGGATCGCCGACCATGATCCTCATCGACGAGGCCTGGAAAGCGCTCGATGATCCGATGTTCGCGCAACGCATCCGCAACTGGATGAAGACGCTTCGCAAACGCAACGCGATGATCGGTTTTGCCACACAATCGGCAGCCGACGCGCTCGACAGCTCGATTTCCTCGGCGATTGTCGAACAGACCGCGACCGCGATCTTCATGCCCAACAACAAGGCGCGCGAAGAGCATTATTGCAAGGGGTTCGGCCTCAGCGCGCAGGAGTTCGAGTTCATCCGGAGCTTGCCGGCGCACAGCCGCTGCTTCCTCGTCCGGCAATCGAACCGATCTGTCGTCGTTCGGCTCGACCTTGGCGGAATGCCCGACGTGTTGACCGTTCTCTCAGGCCGCGAATCCAACGTTCGCCGCCTCGACGAAATCCGGGCAGCGGTCGGCGACGATCCGTCCCTATGGTATCCGATGCTGACCCGTTCGCCTTGGCCGGGCGCGCCCGCTGGCGATGACTACTGGCTGGAAGCGGCCGAATGACGCAGTGCCAATCGTTTGGCGCGGAAGGGCCGCAGGGCATCGCCGATGCGCTGCAGAAGGTCGACTGCCTCGCGACCGACGCCACAAGCGTGTCGTTCGGCCGGTTGTTCGGCGCGCACGGCAATTTCCAGACCGCGCTAACGATTATCCTTACGCTCTACATCGCGCTTCTCGCCTTCAATCTCCTGACCGGGAGGTCGGCGCTTCGGATATCGGTTCTTACGCCGCGCATGATGACCTTGGGGCTGGTGTTGACGTTCGCCACCTCATGGGTCGCTTATCAGTCGGTCGTCTGGAACCTTGCGACCGGCGCTCCCGATGAAATCGCGAGCGTGCTCGTGGGAACCAAGGGCTCGGCAACCGTTGCTTTTGCCCAGCAGCTGGACGGTTTCTTCAACGCAATCACGGATGCGGCCTCGAGCGCCCAGCCCAATCCTCAGACCGTTGCGGCAAACCCTGCCGCGATCGCGGCTGCCTCGGGCGTCACGTCGTCGACCAACATTCTTTCGATCGGCGCGCTCATCATGCTTCTGGGCACCGTTGGCGTGCTGGTTGTCTGCCGTCTTGCGCTCGCTGCGCTCCTCATCATCGGGCCGGTCTTCATCGTTCTCGCGCTCTTCGAGGGGACGCGCGGCCTGTTCGAGGGATGGCTGAAAAGCGTTGTCCTGTTCGCGCTCGTTCCGCTTCTCACCGTCCTGATGGGCAGCGGAGCCCTCGTGGCCATTGCACCAATGGTGGCGGGGCTCGATCAGGCCGGAGCAGACGTACCCATGAGAACCGCAGTGTCGATCCTGGTTGCCTCGATCATCTACGCTTCCCTGATGCTGCTTGTGATCAAGGTCGCCGCGAACCTCACGCGAGGCTGGCGGATGGCAAAGACTCCTGGACTTGTTCCCTCGTTTGGCAATGGAGGGTTCTCACTCCATCAGGAACGCAGTCCCGTCACGGCTGCTGCACCCGCCACTTCCGGAGCGACGCTGGTTGCCTCGGACCGGGTCCGGAGCACGGTCGCAAGTCTTGAAACGATGTCCGCGTCGCACCGCCTTCCGCCACCCGCCACGACGCGGTTCGCCATGCCCGCTCCCGTGCCGCAGCTCAGCCTCGCAGGCCCAAGCGATGCCCGCTCACAGCTTCGATATCTTCATCACCGGGTCGCCGGTGCTTCCACCCCTGTTTCGCGAGAGATGCTGCGATGATTCGCAAGTTTAGTTTTGCTGCGTTGACCCTTTTTGCTTCGAGCGCTGCCTTTGCGGCAAGCGACGGCCGCATCCGTACGCTCGCTTACAATCCGGACCAGATCGTTCGCATACTCGGCAAGCCCGGCATCCAGTCGACCATCGAATTCGCCCCAGACGAGCGGATTGAAAATGTCGCGGTCGGCGATTCATCCGCCTGGCAGATTACACCCAACCGGCGGGCAAGCCTCCTGTTCGTGAAACCGCTTGTGGCACGTAGCCGGACCAACATGACCGTCGTAACCGACCGTCGCACGTATATGTTCGACCTGCTGGCGGAGGGTAAATCGACAGCGGCCGTCTATGCGCTGAAGTTCAGTTATCCGCACGAAAAGCAGATCGAAGAACCCGTCAAGGTCGCCCAGCCCGTTGTTGCCGCGGCGGCGGAGCAATCGTCGGTTGCGACCATGACCGCCGACAAGCTCCATTTCGATTGGAAGACCAAGGGGGCCGGCAAGCTTCTGCCGACCCGCGTCTTCGACGATGGCTCGTCGCTCTATCTGCTCTGGGGTAAGGACACGCCGCTGCCCGCGATCCTCACCGAGTCCGAGGACCGCAAGGAAGGGCCGGTCAACTATCGGATGAGCGGCGAATATATAGTCATCAACCCGATCCCGGCGAACCTCGTCCTTCGCTATGGCAACAAATATGCGCTTCTCTGGCCATCGCGCCGGATCGACCCGCCGGCGCGCTCGACGCCAAATGCAATGGAGGGACGTCTCGCTGCCAATGTCACGCCGACGCAAAGCCCGGCGGAACAGCCATCTCCGATCCCGCCTGCTCGGCAAGCCGCCGTCGCGGCCCAACCAAAACCGGAACCGGGCGCAGTAAAGCTCGCAAACATGACCTCGCTCTACAGCGACAAACTGACGGACAATCGCCATGACCGTTAAACCCGTCGTCATCGACGCTCCCTCGAACACCGTTCGTGGTCCCTGGGAGGACCATGGCCGAACGACTCTTCCCGCCCCGGTTCCGCAGACGGATCCGCGTCTCGAGCTCAGCGAGCAGGCACTGGTCGTTGCGAGCACGAACGCCTTCCCGATCGTTGCACGCCAGAAGAGCCGCCGCGATAGTCTGGGTCTCGCCGCTGGAGGAGCCGTAGCGCTCGTCCTTGGCTGCGCGACCTTCCTTTCGCTAAGCTCGGGTCGTCACGCGCCCGCGGCCGCCGGGACTGGCGTCGCGGTCGCTCCCGAAGTCCGTCCCGGTCTGCCGATGGGGGCACCTGTTCCGGGTAAGCCCTTGGCGATGCCGCCGACGACGGTTCCTTCACAACCACAGCCCACGCCCATGGCGGGAATGGCTCACGCGCCGGCGACGTCGGCGATGCCCGGCATGGCGCCAACGTCCGCACCGGTGCTCGTTTACGACGGCAGTTCGACGCCAATGACGACCGTCACGGCAGGACCCAACACTCCGCGGACCGCCGAAGGCGCTCCCGCCCTCCTTGCTGGAGGAATGCCCGGTGGAAGCGCGATCGGCGACAATAATACGGCCCATGCGACGAAACTCGCTGAACCCGCGAGCACGGTCGTCCAGGGTACGCTCATTCCGGCGGTGCTCGAGACCGCTATCGATACGGACGTGCCAGGTTATGCCCGCGCGGTGGTCAGCCAGGACGTGCGGTCGTTTGACGGCAGTCGCGTCCTCATTCCGCGCTCGTCGCGCCTCATCGGTGAATATAAGGGCGTGACCCAGGCCGGCCAGCGCCGAGCGTTCCTCATGTGGACACGGCTCGTTCGGCCGGACGGCGTATCCATCGCACTGGGCTCGCCTGCTGCGGACTTCTCCGGGCAGGCTGGTATCGGGGGCCAGGTCAACAGCCACTTCATCTCCCGCTTTGGTTCTTCAATCCTGCTGTCGATCCTCGGCGGGGCTGGATCGCTGTTCACCGGCGGCAGCTCGACCGTTGTCGTTTCGGGCGGCCAGAGCGCTGCTTCCGTTGCTGCACAGCACGACGGCAATCGTCCGCCAACGATCAAAGTTCAGCAGGGACAGCCCATTCGCGTATTCACGGCACGCGACCTCATTTTCTCGGATACCGGGGCGGACGGTTGAGCGAAGCCGAACCGATTCTGGTCACCGATGCGGTCGACCCGTTCCTCGAGGCATACCTCGAGCCCTTCCGCGCGTGGTTGTCCCAGCCGGACGTAACGGAGATCCTCGTCAACGCTCCCGGGGAAGCCTGGATCGAGCAGCGGGGGCGGATGACCTGTCACAAGGTCGAGAAGATCGACGATGCGCTGCTGCAGCGCCTCGCCGAGCAGGTTGCGCGCGTCAGCAACCAGGGCATCAGCCGCGAGCGGCCGCTGCTTGCCGCGATGCTGCCAAACGGTGCACGCGTCCAGTTCGTAGCTCCGACGGCGACGCGCGCGCACTGGGCGCTCGCGATCCGCCGACACTGCCTTCTAGACCTCCCGCTAGACGCCTACGCCACGGGGCCCCTTCAGCCCCAGCGCAAGACGGTCGCGATCGCGCCCGAAGAGGATCCGATCGGATTTCTTCGGCAGGCCGTCGCCGAGCGCAAGACCATCCTCATCAGCGGCGGTACGTCGACCGGAAAGACAACGTTCCTGAACGCGCTGATGCGCGAAGTTCCCGCAGACGAACGGGTGATCGTCGTCGAGGACACCGCCGAAGTGCAGCTTCATGGTCCCAATGATCTCGGCCTTATCGCGGTGAAGGGCGAGCTCGGCGAAGCCCTCATCAACACGGACGACCTTCTTCAGGCCGCGCTTCGCCTGCGGCCGGACCGGATTCTCCTTGGCGAGCTTCGCGGCAAGGAGGCGGTGAGCTTCCTTCGAGCAGTGAATACCGGCCATCCCGGCTCGTTCAGCACGATCCACGCGAATTCGACCAGCGGGGCTCTGGAGCAGCTCGCCCTCATGGTCATGCAATCGGGGCTTGGACTGACGCGCAGCGAAACCATTGATTACGCACGTTCGGTTATCGACGTCGTGGTTCAGCTCGGCCGCGAAGGCGCGCAGCGAAAAATCGTGGCAATCGAGCAGCTGTCGCCGGCAAGTCCGGCGGCTGAGCTGTCGATCCGCCAGATCCTCAGTCGGGTAGCGGCATAACAGGACGTTGCTGGACCATTCTCAGGGTGCCCACATGAAGGCCTGAATCCTCTCAATCGCCGAGAGCTTCGACAAAGACGTTCGGGCAAGCACATGCTGCAATCCGACAAATTAGCTCAGCCAAGCAGCCTATGAGCAAGGCGCTGTAGCTTCGGGGGCACCCAGTCGTTAACGAAATGGTGGCGACGGATTTGCCAGTCGGAGCGGTCGCCGCTTTCCGGCCGCGCACGGAAGTTCGTGGTCCGCTGGGGTAGTGCCATCACGCCCTCCTCCGGTGCTTGATAATAATAAGTTGCAATGGATCGGCGCGATCGATTGGGAGGACAGTTTAGCGGGTCGGGGTGGCCGTGGAAGCTATCTAGAGCCGTGTTGAAAATCACGGCCCGCCCAAAGACCGGTTTTACTCGCACGACGCACTCCTTCATCTGCTGATCCCACAGCTCCAGCTGGCCGCCGTAATCATCTTCCCAATCTTCGTTTAGGTAGATCAGCAAATTGAGCTTACGCTCCACCTTGAGACGGTCGTGGACATTGAAATCCGCGTGGATTCCTAAATGGCCGCCACGCTTCGTTTCGTGGAGCCCACCCCCCTCGAGATGAGGGTCTGGGATCAGGCCCGGCAATCCAGTCAATTCCTCAAGGAAACTGATAAAAGCCTGACCGTTCAATTCGGCAAAAAGATTGCGGATCAAGCCTGATGAAGTCTCGTGGGGCTGGTATTGGAACTTCAGCCGCTCCTGATCACGATCGAAAAACTGCTTGTCTTCGCTTGAGGGGAAATTGGTAAGCACAGCTTCCAAAACTCGCCTGTCGATGAAGTCGTCGATCACGATATGCGGAAACGGCTTGGCACTCTGGTACTGTTGCGCGAGCGATTTTCCCAGAGAGCGGCAATCGTTCGCGTCGAAGATAACATAGTCATTGATTCGGGAGACGCGGAGCATAAGGGCATAATACAGCCGTGAAGATCCAAGCCAAGCATTCGCCAAGGGCGTCCCATCCGGTGTTCAAAAAGAGGACAGGCTGTGATTGGCTCTGTGCTTATGCTGGGGCAGGCATCAGAGCATATTAATGACGGCACTGAGGCGGAATTCTTACGCTGACTGCATCTGCTATCGCCGGCGCAAAGTCGGTGGGCGATCGAAATCATCCGGGGGCGCCGATGAATGATCCTCGTGTCACCGTTATAATCGTGAATTATCGTACGCCCGATCTTACGTTTAACTGCGTGACTGGGATTCTTGCGGAGCGCAAATCTCTTCCCGATCTGCGCGTGGTAGTCGTAGATGGAGGCTCGAGCGACGGCTCTGCTTCGCAACTGAAAGATAGGTTATCGGCGCCTGACTTCCGCGAATGGGTCAGCTTCCTTCCGCTGCCGATCAATGGCGGCTTCGGTTGGGCAAATAATCAGGCGATCCTGACGATTGCCGGCTCGGACAACCCGCCTGAATTCATCCATTTCCTTAACCCAGATGCCTCAATCCACCCGGACGCGATTCACGCTCTGATTCGAGAATTGCGCGCGCAACCTGACGCCGGGTGCGTCGGAAGTCAGCTTGTCGACACAGTCGGGAACGATGTGCCTTCCGCATTCCGTTTCCCTTCGGCCGGGCGCGAACTGATTAGCGCCGCTCAATCTACGCGATTGGGAAAGCTGCTGGGTATTTCATCGGCTGTCGTCGGGGTGTCAGAAAGTGTCGACGTGGATTGGGTGACTGGCGCAAGCTTCATGGTAAGAACGAGCGCGCTTAAGGAAAGTGGCCTCTTCGACGATGGCTTCTTTTTATACTTCGAGGAAGTAGAGCTTATGCATCGCCTGCACCGTTGTGGCTGGACGGTGCGCCATGTTCCGACAAGCAGGGTAGTGCATGCAGAGGGGTCGTCCACAGGGATACAGAGGCGCGCTAGCCTTCCCGACTATTGGTATAATTCCCGTCGACGCTATTTTGCTTTAACTGGCGGGCCAGCCGCTGTGATGCGCGCCAACTTAGCTTGCCTGGCAGGTTTGACTGCCAGGACTGTGAAGATGCCGCTCCGAAAATCTCTGACGGCTCCGGCTGTTAGTGCAGCTGACCTGTTGCGGTTTAGATTCTGGCCTCGGCGAACCGATGCAATCGCGTCCGCTCCCGCCTGGAAGGATGATCCCGGCAAAGAACCTTTCTGGATGAGTATACAGTGACAGATCTCGACGGGATGGCGGCAGTCGTGATTGGCCGGAATGAAGGACTTCGGCTCGAGCCTGCCCTTAAGTCTGTCCAAGGTGCGGGGCTTCCGTTGGTTTACGTGGATTCCGGGTCGGTCGACGGAAGTCCCCGTCGCGCACGTGAGATGGGCGTCGCCGTCGTTGAGGTTGATCCGCGTACCCCGTTTTCCGCGGGTCGGGGCCGCAACGAGGGGCTCCAGGAGGTGCTGAAGCGGTGGCCGAACACGCGCTTCGTCCTTTTCCTGGACGGCGACTGTATCCTCGATCCGCGCTTTCCCCCGGCAGCTTTGGGTGCCTTTGACCAGCATGAAGAATGCGCAATTATCACTGGGCACCTCTCAGAACGCTTTCCTGACCGCTCGGTCTATAACAGGCTCTGCGCGATCGAGTGGCAATCGCCGTCGGGCCTTATGACGAACATGAACAGCCTCGGCGGTATAATGGTCGTGCGTGTTTCCGCGTTCTTATCGGTGGGTGGATTCAAGCTGCAGGCGATTGCGGGAGAGGAACCCGACTTGGGCTCTCGGCTCATCACGGCTGGTCACACGATCATCAAAGTCGACGCGCCAATGGCAACACACGACGCCGAAATTCTGAAATTCAGCCAATGGTGGAAAAGGGCCGCTAGAGGCGGACATGCGCTGGCCTTTCGTTACTCGCAGCACGGACGAACGAATGTACGAGAGACGCGCCGAGAGCTGGCGAGCGACCTCGCGTGGGGCCTGATCTTGCCCGTGTCCCTCATACTCCTGCTCTGGCCGACGGACGGCCTCTCACTGTTGTTGCTGATCGTATATCCATTATTCGGGTGGCGCATATTCCGGCGACATCGCGCGAATGGCCTCAACTCAGCGGATGCCCGACTGCTGGCGCGTTACATCGTTTTCGGCAAGTTCGCGCATGTCGTCGGCATCGCGACATATTGTCGCAATCGGCTGCGTGGCGAGTTCCGGATCATCGAGTACAAGTGAGGTTCACGATTGTCGCTACTCGAATGAGTAGCCGTCGCCCGAATAATGCGTCAGATCCCAATCGGCGACCGCCGTCTTCACGTGATCGAGTGGATGCCCTTTAGGAGCCTTGAACGTGAAGCTCATTCCGGACCCGAGCGCGACAAATCCGTGTCGTCGTGCGGCGTTCTCAAGCTCCGGGGGCGACGTGATGATCTCAAGTAGATCGGCGCTCGTCTCGTCGAAAAGTGCAATGGCTGCCCGTATCAGCGCATCCTGAGACGCTTCCGCCTGCAAATAGCCAAACTCCATGACCGAAAACATTGAAACGCCCGAATACCGCTCTTTGATCGGGCGCTCGGCTGTGTCCCGTACCCGCCAAAGGAAAAACAGGAGAGGGCGCGCCGAAGAGTCGCGAACGAGGGCAATTTGATCGCTGTTGCGCGCATTCATCTTCGCCCGGAGGAGTGCTGCATCGTCGCTCCAATGGGCGCGGTCTCCGTATTGACGAGGATGCTCGTCTAGCAGCTTCGCGAGCGCGGCAAACCCGATCTGCTCTATGGAATAATTCTTCTTGAAGGACTTCTGACGAAACAAGATTAGCTTTGCGGACCGGTAACCCAGCCAATAGGTAGAGGATAAGAAGCGGACGAGCGCGCGGCTGCTTAAGTGATGCCGAAGGAATGGAGCTGGATTTCGCAGCAGGCACATTCGCGCGGCGGCGCCAACGACTTTGAAACCTAGTTTTCTGTAGAGACGTAGCGCTGGATCCGAAGAGAATGTGCCGCCCCAGACGAAACCTCGCTTGGCAAATTCTGTAAGTTGATGTTCTATAATCTTTTGCGCGAGCCCTCGGCCGCGGAAGTTAGGATTCGTGAATAGGTTTGCGTTCCAAGCCCATCGATACTGCTGTTTTTCTCTAAAGAGTATATCGGGAAATGCATTGAGGTACGAAGCGACAACACCGTCCTCCAAAGCATAAAATACGTATGGAAAGTCTGCCGGATAGTCGATTGCGTCGGCCAGGTAAGGTGTCACGAACTTTGGGTACTGGCAAAGCAGTTCCGGGTGGAGCTCTATTAAATTGTCTCGCTCACTAAACAGGACGTGTCTTATGCTCACCACTCGAAGCTCCACATCGCGCGCCGAGGCATCATGCGGCTAACGCCAGAATTGACAAGGCCTGCCCGGCTCGCCCTCGTTTGCTCGGGATGATGCTGAAGTGAAAGGAAAAATTGCGCGAAGACTCGCAAGGTACCTGAACCGTCGCGATGCCGAGCTCGCGGGTCAAACCGCCGTAATCACGTTCACTTTCGACGACGCCTATTCGGCGGCCTGCAAAATAGGAGCTGGTATTGTTGAGAGCGGCGGTGGGAGAGCAACCTACTATGTCTGCGGTGGTTTTGATCGGTCCCCAACCAGTGACCCAAGGTATCACAGTGCAGCTGATCTGCGTTGCTTGCAGGGTAGGGGGCATGAAATTGCCTGCCACGGATATGCCCATTTAAACTATCAAGAGACTGGCACGGAGGAGATTCAGCGCGATTTGGATCTAAACGCTCGCTATTTTGAGGAGTGTGAGATCCTGCCGCCTCGCAACTTCGCATATCCATTCGGTTGCGTCAGTCCGCGAGTAAAATCTCTCTGTTCCGACCGTTTCCGCTCATTGCGTGGGGTAGAGGCCTCGGTCAATCGACATAGAGTAGACTTGTCGCTGCTCAAGTCGGTGCCGTTGTATTCGAGCAGCATCAAACCTGCCGATATTCGTCTTCTTGTGGAGCAAACACGGGACACCCGTAGTTGGCTGATATTCTTTGCGCACGATGTGACGAACGCGCCAAATTATTTCGATGTGACGCCCGATCTTCTTTCGTTTGCAGTCACCGAAGCTGTGCGGTGCAATTTGCCGATATTGTCCATGGACGCCGCGCTCGACTATTACGGGTTGTAGTGGTGCTGCCTGAATTGCGAGGCTGTTCTCCGCGACCTCTATCGGCCTTTCCAAATCGGTGACCGCTTCTCGACGAATGCGCGTGGTCCGTCGGCGAAATCTTCAGTGGAGATAACGCGCTCCTGTGCTTCGTCGGAGAGTTTACGGAGGCTCGCGTCATCCAGGTCGAGGGCCGCTCGCGCAATGGCTAGGCTCTCGCGAACAGCGATGGGTGCGTTACAGGCGATTTGTGATGCCAGTGCGATCGCGACGGTTAAGGCTTGACCTTTCGGGACGAGCCGATTGACCATCCCGAACTCGTAAGCTCGTTCAGCGCTGAGACGATTCGCAGTCAAGATGCATTCAATGGCAATCGCCCGCGGGATAGCTCTCGGCAATCGATAAACTCCACCCGCTGAAGCGATCAGCCCACGAGTCACTTCCGGAAGTCCGAAAAACCCTCCCTCACTTGCGACGATAAGATCGCAAGCAAGAGCTAGCTCGCATCCTCCTGCCAAAGCCATTCCCTCGACCGCCGCGATCCAGGGCTTCGATCGCGGGGCATGAACAAATCCGGCAAGGCCATATGGGCCGCCGATGATTTTCATGAGGTTGCCGTCCGTGACTTCCTTGAGGTCCGCGCCGGATGAGAACGCAATTTGGCCGGCGCCGGTCAGGACGACGACCCAGACATCCGCGTCAGCTTCGACATCCCGAACCGCTGCTTCGAACTCTGTTGTGAGTGCCGCATTTATGGCATTGCGGGCTTCAGGCCGGTTAAGCGTCACGATCGCGACATGGTCGTCCCGTTTGTCAACGAGTACGGCGTTATCCGAAGAGCTCAACGCGCATCTCCCTGCATTTTGGCTTCTCCGGCTGTTCCCATTCTCTCAGATACAGATTGAGCGATTGCATCATAGAGAGCGGAAGCATTGCGATCTGCGTCATGGAGTCGCAGTACCCGTTCGCGACCAACTAACCCCTTGCTTAGGAGGTCCTCCGGAGACGTTTGCAGTGCGCTCGTCATTGCTTGAACGAGATCGGGCACAGACGCTGCCGGTATCAGCCATCCGCAGCGATCATCGACGAGTTCCGGAATGCCAGCAATGCACGTAGTAATTACCGGTCGAGCGAGTGCCAGCGCCTCCATCAGCACGACGGGAAGTCCTTCCGCGAAACTGGGCAGAATGAATGCTCGAGCTGCCAACAGCAGTTCGCAGATTTCACGCGAGGATTTGATACCGGCAAGTGTCACGCAATCTTGAAGTTGTTGCGCGCGAATCTTCATCTCGATTTCGCGTTGCAAATCTCCGTAGCCAACGATCGTAAGATGGAATCGCTCGCCGGCGTCACGCAGCTTCGCGCAAGCATCAATTAACAGGGGCAAGCCTTTTTGTTGAGACAGCCTGGCTACAGCAACAAAGTTGACCGAAGTTCGGGGTGGCACGGTAGGAGCCGCATTTAGGAACATGGAATCTACGCCGCAGCGTACCAATTTGATTTTGTGCCACTGTTGCTCGGGTACCCATCGCATTAGCTGACTTTGGCAGTAGCTGCTAATGGCAGCAACGAAACTTGCCCGTTCTATCTTGCTTCGAAGCTTTAGCTCAATGGGTGCGTCGAACTCGTCTGGACCGTGGACTGTGAAGCTGAATGGGGGACCTCCCCACGCGCGCACTATGGTTGCAATAGCTGCCGGATTGGTGCCGAAGTGCGCGTGTAAGTGCGTCACCTGCAATTGTCTGAGCCGACCGACAAGCCACGCCGCCTCCAGCAGGTAAACGGTGTATCGTGCCTTTTGTGCAAGGCCCTTGCCCGACAACTCGTAAGCAGTCGCAATCGCAGCGCAGCTCCTCACGGGATGCAACAGTAGCGCACGAACGCCGGCTAGGACGAGGCGGAGCCATCCTTGTGCCAGGACTGATTCGGTGCGGGTCGCTTCGCGGATATCGGCGGAGTCTGTGATCTCGCTGTGATACGGTCGAAGTGAAAATCGGGAGACTTGGTGTCCTGCCCGTTCCAGAGACTCTATTTCCCGTCGGATAAAGGAGTGGCTAACCGCAGGATAGATGTTGCTCAGATAGGCTAGGCGCACGCTTACTCCGCTGTCGGTGGTCAAAGCCGCCATCATAGCAAAACGGCGCACGATGGGAGAGGGATTATGGAGCGGCGAGATGCGCTCGACGTTTATCAGATGTGCCCGTTCTGGAGCGCTTTCGCAACGAGGTGGGGCTTGTTCCTGGCGTTGAGCTTGTTTCGAAGATTCTCCACGTGACGCTCAACAGTTCGTGGCGCAATGCCGAGCTGCTGTGCACATTGTTTAGAAGAGAGGCCGCGCGCAATGCACACAAGCACCTCGCGCTCCCGCTCGGATAGGGTGACAAAATCTTCCTGTTGGCTCGCTAAGTTCACCATCAGCTCCGTAGCCGGAAAAACCCTAAGATGATTCATACCAATACGCCCGGATTGCGCTTCCTTACAGTCACTTGGGCTATCCTGTGCCACTTTCGGACAGTGTTCGTTTTAACGCGATCCCAAGGGGCCGCTCACCGCGTCGACCGATATCCCAATTTCCTCTCGATCAATGGAGCGCGTACCTTAAGTTTTTCCCTGTTTTCCGAAGGAAGTTCCGTCCTCCAAGTAGCACTCGAGCAATAAAGGCGATTAGCCGAGCACCATCCTACCTTGATGAATCGCGGCAAACGTCGTCGGATTGCAATTCGTTAAAAAATCGTTTATTGAACTGTTCTGCTTCGAATGGTTACGCGTGTACGCGTCCAGGTGGGAGCGGGGGCAACCCAACACTCCGACAGAAATTGCTGGCCACCGTTGCAATGAGCACCGGAAGGACATTGCTATGGAACGTCTTCTTAAGACGGCTGTAGCCGCTGCCGCGATGATCGCTATTGCATCACCCGCAGGTGCCGCGATTACTATGACGACCACGACTGGGATGCCGTTATCGTATCAGATTTTCGGAATTGCCAATGCTTCGGGCAATCCAGTTTATGGCTCGTCGCCCAACAACACCACTGTGCCGAACGTCACGTACACGGGCGACGCGAACATGACCATGGCAAACGGTTTTGCCCAGCTCAGTGATGCTAATTCAATGAATCCGAGTCTGTTCACGGTCGTGATCAATCCGGACTTGGACTTCAGCCAGATGAAGTTCGCGATGCAGCTCGTCAGTGCTGGAACCGCCACCGTTTATTATCTTCTGTCGGGATCGGGTTTGGACGCAAATGCGTTCGCGAGCTATACAACCGCGTCTGCATTTTCAGGCAGCTTTGCCCCGGTTTCTTCGGATTCCAAAGATAATAACAATTATCTGGTCAGTGGGGGCACATTCGACGGCATCATGATCCGCTCGACGGCTCCGATTGAACTCTTCGAAGTAAAACAGAATTCCTACGATCCTGCGCCGGGTGCGGTGCCGGAGCCCGCAACGTGGGTATTCATGCTTCTCGGGTTTGGGGGCATCGGGATGAATCTCCGCCGGCGCCGAAAAGGCGCGCTTGCGCAAATAGCGTAAGCGACGCTTGTTCCCCGACGGACTTCAACAGCTGGACTCGATTGAACCGGAGCGCATGTCCGTCGGTTTGAGTGGGCTCAATTGCCTTTGATCTCTTGAACCACCGCAATCAGTCGATTTTCCTTTCCGGCGCGGGCGTTGTCGTTCAGAATCCTCGCCGACGAGCAAGGTGCTCGGCTGTGCATCGATGATGAGTGGCGTCGCCGGTTTCGGCGCAGCAGGAGTTGCGTTCCGGTCCTCACCAGCTTTGGATTGATCGCCCATGAGCTTGTCAGCGAGCTGCTGCCCCTCAGGCGTCTCAGGAATGATGATTGCCGTACCCGGTTCGCGAAAAGGCGGCTCAGTTCCCGCATAGTGTTGCGAGAAAGCCCGCGCCTCGCCGAATACATTGCGCAATCGATAGAAAATGTGTCGCCCGATCTGCACGCTCTTGTCGAGCGAATCTGCCCAATAGGGAAGCACATAGTCGGCATGATAATGGGTCGCGTGACCCACGGGTCCAAAAACCTCGCCCTTCAAAGCTTCTCCCGCGATCTTTTTCGAGCGGGCCCATAGAGAGGAGACGGGAACACGTTGCATTGACCCGTCGCAGGTGAAGCTGAACTGGCAACCCGTCGGCCGGTCCGCTCCTTCGTAGACAACACCGCAGATCGTCGATGGAAAGCCGGGATGTCGGACGCGGTTCAGCACGACCTGCGCTACCGCGCGACCGCCGTCTACGCCTTCGCCTGCGGCTTCATAATAAACTGCCTGCGATAGGCAGGTGAGGGCGCGCGCCTGATTATCCGCATCGGTATGGAGGATAAATTTGCGAGCGGGTGTGTCGGGGCGCGTTACAAATGGCCGCTCGGTATTCTCCTTCGCAGCCTGGTCGGGCGAGAGCGGTTTCAGCAGCCCGGGGGCAGGGAGCGACTGAACTGCAGCGGCACTTTGCGACTGTACGGGGGGTAGCCAGAGATCGAGCGAAGTCCCGCTTGGTCGTCCGGCCTCAAACGACATGCCCACGTACAGCGCGATTGCGCCGAAGAGCGCGCCGAGAAGCGAAAGTGGAACGATGCTTCCTGCGTGCGCCTTACCGCGACGCCAGCGCAGCCATAAGGGGAAAATGCGAAGACCGTCTATCATGTAGCGTCGCCACAGCCGGCGAGGGTTTGAGAGCAATCGATGAGCCCACTCGAGGCCGAGGTTCTGAATGACTTTCGGAGCGCGCTTTTGCTTTCCGGTGATGAAGTCGAGACCGGCGCCGATGCAAAGTCCCATTCCTGTGGCGGTCGGAAACTCGCGGACTTCTCGCGCGATCATCTCCTGTTGCGGCGATCCGACGGCGATGAAGGCAAAGCGCGCCTGCGAGCTCGCGATAAATGCTGCGGCTTCGCTTCGCGCACGGGCGTCCGCACGCAGGTTCATGGGCGGCTCGAAGTGCAGGAACTGGGTCTCTGGGAATTTCGCTCTCAGTTGCTCCAAACACGCCCGGTCGGCGCCGACGACCGCGATTCGATCCCTGGGTTTTATGATGTCGGTGAAGAGCGTCGCAGAGAGGTCGCTCCCAGCTACGAGAGGAAGTCTAACGCCCTTCAGGCGCGCGAGGAATTTAAGAACGCGGCTGTCACAAACGCACAAATCCGCACGTTCGTATAGCTCGCGGAGCTCAGGCTCTCGGTGAACGCGAACAACATGATCGACGTTCGGCGTCACGATATATTCGTAACGCGACGAGACTTTCACAGCTTGCAACCGGTGCTTGATTTCTGGGAAACTGAGCAGGTCGAAGTGCAGATCGAGGAAATTTACTCGATCAATATGCATCGGTGTCGAACAAAACTGCGCGCACTGTTGCGATGAGAATCCATATGTCGAGCCAGAATGACCAGTGATCGACATAATGCTTGTCAAGCTCGACACGGCGCCTGGCCCGTTCGATCGTACGAACTTCGCCGCGGAGGCCCTTGACCTGGGCATAGCCGGTGATCCCGGGCTTGACCCGGTGGCGGCCCGCATAACCCCGAACCGCCTCGTGGTAGAAACGGTCGCCTACCATCATTTCCGTACCGTGAGGGCGGGGCCCGACCAACGACATGCTGCCCAAAAGCACGTTGAAGAGCTGGGGAAGCTCATCGACACTGAATCGGCGAAGAAACCGGCCAACGGGAGTGACCCGCGGGTCATCGCGCGTCGTCGTCTGGCGGGCGCCGACATCCGCCATGTGCGTGTACATCGTCCGGAACTTGAAGACGTTTATCGTTTCATTGTTGAAGCCGACCCGAGGCTGCACGAAGAGCATCGGACCTGGGCTGCTCAGCCGGACGAGGAGCGCCGTTACAAGGAGGAGCGGCGACAAAACGAGAAGAGCAAGCGAGCTTAACGCAATGTCTTCCGCCCGTTTAACCACCTGGTTCATGTCACGAAACGGTCGCTGCCATAACGTCAAGACTGGAACGGTCCCGAGTAAGTTCACGCGATAGTTCGGAGAAAGTTCAACGGCTTGCCGGGGTATCAGCGATACATCTACCGCGACTTCGCTCAGCCCCTCGACGATCTGTTCGAGACGCTTGGGGCTGAACTTGCTCCCACTGATCAGGACCTGATCCAGTTCTCCCCTCCGCGCCATGTCGCACAGGTTTCGAAGGTCGCCGAGCAGAGGGAGGTCAGCGATCGGCGTTACGCGAGACCGGTCGTCCGCAATCCCGACGAAGCGCAAATGAGGAAAGTGAAGGGACTCGAGGAGCTGCTTGCTGAGCGCAACAGACTCCGGATCAGCCCCGTAAAAAGCGATGCGTTGCTCAATCTGTCCGCGTTGAGCGAGACGAGTGATCAAGCGATTGACCAAGGGGCGAGACACCGACAGGAACAGAACGACGCTGATCGTGAAGATGAGCGTGATCCCGCGCGAATAATGCTCGATGAGCCCGGCGAGCCAGATCAGCGCCGAAGCAATGAGGCTGCTAATAACCGCGTCGAACGTCGTATCGCTGCTATCTCGAAGATCGAGGAGGCTGCGACGATAGGCCTGTCGCGAAATGCGAATGAGCAGGAAACTGCCGAGCATCAGGATGAATGCGGTGACGTGTACAGATATGATGAGACGCGATCCCCGCAACAACGAATACGTTGCAAGCGTGATCGGCGCACTGACCAAGAAGCAGAGAATGTCGGCCACAAAGAAAAGTGAGCCGACCACGTTTGAAGTGAATCGAAGCTTCTGCTTTTGTGGCCGGTGGACCTCCGCCACGATCGCGGCCGTTTCGTCAGGCGCCGGTTCGGCCGATTCCGGCAGAATAGGGTTGTCGTCGATACGCATCTAAATGAGCCCCCGCGCGAGTATTGCATCCCGCTGGTGGTCGAACTCCTCCTGCAACTCGCGGGTTGCGTCCGCATCTCCCTTTCTTGTCGCTTGCAAAGCGGCGAACAGCCTTTCGTTTGCCGGAATGTCCTGGAACGCGCTCCACAAGGTGCGATTGACCCAAGCCGAATTTCCCTCGGCTTGATAGGTCCGAGCGAGCAGCAGACGATCTTTTGCTGAGTTTGGCAGCACCGTCGCCAGCTTCTCCGCATCGACGACCGCCGCTTTTGGCTGGCCGATGCGAAGTTCAAGTTCTGCGCGCGCGCGAAGAGCCGTTGCATTCCCTGGGTCAAACGCAATGACGGCATCTAGGCGGCTTTTAGCCGGCCCTGTGTTGCCGATCGTCGCAAGGGCGTCGCCAAGGACTGCGTTGGCCTCGGCGTTCGCGGCGTTAACCGGCAGAGTTGCCGCTGATGAACTCAATCGAACTGCGTCTGCAGGACTGCCGACCCGACTGAGAAAGCTCGCGTAGGCCAGCCGCGACTGCAGACTTGTCGCTTGAGCTGCAAGGCTTCGCGCATCATCGATCCGCTGCTGTGAGGGCCAATACTCCTCCCAGAGCTCAAGAACTGAATTTACCAGTGCGGGGGGTGCACCGGTACTTAGGAGACGTCGTGACGCCGCGCGCGCGACCTCAATGTTGCCTGAACGCAAGCCCGCTTCGATGACGTTGAGTGCGTTCTTTGGATTTGCGGGGGAACGCTGGTTCAGGCGCTGCGCGACCGCGAGAAGGTTCGGCCAGTTGTCCTCTCGGTCGTATATCTGCGCGAGAAGCTCGAGGCTCCCAACATCTCCCGGCTGCGCCTCGGTTTGTTTGACGAGCAAATTTCTTGCGTCATCTTCCCGTTTTAACCCGATCAGCGCGCGTGCCTTCAGCGCTGTCGCGCTTGGGTCGTAGGGCGAGTTTGCGAGTATCGCGTCCGCCGCTGTCAGCGCCTCGTCGAAGTGCAATTCACTAATCGACGACCAGCCCTTGGTCAGTTTGGGCCAAGGATCGCCAGGTGAAAGGACCTCGAGTTCCTGAGCATGGCTCATGGCCGAAGGTAGATCTCCAGCGCGCAGGGCCAACTGGGTAACGGCACGGAGAACCTCGACGTTGCTCCGATCGAGTTCGTAGGCACGACTGAAGGCATAATAGGCGTCACTGTAGCTTCCGGTGAACGCCTCGAGCTTGCCGAGTTCCACCCAATAGTCCGGAACATCATCCTTGGCCTGGACGAGCTGGAGGAGCGCGCGACGCTCACCCGCAAGATCGTCCGATGCCGTCGCGGTCTGATAGGCGCTGAGTGCGGCGCGCGCGCGCGCGTCCGACGACCTGCATCCGACCAACAGGCACGCCGCAGATAGGCAAGCGACAATGCGCAGGCTAAGATGCGTTTCAAACCGCATTAAATCTCAACTCCAGGGGAAGGGATTATCCTTTCCTCAATTTAACAAGGCAATAGAGTGATAACCCGACTCAGCCTCTGGGGCTTACAGGTCGATGATGAATGTTTCAGAAAGGGACGCGTAGTGATCAAGCGAGCATTGTTGCTCATGATGTGCATTTGGGCTCTCGTGGGTCTCGGCGTCGAGACTGTGGCTCAGGCGCAACTATCAGTTCCGCCTTCCGCGACGGTCACCGGGACACCTTACCGCATCAATCCGGGGGACGAGCTCGAGATACACGTCTGGGGCGACGAGCGCCTTCAGCGCGACGTGCTTGTGCTCCCGGACGGGACGTTCGCCTTTCCGCTGGTAGGGCAGGTCAATGCTGCCGGCAGGCTGCCGAGCGAGCTAGAGCGCGTGATCACGGTCGGCCTTCAGCCGCAGTACAAGGGCCCAGTCCCGCAGGTCACGGTTTCCGTGAAGCGCGCAAGCGGGTACCAGTTCTCGGTCGTCGGAAAGGTGCGAAATCCGGGAACTTTCACCCCTGGACGGTACGTTAATGTCCTGGAGGCACTCGCGATCGCCGGAGGACCTTCGGAATTTGCCAATTTGGGGGGAGCTCGCTTGATTAGAAAAGCTGGAGACCGGATGGTCGTACTTCCAGTCCGGCTACAAGACGCGCTCCGGGGGGACTCAATGAATCTGAGCCCTAATCAGATCCCGCGCATCGAAAGCGGTGATACGCTGGTGGTTCCCTGATGAGTAGCCTGGCTCTGGTCGCGGTTCTCGCCGCTCAAGCGGCAACGCAGACGGGTGCACCTCCGCCCGCTCCTGGCACAGCCGCAGACGGTACCACGGCACCGACGACGCACGCGGGTCAGTCCACCTACGTGGATCTCGAGGCAGGAGCTGGCTACTCAACCAATCCCGTCCTTTCGGTCGGCAGCAATTCGGGCTCCGCCTTTGGCCGGCTCTCGGCCCATGCGGTGCATACCCGAACCACTGATCGGACGACCACCGTTGTATCTGGATTTGCGCAAAGTGTCTTCTACACGAACGGCTTAAATTCAGCGCAATCGTTTGATCTTAACGGAAGACACCAAGCTGCCGTTAATGAAAAGTTGCGCCTCTTCGTGGACGGCGATTTTGCCTTCGATCGGGGAGGGCAACTCGATACGCGGATCCTCAGCGTTCCCGATTTATCTCTTTTGTCGGGGTCGACCGTCCCACCTGCTCAGTTCGCGCGGGGAAGCGATTTCCTGAGTGTCACGGGCAAGACGTATCGCGCCGGCGCCCACATCGGTGGACAGCTCGTTCTGGGTCCTCGAGATAGCTTCGATTTCTCTACTGGTATCGATCATAGCACCTTCAGGAACGGCCTCTTTGATACCCGTTCCACGACCATACCCGCATCAATCGGCTACGACCGGCAACTGAACGAGCGCACCTCCGTGGGAACTCGAGTGGTTGCGCAGTTCACGCATTACAGTGGAGTCATTCTCAACGGCGCGCGCAACTTTCGCGTGATTACGCCGGACGTTACCGGGCAAATCCGACTCTCCGAGAAACTGAAGTTTAGCGGCGATGTCGGCGTGTCCTTCTCGTCTGTTGACGACGGCCTTCTTACAAGGCACTCGACCGGAGTTACCGCAGATGCGAACCTATGCTCCGCAACTGAGCGCACGCAATTTTGTGGCCAACTATCACTTCAGCAGCAGGCTGCCACATCTGTAGGCCCTGCGCGGGTCATGAGCGCCGGGATGGATTATTCAAGGCGCCTTGGCTCAAGTGATACGATCCAGTTTTCGTTGAGTGCTGTTCGATATTCGAACCCTATTCTAGTTGTGGCTGTACCGAGCTTCGCCCACGCAACCTATGTGCGGGTCGCCGCTGATTACTCACGAAAAGTGGGAAACCGATTGTACGGTGGCGTGGACCTAGCAGCTCGTAAAATTACCCAACACGGGCCGGGGCCGGACACGGACCTTAGCGCCGCGGTATTCATCCGATATCGGCTTGGTGACGTCGAATAATGGAACCTGAGATAATTGATCGCGGCGCCCCTGCGCCGACCTGGATGGTAAACCATCTACCCGTTATACTATGGCAGCGGCGTTACTACGTGCTTGTCTGCCTTATTGCGTTCGTTGCGGCGGCGGCGATTGCCGCATTTTCGCTCCCAACAACCTATCGTTCAACGGCGACGTTGCTCGTCCAGTCCCAGGATTTGCCCACCACGCTTGTCGATGCGCCGACCAATGGTGCTATCGAACAGCGTATCGCCCGGATCCGCGAAAAAGTTCTGAGCCGTGGTGACCTTATTCAGCTGATCGAACAGGAAGATCTATACATCAAGCAGCGACGGTCGCAGCCTCTGTCAAAGATCATCGAGGAGATGCGTCACTCAACGAGCGTCGGTGCCCTGTCGAGCGACATCGGACAGCAGTCGGGTACACAAAACAACACCGTCGCCCTCGCAATGAGTTTCGACTATCCAGACCCGGTAAAGGCCCAAGCCGTCTTGCAGAGTTTTGTCACCAAATTTCTGAATATGGATAATGCCGATGTTGAAGATCAAGCAAACCTTACGGTGCGCTTCCTTCAGGATCAGGCGACTAAGCTTCAGACTCAGATCTCGGATATTGAGGCCCAGCTTACCACTCTCAAAGCGCGCAATGGATCGGCCTTGGCCAGTAATGGCGGTTCTCAACTAATTGATACCGGAAGCTTCAGCGCACAGATCACTGCTCTCCAAAACGAAAACCGGCAACTGATTGCGCAGAGCCGGCACCCCGCTCAGCGAAACGATGCTCTTGCGTCCGCCGAAGCTGCGCTAGCAGCCGCGCAATCCCAATATAGCGATACGCACCCCGACGTAATCGCCGCAAAGGAGCGAGTTGCGCAGCTCCGTCGCATGACCCAGAACTCCGGTGGCGACAGTACGACCCAGGAGCAGATTGCTGCAAATAACGCTGCAATCCATCAGCTGATGGATCAGCGCGACGCGACGCTGGCTCGTGCGAACGCAGCGACAGCGGGACAGGCAAGGGCGCCGGCGATTGAAGAGCAGGCCATGCAGCTCGAGAACCGCGCCAACACTCTTCGAACCCAATATCAGCAGATTTCAGAAAATCTCCTCAAGGCTCAGAACAGTGCGAGGATGGCCTCGGAGCAGCGCGCTGAACACCTCTCGCTCGTTGAGCCGGCCAATCTTCCGGATCGTCCCTTTTCACCCAATCGGCCGTTGTACATTGCGGCCGGCGCGGCTGCCGGGCTCGGTCTTGGGCTCCTCCTTGCGCTTGGGCTCGAAATTCTTAATCGACCGGTGCGGAGCCCACGGCAGATCCAGGACATGGGCTATCCAATGATCG
Organism: Sphingomicrobium sp.; assembly: GCA_035944075.1. Lineage (GTDB taxonomy): Bacteria > Pseudomonadota > Alphaproteobacteria > Sphingomonadales > Sphingomonadaceae > Sphingomicrobium. The sequence continues at coordinate 47,726 of DASZBO010000017.1, forward strand.
GGGTCGTACCTCTTTTGAAAACCAAGACGAAAGCTCGTTCGGGACGTTTTCCCGCCTTCTTCTCGCGGGAGAAACGCATTGCAGCCTAGCTCATTAGACGCAGTCCCGGACCGAACCGGGGATCTGAGGGAGGTTAGGACCACGCCGATATTCCCCAGTCGCGGTCAGGCGACCGAAATCGCTTGGAGTGGTGCGGCCTCCCGGCGACGCCTTGTCCATGGTTTTGACAGCCGCAACGCGAGTTCACGGAGCTTCAATCTGATCCGATCCAAGCTCGCCACGCTGCGCCGCGAGCGCGGCTGGCGGATGCTTGGCGTTGCGTCGGCCACGCCGAATGTCGGCAAGTCCTTTGTTTCGGCGAATCTGGCCGCCGCTATGAGCCGCGATCCGAGGCTCCAAACCTACCTCCTTGACCTCGATTTGAGGCGTGGAACGATCAAAGACATATTCGGGATCGAACCGGACACGAGCATCGTCGAATATTTCGAAGGTACGCACCCGGGCGAAGTGCTTCGGGGTTATGTCCCGCAAGGCCAGGATCTGGTCATCATCCCTAGCATCACTGCCGAGGTTCATTCCGCTGAATTGCTTGCGAGTGATCGGGCGCAGGCGCTGTTTCGTGCGATGCACAATTCCGACAAGCGGAATTACTTTATCTGTGATCTTCCACCGGTGTTCGCGAACGACGATGCGTCCATCATCATGGAAGCCCTCGACGGTTATCTGATTGTTGCGCAGGACGGGAAAACGACCCAGCGCGAGATCGAGGCAACGGTCAACATGCTTGGCCATGAGCGCCTCGCTGGAGTCGTCCTCAACAAGTATCGAGGAGGTCTGGTCAGCGAGGGCTATGGCGTCGAGGAACGCTACGCGAGCGAATATTACGCGCGTTCATCCGAAGAATCGGACAACTAAGGCCTACTTACCGGGCGGCGCAAAGCCCGGCTGGTATTCGATTTTTGCCGACGCGCGGAGGCCTTTCACTCGGTCCTGGATGAGTTGGTTGGCCTGCTCCCGCTTCATAAGCGCCAGAGCCGCGGGACGAGCCTGTTCCGCAGGCGTCGGGTTTGGAGTGCGCTGAGTGATTACGCTGGCTACCGCCTTGTCAGCCCCATTCGCGATAAACGGCTCGCCCTGAGGGAGTTTGGCGATTTGCTTATAAATGGGGTCAGGGAGAACCGCCGTGTCGAGCTTCCGCTCGCCCCTGGTGAACTGCAAGCCCGCCGACGTCAGGACCTGGCCCACTTCGTCCAGCGATTTGGCGGCATTGAGCTTGGCAATGACGCTCGCATCTTTCGGGAGCGGATAGACCAATTGCGAAAGGGTCCAGACTTCGCGGGCCGCGAAATCTCCTGGATGACTTGCTTCGAACTGGTTGATCTGATCCGCGGTCGGGACCTGGGCCGTGTTCAGGCGACGAGAGAGCAGCATATTCATGAGCAGGTCGTCGGTCGTGCGCCGCAACTGCGTCAAATACTCAGGAGACTTGTCGATACCGTCGGACTTTGCCTGTTGAACGAGGAGCTTGCGGTTTATGAGGTTTTGTAGAGCCGCGTTACGGGCCTGCTTCGTGTCGCCTACACCCGCATTCTGCTCACTCGCTAGCTCTGAATTGAGCTCCGACGCCGTGATCTCCTCGCCGTTTACGACAGCGACTGTTTGACCAGACGCCTTCTTCTGACACGAAGTTACGGCTAACGCAGCAAGTGCAGTGACGATAATATACTGACGCATGAAAATGCCCCGTTGAAAAAGAGATTGGTTGGGCCATAGCATGCAGGTTTGAAGCGTTCTACAGCGGTAATCACGAGGGTCGCATGTCGTCAATTTATGACTGGGTATCGCTCGCGATCTTCGCGGGACTGATCGTGCTTTTCCTACAGCGATCGACTGGCAATGGCGACGAGAGAGACGTGTCGCTACTATATTATCTTGGCGCGGGGGCCGCCTGCGCTGTGGCGAATTATCTCGGCAACCACGGGCAAGACCTAGCCGCAATCGCGCTACTCGCGGCAACGGTCGCCTTCATCGTGATCTATTTGAAGCCGATTAAGCTGAAGCCGGGCTCTTAAGCGGCATAAGCTTAACTTGGGCCTTCAGCCGGTGAATACCGGTCGCCGGCTCGGTGGGACCGAGTTCAGCATAGCTGATACGAACTGATCGATCGTCTGAAGTGCAGTGTCGCCATCATTGCTGACTGTGGAAATGCGCACGAGGATCGCGTCCGGAATAACGCCTTTGAGATTCTGCTCCGCGACGGCCAGTTTTTGGTCCCGCCAAGTGGGTGGGATTTGGTCACCAACCCGCGTCCAATAAACGACATGCTCAACTGGTCCGCCGTTCGTGGCGTCCATCCGGTTTGCCGGAACAATCGTTCCGTTTACCGGAATTGGGTGCGGAGTGATCGGCGAGATCTCGTAACCTCCCGCCGTATAGCAGATTTCGGGGCGGTGGATTTGCAGAAATCCGGTTTGGCTTCCGTTTTGTGCGACCAGCAGCATTATTGGTGGATTTTTTCCATCGACGTATATGCGCGTGAGAACTTGCGCGTAGATAAGTTTCTCAAATGGATCATCCGGTGGGACAACGAGGCCGCTCGCCGTTTCATATTTCCACTTGCCAATAGTTTTCGGGATCAGGACCTCGAGCTTGTCGGCTCCGAGATAGTCGAGCTTGACCCGTGGACGTCGTAGATAGGCGAATGCTGCCGCGGAGCCGAACAGCAACCCCGTAAGGAATTTCCTGCGATCGGCCTCCGGCTGCGTAAAGCTGCCCAACACCGGCTTCATGCGTGCCGACGCTTCGTGATCTTGTCCACGACCGGGAATGTAATCTGGTCAATGGCGAATACCACGACGAGCGCCACGGAGAACATGAGAAGTCCCGCAAAATCATGCACAAAGCCCTGAGCCACCGAGTCCCCGAAATAATAAGTAATGAGAACCAGAGCCAGGACGCGGACGAAGTTCGCAATGATCGCGATCGGGATGGCGGCGATCGCAATTACGAGAAAGGCGATCACGTCAGAGCGGTGCCTCAAATAAACGTAAAAGAGGCAGAGCGCCGTCAAGGTCACAATCGAATTGAGGCCAGCGCACGCTGCCGCTACCAGCAGTTGGTATTGACCGATTTGGATCGTTACGCCCGAACTTGCGACCGGGTAGCCCAACAGCTGTAAAGTTGAAACGGCCCAAGTGGAAATGGCAATCTTGATCGGCTGCGTAACGAAGGTGACGACGGTGTCCGGAGGCGGCAAGGCGAAGGCAAGATACACCAGTGGGAACCAGATGGCGCGCATGACGGATCCGCCAAAGATGAGGTATGCTCCGCTAATGAGTGAACCATACATGGCGAAGTCTTCAACTTCGAGGACGCCGGTAATTCTCGCAACGATGAATCCTGCGAGCGCCAATGCAATACACGGAATCCCGATCGCCACCCGGCCTGTCCGGCGTTCGATAGCGTTCCCCTTAAGCTCGCGCCAGATTGCCCAAAGTCCCGTCGCGAGCACGAGAGGTCCGTGTCCGCCCTGCTCGGTCGTCCAGGTTTCTGTGGCGACATCGTACATAGTTGGGACGGCCAAAAGTAGGCATCCGACTCCCAGCACAATGTCTGCCCCATTGACGAGGGGGCGCTGTGATGGCGGAACCTGCACAAGTGAACTTGGACTTTCGAAATTCACCCGAACCCTCTCACATGCACCTCGCCAGCCACGCTAAACTTTCCGTTAGATCACCGCAAGTTGCTCGCGTCCCTCTCTGGGACCGACGGGATTTTCTAGGTTATTCGCCCTCCAGACCGAGACCTGTTAGCTTATGCAGGTGACCCTGCTAATCGCCCTAATTCTCGCTCCCTTTACGCTGCTAACGATCTGCTTCGCCATCGAGGTGTTCGTCGGTCTTGTGCCGTTGCCGCGGCGCATTTTTGCAGAGAGCGATGGGAGTGCCGTGATCGTCGTTCCTGCGCACGATGAGGAGCTTGGTCTGCGTCTTACGTTGCGGCACTTGAAGGGCGAGCTCGGGGCTCACGTGCGCATCCTAGTGGTCGCGGACAATTGCGTCGACAGTACTGCGCAAGTTGCAAAGGAGCAGGGGGTTGAACTGATCGAGCGGTTAGACGCGGTCCGCAAAGGGAAGGGCTTTGCCCTTGACTTTGCCAGGTCTCATCTCATGAATGATCCACCGCAGGTGGTTGTCATCGTTGATGCTGACTGCACCATGGACGCACGAAGTCTAATGAACTTAATTGGTGCGTGCGAGGCGTCCGAAAGGCCGTGTCAGGCAATTAACCTCCAGAAGCCAAATTACGAGGCTTCGCCGGCGGTCCAACTTTCTACTTTCGCTTTTTTCATAAAAAATGTGGTCCGTCAGCGCGCGCTTCAGCGGCTGGCACGACGAGTCAATCTACTTGGCACAGGCATGGCTTTCCCGTGGCCGATCTTCGCCGAAGCCTCTCTGGCCACAAATAGCATCGTCGAAGATCTCAAACTGGGACAAGAGCTGGCCTTAGCCGGGCACGCGCCGCTCCTTGTCGAAGATGCGAACGTCTGGAGCAAGGCCGAGACCAAGCGAAATACACTCTCCCAGCGAAGGCGGTGGGAAGGAGGTTTTCTCCAGACCGCGATGCGAGTGGGGCCGCCAATGTTTTGGCGATCCCTGATCAGGATTGACGCGCCAGGAGTATGGGCGGGGATACACTTGATGATACCGCCGTTCGCACTCCTAATCCTACTCGACGTGGTCGGACTAATCCTTGCGACCGGCTCTAGTTTGGTTACAGGCACGGCCTTATGGCCGGTTCTGGTGTTGGCAGTAGGTCTAATCTTTGCATTCGTGGCGCTCGCATGCGCGTGGTGCGCGGGGGGCTCACGATTCGTTAGTCTTGCCGCACTTACTCGGGCACCATTCTACGTTTTATGGAAGCTTCCGATGTATATTGCGTTCGCAAGGGCTGGCATGCCCCAAGAATGGCAACGCACTGAGCGCGAATAAATTGAATTTTGCTCGCGTGCGTTCCGTAGGGAGTTCGTGGCTTTTCGTCGCATTTTTAGAGTAGGCCTGAGTGTCACACGCATCGGAAATAGCGTTGCGTCGTTCGTTGCTTGAGCGCAGCCTTGCCGACATCCTTGAGTAATCGTCTGAATGAAGTTGTCACAAACGCGGGGGCCTTGAAGATCGGTTGGAAGCCGACACGCGCCATCATTTTGACCAAGGAATCCGGCGTGAACGCGTTGATGTGCTCAAGCGGATGAATTGTGTAGTAACTTTGCCGATCGTTGATTGCGTGAACTCCAGACGCATCCGGAACCTCAACAATCATGATCCCGCCAGAATTCAATCGCTTGCGAAGCGCGCGGAGTGTGCCAAGCGGGTCATCCAGATGTTCCAGTACCTCGAACATGGTGATTGCGTCGAAAGTGCCTGGCACCTGATCGAGCTCAGGAAATACTGCAATGTTTGCGCCTGAGCGTCGGGCATCAGACCGGTCGACACCCACTGCATCGAGACCGAACAGCTGACACATCTCGATGAAATGTCCAAAGCCGCAACCAAAATCGAGTAAGCGGCTGACGCCTAATTGCCGAAGGCGAAGCACATGCTGCGCATGCGCGGGCGCGGGACTTTCGCCGGTTCCGTGTGTCGCTTCAAACTGACGGATCGCATCCTCGCTCATCCACTTTGAAAAGCGGACTTCATTCCAATGCGGCGACAGGATGTTGCGGTGGAAACGCATAGAGCAGGCGGAGCACTCGACTAAAGACCACCGGTGCTGCGCCAGCACAGGAAGCGGGTTCTCGCCCCAGGGGTCCGCATCAATGAACGAGCGTAGCGGCTCGTCGTTGAATGATCCTCCCGTGACCTCCGTCAGGTCGTTTGACATGCAGGACAGGCAGCTAACCCGAGAGACAAAAACGGGCGGAGTCTCGATTTTGGTACGCATGGTTTCCTTCCCCCCGTCAGCACAAAATACTGGGATATCGGATCAACAAACGCAATGAAGAGCAGATGTTAAAAGTTTTTACCCGGCGCCGCTCGCCCTTGCAGTCGAGTGTCATTGCGTAGAAAATCCCGGGTGGGTTTCGGTCGCGCTGATGTGCCACTTGCCGCTGTTGCGCATCAATCCATCGGATACTTCGTATACTAGCGGCAGATAAACGCCGTTAGGAACTTCTCAAGGAATCAAACACACCATAATCACGCAAGCACTTAAAAACGGACGACATTTCGTTTATTCCGGGGTGGGTGACATTTATGGTAACAAAAATTAAATTTCCGCGAGGAGTCGCCGTCGGCATTTTCGGTGTAGCTGTTTTGACTGCTTGCAGCTCCAACCATAGCGCGGCGACGGGCAAGAGGACGCCGGCGAACGCGGTGGCGACCACTACCACCTTAACGACGAGTGCGGCGGCGGCTACTACTACCGCGACCACGACGACGTCGACGGGCGGCTGGGTTGCTTCGCCCAATGGCGCCAAAGGTGAATCTGACGTGGCGGATAATTTCAACGTCCAGTCTACGTTGCAACCAGATCCAACAACGGTGCCTGTTATGGCGGATCCCGTCGGAGCGTTTCGATTTGAATGTCTCTCAGGCCAACTCGCGAAGGACGATCCGATCGTTTACCCGGGTCAGCCCGGAAAATCCCATCTGCACCAGTTCTTTGGTAACATGCTGACGAACGCTTCATCGACTTATCAGAGCCTGCGCACGTCAGGTGGCTCAACATGCACCGGTAATGCGAACAGCACGGATCCTACGCCACAGCGGTCCGCCTACTGGATGCCGGCGATGCTGGATGGTGCTGGCAATGCTGTGAAGCCAAATCGCATGCTGACCTACTACAAACAGCTCCCGAACAATAATCCCGAGTGCGGTGCAGCTCCCGATTCAACTCACATCGGCTATTGCGTTGCGATGCCGAACGGCCTTCGGATGATCACGGGTTATAATATGGACTCTGGAAAGGGCGGTCCTGCAGACACCACCAGCGCCGATCAGTGGACCATGCACTTCGACTGTTGGCTGCCTACCGGTGCTGTCACCCCAGCAGAACCAACGCTGGCAGCCGTCGTGGCTACAGGCACTTGTCCCGCAGGTTCATTATTGCGGGTGTTGATCGACTTTCCCCAGTGCTGGGATGGTAAGAATCTGGACAGCCCAGACCACCGAGCGCATATGAGTGACGAAGTCGGAGCGGCTCTGCCCGATGGAAGTCGAGCATGCCCATCAGATCACCCGTATAATATCCCCAGCATAACGATTCAGGCGTTTTTCACGACAGATGCAAATTTTGTTGCCGGCAAATGGCATCTCTCCTCAGACGACATGCTGCCCGGTGCTGCAGCTGGGACGACGCTCCACGGAGATTATTGGGAGGCTTGGTCGCCCACAATCAAAAATCAGTGGCAAGTCGGCTGCATCGACGCGCATCTCAGCTGCAACAATGGTCAACTCGGCAACGGACAAACGATCAAGGGGATGCCGCAAGGCCCATGGCCCGACCACGTGCTCGTGCCGCTGAGTTCAATTCCGTAATCACGTGTTCTAACCGAAACGATTAGTTGGATAGTAAAACTCGAATCCGGGTTCGTTGCCCGCTGAACGCGGCCAGCAAACGTTCCGCGAATTGCCCGATCGCGCTGTGATAATCGAATCATCACAGCGCGATCATTTTCCTGCGCATTGGTTTATAGCTGAGAACGTCGATTAAGGTGAGCCTACACTAAGGTACGAACAGGCGTCCTTTATTGGCGATGACTTCGCATCATGATAGCGTCGCCGCAAATACGAAGATGGGAGTGGATCGAGTTGGAGGCAGTCAGGTCTAATGAGGGCACTGTCGCAATCGAAATACCCCCGTACAGAGTGCCCGGATCTTGGATGATTGGCGCAACGACGCATGCCGTGGACCGAATGGTTGCCGACGTTGAGCGCATATGGATTCCAGATTATGTCCCTGAAGTTGGAACGGGAGAGGTGCGCTTTCAATTGCGAAAGCAGTCGATCTCTCCGGCAATCGTAAGAACTTCTCGCAAGTTGCGATTGCTGAACAAACTACGACCACCCGGTGAAATCAACGTAGATAAGGAAGTGTTCTTCGACGTTCGTACCGACGACTACTTTAACTGGTCTCATCAGGTTAACTTCTATCTTTCACTCGCCTTGGCTGCGCGCAAATGGCTCGGCGAGGATCTATTGATTGTCCTTCCGACGGGAATGCCAAGGATAACCTTTGAGCTGTACGAGCTTTTTGGATTCACGACCCTTGTTACGGATGGACCCGTAACCGGCCGCCAATGTTCTTGGAGCGTCCCGCATTGGGAAGTCGTAGCTTACGGCCGAAAAATACTTGTGCCGGAGCAGTTCAGTTTTCAGCCCTTCGATACACCAAGAAAGGTGTTTATCGCTCGCCGCGGTTTGCGATCAATCTCGAACGAACATGAAGTGCAAGCGACGCTTCCAGGGTACACAAAAGTCTACACCGAGGACCTTTCAGCCGCTGAGCAGTTCGCACTTTTTCAGAATGCAACCCACATTGTATCGGTGCATGGAGCGGCGCTTGCGCCTATGCAATATAGATCACGATCAGAACCGCCGCTGCGGTTGATTGAGATTTCGCCAGTAGGTCACATGACACGATGGTTCGGCGTCATGTGCCATCAGATCGGTGGTCGATACATCCAAGTGAGGGGCCGTTTGAAACCAGAATACATTTCTCATTTATATCGCAGCGATCCCTACTTCACGCACACGAATGATAGCTTCGAAGTCGACCCAAGAAGCCTAGAAGTTGCCTTGAACACAATCGATCAATTGACCTGCCCTTGAACGCGGCCGGTGAAAATCCCATTGCTGTATTCAAAAAGGGGCTGCGCCTACTGTGCACAAAAGTTAGATTGCTGAAATGACCACGTTTTCTATAGCTATGTGTACTTACAACGGTGCGAAGTATCTGCCCGAGCAGCTCGAAAGTCTTCTCTGCCTCGATCCTGCGCCTATTGAACTCGTCGTCGGAGACGACGGTTCCACCGACGATACGGTCGCCATACTTAACCAATTCTCGTCAAGATCTCCGTTCCCAGTTCGGATCACGAGCAACTCCAGACAGCTTGGATACGGAGAGAACTTTATTCAGGCCGCGAGCCGATGCTCCGGCGACTGGGTTGCCTTTTGCGATCAGGATGATGTTTGGCTGCCTTCAAAGCTAGGGAGATGCCGCGAGGCAATTGAATCCGGGCCTTCCGACCTTGGGTTGATTGTTCACAACGCGATTATCGGTGACGCCAACCTCAACCCAAGAGGACGAATGCATTGGCCCAAACCCGGTCTCTATCCGCGACTCACGCTACCGCCCGATTGGCTGGTGTACGGGTTTAGGCAGGTCGTTCGCCGATCGCTCTTCGATGAGATTTCACCCAGGAACCGGTGTCTATCTTGGATTGGCGTGCCCGACGCTCACGACGGGTGGATCTGTTTAATCGCAGGCGTGACCGGCAGCGTTGTCGTACTTGACGATCCTTTAGCTATCTACCGACGCCATGAGGCAAATACAACTGAAGAGTTCGGTTTTGCGCGCAGATCTATTCTAAAACGTGCACGAGACAAGATCCGCAAAAGCGCGGAGGTCTATCAGCGGAATTCCGCAGTTTATGCTTCAATCGCGGAATGCTTATCGGGGTTGGCCAGTGCCCAGCGGAAGCCTGAACGGAGGGATCAGTTCCTAGCAGCCTCGGGTAAGGTAGCCAAACTTAGTCTTGTATTCGCCGCGCGCGCAGCGACTATCGAGGGTCGCAACTTAAGAGAACGTCTCGGATCGTTTTGGACTTTGACGCGCGAGGGCGCTTATTACGCCGATCACGGGGTCTTTGGGACTCGCGAAGCCGCTTTAGATTTGCTCAGAGTATTTCTGCCGTATCAGTCGAATTAATAGTTCCGTCCGAAAACTAGATTCGGCATCTGCTCAGAGATCACTACAGGAACATCCCTCTCCGACGAACAAAATTGAGCCTAATGGAGTGCCAGACCGAAACGACCGCCGATTGGGCGCACAATGTTCCGTTTTGACCCACGCATTCGCATCAAACGATGACAGCACCGGTGGCGAAGTTGTACGAAGCAATTGGTTTGACTAAATCAAATTCATTTCCGTAGGAGTGCAGTGAATTGTCAGTCCGCAGGCTTGTCGTCGCTGGTGAAGCCGCGGATCCGATCACTAATAACTTTGACGCGTTGCGTTTAGCGATGGCTTTGTTTGTAATATGGTCGCACTCGTTCGCGATTCATTGCGGAAGCGAGAAGGGAGAGTGGCTCTCTTTAGCGCTGCACGGCGCGTACAACGCCGGCAACGTGGGCGTGATGGCATTTTTCGTAATCAGTGGATTCCTAATAACCCAATCGTACGAACGCTCTAGGTCAAAATACGCATACTTCCTAAAGCGGGTGCGTCGTATTTACCCCGGCTACCTAGTGGCCACCACCATTAGCGCATGCCTATTCCTACATTTCATAGCCCCAACAGCCACCGTCACTGGATCCGGCTGGCTTAGGATGATCGGCATGAACTTGTTTCTGCAGAGCAACTCGCCGGTCCCGAATCCACAAGGCTACGTACATGGCGGCCTGCTATCTATAAATGGCGCGCTTTGGAGTATTCCGTACGAATTCTGGTGCTACATTGCAGTGGCCCTTTTCGGCGCATTGCGGCTTTTGCGAATCCGCTGGTTTCTTGTTCTTGCGCTCATTTTTATCATGGTGGTGCACGTCAGCTTACGTGCAATGCGCATAGAACCGGGTCTCGGTATTGTAGGGCTCGTTATAGGCGTGCCGTCTGTGTGGACTACGATGGCACCGTGTTTTTTGCTCGGAATGATCGCCTACACCTTTCGCGCGACTCTGCCGCGCAATGCTGTTCTGCTTGTCTTACTTATCAGCGCGACCGTGGTGGGCTGTTGGACAGATGACAGCCTCGGCTTCCTGCTGTTTCTCCCGAGCCTCGCGTACACCGTCTTTTACGTGTCATTCGCCGATGGGATACCGTTTCATAATGCCGCAAAATATGGCGATTTCTCGTATGGTACCTACTTATACGGCTTTCTCATTCAGATGACCCTTCAGTTCACAATAGGCCGCAACTGGAGCCTCGCTACATTTTTTCTCGTTTCAGCTGCACTCGCCCTCGTTGCCGGAGCCTTGAGCTGGCATTTCGTCGAAAAGTGGTTCCTCCCGCGGCGCCAGCAGTGCTCCAAGAGGCACGATAAGCAACATCTCATACCAGAATGGCCGAGCGGGGCGAAGCAGTGCTGCAAGCTGCGATCTTAAAGAGCGCCTTTAAAATCTAACATAGCATGCAACGGACTCTGCCGTGGTTGAGGATTTGCGGATCGCTCATTAGTGAAGATGTATCAGCGATCTCCGGAGTTGATCGAAATCCCGAATTGGTTTGCATATGTAGCACTCGCCGGTTGGCCGTTTGCCTGTGTCGCGCTGTTCAACAGGCTGCCGATCGAAAAAGCTGCGGTTTGGTCACTGTTGGGCGGCTACATGCTGCTGCCATCCGACCTATTCATCGATCTGCCGCTGCTACATCCGATGGACAAGATGGCGATTAGCGCACTTGCTACGCTCCTGTTATGCTGGATGAAGGGTGGCCAAGAACGCGTGGTTCGAAGGTCTATCCTCATCTACATCCTTGGATTTGGCTTCGTCATTGCGCCGATCCTCACGAGCTTAGGCAACAGTTATGAGCTCCAGGAGGCAGGTAAAAGCGTCCATGGTTTCTATCCGATGGACGGTGTGAAGTTCGCGGGCAGGAATCTGCTGATGCTCATCCCTTTTCATATCGGCAGAAGATACCTCTCGAGCGAAGCTGCGCGAATTCTGCTCCTCAAGGCGGTACCGTCTGCCATGGTAATCTACAGCCTCCCCATGCTCTTCGAACTAAGGATGAGCCCGCAACTCCACCGTCAAGTGTACGGTTATTTCCCAAGCTCTTTTGTGCAGCAAATGCGCGACGGCGGTTTCAGGCCAGTAGTTTTTTTCTCCCATGGTCTGGAGCTCGCTTTTTTCACTTCCTTAGCCGTGCTCTGCGCCTTTGTGGTGACTAGATCGCGGCTGCGTCTGCTGAGAACAGATCCGCGGATCATTGCAGCTTACCTCAGCGGATTATTAGTGCTGTGTAAGTCGCTGGGGCCCCTGAGTTACTCACTCGTTTTTGCGCCCATCATTGCGTTCACAAAACCGCGGCTTTGGACCAAGCTTGGGTGTGCCGTCTCGCTCATCGTTTGTGCGTACCCTTTCCTGCGATCGCATAGTTTGGCGCCGACAAACCTCATCTCCGATGTTGCCATGAAAGTCAGCGCCGAGCGCGATGCGTCACTGAAGGTGCGTCTCGAAAATGAAGATATGCTGCTCGCTAAGGCTGAGCAGAAGCCATGGTTCGGATGGGGCGCTTGGAGCCGGAACCGGGTCTTCGATAAGTGGACTGGGAAAGACATTTCACTAACCGATGGCACTTGGATTATTTACTTCGGCATGTATGGTTGGCTTGGATACTTGTCCTTCTTCGGCTTGCTCGCAAGTGCGCTTTTCCAAGCACATCGCACTATCGGACACGAACTCACGCGAGCAAGCGTGACAATAGGAGGCTTGTCGCTGCTCCTAACCGCGTCTCTGATCAACTGCATTCCAAATTCAGTCGGAGAGTGGTTGTTGTTCCTGTTGGCTGGTACCATTGCGAGCCGGTCACCCGTCAGAGCCACACACGAAAGGGGCGCACAAATTGCTCAACCGCAACCTGCTTTCGCTGGGATGGGGGCGGTCTAAACTTAGTGTCAGATGTGGCGCAAAATGATTTCGCCGACGTAGCTCGCAATTCTACCTGCGGCCCCACCCATAACAATCACTAGCACTAGTGACAGCTCGCGCGACCAAGACACTAGATGAGTTCGGGCCAGGCGCCATACACCATACCCGTAAGCCGGTACCTGGACTGAGCCGATTGTGATGACAAGGACCATTGAATTCCCGCTCATGAGCCCGAGAAAGGCGCCTACGGCTAGCCATGTTAGCCGGATGATATTCATTTCCACTGAAATGCGTGGACGTCCTTTCGCAACTTCCAATCGCTCAACCGAAACAGTCGCAAGACTTAGGGCTGTGCTCACTGCAAGAATGCTTAAGTAAGGCGCGACCGGGGCATATCGACGGTCGTAAAGTATCCGAACAACGAGGTCAGCTGCTCCTATCAGGCCCCCGCCCGCAAACGCATACAGGTAAAAAAAACGCCTCCAGCAACCGTAGTAAGCCTCAGCAATAGAGCGACCTTCGCGCCACGCCGCGGCCACGGCGGGATAAGTGATTGTCGACCCGTAGTTGACGGCGAACGCGGTAGGCAAGGATGCCAGCGAAGCGGCGAGAACATACAGACCAAACTTCTCAAGAGGCAGAATGCGACCGAGCGCGAGCTTGTCGAACTGACCAACGACGAGCATCAGGGAGCTTGAGATCGCGACGACGCGCGAAAAGCTCCAAAGGTCTGCCGCAACTTCACGATCGCGACGAAACTGGTGGCGGCCGCCCGGAAAGAGTGCGTAGGTACACCAAGCCCGAACAGAGCTCGCAATTAGCATCGATCCGACGATCGCCCAAACGTTGCGTAGCAAGAAAGCAAGGATAATGCCGGTAATTGTTTGGCTTACACCCGTGACCAAATCCAAGGCGGCAAAACGCTGAACCATCCCATCGCGAAGCGCTCGAAATTGATGCAAAGACACTTGCCCGTCGATCACGAAGACCAGCGAAGAGACGACGAGCGGTGCAAAAAGTTGCGGTTTACTCATGATAGAGGAGATCGGCCAGGCGAGGATCGTAGCGATCACCGCAAGAAACACTCCTCGCACAGCGTGAATGGAGAATACCGCATCGAGAAAGCCCGGTTCGTCGCTGCGTTCGTGGCGCACAACGTAGGATTGCAGACCGATATCAGTGATCATGTTAACCATATAAAAAATGGATAAAATGATCCCTACAATACCGTACACGCTCGGCGATAAGAGACGTGTTAGGCACATAGTGCTCACGAGACGAATAGCGTTCGTCACAATTGTACTAAGTGCGAGAGCGGAACTCCCTGACAAGCGCACTCTGGTGAGCCAGTTCTCCTTCATGCCTGCCTGCACCGCGCCTCTCTATCAAACTTGATCCATTCGCTGACAGTCATTGAGGAATGCTGATCCTCCATCATTCCAGGATCGGCAGACGAGCGCACTGATCGCCAACCCCTCGAGGATATAGCCGAATGGCACGAATTATGCGTGAACTGACGCACAAATGGCGTCAGGGTCGCCCGCTTATCGAACGGAAATGGTCATAGAGGCGGGCGCTAACCTTCTCCCACGTGAACTCTTGGGCTCGTACCGCAGCCCTCGCGCCCAGTGAGCGTCGCAAGTCTCGGTCGATTGCGAGTTCAGTCATGGCGCGAGCGACGCTATCAACGTTTAAGGGGTCGACAATCAGCCCCTCAATTCGGTCTCGAATAACTCCCGTTGCCCCCATAGGGCTTACTATCGATGCCAATCCGCACGCGGCAGCCTCGTAGGTAACCTGAGGGCTGCCCTCTTCGTGCGTCGGGAATACGAAAACGTCAGCCGCAGCGTAAACCTGAGCTACATCATGAACGTGCCCGAGTTGCTGTACGTCAGAGCGCGCAAGAGTGTTTTTATATGCTTCCAGAATGTCTTCGCTGATGTTGCCCGCAATTATCAGTTTACCCGGTCCGCCCGCCTTTTCCCATGCTTCCAGCACTACGTCCAAACCCTTGCGCACAATACCAAGTCCAACGAACGCAAACACTGGCTCTGCGAACGGCCGCGCAACCCCAATACCAGCTGCGAGCCGATCCGGATCGTAGCCATATGATGTCTTACGAATGCGCTCGTCCGGTATACCCGCATCGCGCAGGCTTTCAGCAACGAACGAGCTTGGAGCTGTTACATAGTCGCAGTGCAGCATTTGCTCCTTCTCTTGCGCAATCGCTTCTGGTGAGCTGCCGATGCACCAATCGTCCGCAAGCGGAAGTCCTCGCCTCGCGTAGGCGAGACTGAGCACTCCACGAACCATATCGCTCATGCAGTTAATCCGTTCACCGACGACGATTGCGCCACGGTCCTTCGCGCGTTTTATGACTTGAAGATCGTAGGGTGGCCACACATAGACGATGTCGCCTGCCTCCACTCGACGTAGCATCACTTCTCTGGCGATCGCCGGATACGCTCGAGCAGGCGCGTGCAATTTGCACATGATCCGAAATAGCAAGTCGGGCAGTGCTGGTCTATGAAACTCACGGGGTAGGTCGGGGTCGCCACTAAGACACCAAAGTGTTTTGTCGACTTTTTCTTCGGGTAAGTTCGATAATAGGCTCTTCACGGTGTAGCCGACCGAGCCTCGGCCAAGCGAGTTCCATATCACCGCATGCAATCTGATCCGGTCATTGGGTTCGCGGTATTTCTGGTATTGGCCATTGCTCATCGAGTAATGCCCGTACTTGGCCTCGTCATAATAGATATCCAATTTATAGGTGACCGGAAAGCGAATTACTTGGACCGTCTCGAATCACTTGCTTTCGTCGAAACCGCAAAACCTCGAAAGCATGAAGCACCAATGTCAAATCCCGAGCTTCGCATGAGCTTCGCATGAGCTTCCATGCGCTAGCGCTCGCGCAATCGTAAGGCTTCTTCGAGACCGAGCTGCTGATCGCCGCCGATGTACCGGGAATAATCGGGGTGCGTCAGGAGGTGGGTGTAATAGATCTGATATCGGAACGAGAGGTGGCTCAAAGGAAGAAGATTCTGATTCAAGTGAATCTTACAGTCCTCTTGCTGCGCATTGAAAGCGTTTATCGCTGCAAGTTGACCATTGAAAGGACCGTACATCTCGGTATCCGAGCCAATGATGTCGTCAAAATACATGAAGAGCCTTGGCAGGAACATTTCAGGAGAAGCCTTAGCTTGCTCGAACAGCTTCAATGTTGCCATCGTAGATGAGAAGTAATCTACATCGTTCATGATTGCGCCAATTGGCGCAGGGCGTTCTCGCTCAGCAAAAGATAAAATAGTGTCAGCGATGTCGCCCAAAATCAGCTTTGCTTGCGGGACGCGCGACTTCAAATCAGCAACTTCCATCTTGTATTGTTCAGCTCTGAACCAATACGGGAGATCCTCGCGCCCTTGCGGTTCTGGCATACCTTTACCGCTGTCAAAACCAATGCAATCCACAGTGACGCCCGTTGCGCGCCGCACCTCTTGCGCGAATTCGCACATGAACTTGAGGCCATTCCCACCGGCGACGCCAAACTCAACCGCCGAGATCCGGTCAATCCCCAGACGCTTTGCAAGACGAGCCGCCCCCAGCATGCAGTAAGCATAGTGCGGCCTTTCGATCGCGTTAAAATCGGCCAGAAAGACTCCCGAATAGGGGTAGATACCGCGCGTTCGGCGAACCACAGCCCGAGCAAGCGAACCTAGAAGCGAATTCTGAAACTGAGACGATAAGACGGCCCGGCCAATGCTATCCTTCATCTTCTGAACCTAAGCACAGTTGCACCACACCTGCCAGCGGGAGTGGACATTTTGGAGCAGGACGTACTTTTTTGGGACAGGACGACACTTACCCGCATTGAGACCATTCCCTCTTTGGTTGTTTTGAGAACTTTGTCCTTCGGGCATAGATCGGACGCCAGGTTACAAAGGCTTGCGCTGAAGCGATATTTTTCGAGAGATCCGATGTGATGGCAACTCAATCGCCATCCAAAAAATAGTTGCGCAAAGCACCGAGCTGCAGACGATCAAAAGGAGCGTTAGGAGGTCTCCCCACTCACTAACGCCGAACGCTTTTCGGGAAATGAACCCTGCGGCACCAGAAACAGGATTATGGATGAGATACAGGCTGTAAGAAATCGTGCCGAGAAACTGCAGCCAACGCCAGTTCAATCCTGTTTCAGCTTTTCTGAGCTTAACTGAAAGCCAGAGCGCAATCGCAGTGCCGGCGCTCATTGCTCCGAAGTGAGTATGGAGCGCCAGTACCAAGGCGAGAACGACAAACGCGGCGAACCAATCTCTTTCCTCAGCGGCCCACCGAGCCAAGACTCCGACGAAAAAACAGCCCCACAGATTTAGGAAAAGACCTGGTACAAGCCCGTCGAAAAGGCCAACGGCTGAGCCAACGCCCAGGAGAAAAAGTAAGACGCGCATGGGACGTCGATCGACCACCATCGCTAAGGCGAAAAATGCGTAAAACTGTATTTCGTAAGAGAGCGTCCAGAATACATTATTGATTTGAGGGAACCCGACAATCTCCTGGATATACAACACGTGGGCAGCGACCTGAGCGAGAGACGGCGTCGTTGCCGCTTGGCCCTTCACCTTTGCTGAGACGAGAGCCATGACTATTGCAAAGAGAATAGCAGCCCAATACGCCGGATCGAGCCGCACTGACCGACGAAGCATAAAGAGTGCCCAAGTTCGAGGTCGCATCTCTACGTTCGCAAGGCTGTGGGCAATAACGAACCCACTCAAGCCGAAGAAGATTGCAACCCCGTAACCGCCAGCATCGAAGAGAATTTCGTCGACCAGATTGGGGAGTGATGCCTTCAACTGCTGGATATGCCCGCCTTCGCTGGCATGGAACAGAACTACCCATAAAGCTGCAATGCCACGCAGCGCCTGAACGACGGTGAAGTTACGTGGCACGCGAAGACCTCGCCCAACGACAATCATTATCTTTAAACTTGATTTGCTGCACGGTGACCGGCAATCCTTTGAGGTCAAAGTTCGATCGCAGTGTCTGCGACCTATTCTGCCTTTTCAATCCTCAGTAGCGCGTCGACACAAGTTCGCAGACTCTGTCGGCCTTCACGCCTCATCCATCGTCATTGCGTTCCTTTCAGCAACGCGACGGCGCGGAGAAGGCGCTGCAGGTTTCAAAGGCCTTTGTTTAAAGAGCGGATGCGGAAAAGGTTCACCGGCACAGGCGGCCGCTCGACGTCAGTAACGACTAAATCGTGAGGGCGCGTCGCGATTAGGTCTGACGTGCGAACCAGAAGAGCGATAAGTTATCCTGATATACGATTCCTAAGCCAAATACGGACGTACTTGGACGCGCACCGTGAGCCAATCAGGAACTGCGATTTGCAACTTAGGGCGTAACGGAAGCTCCCAGCCGCCTGGAGCCGGAAGGAATCCAGCGTTTGGATATACGTCATGGCACGGCTGATTGTGTTCAGTCGTGCAGAATTGGCCGAATATAGTTGTTCCCTGTTCAGCCAATTTGCGGCTCTCCTCGAGCATCGCAAATTCCATGCCGTATCCGAACACTCGACAACTGAGCACGAAGACTGGAATCTCAAAGCACTCGTGAGATCTCGTGAGCAGAAGAACCGCGATTGTCCCCATTGATCCAAAGCGATCCTCTGCATCGGCTATCATGAGGCGCGCTTCCTCTGATCCGATCCAGTCGAAAACCTGGCGTCGCGTTACTCGGGCAGCAGTCATGTTAAATTGGTTGGTTCGGTTGATCAGGTCGGTAATTCGCACGACGTCGGGTTGGCCAGCCTCCCGGATCATCAATTTAAGCTCGAGCTTGTGGTACATAGCGCTGCGTTGAGCGGCGCCAGACTCTGCGTCAGCAGATATAAATGCCTCCCGCGCGTCGCGCTGCCGATAAAATTTCGTGCGGTCCGCGTCGGGGCGAGCCGGGAGTATTTCGGCCCAGATCTGCAACCGTCTCCAGCTCCGAGAATCGCAGGCATCGAGGGTTTGCATCTGAGGATATATCTCATCGATCATCGCGCGTTCGTCGGGACGGTCGTCGACGAATACGAAGTCCTTCTCCTTGAGGTTGAGGTGTTCAGCAATGCGCCGCATGTTGATCGACTTGGGCTCCCAGTTGATCTGCCGCGAAACGAAGTCGTCCATGGACAGCTGACCGTCAGCGGAATCCCACGTCACCTTAGATGGGTCGTTCTTGGAGTTGATTGCGAGCACCACGCCGCGCTTCTTCAAGCTTAGCAATGTTTTCTGACGATCGTGATAGTGCCGTACACCGAGCCCTTCGCCGACGACGCCTTCCCACAGAGTCTCATCCAGATCGCACACCACGAGCTTCCGCTTGCGCAGCTTCGCGGCAACGAAGAGGATGTCGCAATAGAGATCTGCAACCAATGCACCAAATCGTGCCGGATGCTGGAGCGCCAGTCGGTGATAATAACGGCCCGCAGCGCGCAGTCCGATCGGCGACGCGATTTTTGCTTCGTCGATGAGCATGATGGCCTGCCCATTTTCGCTCCGTGTGGCAGCCCTTTCGGAAAAAGAGCGCGTAAGCGACTGAATTGCACGGTTGCGCATTGGGAGCGTGAGAAAATCCGCGAGGCGCTCGCGTATCGTCCCTTCGTGCCGCAGAACGGGCGCTGGGACATGCACGACGACAGGACACTCGAACAGGTCAGCCACCGTGTCAAAGAGCATCTCTCCAAGTCGGACCGCTTCTTGGGCGTGTCGGTGAGCCCTCCATGGATGGAGGATGACGCGCGTCCGCTGAAGTGCTTCGTAATCGCTCAGCAAAGAATAAGTGAATGGGCTAAGAAACACGAGGTCAAATGGCTCTCTGGCGAGTTTGGCGAGCGCATCCCGTATTTCGACGAAGTCGTGCGAAGCGACAAAAGTGGGATTGATCCGGATGCCTTCGGCCAGCGCGGGCGCTGTCAGGAAGGCGATGACGTCGAGATACAGGCAGTCGCCGATCAGCAAAACCCGGAGTTCATGTTGAGCCTCGCCGGTCAGAGCATCTCTTATTACGTCAAAGGCTTGGAGTGCTGCATTTTGGGCCGATGGATCATCGGAAAGTGCCTTCAGAAAGAGATCTCTTTCCCCCTCGAGCACAGCCGCCTCTCGATCCCGCCGCACTTCAGCAGCGACGGATGGATCGTGAAATTGCTTAGCTTTCTCGCCAACATAGAGATGTCGAAATGCAACATCGCCGTCCCGCAGAAAAGCCGCCATATAATCGACAAGCGCCCCGCACTCGATCTCTGCAAACGAGGCCGGATCCCTCAAATAATGAGCGGAATACTTAGGCCAGTCCTTTATGAGTTCGGCGAGTTTGCCGCTAAGTTCCGTTCTCTTCTCCAAGAGGAGCGCGGCGGCCCGCTGCCGCTGCATCGAATTCACCACCATTCCTCCGCTTGAGCCATGAAGGTGGCACGCACCTCGATAACTTGACGCACATTCAGATCCAGTTGGCTATTGAGTTGTTGCAGCTTCAGGCGCTGCCGACCGGCAGCCGCTTGCCGCCCGTTAGACAAGCCTGCCCGAGTATCGCGACATGATCAGTGCACTTAGCTTTGCATGAGTGCAAGTGCTCGGCGATCAAAGCGACCCGAACCAACAAAACGAAGAGCTCTCGGCTAAAAGACAGTGTGCCTAATCATCAGCAATGAACCGGCGGTGATTGGCGCAGCGGCTGACAGGCAGGTCGCTAGACCAGGGTCTCGTGGGCGGCCCTCTGATCTTTAGACGAGAGTCTAATCGGCGTCCGCCTCAGCTAGTCTTGGCCGAGCGCGCTACCTTGGCGAGGGGATCGCAGTGATGATGTCGAAGCGATCCATGATGCGCTCGCCATCTCCGTCTTCCTCATTGTCTAGGACCGCCCAGTCCGATCCGCAGAACCGCCACTCACGCCCCGACCAATACGCAACGAAGGGGTTCGGGTAATTTGGTCGCTGACTCAGATCCATCAACCAATAGAAGCCAGGTTCGCGTCCCATCAGGAGATCATGCCTTCATCCCCATAGATAAAGTTTGAGAGACTCACGACTGAAGAGCGGAGGTCCGCATCTGGTCCCTGCCTCGCCCGCCGCTGAAACCAAGTCATTCAATGTATGGCTGTGTTCGTGTTCGTCGGGGGAGCCGTCATAGCCGCGTTCGTCACGCAACTGCTCGTACCCGGAACGATTGAGTGGGCGTCGCATACTTGCGTTGGTGAATACACTACGGGCGGCCCAGCAGCAGTCGCATTCAAGCCTAAAAAATCGAGGACCGCCTGCAGTTTTGGTGCCTGAGAAGCAGGCTGGCCGATGTATTCGCTGAGGCCCCATGCTCCATACTTGCTAATCTGACCTTCAAGAGCAAATAGGTTCAACGAATCTCCAATCTGCGTTTGCCATGACTTCATGAACTGTAGGTACGCATCATGCATTCGCGTGTCACGCTGTACTTGCTGCTCCAATGGCACGTTATTCGAGAGCACAATACCTTGGCCTGCTTCGTAAGTGAGGTATCGAAGTCCATATTTTGAAGCTACGGACTTTTGCTGCGCACCCCAGTTTACAGCGGCACTAACTTCGGCAGGCAGTGACGTCATTATCTGATCGAGCGACATCGAACTTGTAGCGTCATAGCCGAAGTAAGGAGCCGTCGCCAGCGCGTCAACAAATTGGCTGACATTCATATATTTTAACAGCAAGTCAGTGTAGTAAGGGGAAACGTGTTGCCATGAAGCGACACGCACAAGTCTGTTATTCTGGCCGGAAAAAACATTAGTCCAGATTTCCATTACTTGTTTCGTCTTCTCCGCATAGCGTTCTAAATTTCCGGCAGTTTGACTATTTGTCCCGCTCGGTAACGCTTCTGCTTGCGCTTCTTTTGTTGCCTGCGCGGCAACGGGATAGTTGCCATTCCATACTTCGTTGCTAACTTCGACATAGGCACGATGGTTCGTCGCCAAATTTTCGCGGACGTAGGTCGCGAATTTGGTTATGTAGTCGTTGTCGGCATTCCAAGGCACGGTAACCCAGAGGTCAGCCCCCGCCTGATTTGCACTTTGAACCATGACTTCAACGGGGACGCCGTCGTTCTTCGTATAGTCACCGTCGCCCGGTTTGTTCCGGGTTGCCCAAGTCACGGGCCAATTGCCCTCAGTTGCAGTCTGCCACTTCATGAACCGTATCGTCCTAAACATCGAAAGCTGGGATAAGAATTCGGGCGTAAGTGTGTTACCAGAAGACGCGCTGGTTTCGCGACAATCGATATTGCGGATATAGTTGGTCGGATCGACGGCGTAGCTGAGAAGAGCCGTCTTGGGGTTCGGGTAAGTACCCGCAAGTGTAAAGTTCGTCGAACCAGCAGATGTCGCTACGTTTGAAACAGCAGGTCCTGAGACGGACAACGTTCCGTTGCCTTGATAACGACAGATGAATTTGCCGCCGTTCAAGGGCGCCGTCAGTTCGCGCATGATGCGCGATCCTGCGGGAGCCGACTTCACCCAGCCATTGGCATCAAGCAAGTTTGCCGGTACTCTGGAAGAAGCGCCAGACGCATTCTGGACTATCCACGATGAACCATAAATCAGGTTCGTGAATTGCCGGCTGCTCCACTGAATGCCGCTCACATTAACGCCGAGTATGGCACTTGCTGTGTTCCCCGCGGCCGACTGCTTGGTCGCCATTTTGGAGGTCGAAGCACTCGTATTGTTATTCACGTCACCTTGAGCTGAGCCACAAACAGCAAGAGCGAACGATGCGCACATCGCGCCAGCAGCCTTCGACAATTGCGCAAACTTCATCTCACTTAACCTTAGGAGTTGAGATTATTCGCTTTGGCCTAAGCTATCCGAGGATCACTCTGACTACTAGGATCAGGTGGTGCAGCTAAGTGGCACGTGATCCTGCTAAGTGGCTATCCGGGGGTAAGTCGCATGCTCGTCTCCTGAACGCACCGCTGCGCAAAACCGTCTAATGTCTACCGATAACCTCCAATTGCAATCCTGACATTACGCCATTGCCCATTGTTTAACGCGCAAACGCGAAACCTTCTGGGCGCATTCCCATTCTCATCTGGCGCCATTTTTGATGCATTCTTATGCGCCAAGAACTTTTCGACGGACTTCGTCGAGACCTCCAAATACCTTGGTGGACCTTCGCTGTCGCGACATTTGGTGACGCTTGTCGGAAAAGAAACACCCGAAGGACTTAAATGCCACGGTTGAGCGCCGGGGCGAACTCGGAGCGGAGTTGAGCAGGGGCCGTAATATTTGCGATCAATCAGGGGCTACTATTAGAAGGGGCAACTAAGCTTCTTAGTTTTCGAAGCGAGCGCCTGTGCCGGCTTACCATCGACAAAGAGCCCAACTGTTTCCGCCGTTTGATCCCAGTTAAAGATGACATCGTGCTCAGGTTTTGCAGCGAAGCTGGCAATCAGTGTCTTGCGTTCTTGACCACCCTGGATGAGAGCAAACGACAAACTGTGATGAGACGGCCAGTATATCACCGTCCCGCCATGGGGCACCATGAAGCACTGGCGGTTCTCTCGCCCATCTGGAAGTCGCTCGCTTACATGCCACTCAAACTGGCCCGCGAGCGCGGTTAAGTGGCGGATGAGCGCATCCCGTTGACTAACATCCGCGGGGCTGCGGCAACTCGTCAATACAATCGAGGAAGCTATTAAGGCGAGTTTTTTCATCCGCATTCTCCGTTTTAGGCGTTCTTTAAGAAGCCTGGTCACGAATCCGTTCGTAGGGCAGCAAGGCGAGCTTTCGTTGGCATGAGCGCGTAAGCGGTCGCTAATGACACCCTGCTGAGGAGTCACACTATTTACTTGTGTAGTGCTCAGTCGTTCCTCGGAGATTGAAGACGGCGCTTGCGCGTCATGGAGATAAGATGGAGGATCATACCCAGGATGAAGGCTTCTTTTTGTCCCCTGCTTCCTCGAGCCCGTGCGCCATGATACGCGCGACTGATGGAATTCCTCATCGGACTCGCTTGGTGGCTCTATATCTTCATCGGCTTGATGATGCTCGCGATCGCAAGCGACCGCGAGCCGCCGAAACGCAGGAACAAGCCGAGAAGTTAGCGAGTGTCGCCTCAAATCCCCGCGTACCACTCGTAATCGGCATTATCTTCCCAGTAGCCGCCGTTGCCACCGAACGCGCTATGTAGGCTCTCGACCGCTTCGATCCGCTGAATATACTTCGCCTGCTTGTAACCGAGCTGCCTTTCGACCCTGAGACGCAGCGGCGCTCCATTCGGAACCGGCAGCAGATGACCATTCATGCCCCAGGCGAGGATTGTCTGCGGGTGAAAGGCATCGATGAGATCAATGCTCTCATAATAGGGTTTGTCGCCGATACGGTCCGCGCAATGAAACACGATGTATCGTGCCCGCGTGCTGAGGCCTGCATGATCAAGAATGCGTGAAAGCGGCACGCCGTGCCACTTGCCGATCGCGCTCCAGCCTTCGACGCAATCGTGCCGCGTTATCTGCGTGCGGTGTGGCAGCGTTCTCAGCGTCTGCATCGATATCGAAAGCGGCCGGGCGACCAGTCCGTCCACGGCCAACCGCCAGTTCGTAAATTGCTCTTCAACGTGCCGGGCATAGTCATCGCCGCCAGGCATGGCCGTACCGTTTGAGCGAAATATCGGCGAAAGGTCGGCTTCGTTATACTCGCGCGCGAGTGCATCGCGGGAGGAGATCAGTCGCTGACTGGCCATGGTCAGCTTCTCGGCGGACCGCAGCACGCTTCGAAATTGGCCGTTGTTGGTGAGGCGGTCACAGCCGCCAAGCAAAAGGCTGGACGAGCCCGTTACGATCAAATGGCGGCGCGTAATCATCGTCCGGCGGTCTCCGGTGGGACCCGAAAGCGTCCCGTGACCATCGATCGGATTTCGTTGAGCGGGCCGGCCAGCAAAACCATCACGAGGTGGACGATGATGAATGCGAGGAGCGCCATCGCGCAGATAAAGTGGATTGAACGTGCGGACTGCCGCCCGGCAAACATCTCAAGGAGCCACGGCCACGCAGCATCCATCGCCGGCGACATCGTGAGACCGGTGAGGAGCATCAGCGGCAAAAACAGGAAAATGACGCTGACGTAGCTGAGCTTCTGAAGGATGTTGTATCGTAGCGCCGCTTCGCCCGTGGGAAAGCGAAGGCGCGCGTGCTGGCGAATATCCTCCCAGATGTGGCGGGGCCTTAGTTCCTCAGCCGTCGGCCGGAGGTCGCGTTGCGCGTGCCGGTTAAGAAGGCTGAGCACGATAAACAGAATGAGCCCGATCGACAGTAGCCAGGCGAAGGCCAAATGCCATCGGCGCGCCGCGGCAAGATTGTAGGTCGAGGGAATCGTTGCCCAACCGGGGATTGGGCGCCCGCGGAACGAGAGCCACGAATGATCGAAGTTTGCACCAAATTTGCCCCAGTAGAGGTGCGGATGAGCGTTGAAGATCATGAGACCGGACATCAGCATGATGAACACGGTCAGCGCATTCACCCAGTGCCACAGTCGCGTCGGGAGGCGGTGACGATAGGCGGTAATAGCCGTTGGTCTCGGCGGAAGAGGACTGGCCTCGAAGCTTTCGGTGTTCGCCGCAGCATCGTCCATCAGGCGTTTGCAATAGCTCAGATGGAGCGGCTCGTCAGCACCGTGCGGAACTGGGATAGACAAGAGGTCCGCCCGGTTCAGACTTCGGCCGGCTACCTCTTGAACGCGGGACGGGTAGGCGGGCGCCCGTCCGCGCGACAGGCATCATCTGTCCCTCATCGAGACACTGACGCGCCACAATAATCATGTTAACCATACGTTAACTATGATATTAAGGGCCGCTTCCTAAAAAGGAGGGGCGACATGGAACGGATCGTGGGCGTTTTTGGCGCAACCGCACTAGCCGTATCGGCTTTGATCTCCAGCGCATCGGCGAGCGCTCAATCGGTTCCTCAACGGACAATCACAATCGATGAGAATGGGAAAGGTACCGTAACCGCTGTTGGTGCACCGACCGTAACCCTCGCGTCGGGCGTTGGAACCGACCCCGGTCCGGGCGGCCTTAGCAACGTCCTCTTCTATACCCTTACAACGGGGCTCAACGCCGTCACGGGAGACGTTTATCTCCAGGACCTGATCAACGACCAACTGGTGACGCTTGACGTGATCCGCTTCAATCCGGGTCCCGCTGCGACAACCGCGCTGCCCGGCAGCATCTTCTTCTATTCGGACAATATCGACGGGGTGGACAACCTTGGGGACACACCCTCTCCGCCAGGAGGGGCCTATTCCAATACGGTCACGTTGCGCGAGATTGGTCTTGAAGGAATTGGCGACGGAGCTTCGTACACGCCGACGGCAAATCAGCCTGGGTTTATCTCGGGCCAAATCACGACCTATCTCTTCATTAGCGATAGTGCCGTCCCGGAACCCGCAACGTGGGCACTGATGATCGCTGGCTTTGGAGCGATCGGATTTGCCGCGCGGCACCACCGTCGCGCTCGCGAAAGACTAGCGGGCGCCTGAACCGGGATCGGCTCTCAACGAGCCGGTCTGAGCTCGGCAAGTTCACCAGCCGTGCGCATGATGGGTCTTTCCTGGGTTCCGCTTGCGGCAAGGCGATCTCTCACCGCTGTACAAAATATCGGGCTGACAGGTCGAGACGTCGGGCATCGGGGAAGGTGGTTCGTTATCGGGTTTCCGATCGGGAACCAAATCGTCAGTGTCGCAGGCTACACGGCCGCCTACTGTTAATTTTTTGTTAAATAGGGTAGGGCTCGACAGCCGGAAGGACTCGACCTCCCGCCGGCAGGGCTTGTTCGGCTTGCCGGACGAGCCCTTTTTGCGCCGCTGCGCGCGCGTTCGATATGCGTTAGGGCGCGAGTTTCTTGCGACCCACTCTGTTGACGGACCGGGTTCAGGCGAGTTGACGGAGAAATTGCATGCCCATGACAACGACCCATGCGCTGGTGCCGCTCGCAGCGACACTTGCGTTTGTAGACCGGCCAATTCCCTGGAGACTGGTCCTCGTTGCCGCCTTCGCTGCGGCCGCACCCGACCTTGACGGTCTGTTCAAGCACTTCCTGCATCTGCCGGTCACATCCATTTACGCGCATCGCGGCGCTGCGCACGCATTGTTCACGGCGTTAGCGGCCGGCTTCCTGGCCGCCGTATTCCACCGGCCGCTGGGAGTGCGGCGCCTTACGGCGGGAGTGGTCGTCGCCGCATCGATGGCGAGCCATGGCTTCCTCGACATGATGACCAATTCCGGACTGCCGGTTGCCTATCTCTGGCCACTGAGCTCGATGCGGTTTTTTGCGGACTGGCGCCCGATCCAGAGCGGCCCGGTGCGGGTCGCCCATTTGCTCCCGGACACCCTCATTCGGTTGCGATTGGAAATGTGGCAGCTCATCATGCCGATGTTTGCGATTGCGCTCACGATCCGGGCGTTCCGGATCCTTATCGGCAAGCGCATTTCCGACAACAGGCGTCCGGGCCTCCCGTCGACCCCGGATTAGACCGGGAACGGACGAGTTCGGCAATCGACTTGGATACCGTTGACCTGATCTTAGCCGATCCGGGACGGCCGGTGGCGGGGAACCTGCCAATGCGCTCGCTTGGCACTTGGCTGAACCATTGGAGACGGGGCGACGTACGTGTCTCCTGCGATGTTAAGGTCAAGTACGCCATCCAGCATGGCCTGTGTGATCATGTGAACCCTGTTGCGGGCGCATAGCTTGAGGCGAATATGCTCGACATGGCGATCGACGGTGCGCGGGGCGATCCCGATCTGATCAGCAACTTCCTTCGCCGAAAGGCCCGCTGCGATCATTTCAAGGATCTGCTGCTCTCGGGCCGAAAGCACCCTCCGCGAGTCGACGACGGTCCAAGCCATTGAGCGTGCTCCTCCGGCCCGGAAAACGAGCCTTAACGACGCACCGCGAACGGTCCGTCCTACCGAGACGGAAGCGGCCAATTGGTAATCCCCAGTTTAACGTGCCGCGCGGGAACTAGCAACCGCTCGTGCCAAGAATACCGGTAGAATCGTACACGGGAAATCACCCACGCAGATCACCGGATAGACCCCGTGTTCGAAAAGGCGCTTATTGATTTTGCGTAAATGAACGAAGGGGGCAACATTCGTGATTACGCTTTGTACTTCCAACAATTGCGAATCAACTCAGACGGCGCCGACGATTCTCATGGTTGAACGCGGCACAACTATCTACAGCGAAGGCGACACTGCAAACTTCTGGTATGAGGTTTCAGCAGGGACCGTGCGAACGTGCCGGTATCTCGCCAACGGGCAGCGTCACCTCACGGGCTTCTATTATCCCGAGGACGCGTTCGGGCTCGATCTCGAGGTCTACCGCGAAACCGCCGAATCCGTCAGCGACGTCGTCCTTTCGCGCCACCCAACCCGGGCCGACCGTGACATAGCGCATGCGCGTGACGGCATGCTTGAGAAAGCGTGGGAGCAGGCCCGCGAGAGGATATTCCTCTTCGGCCACAAGACCGCGGCGAACCGAGTTGCCGCCTTCATCCTCGAAGTGGGCGAGCGAACCCACGCATCGGGGCTCGAACTCCCGATGAGCCGGAGCGACATTGCGGACTATCTGAACCTCACGCTTCACACGGTCAGCCGCACGATCTCCGACTTTGCGCGCAAGGACCTCATTTCGCTCAACGGTCCCCAGAACATCCGCATCGTTGATATAGATGGCCTGCGTGCGGTTGCGGGTGACCAACATGAGGCCCCCAATTATTCCTACGCGTCCTCGCACACGGATTTCCCATGGCCCACAGTATGACCTGGGTGTTGCGCGCCTCCGCATGCGCGGCCGCCGTCGCCGTTCAGCTCACCAGCCCGGCAAAGGCAGCCGGCGAAGAGAAACCCCAAGCCGAACTCAGCCGCCTCACCGCCGAAGTGCAGGCCCAGACAAAGCTGCTGCACGATCAGGAAGCCCGCATTGAAGCCCAGCAATCCGAGATCCAGGATCTGGAGCGACGGCTCGACAATGAGCTTGCGTCCCTTCGCGGCACCGGGCTTGGCCAAACCGCCAGTTCACTCTCGTCGCCACCTGCCACTCCTGGTGGGCCCGTCGGCGAGGCACCGCCGCAAGATACGCTCGGCCGCGCGGAGGTCCAGGCAATCCCGCGCGAACTTGGAGTCCTGACACCCGCTGGGCACCTCGTCTTTGATCCTTCGCTCGAATATTCGCGATCGTCGGACAATCGCCTCGTGTTTCGTGGCATCGAGCTCGTCCCGGGAATCCAGATCGGGCTCATCGAAGCGAGCGACGTCAACAGTGATACCGTGATCGGTACGTCGGCACTGCGTTACGGTTTGAGCGACCGCCTCGAAGTGGAGGCGCTACTCCCCTATGTCTACCGCAACTCGCTCATCAAGGTGGTCGAACAGCGCGATCAGAGTATCGTTCGCACCATTCAACTGAAGGGGCATGATATCGGCGATGCCGAGGCGACGATCCGCTACCAGTTGAACAGCGTCAAACCGCTGCGGCCGATCTGGATCGCAAGTCTGCGCATCAAGAGCGACACTGGAAAGAGCCCGTTCGATATACCTTTTGACGAATTCGGCGTTGCAACCGGGCTTGCGACCGGATCCGGTTTCTGGGGCATTGAACCCGGAATCAGCTTCCTGCTTCCAAGCGACCCCGTCGTCATCTACGGCGGCCTCGCCTATCTCTACCAGATACCCAAGAACATCAACCGGAACATCGGCGGGGTCTATATTGGACGGGTCGATCCGGCCAGCGCCATCGAGGCAAGCATTGGGTTCGGGTTCGCGGTCAATCCGCAGTTTTCCTTTTCCCTCGGGTATCGCCACGATTATCTGTTCGCGAGTCGCGAACATATCGGCGACACCGTGCAGAGGTCGGATCAGCTCCATGCCGGTCGCCTGGTCCTCGGTATGTCGTACCGAGTTACAGAAAAGCAGCTGGTCAATCTTGGGTTCGAGTTCGGTGTCACGAAGGACGCACCGAACATGAGCGTCACGCTGCGCGCTCCCTTGAGTCTGCTCAACTAGAAATCTTCGTTTCAGGGAGCTCGGCCAACGACCGCCTGGCTGACCATCTGGCTAAGAGCGCTTCCGACCCGTTCATTCATGAGCGAGTTCTGGAATTGCGTGAAATTCGCAAGGCCGATCGTTGCGTCGACCTGCTGAGAAATCTGGACATTGCTCGCACGATTGATGA
>DASZBO010000018.1:0-3344 GCA_035944075.1 Sphingomicrobium sp.
GCCGAGGTGCGGGCGGAGAAGGCGGCCGAGTTCCGCAAGAAGGGCCGGGCGAAGGGACGGCGGTAGCGCCCCTTCCCTCCGCTGTCATCCCCGCGTGTCATCCCGGTTTGGCGGAGCCAAGACCGGGACCCCCAAGCGCCGGATCGCCGGGATGTAGGCTCGGCAAGGCCGCCGGTCTCTAACCGCAGAAAACGCAGAAAGACGCAGCGGGGCGGCCTCAAGCGGCCGCCCTTTTCTTTGAACCACGGGCCCGCACAGACCCACACGGACGCGCCGCGGCGGCGGCGCGCCGGCCGACATCATCAAGGCCTAACAGGGATCATCAAGGGCTAAGGGTTTGTCGTCCGGACATGGATGACGCGACACACGCCCCGCTTCGCCCGCAGGCGCGGGAAACAATGGGACCATTCACTTGTGAAAGACCGGGCGCGATGTTCGCTGTTTGTTTCACCATACCACATGTCCCGCGATTTCTGACGTTTTCGGTGCCATGGGTGCCCTGACGCGGGATGCGGTGCCGACAAGAACGTGCGATCAGTGGTCAACTGACTGCGCCGACAAAATCCCGCTGGGAAAATTGCTCCCGCCGGTCTTGATCTGGTGCCGCACCTCAATAGTGTTGGCAAAGAATATCGTCGACCCAGGGGGGACGGGCTTGGCCAATCTCGAAGTATCAGAAATTAACGTGCCTGGGCTGATCAAGAAGCTCAAAACATCGGAGTGGCTATCCCCCCTCTTCCAGCGCGATTTCGTTTGGTCCACGGCGGCAGTCGTATCGCTTGTGAATTCGATCATCGACGCTCGTCCGGTCGGGATGATCACGCTCTGGGAGCAAGAGGAGGGGGGCGCTCTACCGCTAGAGCCCATCTCCATTCCCGATTGGGACGAAGCTCAGCAACGCACGGGGGACCGGTTTTTCGCGAATCCGAAGATCAGGCCGGGCAAGTTTTACGCGATCCTCGATGGTCGCCAGAGGTCGACCGCTCTAGCCATTGCGTTCGGCGGCCTCAAGGCAACCTCGGGTGTCTACAGAAATGCAGGTCGCTATTTCCTGGACGTCTGCGCGCAGGACGACGCGGAACGCGTCAAATTCATAACCGAGCGAGAGACGATAAAGAAGAGACTAAATATTCTCAAAGTCGCGGTTTCCAATGGCCTCTTCCCTTTGGAAGTGGAAAACCCGGATGATATTTTTGATCAATGGATGTCATATTTGCAGCACATCCGAGATCCATCATTCTATGAAGACGGAAAATTGCCTGACGATACTGAATTGTCGAGACGAAATTCGGTACTCAAGCGAGCTTTCGACGGTATCATAAAGACAAAAATAGCCACCTACACAGTCCCCGGGACTTATGATCTAGCTGAAATTTGCGATATATTCGAGACCCTCAACACCACGGGAACTAAAGTATCTACGGTCGACCTTATTCACTCGAATATATATAGCGATACCGCGACCGACAAGCGCGGCCCCATCCTAATCCGAGATCAGATTGATGAGCTCGGCGAGATGGACGGTGCCGTCGGTTGGGCCGACTCGGCCAATCGACCAGAATTGATCGCGCAATTTGCCGCCGCGATGCACGTGGCGCTGGAAAACAAGCCGCAGGCGCGAGCGCTGGGAGGTAAGAAGGACCTCCGTATTGCAAGCGTCAAATCGCAGGACCTGCTCGCGCTACCAGCTGAACATTGGCGTAACATCTTCGATCAAAAGTCGGAGTTCGCAGGGCTTCTGGGCGGTTTTCAGCAGGCCGTGGCAGGCGGATTGTTCGCGATGGAGCAGTGCCCTTACCCTGCGTCCGCCGCCATATACCTTGGCCTGCGTTGGGAATTGTTTGCTGAGGCACATCTCGTCAATTGGCGAATTGACCAGCTTGACGCGCTGTTCCGTGCGTTCTTTTGGCGAAACGCGCTGTCCCGTCGCTACGACCAGGGCTTCCTAACGCAGGTGGGAACCGACCTCATTCGGCTCAAAGCTTACCTAAACGAAGCAGCCGAGGACGCAAATTTTGACCACTGGCGGGCAAAGGCAAACTCATGGCTCGACAGCTATGTCGGGCCCGCGGTCGACCGCGACGCCGTCCTTGAAGCCCTTACTGATGGCAAGGAAGCTGGCGCAGTCAAGAAGTCGACGCTCCTTCTTCTATACGCTCGGGCAAGTGTAGACGTGATTGACCAATCGGTATCGATCACCCACGGCTCTGGCAATTTACAGCTCCATCACATCTATCCGAAAGACTGGTGCGCAAACAATTCAAGCGGCGAGCTGTCGAAATTCCTAGACAAGGACAAAGCGGGAAGAGATTGGATAAACGCGGCGTCCAACCTCATGCCAATGGCGAGGTCCACAAATCTTCTATGGAGAAAGAAATCACCTGCCCATTTCATACATGAGCAGCAACTTTCCTACGATGTACGACCGGACCTGTGGTCTCTATATTTCGTTTCTCGCCCTGCGTTTGAAGCGCTCGCGGCGGGACCAGACGGTTTGCCCGAGTTTTGGCATCTTCGATCGCAAGGAATGGCCGATGAACTCGTCCATCGGATGATGGTTTGAGCCGGTGCAAACCCGACCCCCAGCGAGCCAGAGTATCGTTGATGCTCTGACCAGGCCGGTCGAGACGACCGCCGCCCATCTCATAGCAGAGTATAACTGGTCAGAACGAGACCTGCTCGACGCAGTCGCAGAGTTGCAAGGGACCCTCAATTCCTGGGGTGTTGAACTCGAGCCGCCCCTCGGCAAGTACGACCTTGACCAGCCGCGAGTGCTCAGGCGGCAAGCAGCGGCGGGCATCGTCGGCAAAGCTGCCGCGGAGATCGCTGGCGGGGAAGGCGCGGAGTGCGAGTTTAAGGAGTCGATCTACCTCGACGCCAAGAAGCACCTATTGGGCGGCGTTGCGCTGGAGAAATGCGGCTCGGAGAAGGTACTTTTCTCGCTGCTCAAGACGATTGCAGCCTTCCAGAACACCGCTGGAGGTACTCTGTTCGCAGGAGTTGCGGACGACGGATCAGCTGTTGGGTTGGAAAGAGAATATCCGTTGGTTTGCCCGAAAGACCGCAACTTTGACCATTGGGAACTCTTTCTGAGAGGAAAGATCGAACAACATTTCTGCAATGGCAAGGCGGCCACGGCTTCGGTCGTCGTGAATCGCGTGGAGCTAGGCGGGTGTGAGATTGCCCGCATCCAAGTGGGGGCGCGACGCGGACTAACCGTTGTGACGGAGGGGACTAGCGAGGTCCTGTATGTCCGTGGCGGCAATCGGACCCTCTCAGTGACGCCGTCGGAGCTGGAACAGTACTTCGAGCTGCGCAAGCTCTACCTTTGAGGCACATTCCCC
>DASZBO010000019.1:0-143967 GCA_035944075.1 Sphingomicrobium sp.
AAGCATCGAGGCAACGATTGCCATGCCGGGAGAGCTGCGAAGGACAGCGAAGCCGATGCCGATGGGCAAAAGGACCGACGCGACCCCCGAAACAATCAAGTGGTACAGGGCTAGCCGTGTTTCGACGAGTTCCGGATACGCTCGGTATGAGAGCCCGAACAGTGCGAGCGTTGCCCATCCCGCGAGGTTAAGGTGTGCATGGACCGGTGTAAGCAGGAAGTCCTCGCGCGCGCCCATGACAATGCCAAGCACGGCGCCGCACGTGAGAAGAGCCGTCGCTAGCGACAGGAACCAGATATCGACTCGTTTCATTGCATTTCCCCCGGTGAAGATGCGCAGCATCTCATCGGCGGCGGCGGCCGCTGCTCAAGTCAAATCCAGCGAACCTAAAGAACCGACGAATTATAGCTGTGCCAGGCAAGGATTGCCGCGGCTCCGCGGTGGGGACGCCATACCTCGGCAAGTTCGCGCAACTGTTTCTCATTTGGCTTCGCGCTAAGGCCCATCAGCCTTCCCAACTCGACGAGGACTGCGAGGTCGCCTGCCGGGAAGATGTCCGGTCGGCCTTCTGCGAAAAGCAGATAGATTTCGGCTGACCAGCGGCCGACCCCCTTGATTCGGGTGAGAAGTGAAATCGCCTCCTCATCGTCATCGGGCAGATTGGCGAGGTCCAGTTCGCCGGAGATCACCAAATCCGCAAGGCTGCGGATGTATCCCGATTTCTGCCGCGACAAGCCTGCAGCGCGAAGCTCCTCGTCACTTGCGGCGAGCAGCAGGTTGAGATCGGGCGGCGAGCCGAACGCCGCCTCAAGTTTGGCCCACATGGCCCGGGCGGCGGCAACACTGACCTGCTGTCCGACAATGGTTCGAAGCAGCGTGTTTGCACCGGGATCACTACGCCTTGGCTCGGGAATGCCGTGCCGCTCCACAACGGCAGCGAATGCCGGCTCACGCCGGGCGAGCGCCTCTACCGCCGCACGGATGCTCTCCTTGGTGCGGACCATCATGTTGTCCTTGCCGCATAAAGCGCGACAGCGGCGGCGTTTGAAACGTTGAGGCTTTCGATATCGTCGCTGATTGGAAGGCGGGCGAGCGCGTCGCAATGGTCACGTGTATTGGGCCTCAACCCAGCACCTTCCGCGCCCAGGACGAGCGCGACGCGCCGTGGGCCGAGGGCGTCCTTGAGCTGCGTTTCCGCATCGCCGGTTAGCCCGATCCGCCAAAAGCCTGCCTCGCCAATCTCTTCGAGGGAGCGGGCAAGATTGACCACGCGGGCCCATGGAACGCGCTCGAGTGCACCCGAAGCCGCTTTTGCAAGAGCACCGCTTTCGGGTGGAGAGTGGCGATCCTGGGTCACGATGCCGATCGCGCCGAATGCCGCTGCGGAACGCAGGATTGCGCCAACGTTGTGCGGATCGGTGACCTGATCGAGCACCAGCAAAACGGCGATATCGGGCGTGCTGCTGAGGAGGTCGCCAAGCCAAATTTCCTCGAGCGGCTCAACCTCGATGACGACACCTTGATGGGGCGCGTCATGCGGCACGAGACGACCAAGGTCCGGTGGTTCGGCGAGCGTCACGCCCACGCCGCTCGGAAATTGCATGATTCCGGCCGCTTCGCGGGTAGCCCATGCGCGCACAACCCGTCGATGCGGGTTGTCGAGGGCGGCGGCGACCGCGTGCTTTCCCCACAGACGTGGACGATTGGCGGTACCGTGGCTCTGGTGTGATTTCTTGCGCCGCGACATGGGGGAGGGGATTAGCGCCGCTGGCGGGCCTGTCTACTGCTAGGCAGGCGTCACCGATAGGCTTTCGTGAACTGTTCGCCGGACGCGCCACGTGGCGATCGCGAGAATGATGAGAATTGGATAGCTCCACATGGCAACAGCTGTGCCATAGGCGACCGGCAGTAGGTGTTCGTCGATTGCCTTCATGAAGTGCGCCGCGCTGCTGGTGAGCTGGAGTCCAGCAACCCATAGGGGCCAGAACCGTGACGAACGCAGAGAAATCAGCACAAATGCTGCAAGGACGAGAAGGTCGATGACGAGCAAACCCATCTCCACTCCGCGATAGCGCACGCTCAAGGGCGACACCGCGAATGCCGATGCAATGGTTGCGCAGACACTGACGAGGGCCACGAGCCGCTCCTCGCTTCGGCCACGCACCATCGCATAGGTGCAACTGGTGATGAGTAGTAATTCGAATACCTGCTGATGTCGGATCATCGTGCCTCGCAGCAAGCCTTTGTTCGGGAGCCAAGTTGGGATTGGATGGTCCACCGTTTGCCGACGTGGAGCAGCCCCATCTGGCCCATCGCTTGCATCATTAAGGCGGACGTTCCTCGCGCCGGTGATGGTTTCGCATCAGGGAAAGCGCTGAACTTCCCCGCGGACAATCGGCAAACAGGCTGCGGCTGCGGTCGAGAGCCGAAAATCAGCGTGTGACTTTCATGTTCATTGGCGCGCACATGCCTGTCCTTCCCTCCCGCATTGGCGTGAGTGACTCTAACGTTGATCGGCATGTCGGCTCTCGTCGGGGGGCTAACTCTTGATAAGCCTTGCAAGACTCTCCAGCCCAGCAAGATACATGCCCGCCGAAAAAGCGGCTCCGGCCGCGATCGCCGCGATCCAGAACAGCCGTTGACCGATGCTCATCTCGTTCCGCGGATTGCTCCTCGTCGCGAATGGCGGTTGCAGGGAAGACCGGAATGACGCCAGCCTCTGCTCGGTTTTGAAACCAGCCTCGCCGGCCTCCCCTGCGCGGTCAGCGTGCCGAATCTGATGACCGACCGCCATTTCTGAATGGATCGGTCCTCCCTCGGGCTCAATGTACGGCGCTTGATGTATCAAACGCTGATATGCTTCGCTGTACTGAGCGACAACGCGCGCAGCTTGGCTGCGACGTTCAACCTTAAGGATCGACAGGGCCTGGCGGATCC
Organism: Sphingomicrobium sp.; assembly: GCA_035944075.1. Lineage (GTDB taxonomy): Bacteria > Pseudomonadota > Alphaproteobacteria > Sphingomonadales > Sphingomonadaceae > Sphingomicrobium. The sequence goes on from DASZBO010000019.1 coordinate 2,938, forward strand.
GTTGGTCCACTGTGTGTGGTGAGATTTGCAGCCGGGCCGCGATTTCTTTCGAGCTGAGGTGTTCCTTGACAAGGCGCAGACAATCGAGCTGGCCGATGGAGAGCTTTTCCACGCGCGCCGCGATTTCGTCTCGCCCGCAAGCGTCAATCGGCTCACGAGGCGTTCCTGACGCTCCGTCAGTCCGATTCAATGCAACACCTACCCCGCGCAATATTCGGCAACCCCCCGTTGCGAATTACTACACCGATTCTGGAGCTCAAGCCAATTTCGGCTAATAGCGCGCACCTCAACAAAAGTTTGGGTGATCATCGAGACCGCCAATAGCAAGACGACTAGTCGCTTGCATCCATCGGCTTGGGGCTTTCAACAATCTGCCTGCTTTAAAGTCAGCTGTCCGACATTGCCGTTTCAGACCCTGCCTTTCCTCGAGTCGCCGCCAGTCCTCACGCGGAACGGTGAAGGCGCCTTGCCCGTGGCCGAGCCGCGGAAGAACTGAGCCGTGGCCAGGCGTGCTTTAGCGCGTTTGCTTAAATTACAGACGCAATGGTCTGTCTCGTCGATGCTGATGGCAGCTTCGTTGATCCCTGTAGATCTTGGGAAAAATTCACCGGGCAGTTATTTGATGAGTATCGCGGCTTCGGCTGGACCGGCGCGATTCATCGTGGCGATCTGCCAAGAACATTGGAAATCTGGAAGCAGCCTCGACTGCGCAGGTGAATACACGGCCGAATATCGCCTCCGGCGGCACGATGGCGGAAGTGGTCCGGGTCCCTAAGCGTTTTTAAGCCGGCCGTCGGAGCGAGAGCCGATGATCCGTCGAATATATTCAAGCACGCTCTGGGGATCGTAAGGCCGCCGTAAATGCGGCCCTTCTTCGCACAACTCGGCTGCCTTGTTCGCCGCCGCAGCGATGCTTCCCGCAAGAATGACTTCAACCTGGGGCCGATTTTCCGCGGCCCATATTCTCAAATGGAAACCGCTTCGGCTTCCCGGCGCCTCGGCATCGCAGAGTGCAGCGTCAATCGTGATGGTCGTATCCTCAAGCACCACCAGGGCTTCATCGGTCGTCGCCGCCTCAACGACGATGTACCCGCAAGTGCGAAGATAATCAGAAATAACGTGCCGAACGAGCACGTCGCCATCGACAACTAGGAGGCGTTGGGACTCGCCAGATTGTTGCGCCATTCGGCCCCTATAAGCCGTTTCACCGCCTCAACAAGCTGGTCCGGCTCATAGGGTTTTGGGAGGAATGCGTCCGCCTCGTGAAACGGCTGGTCAAGGTGTGACGACAGTAGCGCTACCGGCAGGTTCGGGCGTGTAGCCTTGATGATTTTTGCCAACTGAATGCCGTCCATTGTGCCCGGCATTCGAATGTCCGTGACGACGAGGTCAAGCGGATGGCCGGTCGTGAGAAGTTTCAATGCCTCTGAGGAATCAACGGCCTCAAGCACGTCGAAGCCCGCTTCCCTAAGAACTTCTGCGGTTGTGAACCTCACGAGGACATCGTCTTCCACGAGAAGGATAACCGGATTGTGCGGATGGCCAGGGCCCGGAAGCACAACAGCGTCGTCCACCTCAGCGCCTCCACATCCCACGCAACCCAGACGTCGCGTCCTTGTCCGTAAAACTTCCGAACATGCAAGTAAGTTTCCGAGGTAATTATGAGCTGACTGCCGCGCTCAAAATCGCCAATAAAGGCGCTGAAAGAATTTCCGCTCAACTTCAATATGAAGATGTCCTTAGGTTCACGAGTGCGGATTTTCGGATTCCGCCAGACTGTCTTTTGAAACCCGGTTCGAACGCCATTTGCTGGTGCAGCAGCGGCGCGATCTCAGGTCCGACGAACGCCGCTGACGCGGGAAGCGTAAATTTGGACAGGAAGGCTGAAACGCTGTGAGTCTGAACAATGGTGGAGAGGGCTGGATTGGAACTGCCTAGCTAAGCAGCCGATTTAAAAGGACATTTTCTGCCAGTTGGGAGCCCTTCCCTAAAAGCTTCCCTAAAACCATTTGCGGTTGGAAACTATGGTCTATCGAATTGATTTCGAAAGAAAAAAACGCAACACGTGTTTGGTATGGGATTCGAACTGTGAGCGGGGCCCGTCTGTCGACCCTTTGCCGTCCGACGGGCGCATTCACTGTCAGTCAAGCTTTTGAAATGTATACGAATCCCACTTCAAGTGAGTCGAGGTATTGAAACCTTTACTACTTTGGGGCATTTAAAGCGTGTCTATCGACGGCGAGTGAAAAACGATAGCCCTGCCCGCAAGGGTCTCACGGAGCGTGAGCGTCAAGAGGTTCCTCGCACCAATAGCCCCCTCTTTCGGGAGGGGGCTATTTCTATTTCCCCTTCCATCTGCGCTTTGCCCGTGTGTTCGTGATCGGTTGCTGCCCGAGCGTCTTTGCGACCAACGTCGGCATGGTGATGGCGCGGAGCGACCGCATCGGCGGCAAGCCCGGCTTTTCATAGGCACTCACGACGAACATCGTCGCGTCGATCCCTTTCAGCTTACGTGCACGCTCCATGTTGAAGAAGATGGCGTACGGTCCCTGCTGCAAACCCGGGATGTTCTCGACGAACATGAGGTTGTGCCCCTGCGTGAAATAGGCGCGGCCGTTTGCGTTTGCCTGAATGATCCCCGGCAGGCTCAGGGACAGCGGATACCGATCCGTGCAGAAGCACCGCACGTCCGATCCGACGGCGTATTCATCCTGCGGCCCGTCACCCGGTTGAAGCTCGCGTGTGAAGGTGTGATGACTGAACGACACGCGCACGGTCCATGTCGGCGCGCCAGGTGCCTTCGGCGTCACGTTAATCGTGAACGGGTCGAGGTGCGTCAGATCGCGGACCTGGCCCTTGTAATCGAACGAACCCCAACTCACGATCCTGACTCCATGCATATGGTGTTGCGCCATATAACTGGCACAATCCGTTGGCACAAGTGGCAAAACGTAATCTCTTGTACTCATTATTCATCCGGTATATATGCCACTCCGTAAGCCGCCGCCGGAAGGAATGCACATGAACAGTCGAACTCGCAGTCCGAACTACCCAAGCATGAGCCTGGGCGAGGCGATCGAGGCCATTAAGAAGGTCTATTCGTACGAGAAGCGGGGCAGGTTTCCCCGCCTCTCGCTGGCAACGCATCTCGGGTACACCAGCATCAACGGTCGATCCCTCGCAAAAATCGGTACTTTGAGAGCGTACGGGCTCATTGACGGGCGGGAAGATACGCTCACTGTTTCTCAAACGGCCTTGGCCATTATTGAGGCCCCCGGGGGATCAGAAGACAGGGCGCGGGCGTACAAAGAGGCGTTCCTTAGCCCAGGCATCTTCGCACGCATTTTCGAAGAATACGGCGATACGAAACCGTCGCCACACACGTTGAGATGGTGGCTACAAAAACAAAATTACATCGGAGAGGCCGCGGATAAGGCGATGCAGTCCTATCTCGAAAGCTTCGATCTCGTAAACTCGATCGAGGGCACGTCTCCGTCCACCGCGGTGACGGAGGACGAGCCGGGCCCGATTGCGACCCGACCCTTGGGGGCCCCGCTGAGCGCTGCTCGCCAAGTGCAGGCATACTCATCGGCGCCGAATGCTGCTGATTTTAGGTACCAACCGGATTTCAAAATCAGCCTGGGCGGCGGGCGCTGGTTGCTCATCGAACTGAAAGGCGGCGAGCCGACGGCCCGGGACTTCATGAAGCTGGAGAAGTTCGCTCGATTCCAGCGCGAGTTGCTCGAGGATGAAGAGGAGTGGGCCGCGCCGGACGACGAAGACCGCGACCCCCGCGACTGAGCCGAAGGTGAGATCGAATCACGTTTGCTCCGTCGAACGAACGTGCGCACGGAAGTTTTGCAGCAGTTTTAGGGAAGGAAAATCCGCTTCCCTAAAGCCATACCTAAAACGGGCAGCGATTGGCGGCGAACTAATATGAACTGTTACGGACGGTCGTCCGTTGCCTCAGAGGAGAATAGCCACCGGATTGGTCCGCTACCGTCCGTTACGGACGTCCGTTGGTGGAGAGGGCTGGATTCGAACCAGCGTACGCTTACGCGGGCAGATTTACAGTCTGCTGCCTTTAACCACTCGGCCACCTCTCCACGAGGTCAGGCAGGGGCGCCACATGGCGGCGCGACCCGAATGTGTCAACGGAACAACGTGCGATGCCGGCGAGATCTCCGTTCCGCTACATTCTCACGATTGCTCGCCGTGCAAAAGCGATCAAGCTCGAGCGAGAGCTGGCGGCGTAGCACTATTCTCGGGCGCTGCTTCAGTTGGGATAGGGTTCGCAGGTCGCTGGCCATTTCGTCGTAGCACTCAGCGACCGGCCCCGGAATTCCGACGATGCCTGCGAGCGCTTCTAAACCCGGCGTCAAAGTCCACGCCGAAGGTTGAACACGAAGAAAATTGGAGCGGGTGAAGGGAATCGAACCCTCGTCGTAAGCTTGGAAGGCTTCTGCTCTACCATTGAGCTACACCCGCTCGTGGGTCCGCCATGCCATTGCCGTGAGCGACACGTCAACCGATGAGCGCGGTTGACGTCCCCCATTCTTCTCCCTTACGAGCCGATTCGCATGACGAACCTGGCCGCCATCGCCGTTACTTCGACCGCTCGCCTCTGGTGGCGCGGCGCTATGCTTGCGGCGCGATGGCGCGACTGATCGATTAACAAACGATCATCGACTGCCCGCCCGCCGATCCGGCGGGCTTTTTTTTACCCAGGTGAGTTTTCAATGAGCCAAATACTGACTTTTCCGGTCGACACGGTTGCCGAGAAGCCGCTGCACCCCAACGACCATCCGCACGATCCAACACAGCCCGTTCCCAACCCGCTGCCAAAGCTGTTGTCGGGCGAGGACTTGCCGATCGAGGACGCCGAGCACCTGTTCCAGCGGCTCGTGCTCGGAATGCTCGAGCCTGCGGAAATAGCGGGCATGCTCATTGCCCTTAGGATGAAAGGCGAGACCGCCGAGGAGATGATCGGCGCGGCTCGCGCATTGAGTGCAGCCGCACTCCAGTTCGAGCGCCCCAGTTACCTCTACGCGGACTGCTGCGGGACCGGCGGCGACGGATCCGGGTTGATCAATGTCTCGACGGCGACCGCGTTCGTTGCGGCGGCCTGCGGCCTGCCGGTTGCGAAGCACGGGAACCGCAGTGTCAGTTCACGATGCGGTTCGGCGGATGTGCTCGAGGCTGTCGGCGCCAAGATCGACATTCCGCCGGCAAAAGCGCGAGAGCTGCTCGACGCAACGGGTTTCTGCTTCTTGTTCGCGCCAGCCTATCATCCCGGGATGAAGCACGCGGCGCTTGTGCGGCGCCAGCTGGAGGTCCGGACGATCATGAATCTGCTGGGCCCTTGTATCAACCCGGCGCGTCCGCCGGTGCAGCTTCTTGGCGTGGCCGATCCCAAAATGCTGCGCCGGATCGCTCAGACGCTTGCTGCGCTCGGGGTGAGCGAAGCACTCGTTGTTCATGGTTCCGGTCTCGACGAAGTCGCTCTTCACGGCGAAACCCGCGCAATTCGCCTGTCCAAAGGTGAAATCGAGGAACTCCAGATCACGCCCGAAGACGCGGGCATCGAACGCGCGCCACTCAAGGTCGTAACGGGCGGTGACGTGGAGCAAAATGCCGAGCGGCTGAAGGTGCTTCTGGCGGGCAAAGCCACTGGTCCAGAGCAGGACATCGTCATCCTCAACACAGCGGCCTTGCTCTTGACCGCGGGTAAAGCGCCAACCCTCCGAGAGGCCGCCGAACAAGCGCGTGATGCGTTGGAGCACGGCAAGGCCGGAGAGACATTGGAGCGGTATGTCGAGGCAAGCCATGACTGAATGCGTGGGCGTTCTCGCGAAGATTGCCGAAACCAAGCGCGAGGAACTCGCGCATCGCTACGACGGCGTCTCGCTCGAAGCTCTCCGGGCTCGTGCGCGACCAACCGATCGGAGCCTTGCAGCGGCCCTTGCAAGGGATGGCGCCCGGTTCATCCTTGAGATCAAGAAAGCTTCGCCGTCAGCGGGAGCTATCAGGCCTGGAGCGGACCCCGGAGCGCTAGCACGCGGTTATTGCGGTGTTGCGGACGCCCTTAGCGTCCTTTGTGATCGGACCTATTTTGGCGGCGGCCTTGACGATCTTGCCGCCGCTCGCCGTGAGTTTGACGGCCCAATTCTTGCCAAGGACTTTTTCATTGACCGGCGTCAAGTTCCCGAGGCACGCAGCGCCGGCGCCGACGCGATACTGGTTATGCTCTCATTGCTCGACGATGAGCGCGCGCGCAAAATTATCAGCGAGGCGGGGCGTCTTGGAATGGACGTGCTCGTCGAGGTCCATGACGAAGCGGAAATGCATCGCGCCTTGGCTCTCGATGCCCCGCTGATTGGTATCAACAATCGGGACCTGCGCGATCTAAGCATCAATCTTTCGACGACGGAACGTCTCGCGGGGATGGCGGGTGATCGCCTGGTCGTTTCTGAATCCGGTATCAACAACAGGGATGATATCGATCATCTAGCGCCGCTGGTCGATGGTTTCCTTATCGGATCATCCCTGATGCGAGCCACTGAACCGGCGCAAGCTGCGCGGGAACTAATATTCGGCCGGACAAAGTTGTGCGGACTGAACTGCGGCGCTTCCCTCTGCGCCGCCCGGCCAGCGGCGTTCGCGGGCTTCGTATTCGTGCCTGGCAGCCCCCGCCACGTCACGACCGAAGCGGCAGCGCCGCTGGCCGGAACTGCTCGGGATACGGGAATGCTGCCGGTCGGCGTCTTCCGTAATGCCTCCGTGCAGGAAGTGGTGGACCAAGCATCGCTCCTGGACCTTCACGCTGTCCAGCTGCACGGACGCGAGGATCGCGACTACATCCATGAGCTCCGCACAAGGCTGAGAGAAACCTGCGAAGTCTGGACGGCGGTGGGGGTGGGAAGAGACCGGCTTGCCAGCCGTGGTGGCGATCGCGTGATCTTTGACAACGCTGATGGGGGAAGCGGTCAAACGTTCAACTGGTCCCTGATCGCTGATCATTCTGAATTGCCGCGCGCCTTGGTTGCAGGCGGCATTGGTCCGCATAATGCGCGGGAAGCGGCGAGGCTCGGTGGCTATGCGATTGACGTTGGATCAGCGGTAGACCTGCGACCGGGCACAAAGTCTCCCGAGAAGATCAGGGCGCTGTTCGACGCCATCCGTCCAAGCTCAAGAAAGCGAACTTTTGCATGCGTTTAGATGGCCGGTTCGGCCGGTTCGGCGGCTGCTATGTCCCAGAAATTCTGGTCCCTGCTCTCGAACAGCTTGAAGCGGCGTTCCTCGACGCGCTGCAAGATGTGAGCTTTCTCGCCGAGCTCAATGCACTTCTTGCAAACTACGCCGGCCGACCGACGCCGCTGACGCGCTGCCGAAATCTTCCCGACAACATCTATTTGAAACGGGAGGACCTGCTCCATGGCGGGGCGCACAAGACCAACCAGGTCCTCGGTCAGGGCCTCCTCGCGAAGCGGATGGGAAAGACCCGCCTGATCGCCGAGACCGGCGCCGGCCAGCATGGAGTCGCTACCGCGATTGTCGGTGCGCTGCTTGGCTTGGAGACAGTCATCTACATGGGAGCGGACGATGTCGAGCGCCAGCAGCTGAATGTCTTCCGCATGAAGCTCATGGGAGCCAAGGTCATTGCCGTTGAATGCGGTGGACGCACGCTCAAGGATGCAATCAACGAGGCCTTGCGCGACTGGTCGGCAAGCTTCGACAGCACGCACTACCTGCTTGGCACGGCTGCAGGCCCCCATCCTTTCCCGACGATCGTGCGAGAGTTCCAGCGTGTAATCGGTCGTGAAGCGCGGGCCCAAATGATCGAACAGCTGGGCCGGCTGCCCGACGCCGTGGTCGCATGCGTTGGCGGCGGTTCGAATGCGATTGGTCTGTTTGCCGATTTCATCGACGACGCGCATGTTCGTCTGATCGGCGTCGAAGCGGCTGGACGGGGCCTCGGCGGCGACCAGCACGGTGCAACATTGCTGCGTGGAACGGCGGGCATTCTGCACGGGGCCGAAACCTACGTGCTGCAGGACCGGGACGGCCAGATCGCCGACACCTGGTCGGTGTCCGCGGGGCTCGACTATCCCGCGGTTGGTCCCCAGCACGCGCATCTTAAGGACAGCGGCCGTGCCCAATATGTTGGCGCGACCGACGCCCAGGCGCTTGCCGCATTCAGAGCTCTGGCCGAAGGCGAAGGAATTCTCTGCGCGTTTGAATCGGCGCATGCGCTTTCGCATGCACTGACCCTTGCCGCGGAAGAACCCGAAAGCGTGATCCTGGTGGGATTGTCGGGTCGCGGCGACAAGGATGTCGCGCAGGCGCAACAGCTCGTCGGTCCTTCCGAATGAGCCGTTATTCCGCGATGTTCGATCGTCTTGGCGACGAAGGCGCATTTGGCGCATTTCTCATGCTTGGCGATCCCGACCTGGAACGGAGTGTGCGACTTCTCGATGCGGTGGTCGAGGGCGGTGCGGACATGATCGAGGTCGGCATTCCCTTTTCCGACCCTGTCGCTGATGGGCCGGTAATCCAAGCCGCCGCGCAGCGTGCTCTCTTGGCCGGTGTCCGCGTTGGCGACTGTCTCGAACTCATCGCCAGGTTCCGCGCCCGACACAGTGACATTCCGGTCGGTATTCTCACCTACGCCAACATCGTGATGGCGAGAGCCGGCTTCGCTCGCGACGCCGCAGTTGCCGGCGCCGACAGCCTCTTGATTGCCGACGTTCCCGCGCTTGAAGCGGAGCGCTTCTCCCGTGACATGGTCCAGGCAGGGATCGAGCCCGTGTTGATAGCGGCAGCAAACACGCCGGAGCGAACGCTGAAGCGCATTGGGGCCTTGTCCAAGGCGTATACCTATTGCGTGAGCCGCGCCGGGATCACGGGAACCCACGCTGGCGGCGAATTCGATCATCGACTGATTACCCGAGTCAAGGAAGCGGGCGCTCCGCCGGCCATCTTTGGCTTCGGCATCGCAACGCCGGACCATGTCCGTGAGGCACTCGCTGCCGGCGCGCGGGGGGTCATTTGCGGCTCGGCTATCGTTGATATTGCCGCGAAAGGCGGCGACGTTGCGGCCTTCGTCCGCAAACTGAAAGCATCGACACGGAACGAGTCGGCGGCGCAATAATTGAATCCTCCTCAAGAGGAGGCGAAACATGGCTGCGCGTGCGATCTGGCGAGGACAAATCCGGCTCGCCCTAGTCTCGATCCCGGTCGAACTTTACTCAGCGACGAAGAGCGGCGCTCAAATTCAGTTCCATCAGGTCTATGAGCCAACCGGGCAGCGCATCCAATACGAAAAGATAGTGCCCGGGATCGGTCCCGTCGACCGCGACCAGATCGTCAAGGGCTATGAGGTTTCCAAGGGACATTATGTGCTTCTCGACCAGGAAGAGATCGACAGCGTCAAGCTTGAGAGCCGAAAAACGCTGGATCTCGTCGAATTCGTCGACGTCGGCGACATCGACGCCATGTATTACGACAAGCCCTACTTCGTCGTACCCGCTGATGACCTCGCGGAAGAAGCCTATGTCGTCCTTCGCGATGCGCTGAAGGCGTCCAAAAAGATCGGCGTCGGACAGCTTGCGATGCGCGGGCAGGAATATGTCGTCGCTCTAAAGCCCTGCGGTCGCGGAATATTGCTCGAGACCCTTCGGTATGCGGACGAAGTTCACAAGGCGCAGTCGTACTTTCGTGACATTGCCGACCAGCAGCCGGACGCCGACCTCCTCGACATGGCTTCGATGCTCATTGAGCGGAAGACGGGCAAGTTCGATCCTGGAGATTTCCACAATCGGTACGTTGACGCGCTGCATCGGCTGATCGAGGAGAAACAGCGCGCCAAGGGCGAACGAATTATCGAAGATCCTGGCGCCGATGCCGGACCACCGCGCGGGGCGAACGTCGTTGATCTCATGGCGGCGCTGAAGCGCAGTCTTGGAAAGGCGGAGGAACGCCCGGGCAAAGCTGCGAACGAAAACAAGGGCGGGGCGAACAAGACTGCCTCAGGGAAAAAGCCGGCACCGCGTCATGCGCCCAAGAAGGCCCCGGCGAAAAAGACGGCTACCGGCGGTCGAAAGCGCTAGGTTATGGCTGGCAAGGTCCCGCTCGACATCGAGACCTATAATCGCAAGCGCGATTTCGCGAGGACAGGGGAGCCGCGCGGTCGCAAACTGAAGGGCAGCGGCGACAGCTTCGTCGTCCAGAAGCACGACGCGTCGCGGCTCCACTGGGACTTTCGCCTCGAACTCGACGGTGTGCTCAAGAGCTGGGCAGTTCCGAAGGGACCCAGCCTCGATCCGGACGAAAAGCGACTGGCAATGCGGACCGAGGATCATCCGCTCGACTACGGGGATTTCGAAGGCACCATCCCCAAGGGGGAATATGGTGGCGGAACGGTCATGCTCTGGGATCACGGTCGCTGGATACCGGCGGTGGGCAAGGACCCGCTCAAGACAATTGACGAAGGCCATCTTCATTTCACGCTGGAGGGCGAGAGAATGAAGGGCGAATGGGTCATGTTCCGGCTGAAGCCCCGCCCCGGCCAGAAGGCAGAGCCGTGGATGCTCAAAAAGGTCACCGACACCTTTGCCGACCCCGGCGATGGTGACGCGCTTGTCGATAATTGCGTAACCAGCGTCACGACCGGCCGGACAATGGCAGAAATCGCGTCCGGGGTGGATGTGTGGCGGTCGAAAAGCGGCGGCCAGAAGGGTGGCCGTTCAAAGCGCAAGGCCGGCAATGCACCGCCGGCGTTCCAGGAACCTCAGCTCGCGACGCTTGTCGACGACGTGCCGAGCGGCAACGGCTGGATCCACGAATATAAATATGACGGGTATCGGCTGCTGCTCGCGGTTGGGGACGGCGTCGCAACGGCGTGGACGAGAAATGGAAAGGACTGGAGCGACCGTTTCAAGGCACTGGTGAAGGCGGCCGCCAAACTTCCGGCGGGGTGTCTTATCGATGGCGAGGCAGTAGCCATCGACGATAAGGGGAAGCCGAGCTTTCAGCTTCTTCAGGCGACGTTGAAGGACCAGAAAGGGGCAAACCTCGCCTTTTACGCATTCGATTTGTTGATCGATCGCGGAAAGGACATTCGGAAACTTTCGCAGATCGAGCGTAAGGAGCGGCTCGCTGCTCTTCTTGAAGGAACGGCTCCCCCAATTGTCTTTGGCGATCACGTGATCGGTCGTGGCGAGGCCCTCTTCCAGGAGGTCTGCCGGCAAGGCGGCGAAGGCATCGTCTCGAAGAGGGCCGACGCGCCATATCGCGGCACGCGGACGCGCTCCTGGCTGAAGATCAAATGCATTCAGCGCCAGGAATTCGTGATCGTCGGTTGGTCCAAGAGCGATAAGCGTCGCGGATTCCGCTCGTTGCTTCTTGCTGCAAAGGATCACGACGAGCTGACCTATGTGGGGAAGGTCGGAACTGGCTTCAGCAGCAAGCTGATCAACGAGCTTATGGACACGATGAAGCCACTTGAAACGGAAAAGCCGGCTGTGGAGGTGCCCCGGGCCGACCGGCGCGACGCGCACTTTATAAAACCGGAGCTCGTTGCCGAGATCGCCTTTACCGAGTTTACGAACGAGGGCATCCTGCGCCATCCCAGCTTCATCGCGCTGCGCGACGACAAGCCGCCTGCGCAGATTGTGCGTGAAATTCCCAAGCACCTCACGAAGAAGGAAAAGAGCAACGCCCGAGCGAGCGCGGAAAGCTTCGGGATCACGATCACCAATCCGGATCGGGTGATCTTTCCTGAGGACAATCTCACCAAGCGTGATCTGGCGGATTATTATGCTGCCGTCGAACCGCTAATCTTGGTCGACGCCGCAAATCGTCCGATGACCGTCATTCGCTGCCCCCAGGGCAGAGGCAAGAAATGCTTCTTCCAGAAGCACGACAGCGGTTCCTTCGGGCCAGAAGTGAAGCATGTGCCGATCAAGGAGAAGAACGGTTCGACCGAGGACTATCTCTATTTCGACGACATCAAGGGGCTTCTTGCGCTTGTGCAGATGGGGACGGTTGAGTTCCACGGTTGGGGCAGCAAGGTCGAGAATGTGGAATGTCCCGACCGGCTCGTGTTCGACCTCGATCCCGACATCGGCCTCGACTTCGGCAAGGTGAAAGAAGCGGCGCTTCGGCTCCGTGCGCTGCTTGGGGATCTTGGCCTCATCACGTTTCCGCTGCTGTCCGGCGGGAAGGGGCTTCACGTCGTTGCTCCCCTTGACGGATCGAAAGACTGGTCGGCGGTTTCTTCGTTCGCCGAGCGTTTCAGTCGGGCGATTGCCGAAGCCGAACCCGCGATGTTTACCGCCAATATCCGTAAGGTGCAGCGCAAAGACCGCATCTTCCTCGATTGGCTTCGGAACCAGCGGGGCTCGACTGCTGTGATGCCATACTCGGCGCGAGCGCGAGAAGGCGCGCCGGTTTCGGCGCCCATTGCCTGGGAAGAATTGGACCGATACGCGAGCGGCCATCATTTCAGTATCAGGGACGCGGACGAGCTCTTGGAGCGTTCAAGTTCGAAGATGCTTGTGGACTGGGGCAAGGCGAAGCAGTCGCTTCCCGACGCCTAACGATTTCGGCGACGATTTGCCGGGCATGTAAGCGGTTGCTAGCGTGCGTTTCACTGGGCTCATTCATGCTGAGCTCGGTTCAGCATGACGATTGGTGCCGATGCCTCGACGCGCGTATCTCCTCCCGCTCCTTCTGGTCCTAACCGCCGCCGCGCCGGCCGAGCGCGCCCGCTGGCGCAGCGAAGCGTCGCGAGTGACAATTGCGAGGGACGACTGGGGAATCGCCCATGTGCACGGCGCAACCGATGCGGACGCCGTTTTTGGGATGATCTATGCGCAAGCGGAGGACGACTTCCCGCGCATCGAGACAAATTACCTGGCCAGCCTTGGCCGAACGGCCGAAGCCGAGGGGGAGCAGGCGATCTGGCAGGATCTGCGTGCGCGGCTTTATGTGAGTGAGCCCGAGCTTAAGGCCGATTACGCGCGAAGCACGGTCGCCATGCGCCGGTTGATGGATGCTTGGGCAGACGGGTTGAACTATTTTCTCGCGACCCACGGTGGCGCACATCCGCGTGTCCTGACGCGGTTCGAGCCGTGGATGGCCATGTCCTTTACGGAAGGAAGTATCGGCGGCGACATCGAACGGATCAATCTCAAGGCACTCGAAGCTTTCTATTCCTCCGCCCGACCAGGTCCGAACGCCGCTATGGCGTCGTTACCGTTGAAGGACACGATTAGACCGTTTGCTGAAATGGCCGTGGCCGAGCCCCAGGGCTCCAACGGGATCGCGATCGCTCCAAAGCTGACCGCCGACGGCGGCGCTCTGCTGCTGATCAATCCGCATACGAGCTTCTACTTTCGATCCGAGCTCCAGATGTCGAGCGATGAGGGACTGAACGCCTATGGTGCGGCGACATGGGGGCAGTTCTTTCTCTACCAGGGCTTCAATCCGCATGTCGGTTGGATGCACACTTCCAGCGGTGTCGATAATGTCGACGAGTTCGCCGAAAAGGTCGAGCGGCGCGGCAATGGCTATTGCTACTGGTACGGACAGACTTGCCGACCGCTGCGAGCGCGGCCGATCCAAATTCGTTATCGATCCGCCGACGGAGGCCTTTCGACCCGCAGTTTCACTGCCTGGATGACCCACCGGGGGCCGGTCGTTCGTGCGCAAGCCGGTCGCTGGATTGCCTTCGCGATGATGGACAAGCCCGTCGAGGCCCTGCAGCAGAGCTTTTTGCGAACGAAGACGAGTGACCTTGCATCGTTCATGCGTGTCTCCGAGCTCAAGGCAAACAGCTCAAACAACACGGTGTTTGCCGATGATCGCGGCGAGATTGCAGTACTTGCGCCGCAGTTCATGCCAAGGCGCGACAATCGCTACGACTACACGCAACCCGTGGACGGGAGTGATCCCGGCGCCGATTGGAAAAACCTGCACCCCATCTCGGAGCTGCCCAACACGATCAACCCTCCCAACGGATGGGTCTTCAACAGCAATGACTGGCTTTACTCCGCGGCGGGATCGAATTCCGTCAAACCTGCCGATTATCCCGCCTATCTCGATACGGCGGGAGCGAGCTATCGAACGGTTCACGCGACCCGTCTTCTATCGGAACCCGGCCGCTGGAGCCGCGAACGCCTCCAGGCGGCGGCGTATGATGCTGCCCAGCCATCGTTTGAAGTGCTCGTGCCAATGCTGGTTCGGGCCTGGCAGGAGCTTCCGCAGGGCGATCCGCGTCGTCAACGCCTCGCCGAGCCGATCGCCGCGTTGAACGGCTGGGACAAGCGGTGGTCGATTTCTTCGGTTCCAAACACGCTCGCGCAGTTCTGGGGAGACGAACTGACACGCGTCGTGACGGCGCGTCAGTGGACTGACCATCAGAACATGTTCCGGCACATGGAGATATTGAGCCCGACTGAGAAGCTCGATAGCTTTATCCGAGGCCTTGATCGCCTTGAGCGCGACTTTGGACGCTGGCGCGTGCCATGGGGGGACGTCAATCGATTCCAGCGCATATCGCCGGCGATCGATTCTCCCTTCGACGATTTAGCACCAAGCATTCCCGTGGGCTTCACATCGAACAAATGGGGCTCGCTCGCCTCGTTCGGTGCTTCGCAAAAGCCCGGAACGAAACGCTGGTATGGTACGAATGGCAACAGTTTCGTTGCGGTCGTTGAGTTTCGCCCCAGCGGCGTTCGTGCCCGCGCGGTCACGGCCGGAGGGGAAAGCGGCAATCCAAGATCTCCGCACTTCGCTGACGAAGCCCAGCGCTATGCATCCGGTGATCTTCGCGAGGTCTATTTTTATCCGGACCAGCTGAAAGGCCATACCGAGCGACTCTACCACCCTGGTCAATGACTTGCCGATCAAAAGGCGGCTCGAAGTCTTGCACAACCGACTGAGCGAACCGAAGCTTGGCTTAATCGATTAATCCCGCGAACCGGTCGGTCGCGCGAACCAGTGCGTCGAGATTGCCCGGCTCGCTGAACAGATGTCCCGCGTCCGGGATGATGTTGAGCTCAACTTCAGGCCATGCCCGTTTCAGATGCCACGCGGCGACGGGAGGCGTGCAGGTGTCATGCCGTCCCTGGACGATTACACCTGGGATGCCCTTGAGCTTCTTGGCTCCCTCCAGGAGTTGGCCTTCCTCCAGCCAGCCGTGGTTCGCCATGTAATGGTTCTCGATCCGAGCGACGGCGATTGCGACGTCCGGGCTTGTGAAATGCTCGATCGTCGAGGGGCTGGGCAAAAGTGTAACGATATCCCCCTCCCATTTGCTCCAGGCTTTCGCGGCCACGAGCTGAACGTCGTTGTCGTCGCTCGTTAGGCGCTTGCGGTACGCCTCGACGAGGTCGTCCCGCTCGCTTTCCGGGATCGGCGCCAGGAATTCTTCGAACTTGTCGGGGTAGATCTGGCTTGCTCCCCCTTTCTTGTACATCCAATCGATCTCGTCCTGGTCGAAGAGAAAGATGCCGCGAAGCACAAGTTCGGTGACCCGCTCCGGGTAGGTTTCGGCGTAGGCCAATGCCAGTGTGGAACCCCAGCTTCCGCCGAACACCTGCCATTTGTCGACCTTCGCAATGGCGTTTCTAAGCTTCTCGATGTCCGCCACGAGGTCGAAGGTCGTATTGTTCTCCAGGCTCGCATAGGGCGTGGACTTGCCGCAGCCGCGCTGGTCGAAAACCAGAATCTTGTACTTTTCCGGGTTGAACTGCCGCCGGTGATCGGGGCTTGAACCACCTCCCGGGCCACCGTGGAGGAAGACGACCGGCTTGCCGTCGGGATTGCCGGAAAGCTCCCAGTAGAGGGAGTGCCCGTCGCCGACATCGAGCATGCCCGTCTGATAGGGCTGGATAGGGGGATAGAGCGTGCGCCGCGCTGGGCTGATGGCGTCCATCAGAAGCTGAACTCCTCGTAGATATGGGAGAGGTCTCTGCCCCACTCATTTTCATATTTGTAGAGCAACCGGTCTGCGGGGGTGATCCCCGATGCAACGACTTCCCGCAATGGATCGAGAAACCCACCTTCATTGTCACCAGCGCTATTAAGGCGCGCGCGCCGGGTTAGTCCGCCTGCCGCGATGTCCAGCACCCTCCCGGCGAAAACCTGCATCGTTTCGCGGTCGGGCGTCTCGGCTTCCAGAGCGAGCCTTGGAACATCGTGCCGAAGCTTTTCCCGCTCCTCGATCGTCCAGTGTTTGACGAGTTCCCAGGCCTCGTCCAGCGCGGCCTCGTCGTAGAGCAGCCCGACCCAAAGCGCGGGCAGTCCGCAGATCCGGCTCCAGCGTCCGCCGTCGGCTCCGCGCATTTCCAAGAAGCTCTTCAGGCGGACTTCCGGAAAAGCAGTCGAGAGATGGTCCGTCCAGTCGGTCATGCGCGGTTTTTCGCCGGGCAGCTGTGGCAGCCTGCCTTCAAGAAAGTCCCGGAAGCTTTCGCCGGCAACGTCAATATACTTGCCGTCGCGGTACACGAAGTACATCGGAACGTTGAGCGCGTACTCGCAGTAGCGCTCGTAACCGAAACCATCTTCAAAGACGAAGGGCAGCATGCCGGTACGGTCGGCATCGGTGTCCTCCCAGATATGACTTCGGAAGCTCTTGAAACCGTTCGGTCGGCTCTCGGTGAACGGTGAATTGGCAAACAAGGCTGTCGCGACGGGTTGCAATGCCAGTCCAACCCTGAATTTTTTAACCATATCGGCTTCGGAAGAATAGTCGAGATTAACCTGTATGGTACAGGTTCGAAGCATCATATCGAGCCCGAGGTTGCCGACCTTGGGCATATAGTTGAGCATGACCGCATATCGCCCCTTGGGCATTCGCGGGAGCTCGGCCCTCGTCTTGTCGGGCCACATGCCAACGCCGAGGAACCCGAGACCCAGTCGCTCACCGATGGTCTTGCACTGATCGAGGTGGCGATTTGCTTCGGCGCACGTCTGGTGAAGATTCGCGAGCGCAGCGCCGGAGAGTTCCAACTGTCCCGCCGGTTCGAGGCTGATGGTGCCGTCCTTGCCGGTAAGCGCAATGACCTTGTCATTCTCGAGCACCGGCTCCCACCCAAATTCGGTGAGGCCCATCAAGAGATCACGAATACCCCCGGTCTCTTCCCAGGACGGCGCGCGATGGTCGTCCACCCGATACACGAATTTCTCGTGTTCGGTGCCGATGCGCCAGTGGTCGGTCGGCTTCTCGCCGCCGGAAAACACCGAAAGCAAATCGTTGCGGCTCTCGATGTCGGGGCTGGCGCTGTCGTCGGTCCTGGTAGTCATGGCTGCGCGCGCTTAGCGGTGGGAATGCGCCCGCGCCAGCGATTCTGACTCTTGAGTCAACAAGACCGCCAGTCGCCTGCGAGCGCCATGTAGGCAGCGAGTGCCGCAAGCGCCGCGGTTTCGGCGCGAAGGACCCGCGGGCCGAGGGAAACCGGGACCGCGTTGGGCTCCGCGCGAATGAGCGTGCGCTCCTCCTCGGTGAAACCCCCTTCGGGCCCGGTGAGGATCATCGCTGGACCTTGCGTGAACGCATCCGCCGCAGCTTTGCCGCCGGCCTCGTCTGCGAAATAGAGACGGCGTTCGCGATCGCGCATCGCAAGCATCTTCTTTAGCGATTGTGGTTCCGCAATCTCAGGCAGCCGGGTGCGTCCGCATTGTTCTGCCGCTTCGATCGTAATCGCCTGAAGCCGCTCGTGCTTCACGCGTTCCGCTACGGTTCGCTGGGTGAGCACGGGGAGCAGCCGCGAAGCACCGAGCTCCGTTGCCTTTTCGACAAGCCAGTCCGTCGGGGAGCGCTTGACTGGAGCGAAGGCCAGCCAAACATCTGGAATGTCCTCTGCTTCACGCGAACGCGTGTCGATCGCGAGGGTCATGCGCTTCTTTGTAGTCTCGGCGATGTGGGCGAGCCATTCGCCGGATTGACCGTCAAAGACGAGCAACGGACTTCCTTGGCCAAGCCGCATGACATTCCCGAGGTAATTCGCCTGCGCGGCATCGAGCTCGATCCGTGCGCCTTCGCTGAGCGCATTTTTGACGTATAGTCGCGACAAGCTCCGGGGCGGCCAGGCAGGTGTGGCAGGCATTGCGCCCGCCTACGGCATTTCGTTGAGATCAGCGAGCGCCTCTCCTTGGGGTGCCCGTTGGGCGTTGGCAGCCGGCTGGCGAGGCGCTCGCTGGCGACGATGGAATGCCAATGAAGTCAGCATCGACCGCCGCTAATCGGGTGAGTGGCGAGTAGCCGGTGCGGCGTTCAAGGGAACGACAAGACAAGTCGAGCTTGCGGCGTTAACCGGAAGTCGTGGCGGCTATCATCGACATCGTTCCCGACAGCGAGAGACGGGGCTTAATCGGAGCACTTCCGGCGCGGCTTAGGCCGTACGCATCGCTGATGCGTGTCGACCGGCCGATTGGCAGCTGGCTATTGTACTGGCCGTGCGCCTGGAGCGTGGCGATCGCCGGAGTCGACGGGCGCTGGGGTCTCTTCCTTTGGCTAGGACTGGGCGCCTTTGCGATGCGCAGCAGCGGCTGCGTCTACAACGACGTCGTCGACCGGGATCTCGACGCCAAGATCGAACGTACGCGCCTTCGGCCTCTTGCGAGCCGCCGGGTTTCGCCGCGATCTGCCTGGCTGCTGATCTCTTTTTTGTGTCTCATCGGCCTGGTCGTGTTGCTTCAGCTCAACTGGATTGCGGCCTTGCTCGGGCTCGCAAGCATTCTCCCGGTCGCGGCCTATCCTTTCATGAAGCGGCTCACATGGTGGCCTCAGGCGTGGCTCGGGATGGTTTTCTCGTGGGGAGCGCTGGTAGGCTGGCCAGCGGTTACCGGAAGCCTCGCGCTCACTCCGCTTTTGTTGTGGTTGGGAAGCATCGCATGGGTCATCGGCTATGACACGCTCTACGCGATCCAGGACAAGGAAGACGACGCTCTGGTCGGGGTCAAATCCTCGGCACGGCGCCTGGGCAGCAAGGCACCCCTCGGTGTCGCGCTCTTTTACGCGATTGCGTTGCTGTTCTGGAGTTCCGCTATCTGGGCGGCTCGCCCGGACGCCCTGGCGCTCGTTGCGCTTGTTCCGGCGGCGGTGCAGCTGTCAAACCAGGCCTTGAGGGTCGATCCCGATGACGGTGAACTTGCACTGAAGCTCTTCCGATCCAACCGAATGTGCGGCCTTCTCGTCTTCCTCGCCATGCTGGTCGTCGGCCTCTCGCCGCGCTAGTGCGCACGCCTCATGCAATCTCCTGAACAAGCACGCCATATCGCACAGTCCCTCGTTGAGCGCGCCGTTGCCGCCGGCGCAAGCGCGGCGGACGCGCTCTACGCGGGCCAGCAATCGATCGCGGTCGAGGTGCGGCTCGGCGAACTCGAAAATGTTGGACGCTCGGAAGGCGAGGAAATCGGCCTCCGGCTGTTTGTTGATCAACAATCGGCGAGCGTCGCCTCATCTGACCTGTCCGAAGAAGCGCTGTCTCTGCTTATTGAACGGGGGCTTGCCATGGCGAGGGAAGCGCCGGAGGATCCCTTCGCGGGGCTAGCTCCGAGCGATCTACTGGAGCGAGGTGCGCTCCCGGACCTCGACGCCCTCGATGCCCTTGAGCCGGACCCGAGCCAACTTCGCATCATGGCCCTTGAGGCCGAGGCCGCGGCTCTTGCCGTCGAGCGGGTTTCGAATTCGAGCGGTGCGAGCGGGTCGGCCACGACGTCGACGATCGCACTCGCGACTTCAGCCGGCTTCGCGGGTGCCTACAGAATCACCGGACACAGCTGCTCGGCGAGTGTCATCGCCGGCGAGGGCGCCGAAATGCAACGCGACTATGCGTGGCACAGCGCTCGCCATCGCACTGATCTCGACAGTCCAAGCGCGATCGGCCGGCGCGCCGGCGAGCGCGCTGTGGCCCGCCTCCACCCGTCGCGGCCGAAGCCCGGTAAACTCCCGGTGCTGTTCGACCCCCGCGTGTCCTCGAGCCTGCTCGGCCATTTCGCTGGAGCCATCAGTGGCTCTGCGATCGCGCGGAAGACGAGCTTTCTTCAGGATAAGCTTGGTGCCCAGGTCTTCGGCGAAGGAATTACAATCATCGATGATCCACTCCGCCATCGCGGGCTGAGATCGCGTCCTTTTGACGGCGAGGGCGTGAGGGTCTCGCGCGAAGAGCTCGTTTCCAGGGGCAAATTAATCGGCTGGATGGCCGAGAGTGCGTCTGCCCGCCAGTTGGGGATCCGCCCCACCGGCCATGCCTCGCGCGGCGTCGGCGGCGCTCCGAGCGCATCGCCTAGCAACCTGTTCATGGGACCTGGCCGGCGAAGCCGAGAGGAACTGCTTGCGGCTTATCCTGAGGCCGTGCTGATCATCGAGTTGATTGGTCAGGGGGTAAACGGCGTCACAGGCGATTACAGCCGCGGGGCGGTAGGCTTTATGGTCCGAGGCGGGGAAATCGCCGAGCCGGTCGCAGAGATCACGATCGCTTCGAACCTCATCGAGATGTTCGCGACGCTCGAGCCGGCGAACGATCTCGAATTTCGCCACGGGATCGACGCGCCGACCCTTCTTATTCCTGAAATGACGATCGCGTCCGCCTAGGCTTCCGCGGAAATCCTCGGAACTCCGAGACGCGGGATCTCGATCTTTGGACAACGATCCATAACGACCTTTAGCCCGGCTGATTCTGCCTTTGCGGCGGCCTCTTCATTAACGACCCCCAGCTGCATCCAGACCGCTTTCGCTCCGACGAAGATTGCCTGATCCACCGCTTCGCCCGCCATTTCGGGTCGCCGAAAAATATCGACGATATCAATCGGTACGCCGATCTGCGCGAGTTCGCGCCAGACGAATTCGCCATGGACATGTTCGCCGGTGATCTGA
Organism: Sphingomicrobium sp.; assembly: GCA_035944075.1. Lineage (GTDB taxonomy): Bacteria > Pseudomonadota > Alphaproteobacteria > Sphingomonadales > Sphingomonadaceae > Sphingomicrobium. Next base: position 23,822 of record DASZBO010000019.1, read on the forward strand.
GGGTTGACCGGCAAGACACGATATCCCTGGTCCTGGAGAAATTTCATTACACCATACGATGGGCGATCCGGCCGATCGGAAGCCCCGACCATCGCGATGGTTCGGGCATCGGCGAGTAGCTTGAAAATCTCTTCGTCGTTCGTGAGCGGCATCCTCGATCTCCTTGCTGCAACCTCAGTGCGTCAGCTCGACCATCAGTTTCTGGGCGATCGCCAGGAAGGGCTCGGCATCCTCGCCGCCCGAAAGAGCCGGCGGTGTTCCGGCGTCGGACGCTTCCCGGATGGACAGCGAGAGCGGCAGTCGCCCAAGGAAAGGCACACCCATCTGTTCAGCGGCAGATTGCGCACCACCAATGCCGAACGGGTGTGACGGCTCGCCGCAATGCGGACAGGTGTAGGTGGCCATATTTTCGATGATCCCAAGTACCGGCACGCTGGTCTTTTTAAAGAGATCGAACGCCCGCCGAGCATCGATCAGGGACAGGTCCTGAGGAGTCGAGACGATGACTGCCCCGGCTGGCCTCGAGCGCTGGATCAGGGACAATTGAACATCTCCGGTCCCGGGCGGCAAGTCCACGATCAGAAGTTCACAGTCTCCCCAATCGGCATCGAGTAGGTTCGCAAGGGCTCCAGTCGCCATCGGGCCGCGCCAGGCGAGTGCGTGCCCCGGGGAGACCAACTGCCCAAGCGAGAGGAAGCGGATGCCGTAGGCCTCGACCGGAATTAGTTGTTCGCCTCTCGCTGAAGGTTTCTGGTGTGAGCCAAGAAGGGTTGGCTGCGAGGGACCGTAGACATCCGCATCGATGAGGCCGACCCGCTTGCCGGATTTTGCAAGGGCCACCGCGAGGTTGGCTGAAACGGTGGATTTCCCAACCCCGCCTTTCCCGCTCCCGATGGCGATCACGGTCCGCGCGGTTTGCGCGGCGGTGAGAGCAATCCGCGCCTCGACAACGCCACTCATCGCGAGAGCGGCGCTGCGAACTTCCTCTTCGAGCGTTTTGGCCTCGACGTCGTTGAGGCCGGTCGCATCGATGATGATGGTCACCACCCCGTTTACGAGCTTGCGCGAACGCATGCGGTCCCCATGCGGGAGGTTGGTCAGCGGGTCAGCCGGGTGGTCCATTAAAGGCACATAGGAAGCGAGGCGGCGCTTGCCACTGTTTTTCGTGTCGCATGCCTCTATATTCGGCGGCGATGACCAGTTTTATGGGGTGGGGCAGTCGCGCGCGCAGGCTGTTCACCGACACCAAGGGCCCATGGGGGCCAAGCGGCACCGACCAAGGCAGTGGCGACGCGCCGCCGCCGAATGACGGCGGCGGGAACAACGGCCCCTGGGGCGAGCCTCCACGTCGCGGGCGGCGTGCGAGCCTCGGCGGGACGAATGTTTCGGCGCTGGACGATCTCCTTCGCCGGAGCCGCGCCCGCTTTGGCGGCGGCAACGGCGGGCTACCGGGGAGGCCGGATCGATCTCTCATCGCTTGGGCAATCATCGGCTTCATTCTGATTTGGCTGCTGTTCACGAGCATGCATTCGATTGCTCCGGGTCAGCGGGGTGTCGTCACCCAGTTCGGTCGCTACAGCCGCACGCTTGGACCGGGCGTCAGCTTCACGCTTCCAGCGCCGATCGAACGCGTGAAAAAGATCGATGTCGAGAAGATCCAGTCCTTTGACCTTGGCTCTTCAAGCGCCGACGACCTGATGCTGACGGGTGATCAGAACCTCATCGATCTTGCGTACCAGGTACGCTGGAATATCCGCAGTCCCGAACTCTACTTGTTTCAGCTTGCCCAGCCCGACGAGACAATTCGCGAAGTGGCCGAAAGCGCGATGCGCGCCGTGGTCAGCCAGGTAACCTTGAATGATGCAATGGGCGATCGCCGCGCCGAAATCGAGGCGCAGGTTGCCCAGAACATGCAACGCATCCTTGATTCTTACCATTCGGGCATTCAGGTCCAGGGCATCGCAATCAAACAGGCCGATCCGCCCGACGCGGTCAATGACTCATTCAAGCAGGTGACGGCGGCACAGCAGGACGCGCAGACCTATATCAATAATGCGAACGCCTACGCGCTACAGCTGCGCCAGAAGGCACAGGGCGAGGCAACGGCATTCGACAAGGTTTATGCGCAATACAAGCTTGCGCCTGAGGTTACCCGCCGACGCATGTACTACGAAACGATGGAACAGATTCTCGCGAAGGTCGACAAGACCATCGTCGAAGCTCCGGGAGTAACGCCCTACCTGCCGCTTCCTGCGGTGAAGAAGCAGGAGAAGCAGCAGTGAGCGACTTTATCCGCAACCGCCCTCTACTTGCGGGTATCGCGGGCCTGGGGCTCCTGCTTATCTTGTTCGGAAGCTTCCCGATCGTGCCGGAAACCAAGGAAGCGGTGGTTGTCCGGTTCGGCAAACCCGTGCGCATATTCAACCAGTATGAGCCTGGCAGGCCGATCGGGACAGCGGGAGCGGGGCTCGCTTTTCGCATTCCGTTTGTCGACCAGATGGTTTGGATCGATAAGCGTGTGCAGGATGTCGACATGCAGCCGCAGCAGGTTCTGTCGACTGACCAGCGCCGGCTCCAGGTTGATGCGTTCGCCCGGTACCGGATCGTCGATCCCCTTCTCATGTATATCCGCGCCGGCAGCGAGGAGCAGCTTCGGGAACAGCTTCGTCCGATTCTCGGCTCTGAAGTCCGCAACGAGCTTGGTCGGATCGAGTTCGCATCGCTTCTGACGCCGGAGCGCCAAGGCATCATGGACAGCGTCCGGAACTCCCTCAATCGGATCGCTCGGCAATACGGGGTCCAGGTGCTCGATGTGAGAATTAAGCGCACCGACTTGCCCGACGGCGCGCCTCTTTCGGCAGCCTTCGACCGGATGCGGACTGCGCGCGAGCAGGAAGCCCGCTCGATCCGGGCTCAGGGAGCCAAGCAAGCGCAAATCATCCGCGCCGAGGCCGACGCGGAAGCTGCCCAGACCTATGCCGCGAGCTTCGGCAAGGACCCGGACTTCTATGATTTCTATCGCGCGATGCAGAGCTACCAGACAACTTTTGTCGGTGATGGTCAGGAAAAGGTCGCGCCGACGACCATCATTATGTCGCCCCAGAGCGAATATCTGAAGCAATTCGCTGGACGTGCGGCGTCTAAGTAAATTCGACGAACCCAAGGACGTTCAAACGGCGTTAAGGGCAGGGCGACATTAGCGCCTTGCGTCTCAGCCAGATTGATGGAGTATCGATGAGGTCGAAGGAGTCCGGAAAAGTGCGCTACGCCTACGGGGTCGCAATGGCCCTCCTTATCGGGGGAACGGCATTTTCTCTCGCCACGGGGCAGGCGGGCGCCCAGGTCGCGCAGAATGCGCCGGGGACTTCGGCGCTTGCTCCGCGTCCCGGCGCTCCCATGTCCTTCGCGGACCTGGTCGCCCGGCTTCAGCCTGCCGTGGTCAACATCTCGACCAAGCAACGCGTGCCGGTCAAACAGCAGTCCGACCCCTTTGAGCAGTTCTTCCGCCAGTTCGGTGAGCAGAACCCGCAGGGAAACAGCGATAACGACAATAGCGGCAGCGGAGGCGCACAGCCCCGCACGCGCGAAGCGGGTTCGCTAGGCTCGGGCTTTCTCATCTCGCCGGACGGCTACATCGTCACGAACAATCACTTGGTGCAGGGTCTGACGGGGACGGGCACCGTCGACACGGTCACCGTCATGCTTAACGACCGTCGTGAATATCCTGCGCGGATCGTCGGTCGCGATGAGCCGTCCGATCTCGCTCTGCTCAAGATCGATGGTCACAATCTTCCTTTCGTACGTTGGGGTGATAGCACCAAGTCCCGGGTCGGAGATTGGGTCCTTGCGATGGGCCAGCCGTACGGCCTTGGTGGAACGGTGACCGCCGGCATTATCTCCGCGCTCCATCGCGGTATTACCGGTGTCGGCGCCTACGACCGCTACATCCAGACGGACGCTGCCATTAACATGGGCAATAGCGGCGGGCCGATGTTTGATCTCGACGGTAACGTCATCGGGATCAACTCGGCCCTCATCTCGCCAACTGGCGCTTCGGTCGGCATCGGACTTGCTATTCCGGCGGAAGCAGCGCGGCCCGTGATCGAAGCGCTCATGCACGGCCAGCGCCCGGAACGCGGCTACCTCGGTGTGAGCCTCCAGCCTGTCGATGAGGATCTCGCTCCAGCGCTCGGCATCGCCAAGAACACGGGCGAACTTGTGCGGTCGGTCGTTCCGAATGCGCCGGGTGCGCGTGCTGGACTTGTGCAGGGTGACGTCATCGTCAGGGTGGATGGCAAACCGGTTACTCCGGACCAGACCGTCTCCTATCTCGTCGCCAATACTCCGGTTGGCTCCCGCGTTCCGTTGGAGATCATCCGGGGTGGCAAGCACGCAACCGTCTATGTCCAAGTAGCGGAACGGCCAACGGAAGAGGCTCTTGCCAAACTCAGCGGTGGAGACACCGCAACGCAAGGCGGCGCCGCCGGTAGCGCGACCAGTCCGCAGCGTGCACTCGGCCTTTCACTTGCGCCGCTCACACCCGAAGCAGCTCGGACCTCGAACCTGCCCGCGACCGCACGCGGCGTGATCATCACGGCGGTGGACCCCAATTCCAACGCCGGCGAACAGGGATTGCAGCGCGGCGACCTCATTGCGTCGGTTAATAATCAGCCCGTGACGAGTCCCGCTCAAGTGGTCGCTGCGGTCGATGCCGCACGAAAAGCCGGACGGTCGCGCGTCCTGCTGCTTGTTCAGCGCGGCAACGCCGCCGGCCTGTTTATCGGCGTCGATATCTCGAGCAAGTAATCCGGCGGCGGCTCTTCGGACCTTGGCCGATCAAGCGTGCGGTGGCCGATAAGCCGCGCGCTCGCGGTCAACCATCGAAGTTTCTTTGATCGAATGCGCAGCGTACGCCGTTCGAAGCGACCAGGTTCGTTCTGCCCCGAAGAGGGGGCTCGCTGACCTGCGCTGAGGTCGGCGGGGGCTTGCTGAAATGCCGTCCGCGATCGTTCGCTTCCGCCCTTCGTGCATCAGCCGGGGCTCGGCCGCCTTGACGGCCGATGTACTTCTCCTGAATCGTAGCGTCCGCGAGATTCGCAATATCCGTGTGCGGCCCTAAAGACGGGTCGGGGAGAAGAAGAGTGGCCGATCCGGAATGTGCATCAATTGAGCGCCTGGAGCGTGAGTGGCGGGATGCGCTGTGCCGCAAGGACATGGAGCGGCTGCGGTCGCTCGTACACCGGGATTTCCTGCTGATTGGAACGCGTTCGACGGGTCCTTTCATGATGAATCGCGATGAATGGCTCGACGCGATCCAGCGACGGGACGTTCAAGACATCGGAGTCGTCGTCAAAGACGCGACCGTCTTTAAGGACATGATGATCGGAACGGTCCAGGCAAGCTGGCGGCTCAATTACCTCGGCCGCCTCATCGAGGACTGCGTTGTCCTAACTGACGTCTGGGTAAAAGACGACGGACGATGGCAGGCGATCCGCCGGCATTCGACACCTGCACCGCCCGGCGCCTGCGCCGACCTAAAGGGAGAATAGAATGGCAAGTCGCGCCGCCAAGAGCGGAGTCCTGCGCGCGGGAGAGCAGGTGAAGGAGCTGACCGTCAGAGGAATTATCCTCGGCGCGTTGATCACCGTCATATTCACGGCCGCAAACGTCTATCTTGGACTGAAGATCGGGATCACTTTTGCAACCTCAATACCCGCGGCCGTGATCTCGATGGCAGTGCTGAAGGCATTCCGCGATTCGACCATCCAGGAAAACAATATCGTCCAGACGATCGCTTCCGCGGCGGGCACGCTCTCAGCGATCATCTTCGTTCTTCCCGGGCTCGTGATGGTCGGCTGGTGGACGGGCTTCCCCTACTGGCTGTCCGTCGCCGTGATCGGCATCGGTGGCATCCTTGGAGTCATGTATTCCGTGCCGCTTCGGCGCGCGCTCGTTACGGGAACCGATCTTCCCTATCCCGAAGGTGTCGCCGCGGCCGAGGTGCTAAAGGTCGGTGCCGGCGTCGGTGGAGCGGAGGAAAATCGGCGCGGTCTTGTACTGATCGGCGGTTCGACCATCGTATCCGCGCTTTACTTCATCCTCGCAAAGACCCGGCTGGTAACCGACACTGCCGCGAAGAATTTCCGGGTTGGGGCCGGGGCCTCGGGCATTTCGACGAGCCTTTCGATGGCGCTGATTGGCGTTGGACATCTGGTTGGCATTGCCGTCGGCTTGGCGATGGTCGTTGGAATGGTGATCAGTTGGGCATTCATTGTTCCACACTGGACTCAGGACCCGACGATTGTTGCGCAAGCCGCGGGCGACCTCGACAAGCTCGTCGGCACTGCGTTCAAGCTCAAGGCTCGGATGGTCGGCGCCGGGACAATCGGAGTAGCGGCAATCTGGACGCTGCTTCGAATCATCGGTCCGATTATCGGTGGTATCCGTTCGGCCCTTGCCGCTAATCGCGAACGCAAGGCGGGGCGGGCAAGCGAGCTTCCCATCACTGAGCGCGATATTCCGATCGGCATCGTCGCGGTCACCATTCTTCTGTCAATGATCCCGATTGGCCTGCTGCTCCTTGCCTTTGGCAATACTGCGCCGATTGCTGCCAATCCTGGCGCAACCGTTCTCCTGAGCATCGTCTACACCCTCATTGCGGGCGTCGTGATTGCCGCGGTCTGCGGATACATGGCCGGACTGATCGGCGCGTCGAACAGCCCTATCTCCGGCGTCGGCATCCTTTCCGTGCTTGGCATTTCGCTGATCCTTGCGGCGCTTTTCCCTCACGCTGGCGGTAACGAGACGAAAGCGCTGGTGGCGTTCGCGCTGTTCGTAACGGCAATCATCTTTGGCGTTGCGACCATTTCCAACAATAACCTCCAGGATCTCAAGACCGGGCAACTCGTCGATGCAACACCGTGGCGTCAGCAGGTTGCGTTGGTTCTCGGCGTCGTCTTCGGTGCTCTCGTTATTCCGCCGATCCTCAACCTGCTGAACTCGAGCCTTGGCTTCCAGGGAACGCCGGGGGCGGGGCCAAATGCCCTCAACGCGCCCCAAGCCGCCATCATCTCCACCATTGCGCAGGGCGTGCTCGGCGGAAGCCTCGATTGGCCAATGATCGAGCTTGGCGCTCTGATCGGTGTGGTAGCCGTGGTGCTCGACGAAGTTTTGAAGGGGGTCTCTAACCGGCGGCTCTATCTTCCGCCGCTGGCAATCGGAATGGGCATTTACCTTCCGCTCGAAGCGGACCTGCTGATTCCTGTCGGGGCCGTCTTCGGCTGGTTCTACAACCGCTGGGCAGTAACGGCACGCAGCCCGGCCTTCGCCGAGCGAATGGGTGTTCTCATGGCAACCGGCTTGATCGTGGGCGAAAGCCTTATGGGCGTAGTCTACGCTTTTGCGGTTGGAGCAGCGCAGAAGGCGGGTTCGACCGATCCCGCTAATGTGCTCGCGCTCGTCCAGCCTTATGGTGCCGTGATCCTCGTCAGCGTCCTCGTCTTCGCGCTTGCGATTGCGGGCCTGTACTTCTGGACGAAGGGTCGAGCCTCGGTAGTGCCCGTTCCAGGGGACGACGCTCTGGCACCGGAGGCGACTTATCGCTAGCGGCGCAGCACTGCTTTCCTGAGCGCTTCGGGCTCGAGCGGGGGCGCTCCCGCCTCGGCCTCGTGCACCAGCTCGACAATTGCCCTGTTGATAGGCGCCGCGCGCTGCAGGCGGTCCGCGAGGCGCACCAGCTCGCCGTTGAGATAATCGATTTCGGTCTTGCGCCCTGCCACAAGGTCATCGGCCATGGAGGACCGCGCCTTGGCGTCAATCTTCCATCGAGTCAGGAATATCCTGTTGAAGAGCCAGTCCGGGAAATTGAGGACCCGCGGCAGCATTTGGAGCGACAGCGGACCGACGCTTTCCGGTTCGATCTCCGCCCCTTTCAGGAGATCAAGGCCTTCGCGGATCGATCCGGCGAAGACGCGCCGATAGTCGCGGCATCTCAGCTCCTCGCGGAGGGTTTTTCCAGAAAGCGCATTCACGGCATTGTTGAGATTGATGAGCAGCTTGCCCCAGGCAAGTGCGAGCATGTCTTCCCTGAGCCTCAACACGGCCGGACCCGTCCCGGCAGCGTTGGCAAGCGAGCGCACCGCTGCTCGCTGCTCAGCGTACAATTCGCCCGCAACGCCCTTGTGAAACCGACCCTCGCCCAGATAGGCGACGTTGAAGGGAACCATGCCGCGCGCCACTTCGAATCGACCTCCGAGGCCCTCCTCCAGAGTTTCGACGTTGCTGACACCATTCTGAAAGCTGATAATCGTTGCGCCGGGGGTGCCGTGCTTCGCGATGTCCGCTGCTGCTCGCGCGGTGTCCGCGCTCTTGACGGTAACTGCGATCACCTGCGCACCTTCAAGAGCCTCGGGGCCGCAGCGATAATCAATTTCGCCGGCTTCGAGGTGCGCACGCCAGCCGCTATAGTCGGTCAGCGTCAGCCCGTGCTCATCAATGTCCCTGGACAGCCTTGGACGGCCAATGAAGGTCACCGGTACGCCCGCCGCCGCCCAAGTCCCGCCGATGAAACAGCCGACGGATCCCGCCCCTAGGATCGCGACGTTAGGCCCCCCTGCCATTACTAGCCCCTTCCGCGGTACGCCTTCACGCCCTGGTCCGGGATCCACAAATCCAGTGGCGGCGCGCCCGATTGCCAGAAAACGTCGATCGGCATTCCGCCGCGCGGATACCAGTATCCGCCGATCCGCAGCCATTCGGGTTGCATCTCGCTCGCGAGACGCTGCCCGATGCCGACCGTCACGTCCTCATGGAAGCCGCAGTGATTGCGAAAGGCGCCCAGGAATAACTTCAGGCTCTTGCTTTCGACGATGGTGTCGCGAGGTGCATAGTCGATCACGAGGTGCGCGAAGTCGGGCTGGCCGGTGACGGGGCACAAGGACGTGAACTCCGGCGCAGCGAAGCGGACGAGATAAAGGGAACCGACGCGGGGGTTGGGCACGTAATCGAGAACCGCCTCTTGGGGAGACGCAGGGAGACTGCTTCTCTTGCCGAGCTCCTTTGTTTCCATTTCTCGGGAACTAGCAGGAGCGCCGCGCCAAGCCTATCCTACCTTGATGCAATCGCTGGTTTCAACGGATTGGCTCGCGGCGCAGCTCGGTGACCCCGATCTCGTGATTGTTGACGCGAGCTGGTTCATGCCCTCGTCCGGGCGAAGTGCACGCGCCGAATATCTCGCGGCGCATGTTCCGGCGGCTCGATTCTTCGACATCGATGCATTGAGCGATCCGGGCCATACTGCTCCCCACATGCTGCCTGCGGCGAACGATTTCGGCCGCGCGATGGAGGAATTAGGCATCAACCGGAGTGACCGGATTGTCGTTTACGACAATTCACCGATCCGCACGGCGGCGCGCGGTTGGTTCATGTTCCGCCATTTCGGGGCGGCGAACGTCGCGATCCTCGACGGCGGGTTCCAGAAGTGGACGGCGGAAGAACGGCTAACAGAGAGCGGGGAACCGTCGCCGCGAAAAGCGACGTTTCATCCGATCGAGCGCGACGAAATCGTCACGAAAGAGCAACTCCTCGCCGGCACCGAGCTTCCCTGGATCGACGCGCGCAGTAAGGCGCGGTTCGAGGGAAGTGAAGCCGATCCGCGGCCGGGCGTTGCTGGCGGGCATGCTCCGGGCGCCCGCAACCTTCCGTTTAACGCGCTCTATCGGGAAGATGGAACGTTGAAACCCCCTAGCGAACTAAGACAGCTTTTTCGCGACGCGGGTGTCGACCCGGGGAGACCCTTCGTTGTCAGCTGCGGCTCGGGGGTGACCGCGAACAGTCTGATTTTCGCAGCGCACCTTCTCGGGAATGACGCAAGCCGCCTCTATGACGGCAGCTGGAGCGAGTGGGGTGCCGATCCGGGGACGCCCAAGGCGCTTGGCCCCGCCTAGGCGAGAACGATACCGGCGACGCTCCGAAGCTCGCGGCGAATTTCTTCGACGAGAGTTTTGCTCGCCTCGCGATTGGGTTCGCGTCCCATCTGGCGTTCCGAAAGAAGTGCCTCGATCCCAACGGCCGCGGAACCCACGAGCCGCGACGAGCGACGGTCGAACCACCGACGCTTGGCCTCGTCCGTTTCGGGCCACGCAGCGGCCACTTCGGTATGCAGGTCGTCTTCGGGACCGGCGCTAAAGCCGCCGTCGACCAGTCGAAGCGCATGCCGAACGCTGGCGAGCCGCGCAACGGCTTCCGCATAGACTGGTGAAGGGTCGGCTTCGATCTGCCGTACCAGGTGGATCATTCCTCCTGGCTACAGACAGTCGACTTAAAAAAAAGTGAATCGCACGATCGAACGTGGCTCGCGCCTGCGCAGCTCGCTTCTAGGCGCCGCTTTTCTCGTCGACGTCGCGCAGAATCCAACCGCGCTGCGGAATGGTCTCGATGAACTCGGCTCCGCCGCTCGCATTGCGTAATTTCTTGCGCAGCTTGGAGATGAATACGTCGATAATCTTCGGCTGTGGCTGATCGTCCGCCCGGCGATAGAGGTGCTTCAGAAGCATTTGCCGAGTGACGACGTTGTTTCGCGCGAAGGCAAGCAGCTCGAGCACGCGATACTCCATTTCCGTGATGCCGATGGGGTGGCCGTCGATCCGGATCAGGCGCTGCACTTGGTCGACCGAAAGGCGACCCCCGCAAAGGCTCTCGGGCATGTCACTGCCGGTCGCTTTTAGGGAGGCGAGCAAGCGAGAGGCCGCTTCTTCGCTGTCCTCGGGCGAAACGCTGCGCGGTGAGCCGATGATCGCCTGCTGCACTTCGGCAAGGATCTTGTGAGCTTCCTCAACGAGCTTCGTGCCCTCTTCGAACCGGCGGCGCGATCGGTCGAGCATCGATTCGATCTCGACGAGGCGGGCTGGGAGATTGGTTTCAGCCATTCTTGTCGCTTTTTGCTCCCTTGCTCGCGCTTACTGGCCCGGATGGGCCGACGCGATGGTGGTGCTGCTGTTGGCGGCGGTGAGAATCTGAACTGTCTCGGGTCCCTTGTCCACGATCCTCGTGTTGGGGTCCCATACTTGGCTTCGGATGCCGAGCTGTGCATCATTGCGGCCGGCGGCGTCGAGAAGGCTCGTTTCGCCGGGGCTGCGCTGTGCGGGCCCACCGAACAACGCATCGATTGCCTGCTGCTGGGCTTCGCCGGGCGAAAGTCCAGCCGTTCCCGCAACGGGAGGCGCAAGGTTGAAGTCTGGTGGAATGATCAGTGGCGCGTTCCGCGCGACGGCAAATTCGTCCGACGTCGACACGCGCGTACGATGGAAGCAACCGCTCAACGCGGCGGCGGCGACCAGCACGAGGGCGAAATAGGGTTTACGCATGTTCGATGGTCTCCTCAGGGTCGCTGCCCTTCGCATCATCCTTACGGCTGAGGAACGCGCGCAGCAACAGGATGACGACGGCAATGCTAATTGCGGCATCACCAATGTTGAATATCAAAAACGGCCGCCATTGGCCAAAATGGAGGTCGGCGAAGTCGACGACATAGCCGTGCCGGGCCCTATCCAGAATGTTGCCAAGAGCGCCTCCGAGCACCATTCCCAACGCAATTTGGTCGATCCGGGCTTTTTCTCGCGCCATCCAGAAAGCAACCCCGATGGCGATTGCGGAGGTCAGGGCGACAAGCATCCAGCGACCGACCTCGGTCGTTGCATTGAGCAGTCCGAGCGAGATACCGTTATTCTCGGTATAGGTGAACTGGAAGAAGGGCAGAATGTAGTAAATTGCACCTTCATGGTCGACCGCAAGTGGGCCCGTAACCCACCATTTTACGAGCTGATCCAGGGCAAAAACGATCAGTGCGATCAGGAAACCGAGGCGACGACTAACCATTCACGACCTCATTGCAACGATCGCAGAGTTCGGCGTCCTGCGTGACTTCCGGCAGATGGCGCCAGCAGCGGCCGCATTTGTGCAAATTGGTTTTCATCACTTCCCAATCGCCTTCGTGGACTGTCGAGGTGATGAACAGCTCGGCTAGAAACTCCGGATCCTCGCGGCTCGGAACCCAAACTTCTGCCTCGAGGCTCGATCCGACGATCTTGTCGCGTCGAAGTGGCTCAATCCGTTCGGTCACCTGCGCGCGAAGTTCGCGAAGTTCAGCCCATTTCGTCGCGTCTGCGTCCACCTGCGGAACTACCGGCCATTCGAGGAGGTGAACGGACGAAGCCTCCGGATAGCGGGTCGCCCATACCTCCTCGCTCGTAAACACGAGGACGGGCGCTAGCCAACGCACCAGCGAATGGAAGAGAGTGTCGAGCACGGTCCGATACGCGCGGCGTTTCGAGGAGCTCGGCGCGTCGCAATAGAGACAGTCCTTGCGAATATCGAAGTAGAAGGCTGAAAGATCGTTGTTGGCGAAATCGCTGAGCAGCCGGGTGTAGCTGTTAAAGTCGAAATCATCGACGGCATTGCGCAGCTTTTGATCGAGTTCGGCAGTCAGATGGAGCATGTAGCGCTCCAGTTCCGGAAAGGCACCGACCTCGCCCAGCCGTTCCTCGTCGCTGAAACCATCGAGCGCTCCCAGGAGGTAGCGGAAGGTGTTTCGCAGTTTCCGATACTGATCGGCGACGCCGGCGAGGATCTCCTTGCCGATCCGATGATCCTCGGTGAAATCGACCGACAGTGCCCACAAGCGCAGGATGTCTGCACCATAGTCCTTCATCAGGTCGATCGGGCTGATCGTGTTGCCGAGGCTCTTGGACATTTTCATGCCCTTGGCATCCATCGTGAACCCGTGGGTCAGAACGGCATTGAAAGGCGCGCGGCCCCGCGTGCCGCAACTTTCGAGCAGCGAAGATTGGAACCAGCCGCGATGTTGGTCGCTCCCTTCGAGATAGAGGTCTGCCGGCCAGCGTTCCTCGGGCCAATGACCACTTTCCAGGGTGAAGACATGCGTAGAGCCGCTGTCGAACCAGACATCGAGAATATCGGCGACCATCTCGTAAGCACCGGGATCGCGGTCGCCGAGGAAGTGCGCCGCATTTTCTTCGGACCAGGCGTCGACACCTTCCTCGCGGATGGCCTTGATGATGCGCTCGTTGACTTCTCGGTTGACGAGCAGCTCGCCTGTCGCGCGTTCGACGAACAGAGCAATGGGCACTCCCCAGGCGCGCTGTCGACTGATCACCCAGTCTGGCCGCTGTTCAACCATCGAGCCGAGCCGGTTGCGGCCCTTTTCGGGTACGAACCGAGTATCGGAAATCGCCTGCATTGCGAGCTGGCGTAAAGTCGCCGCTCCTGCGCCGCTGGCAACACGTGAACTGGCGGGCTCTCGTCCTCCTTCATTCACCCACCGTTGTTCGGCGCGGGTTTCGCCGGACAAGTGCGAGAGCGGTTTGTCCATGCCGATGAACCACTGCGGCGTGCAGCGGTAGATGACTTTCGCCTTCGATCGCCACGAATGCGGGTAGGAGTGCCGGAATTCGCTCGCGGCCAGCAACGATTCAACCGCACGCAAGTCGGAGCATATTGGCCCGTCCGGCGCGTTGAATTTGTTGTTGATGACGCTGCCCTGTCCGCCAAGCCACAGCCAGTCGGGACGGTAGAAGCCGCTGGCATCGACTGCGAAGACGGGGTCGATGCCGTGCGCCCGGCACAGCTCGAAATCGTCCTCGCCGTGATCGGGCGCCATGTGCACTAGGCCGGTGCCTTGGTCCGTCGTGACAAAGTTGCCCGGAAAGAGCGGTCGAGGCTTCGCGAAAAAGCCTCCGACTTTGTGCATCGGGTGGCGCACGATTGTGCCCGCGAGGAGACGGCCAGCGATTGTAGTCTCAAGGGTTTGAGCGGCTTCGCCGAGGTTCTGGACCCGGTCCACAAACTGGCCTGCCAAATCTGCGGCTATCAGCAACCTGCGTCCGCCAACCGCGATCAGCGCGTATTCGATCTCCGGGCCATAGGCGACCGCCTGGTTGACGGGGATGGTCCAGGGGGTCGTCGTCCAGATGACCGCGTAGGCACCGACGAGGTCCGGGACTGCGCTCTCGACGATCTCGAACGCGACATCGATCTGGGTCGATACGACATCCTCATACTCGATCTCGGCTTCGGCGAGCGCGGTCTTTTCGACCGGCGACCACATGACCGGCTTGGCGCCTCGATAGAGCTGGCCGGTCTCGGCGAATTTGAACAGCTCGGAGACGATTGTCGCTTCGGCAAACGAGGCCATCGTAAGGTAGGGATTGTGCCAATCGGCGCTAATCCCCAGTCGCTTCAATTGCTCGCGCTGCACGTCGACCCAGTGCTGCGCATAGGCGCGGCACTCGGCGCGGAATTCCCTTACCGGAACTTCGTCCTTGTTGAGCTTCTTCTTTCGATATTGCTCCTCGACCTTCCATTCGATCGGGAGACCGTGGCAATCCCAGCCGGGTACATAGGGGGCATCCTTGCCCAGCAATGTCTGCGTGCGGACAACCATGTCCTTGAGCGTGTGGTTCAAGGCATGGCCAATGTGCATGTCTCCATTGGCGTAGGGCGGACCATCATGAAAGATGAACTTCTCGCGGCCCTCGCGCGACGCGCGGATCTTTTGATAAAGCTCGTCCGCTTCCCACTGCGCGGCGATCGCCGGCTCCTTTTGCGGAAGACCGGCTTTCATCGGAAAGGCGGTCCGCGGCAGGAAGACGGTTGAACGATAATCGGGCTTGGTCGGATCGGGAGCGTCGGCCATGACCCGCGGGGCCTTAGCGGGTGAGGCCAGAGTTGCAAACGCCTTAGCGTCTTCCCACTCCGCAGGAGTGCGGCAATGACACCGAACGGACAGCCGAACGGGGTGTGCGCTCAGCCCAAATCCAGTAGCCGTCGCGCTGCGGCCTCGTCGTTCCTCATTTCGGCGACCAGCGCATCGATCGTCTCGAACTTCAGCTCCTCGCGGATAAAGTCATGAAGAGCGACCTCGACCTTTTGACCGTAAAGATCCGTGTCAAAGTCAAATAGGTGCGCTTCGAGAAGCTCTTGGGGGGGATCGAACGTCGGGCGAATGCCAAAGCTTGCGACCCCGGGCCGATCGCTGCCGTCCTCAAGCGTCACGCGCACCGCATAAATCCCGTAGCGCGGGCGAAGGTAGCGGCCAAGGACGAGGTTGGCCGTCGGATAACCGAGATCGCGGCCGCGTTGATCGCCAGGTTGTACGATGCCTTCGATTGCGAAGCTGCGGCTAAGCATCCGCGTCGCCGTCCCGGTGTCGCCAGCAATAAGGGCTTCGCGAATTCTCCCCGAAGAGATGCGCTCACCATCAAGCAAGACCTGGGGAACGGCCTCCGCTGCGATCCCGCAGTTCGAACCCAGGTTGGCCAGTAGCGCGGGATCCCCTCTCCGACCCTTTCCGAAGCTAAAGTCATCGCCGGTGACAACACCTGCAGCGCCGATCTGTCGGCCAAGCACCTCACCGACAAACTGCTCGGCATCCATCGAAGCGAGCTCGGCCCCGAACTCGAACACGAGCATGGCGTCAGCCCCTGCTTGGCCGAACAAGCGCTCCCGCTGATCGAGGCTCGTTAGCCGGAAGGGTGGAACGTCGGGCTTGAAAAACCGAACAGGGTGAGGATCGAAGGTCGCGACGATGACCGGTCGACGCTCGTGGAAGGCGCGCTGGATGGCACGTCCGACCACGGCCTGATGACCGAGATGGAATCCGTCGAAGTTGCCGAGTGCGACGATGCTTCCCTTGAGAGTCTCAGGGATGCCGCCGGCGAGGGTCAGGCGCTGCATTGGATCGCGGCCTTAATGCGTCGGAAGCCGTTTGCGAAGCAGTCGGTATTCGTGGAGGGCGAGATAGATCACGAACAGGTCAAAAATACTAAGGAGGATAAGGCCGACGTCGTGCGTGAAGCTGTAACGGTAGAGCTGGTAGAGAATGAACAGGCCAAACACGGCGATGCTCGCGGGATAGGCCCACAGCTTCTCGCGCAGCAGATAGAACACCAGCACGCCCTTCACGACACCATGGCTAAGAAGGTAGAATGCATAGAAATATTGTTCCGACGGGCGGAAGTGGTGCGCCACCCATTCGTGCGGACGGATCAGGTCCGCGATCGTGGCTGCACCAAGGAGATAAAGAGCGAGCCCGCCAGCAATCTCGATCAGTGCGTGCCCACCCTTCGCCGCGAGGCTGACCACGAAGATCTGGTGGATATGTTTTTCTCGCATCCAGCGCCTAACGCCCCGGCCTTGACTTGGAAGCAAGCGAAACCTATTTCGCGCTCATCCCAATCCACCGGTAGTCCGGCGGCGCCTTCGTGCGCGCGTCGGCTTTTCTGTTAGGGGGCTGGGACTTTTCTAGCGACGAGATGGGGCGGCAGTCGCCCCGTGGAGCTGAAGAAGGGTTACGAATGGCTCGTATTGCCGGGGTCAACATCCCCACCAACAAGCGCGTGGAAATCGCGCTGACCTACATCCACGGAATTGGTCGTACAACGGCCAAGAAGATTACAGAGCAGCTCGGTATTGCCGCGGACCGGCGCGTCCAGGACCTTACGGACCAGGAAGTGCTTCATATCCGCGAGACCATCGACCGGGATTTCACGGTTGAGGGTGACCTTCGCCGTTCTACCGCGATGAACATCAAGCGGCTGATGGATCTTGCCTGCTATCGCGGTCTTCGCCACCGGAGGGGTCTCCCCGTCCGCGGCCAGCGCACGCACACCAATGCGCGCACACGCAAGGGCAAGGCCAAGCCGATCGCAGGGAAGAAGAAGTAATCTTCGCCCAGAGCTGCAATTTACGCCTTCGAGGGACTCGGGACGGAACGTCCGGTGAGCCTTGGATGAGCGAACGGGATTAGGAACAGAATAAAATGGCCCAGGCACCCCAGCGTCTCCGCAGGAGGGAGCGCAAGAATATTACGGCCGGCGTCGCGCACGTGAACGCCAGCTTCAACAATACCATGATCACCATTACCGACGCTCAGGGCAATGCAATCGCCTGGTCGAGCGCGGGCATGATGGGCTTCAAAGGCAGTCGTAAGTCCACTCCCTATGCGGCGCAGGTTGCCGCGGAAGATGCTGGGCGCAAGGCGGCCGAACATGGCGTCCGCACTCTGGAAGTCGAAGTCAAAGGCCCCGGCTCCGGTCGGGAGAGCGCGCTGCGTGCTCTTCAGGCGGTCGGTTTTCAAATTACCTCGATCCGCGATGTGACCCCGATTCCGCACAACGGAGTGCGACCTTCAAAGCGTCGTCGGGTCTAAGAAGACTAAAAGGGCCGCTGCCACGGGATTTCCCGTGGCGAACAGATTTTGAAAGTAGGCGAGGGACGCCTCGCCAAAGGGCAGGAAGACAAATGGCTGTCAACGCAAAGAACTGGCAGGAACTCAAGAAGCCGAATGCGCTGGAGAAGCGCCAGTCGGGTGGCGACTCTCGCCGGCGCGCCGTGTTTGTCGCCGAGCCGCTGGAGCGCGGTTTCGGTATGACTCTTGGTAACTCGCTGCGCCGCGTGCTCCTGAGCTCGCTTCAGGGAGCGGCTGTCACGTCCATCAAGATTGACGGCGTGCTTCATGAGTTCAGCAGCCTCGCGGGAGTTCGCGAGGACGTGACCGATATGGTCCTCAACGTGAAGCAGATCGCGTTGAAGATGGAAGGCGAGGGGCCACGTCGGCTGCACCTCAGCGCTACCGGCCCGGCGGAAGTGACTGCCGGAATGATCGCGACCACGGGCGATATCGAGGTCACCAATCCCGACTTGGTGATCTGCCATCTCGACCAGGGTGCTACTCTCAACATGGAGCTGACCGCGGATATCGGCAAAGGCTACCAGCCTGCGGCCGCCAACCGGCCGGCTGATGCGCCGATCGGCCTGATCCCGGTCGACGCGCTTTACTCGCCCGTTCGCCAGGTTGCGTACAAGGTCGAGAACACGCGCGTTGGGCAAGAGCTTGATTACGACAAGCTCACGCTCACCATCGAGACCGACGGAACCGTCACGCCCGACGACGCGCTCGCCTATGCTGCGCGTATCCTTCAGGATCAGTTGCAGCTGTTCGTCCACTTTGACGAAAGCCAGATCCGGATGGCTCCGTCTCCGATGATTGGCCAGGCTGTACCAATGGCGGCTGAAGCCCCGACGGATACCAATCAGCTCAATCGTTATCTTCTGAAGAAAGTGGACGAGTTGGAGTTGTCCGTTCGGAGCGCCAACTGCCTGAAGAACGACAACATCATCTACATCGGAGACCTCGTTCAGAAGACCGAGGCCGAAATGCTCCGCACTCCCAACTTCGGGCGCAAATCCTTGAACGAGATCAAGGAAGTGCTGGCGTCGATGGGCCTGCGGCTGGGGATGGATATCCCGGGATGGCCGCCCGAGAACATCGAAGAGATGGCGAAAAAGCTCGAACAGGAAATGCTCGGCTGATCGACCAGCAGTTTGGTTCATGATTAAGGGCTGCCCGAACGGGTGGCCCTTTTTCTTATGAGACGGCGCTGAAGAGGCGCACAGCACACAAAGACTTGAAAGGGCGGCATGGGCCGCGGCCGTCACCAATCCAGCCGGAACGTTATGTTGCCGATGTGTCGAGACACTTAAGGAAATGGCCCGCTCCGAGGGACTCGAACCCCCAGCCTTCGGGTTCGAAGCCCGACGCTCTATCCGGTTGAGCTAGGAGCGGCGCTCGAGCGCCCTATAAGCTGAAAAATGCGGCGCAGTCACGCTGGTTGAGCGGTCGGAGGTAAAAGTCTGACGCGAAGCCACGGACCGCTTGACTCGGTGACTTACTTGAGTAATACACGTGCTCACGACCGGCGTAGCTTCACGGGAATGCGAGCTTGGTTTGGGGAATGGGCGTCCGCGGGTTTTTTAGGCAGGACGGCCATACTGGATCAATGACCTTCCTCCAGTGATCGGCGGCTGATCAACCCCGCGCAACCCTCTGCGCCAGCAAGGAAGTTGAGCCATGAACTTCCGCAACATTTCCTCCTGGTGCATCCGCAACCCAGTCTTCCCGATCGTTGTATTTGTGGGCTTGATGCTGGCCGGACTGGTCGCGTTCGCACAGATGCAGGTCAACAACGCGCCGGACATCGACTTCCCGGCCGCGATCGTCGACGTCGCCCAGCCCGGCGCAGCGCCCAACGAGATGGAAACGCAGATCACGCAGCGGGTCGAAAGCGCGATCCGGGGCGTGAACGGTGTCGACGAGATGAGCAGCACAGTGACGGAGGGCGAAAGCCAGACATTTGTTCAGTTCAAGCTCGGCACGCCAACGGACCGGGCCGTCAACGATGTCCGCAACGCGATTGCACAGATAAGAGGCACCCTTCCGGACGGTATCCTCGAGCCACAGATCACTCGGGTTGATGCCGAGAACGAGCCTATCTCCTACGTCGGTGCTCAGACTACCGACATGACGCTCGAGCAGCTCAGCTGGTATATCGACAATGACGTTGCGAAGCGGTTGCTGGGATTGCCGGGCATTGCAGCCGTCCAACGTGTGGGCGGTGTCGCGCGAACGATCCGCGTGACCCTCAATCCGGCAAATCTGGAAGCGCAGGGCATTACTGCTGCCGCGGTCAACCAGCAGCTTCGGCAAAGCAATATGAATGGCGCAGGTGGCCGGGCCGAAGTCGCAGGATCTGAGCAATCCGTACGGGTGATCGGCAATGCGCCGGACGCCTACCGACTTTCACAAACGGAGATCGCACTGCCGGGCGGCCGCTTCGCGAGACTGGCGGACCTTGGCGACGTTCAAGACAGCAACTCTGAGCAGCGCTCCATCGCCAAGCAGGATGGCCATCAGGTCGTGACGTTCATGGCACAACGGGCGAAGGGATCCTCTGAAGTCACTGCGTACACTTCCATGTGGAAAGAGCTTCACGCGCTGGAGAAGGAAAATCCGAAGATCCACTTTTCGGAGGTCTTCACGACCGTCGACTACACGAAGGCCCAGTACAAGTCGGCGATGGAAGGGCTTATTGAGGGCGCAATCCTCGCCGTGCTCGTGGTCCTCCTGTTCCTGCGTGACATTCGCGCAACGTTGATCTCGGCGATCGCGATACCGCTCTCCGCAATCCCTTCCTTCTGGCTGATGTCCCTCATGGGGATCACGCTCAACTTCATGTCGACCATGGCGATGGGACTGGTGTCCGGTGTCCTTGTCGACGATGCCATCGTCGAGATTGAGAACATCGTCCGGCACATGCGGATGGGAAAGTCCGGTTACGAAGCGGCTCTCGACGCCGCCGACGAGATCGGGCTCGCCGTCCTCGCAACGACGATGGCGATCGTGGCGGTGTTTTTCCCCGTCGCGCTAATGCCGGGCATTGCTGGTCAGTATTTCAAGGCATTCGGCTTCACCGTGGTTCTGTCGGTACTGATGAGCCTTTTCGTTGCTCGTATGATCACGCCGCTCATCGCGGCCTATTTCTTGCGCTCCCACGGAAGGCAGCCGCACGCGGCCTGGAAGTGGATGGATATCTACCTCAAGGTTCTCAACTGGAGTCTCGATACGACCCGGACGCATGCTCTCCTCGAGAAACTCCCGAGACCCGATCGAAACTTCGGTTACTTTGGGCTCTATTTCCTCCTTCTCCTAGTTCCTGCCGCCGTCTTCGTGGGCGCGACTGGCGCGGCGATGGCGGGACTGTCAAAGCTTGGGTGGAACGGCGCTGTCAGCTTCGTCATCGCTCTTCTAGCGGGCGCGCTCCTCGCCTTTTTCACCGGCCGGCTGACGGCGCTTTGCGTTCGAACGTTCGCCCCGCGCAATTTTGCTGAATGGCACCGAACGGTGTCTGCACGATGGAATGCGCGGATGCTCGACCATCGTCTCGCGATGGTTGGTCTTGGCGTCGCCACGTTGCTGCTTAGTGTCATCCTGTTCGGGACGCTCTCGGTGTCCTTCTTCCCACCCCAGAATAGCGACTATTCTCGGGTCAACGTCACCATGCCGCCGGGTACAACGCTCAAGCAAACCGAAAGCGCGGTTGACAAGGTTGCGCGCGTGGTCAGCAAAGATCCAAACGTTGAGCGGGTCTTCGAACGGGTCAACGTCGGCGAAGGGCATGTGAACATCGTTCTTCGGAAGAACCGCAAGATGAAGAGTTCCGAGTTTGAACGGAACCTGTCGCCGACCCTTGCCGCGTTGCCGGATGCTCGAGTGAGTTTCCAAAGCCAGCAGGGCGGCGGCCCGGACGCCGATTCCCGGGACATCATGCTGTACCTTGGCGGTGATGATCCCGTGAAGCTCAAGTCCGTCGCGAACCGCATCGCCCGAGAAATGGAAAGCGTGCCGGGATTACGGGCGCCCCGCGTTGGAAGCAATCTCGCGCAGCCCGAAATCACGGTGAAGCCACGTTTCGACTTGGCGGCCGACCTTGGCGTTACCACGGCCGCGCTTAGCGAGACCGTGCGGATCGCGACTCTTGGCGACATTGAACAAAATAGCGCGAAATTCTCGCTCGCCGATCGGCAAGTCCCGATCCAGGTATCGCTCTCTCCAAACGATCGCCGCGATCTTGCGACGCTCGAAAATTTGCCAGTTCCGACTTCAAAAGGCAGCTCTGTTCCCCTGAAAGCGGTCGCGGACATCGGGTTTGGCTCAGGTCCAACCACCATCCTGCGCTCGAACCAGCTGCGCAGGCTTTCGATTGGTGCCGATCTCGCACCCGGTGTCGTCCAGGGTGACGTGTGGGCCAAGGTCAACAACCTCCCGACGGTCAAGCATCTTCCTCAAGGCATTCAGCAGATGAACCTTGGAGACCAGAAGTGGCAGGCAGAGCTGCTTATGAATTTCGCAATCGCCCTGATCTCGGGCGTGCTGCTTGTGTTTGCTGTACTGGTTCTCCTCTACCGGAGGCTTCTTGCACCGTTCGTCAACATGGGATCGCTAATCCTCGCCCCTCTGGGTGCCGCAGTCGCGCTGCATGTCGCAGGGCAGCCCGTGTCGCTCTTCGTTCTCATCGGTATCCTGATGCTCTTCGGGATCGTTGCGAAGAACTCGATCCTATTGGTCGATTTCGCCGTCGAGATGATGAACCAGGGAATGGCGAAAAATGCGGCAATCTGGGAGGCGGGTCATAAGCGCGCGCAACCCATCGTCATGACCACTGTCGCAATGGTCGCCGGGATGTTGCCAACGGCGTTATCGATCAGTGGCGATAACAGCTGGCGCGCGCCGATGGGGATCACGGTGATCGGGGGGCTGATTTTCTCGACGGTGCTGACGCTCCTCCTCGTCCCGTCCTATTTCTCGATTGCCATTTCGCTCGAATCGCGGCTCGCCCGCTTTCTCCGCCGCGCCGTTGGAAGCGAAATGCCGGACCTCGTCCAACCCGTTGCGGTTGCCTAGCCCGCCCTGGGCCATGAGAAGCGCGTTCGTTGGACCCACGATCGGTTTCGCTGCGTTTCCCGTACATCCAGCAGCCGTTGCTTTTAGGGAGCCTGAAAATGAGCCCCACATCAACCGTCATTATTGTCATCGCCGTGCTGGTGGTGATTGGAATCGCGCTTTTCTTCATGCGCAAGCGCGAAGGTGATCGACTCAAGGACCGGTTCGGGGCGGAGTATGACCGTCAGGTCAAGGCCGCAGGCGGGAGCGAGGCGAAGGCACAGGCTGAGCTTTTGAAGCGTGAAAAGAGGGTCGAAAAGCTTGATATCCGGCCACTGACGCCGGATCAGCAAAGCGCGTTCGCGGCCGACTGGCAGCAGGTACAGGCGCGGTTCGTCGACGACCCCGAGCGCTCGATTGCGCTTGCCGACGCGCTTCTTGCCGAAGTCATGAAGGCGCGCGGCTATCCGGTCCAAGATTTCGAGCAGCGGGCTGCCGATATCTCGGTCGAGCACCCCGCCCTCGTCGAAAACTACCGAGCTGCGCATGAAATCGCGGAACGGCGCGCGCAGGGCAAGGCGGACACAGAAGATCTACGCTCTGCATTCCTCGGCTACCGCAATCTTTTCGAGGAGCTGCTCACGTCGGCGTCGCCGGAACCTGCAAAGTAAAGGCGTTTGGACCCTAGAGCGCCTTCACGAACCGGATACTGGTGCGTTCATACCCAAGGTGGCGATAGAATGCGTGGGCCTCGGCACGACGGTCGTTGCTTGTAACCTCGACCAGCGCGCAGCCGTTCTGACGCATCCACGCCTCGGCAGCTTCGACCAGCATCCGGCCGATTCCGTGTCCTTGAAACTCCCCGGTTACGATGAGCGAGGTGATCCGGCCGAGCGGCGCCGGGCGAGTGATGAGGACGCGCTTTCCAATGCCGCACAGGCCCACGATCTTCCCATCGATGGTGGCGACGAGTGGGGCTTCACCGCTTTTGATGAGTGAGGTGAGGTTTCTACTGACCTGCTTTGTGTTGATCTCATGACCAAGCTCATTGATCAGTTCGGCGAGACGGCCCGCATCTCCCGATCGTGCTTGCCGAATTTTGGGCTTGGGCGGTGGTTTGAGCTTTGGTGCCGGCGTAGCTCGCGAGCCAGGTTTTGGTTCTTGCTGTGCATTACCGCTCGCAGTCGAATGCTGCCGCGCACGTCTTAGCCTCGTCGAACCGTCTTTCGCCGACGGCCCGTGCGGTCGGACCTTGTGGGGCGAGTCGAGCGAGGCGCCCCAGTCCTTTACTTCAAGATCTCGAAAATAGTCCTCGATTTCCTCCGGCGCGGCCGCCGGACCTTTTTCGTCCATGCCGAACACGGGCTTGCCGGAGGCATCAACGAGACCGGCTCTACCAAAACGTGGCTTGTCGGGTGTTCGGACCCGTGAGCGAACCAGCCGCAGGCCACGGTTGCGGGCGGTTTCGGCCAAAGCATCCAGGCGGGGTTCGCTCAAAGTGTGTCAATCACGTGCAGCACGAGTCCGACGATCCCGCCGACCAAGGTGCCGTTTATACGAATATATTGGAGGTCCCGGCCCACCGCGGCTTCGAGCCGATTGGTGACAGTCTGGGCATCCCACCCCCGCACCGTTTCGGAGACTAGCTTAACGATCGAGCTGCCGTAGCTTGCTGCCATGCCGACGATCGCGCGCCGCGCAAACTGGTTGATCGCTGCGCGGATCCGCGCATCCTTCTCGAGGG
Source organism: Sphingomicrobium sp. (assembly GCA_035944075.1). GTDB lineage: Bacteria > Pseudomonadota > Alphaproteobacteria > Sphingomonadales > Sphingomonadaceae > Sphingomicrobium. The sequence goes on from DASZBO010000019.1 coordinate 47,860, forward strand.
TGGTGCCCATCGACTTGAGGACTTCGCCAAGCTTGCCCGCAAGCACCGCGTCGGGATTGCGCGCAGCCTTGACGATGGCTTCACGGCCCTTCTGCCAAAGCGCGTCGAGCCAGAGGCTGACGGACTGGTTATCGAGCAGCTGTTCCTTGATCGCCTCGGCGCGTTCACGCGTTTCCGTGCGCGTCTGCAGGTCATTGGCAAGTTGCGCCAATGCTTCCTCGATCTTCACACGGACAGGGTGCGAAGGATCGGTGGACATCTCGGCCGTGAGTTTCCGCAGACCATCGATGATGGCGTCCGCGAGCTTTGCGTCGAGGCCGGCGAGCTTCAGGACCCAATTGGCCTTCTTCTGAACCATGTCGCGGATGAGCTGCTCGTTGGCATCGAGTGCACGGGCGGTCCAACGGATCGCCGCCTCCAGCATTGGTACGTGCCGCTCCTCGTTGATCGCCGACGCAAGCGCGTGACCGAGCAACGGCGAAACTTCCATCTTGCGCAGACGCGACGAGATTGCTCCCTTGACGATGCCCCCAAGGCGCTCGTCGTCGAGACTTTCGAACATGTCGGCGATGAGACGGGAAGCGCCAGCGCGTATGCGGGTGCCTTCGACGGAAGGGGTTTTCAGGAACCGCCCCGCAGCGCCCGCGACATCCAGTCGCTGCATGCGGCGCGCAACCACGGAGGGGATGAGAAAATTCTCCCGCAAGAAGGTCGCTAGCGCTTCTCCGATCCGGTCCTTGTTGCGCGGGATAATGGCCGTGTGCGGAATGGGCAGGCCTAGTGGGTGGCGGAACAAGGCAGTGACCGCGAACCAATCGGCGAGGCCACCGACCATTGCGGCTTCGGCGAAGGATTTCACATAGCCCAAATACGGATGGCGCGGTTCGAGCACGCGCGCGGCGGCGAACACCGCAGCCATCGCAAGAAGTAGGCCAGTTGCAACGACTTTCATTCCCTGGGCGCCAGGCTGCGCCGGGTTAAAACGCGACAGTGCGCCGTTTGTCTTTGCCTTCATGCCGGGCTCAATAGCTGAGCCGCGGCTTGAGTTCACTTCGGGAAGTTCAGGATCACTCCGCCGGAACCGGATAGCGCGGCGCGGCGGTATGTGCGTCGCTGCCGACAACTCGGTGGAAGAGCCTGCCGATGCGCGCTTCGATCGAGATTGCGATCGAGAAATAGGATGGCACCAGAAGAAGTGTCAGGAGGGTCGAGAATATCAGTCCGCCGATCACGGTCACGCCCATCGGCGCTCTCCAGCTCGCGTCCCCGCTCAGCGAAAGCGCGATGGGGAGCATTCCGGCAACCATCGCGACAGTGGTCATGACGATCGGCTGGGCACGCTTGTGCCCCGCTTCGTTGATCGCCTCGTTCTTCTCCATCCCGTGATTCATCATTTCGACGGCGAAGTCGACGAGGAGGATCGAGTTCTTCGCAACAATGCCGAAGAGCATCAGGATACCGATGAGCACCGGCAGCGATACCGGTTGGCCCGAGATGTGGAGCGCGATGGCGGCGCCAAGGGGTGCGAGGATGAGCGAGCCCATGTTCACGAACGGCGCAAGGAAGCGGCGATACAGAAGTACCAGTACCGCAAAGACGAGGAGCACGCCCGACATGAGCGCCAACACGAAATAATAGATCAGTTCGCCCTGCCATTTCTGATCGCCGAGATTTAGCTTCTGAATTCCCTGCGGCAGGTGCTTGAGCGTCGGCAGATTGTTGATCTTTGGCCAGACGTCGCCGCTGACCACGCCGGGTGCAAGATCCGCCCCTACGGCGATCCGGCGTATCTGGTTGGTGCGCTGAATGGTGGTCGGTCCCGAGCCGAAGCCGATGTCGGCCACGGCCTTCAGCGGAACCGAGCCGCCGTTCGATGTCGGCACCGGCAGATTCTCGAGCGTGGAGAGGTCGCGTCGTGCGTCTTCCGAAAGCGAGACGGTGATAGGGATCTGGCGGTCCGACAACGAGAATTTCGCACTGTTCTGTTCGATATCGCCAAGGGTCGCGATGCGGATGGTCTGGCTGAGCGCCGACGTCGTGACACCAAGGTCCGCAGCGAGGTCAAAACGCGGCTTGATCGTGATCTCGGGCTGGGCGAGGTCGCCAGCGACGCGCGGCGCCCGCAGTCCCGGGATCGTCGCCATCTCATCGGCAATCTTGAGTGCAACGGCATTCAACGCGACCGGATCTTCGCCACCAAGGAACAACATGATGTCCCGCGAATCACCGGCGGGTCCGCCGCCGTTCTGGCTCTGGAAGCTGGCGCGCGCGTCCGGAATTGCAGCGAGTGCCGGCGAGAGGCTTCGTTCAAACTCGGTGCTGGACTTCTTGCGGTTCTTCGTGAGTACGGCGCTCACGTGTCCTGAGCCGACGTTCACGCGCTCATAGACACGTTCGACCTCCGGTTGTGGCTTTAGGATAGCCGCAATCTCGTCCGCGACGACTTCGCTCTGCTTGAGCGTTGCGCCGGGTGGAAGCGTGAAGTTGACGTCGGAATCGTCGGCATTGATCGCCGGCTGAAACGTCATTGGCAGGGTTGCGAAAAGGACGCCGCTGAGGACCAACGCGAGGATACCGGCGCCGACCATGTAAAGACGATGGTCAAAGACAATGGACTTGAGCTTGCCGCCAAGACCTGGATGGCGCAGCCTGTAGGCATGCGCCTTGGTCGTATCGAGGCTCCAACGCAGTACTCTAAGATAAACATCCATCCACTTCCACGCGGCGTGAGGCTGTTGGCCATGCGAGCGCAGGAAGTACGCGGCGATGAGCGGCGTGATCATGCGTGCAACAAGAAGGCTCATCAGCACCGAGACGACGACCGTGAACCCGAATGCCTTGAAGAACTGGCCGGAAATCCCGGGCATGAGGGCGACGGGCAGGAAAACGGCGACAATCGCCATGGTCGTCGCGAGCACCGCGAGCCCGATCTCGTCCGCCGCATCGAGCGACGCCTGGTACGCCGACTTGCCCATGCGCATGTGCCGAACGATGTTCTCGATTTCCACGATTGCGTCGTCCACGAGGACGCCCGCAACGAGACTGAGCGCCAGGAGCGAGAGACCGTTAAGGGTGATCCCAAGCAGGCCCATGAACCAGAAGGCAGGGATCGCCGAAAGCGGGATCGCCAGCGCGGAAATGAGCGTCGCGCGGATGTCGCGTAGGAACAGGAGGACGACGAGCACTGCGAGGACAGCGCCTTCGATCAGTCCTTCCATGGCGGATGCATACTGCTTCTTCGTATAGTCGACGTTGTTGAAGATCTCGGCGAAATGAACCTTGGGATTGTCTTTCTCGATCTTGCGCAACTCGTCCCAGCTTTGGTCGTATGCGGTGACTTCCGATGAACCCTTGGCTCGTTGCACCATGAAGGTGACGACCTGCTTACCGTTCATCTTCGCGATGCTGCGCTGCTCCGAGTAGGAATCTTCCACCTTGCCGAGGTCCGCCAGCCGAACGAAGCGGCCGCCGGGAAGCGCGATCTGCGTCTGCGACAAATCGTAGGCATTCTGCGCGTTGCCAAGAACGCGCACCGACTGCTCCGAACCGGCCACTTCCGCACGGCCGCCCGTGGCGTTGAGATTGCTTTGCCGCAGCTGGTTATTGACCGCCGAAGCCGTGATACCCTGTGCTTCCAGGGCGGCTGGGTCGAGGATCACGCGGATAGTACGGTCGACGCCGCCCGTTCGCGATACGGCGGCCACGCCCTCTAGTCCGAGCAGGCGCTTGGCGACCGTATTGTCGATGAACCAGCTGAGTTCCTCGAGGGTCATGTCGCTTGTTTGTGCGCCTACGGCCATGATTGGACCGCCGGCAATGTCGATCCGCTGGATCTGGGGCTCAAGAATGCCTTCCGGCAGGTTGCTTCGGATCTGCGCGACGGCATTGCGCACATCGTTCACAGCCCGGTCGGTCGGAGTCCCTATCTTGAACTGCACGAAGGTGCTGCTCGAGCCCTCGGTAACCGTGCTGTCGATCTCATCGACGCCATTCACTCCGCGGATCGCGGATTCGACCCGCTGGGTGACTTGCGTCTCGAGTTCGTTTGGCGCTGCCCCGGGCTGCACCACGGTCACGGACGCGGCCGGAAAATCGATATCCGGATTGTTGTTCACCTGCATGCCGTAAAAGGCGATGAGGCCGGCGAGCATGAGCCCGACGAACAGCACGATCGGCGCAACCGGGTTGCGGATGCACCACGAGGATATGTTGCGGAAGTTCATTCAGATCTCGACTTCTGACCGGCGTGAAAGCTTACTGAGCCGCTTCACGCCTCGGGTTGATCTTTTGGCCGGGGTTGAGGAATGGTCCCGCCGACAGGACGACGCGTTCGTCACCGGAGAGGCCTGCGGCAATGGTGACTCCGCGATCATCGACTGACCCGATCTGGATTGGACGACGCTCGACCTCGTTCTTAGCGTTCACCACATAGACGTAGTTACCCTTGTCGTCGCTCAGAACCGCACTCTGCGGAAGGAGCGGCGCCGACGTGGTGCCGCTGCTGATTTTCACCTGGGCGAATCCGCCCGGGCGCATGGCGGGAGCATAAGGGACAGCGACCCTGACCTCACCGAGACGCGACTGCGGATCGATGACCGGCGCCACCTGCCAAACCGCGCCCGTGAAGCTTTGGTCCGATCCAACCGGCGTTACTTCGGCCGGCATTCCAACGTGCACGCCCGCCAAGTCCTGTTGGGAGAGCTGCGCCCGCATCTCCATCTGACCGCCCTCGGCGATTCGGAACAGGGCACCGCTTGCCGGTCCGACGATCTGGCCAATTTCGACACTGCGGGACAGCACGAGGCCGGCCGCCGGAGCAAGCACGTCAAGCTGGCCAATCTGGGCGCGCGTCGCTCCGAGCTGGGCCTGGGTAACGCGGACCTGCGCAAAAGCTGCATCGCGGCTGGCCTTCTTGGAATCGATCTCGGCCTTGGAAATGAATCCTCGGCCCTGGAGCGCGATTGCTCGATCATAATCCGATTGCGCAAGCGCAGCCTGAGCCTTGGCGGCTTCAATCTGGGCCGCTTGCTGCGCTGCTTGCTGCGCCTGTACGGAGCGGTCGACCACCGCAAGAACCTGGCCCGCACGGACCCAGCTGCCGGCGTCGGCGAGAACGCGGATGACGCGGCCGCCGGTTCCGGCGATTCCAATTGGCTGATCGCGCTTGGCCCCGAGCGGGCCGCTGGCAGTCACGACGCGCGCAACTTGACTGCGGCCGGGGACAACCACCGTGACCGTGGGCATCTGGCCCGCGCCTTTACCTCCGGCGGCGGCGTCCTTGTGCGAACCGCTGCGGCCAATGAGGGCGACAGTCACAAGCAGTAGCGCCACGACGACTGCAGCAGCGACAATCATCTGGCGATTGCGCCGCGACCGATCGACGACCACCAGCGTGTCGGACGAATGGATGGACGTTTCGCGGTTCATAAATTCCCTGCCCACTGTTGGTGATTCTCTGCACAGTTCCCAAGCTGGACTGTGTTATACCAATAAGTCACTCGGCGCAACAAACATCGGGAATGCGCGCGCTTCTGTCCGTCGCCAGACCTGATGGTTCCGGGGGCCGCCAGCCGTTTTCGACTAACGGTGGCACCAGTGACGCAAAAGCGCGTTGGCACAGCTGTAATGAAGCGGGATTGAACAGCCGCACAACAGGGGAAAGGTCCAAGCCCATGGAACATTACGGAATTATCGGCTGGATTGTTATTGGGGGAATTGCCGGGGCAATTGCCAAATTGCTCATGCCGGGCAGGGACCCTGGCGGATGCATCATCACAATTCTGCTGGGAATTGCAGGCGCCCTTGTCGCAGGCTGGCTCGGACACGCGATCGGCTGGTATCGGACGGGCGAAGGCGCGGGGTTCGTCGCCGCCATTGTCGGTGCGATCATCCTGCTTCTTCTCTATCGCTTGGTTGCGGCGCGGCGCACCTAACTTCCGTTCAGCAAACAGCCATTCGCGCTCCCGCAGTCGTTCACCGTGTGAAACGAACTGCCAGGGGAGTGAGAATGAAATCTGCGATCCTTGCGCTTGCGCTTGGTACAACGGCGCTGCCGTCGGCAGCAGCTGCGCAGCAATCGGCAATTAGCCAGACAATTGGTGGCACCCGACTTGACGTGGTTGCGAGCGGAGAGGTCAGCAGGATCCCGAATGTCGCAATCGTCTCCGCGGGAGTCGTTTCACGCTCGACCAATGCCAGCGGCGCCCTTCAGGACAGTGCTTCGAAGATGCAGCGCGTGATTGCCGCATTGAAGCGCGCGGGCGTTGCGGATGCGGACATCCAGACCAGCAACGTCAGCCTCAATCCCGAATATCGCTACCCCGAAAACGAGAGCCCGCAGCTCGTGGCTTACAGCGCCACGAACAGCGTTACCGTTCGGTTTCGCAACATCGCGACCTCGGGCCGGATCCTCGATGCTCTCGTTGCCGAGGGCGCCAACCAGATCAATGGTCCAACGTTGACCGTGGATCAGCCCGAAGCGGCACTCGATGAAGCACGCGCGAAGGCCATAGCGACAGGCCGAGCGCGGGCGTCCCTCTACGCGCGCGCGCTCGGAATGCGCGTCGTTCGCGTTGTCTCGGTGAACGAGACGGACGCCGGAAATATACTTCCGCCCATCCCCGTGATGATGCAGGCGCGCGCAGCCCCGGCGACAAAGATCGAGGCTGGCGAACAAAAGCTTCGGGTGAGCGTCGCAATGACGTTCGAGCTGCAGTGATTCGCAACTTTCAGTCGGATCATCTGCCGCTCACCTGAAAGGTCAGTCGCTCAAAAAGGGCGAGGAGGCGCGCTGGAGCCAGCCACATAAGGCCGGTTCGAAACCGGCTCAGCGCTTCGGCAATTACGAACAAAAAAAGGGCCGCGCCGGTTTCGCGCGGCCCTCCATTTCCGGGTTGACCGGGCGCTAGCGCACGGATCCCCTGCGGACGAGGTTCACGATCGCAAGGAGGATGATCGCACCGACGAGCGACCAAAGGAAGGTTTCGATCGAAAGGCCGCCATTGTTGATATTGCCCTTGCCGAGCACGAGTCCCGCGATGACTGCGCCGACAATTCCGACGACTATGTTCAGCACAATCCCTTGCTGCGCATCGGTGCGCATGATCAGACTGGCGAGCCAGCCGCAAATACCGCCGACAATGAGCCAAATAATGATGCTCGTAATCATGGGGCTTCCCTCCTGTTTGCGGCCATCCTCAGTCGAGACGGCCGTTCGCGGCACGACAGACGCGTGACGCGAATCGATTGTTCCGCAAACGGAAGGGTTCGTCCAGTAATTTGCTTAATTAACCCGCGATAGCGCGACTCTTCCCTCCGCGCGGGGGGTCAGTAACGCTGCTGGCGCTCGTATTGGTCGCGATACTGTTTGATGCGCGTGACGCGAAGTCCGGGCATACCACTGCGGTCGACCGCTCGTTGCCAGCTCGTGAACTCTTCCAGGCTTAGCGAATAGCGCTTGCAGGCTTCGTCCACGCTAAGAAGGCCGCCGCTAACCGCGGCGACGACTTCCGCCTTGCGCCGAACGACCCAACGGGTTGTGCCCGCCGGCGGCAAGGATTCGAGGGTCAGCGGCTCGCCGAGGGGGCCGATTACCTGGGCCGGACGAATCTTCTGGTTCTCGAGCATACTTCCGTCACACCTGCTTAATCATTGCTACTTTCCGGGGTTTAATCCCCGTTCGTTGAAAACATTCTGAAACGTGCTGGTTAACGCGCCGCTCAGTCCTCCTTACGTTCTCTTAATCTTCCAGGACGCTCGGCGAATGTTCCTCGGAGTCGTTTCACTGCGTCGCGCCAACCGTCACTTGCCGAAAGATAACAGGCAATCGCATCCTCTCTTGAACGCTCTTCGCCTGCGGCCGTGTTGCCGAGCAGCAAAAGAAGCTCGTCGAGACTGAGCGACTTCTCTCGATGCAAGCGAATGTCGCCCTCGTAACGCGCCAAAACTCCCCCCGGAACTTGTCCTTGTTGACCGATGGTCTAGCGACGAGGAGTGAAATTCGGGTAAAGAGAAGCGCAATAGCCTTTCCGATGCAGATCGATTTTCAGCTCGGCCGCCCCGTAGGCGATGCCCGAATCGTCGTCGCCATGTCCGGTGGCGTCGACAGCTCGGTCACGGCAGCGCTGGCTACGAAGACCGGGGCGGAAGTGATTGGCGTGACCCTGCAACTGTATGACCATGGACAGGCGGTCCGGCGTTCGGGCGCCTGTTGTGCCGGCCAGGACATATATGACGCACGCGAGGTCGCCGATCGCCTTGGGATCGCCCACTATGTCCTCGATTACGAGAGCCGATTCCGGGACGACGTAATCGCCCGGTTCGTCGATGAATATGCGCGGGGCCGCACCCCCGTTCCCTGCGCAAGCTGCAACCAAGGCGTGAAGTTCGTCGACCTGATGGCGTTCGCGCGTGAGCTTGGCGCTGATTGCCTGGCAACGGGCCACTATGTGCGCAGATTGGACAACGGCGGCCGCATCGAGTTGCACAAGGGCGTCGATCCGCGTCGCGACCAGAGCTATTTCCTTTACGGCACGACTCGCGAGCAACTCGATTTCGTCCGCTTCCCGCTTGGCGCTCTTCCAAAGGACGAGGTTCGTGGGATCGCCGCCGAGCTTGGGCTTGCGGTTGCGGCAAAGCCGGACAGCCAAGACATCTGCTTTGTCCCGGATGGCGACTATGCTGCACTCGTGAAGGAAGTGCGGCCGGAGACCAAGGCAGCGGGCGAGATCGTGGACCTCGAAGGTCGCGTACTGGGTCGTCATCGAGGGGTTGTGCATTTCACCGTCGGCCAGCGGCGCGGGATCGAGGTCGGCGGACAAAAAGAGCCACTTTATGTCGTGCGCATTGAGCCGAACGAGGCCCGCATCATCGTCGGGCCACGGCACGCCCTCGCGGTCGAAGCCATGGAGGTTGGCGATTGGAATTGGCTCGCTGAGGATCAACGCGAAGTGACGGTCAAAGTGCGCTCGCTTGCGGCACCGGTCCGCGCGGCGCGCGAGGGCGACAAGGTTCGGTTCGACTATCCTGAATATGGCGTCGCACCCGGCCAGGCCGCCGTCCTCTATGATGACACACGCCTTCTTGGCGGCGGATCAATCGCGCAGACGTACGCGCCTCGCGCGAGTAGCCTAGATGCCGCCGCCGCCTAGCGCGGGTATTCTCCTTTTCCGTTGCAGTGGCCGCAACATCGAGGTGTTGCTGGTCAAGCCCGGCGGTCCTTATTGGCACAACAAGGACGTCGGCGCGTGGATGATCCCGAAAGGCGCGGTTGAGCCTGGCGAAAATGCGGTGGAAGCGGCGTTGCGGGAATTTGAGGAAGAGACCGGGACCCGATTGAACTCAGTTCCTTTTCCACTTGCTACGGTACGCCAGGCAGGTGGAAAGCTCGTCTACGCCTTCGCACTCGAGCGCGATCTCGACCCGGCAATTATCCGGTCCAACGATTTCGAACTTGAATGGCCGTCCCGCAGTGGGCGAGTCGAGCGGTTTCCGGAAGTTGTTGAGGCACGGTGGATGTCGCTTGCGGACGCCCGCGCAATGATGCTCCCAAGCCAGCTCCCGCTGCTTGACGCGCTCGAAGCGAAGCTGAAAGGATAGCGAATGCTTGGATTGATCGCGGCATTTGCGGCGCAGGGCCTATCCGCGCCGATAAAGTCACCGCAGACTCCGATGGCGGTTGTCACAAGTTCGTGGCCGACCCACGAGCAGGATGTGATCCTCAACGATTTCCACTTCCGGGGTGGCGCGGTGCTGCCCAAGCTAAGGATACACGTCACTACCCTTGGGACGCCCCACCGCAATATTCGAGGCGAGATCGACAATGCCGTAATGGTGCTTCACGGCACCGGCGGGACGGGCAAGCAGTTCTTGGCACCGCAGTTTGCCGACGAGCTTTACGGGCCGGGTCAGCCGCTCGACATCCGTCGCTATTGGGTCATCCTGCCCGACAATATCGGGCATGGCAGCTCGTCCAAGCCGTCGGATGGTCTGCGCATGCACTTCCCCCGGTATGATTATGACGACATGGTCGAAGCGCAGCACCGAATGCTTACCGAGGGGCTCGGTATCACGCGCATGCGGCTGATCATGGGCACGTCAATGGGCTGTATGCACAGCTTCGTTTGGGGTGAGACCTATCCTGGGTTCGCGCGTGCACTGATGCCGCTTGCGTGCGAGCCCATCGAAATTGCCGGTCTAAATCGCATGTGGCGGCAGCTCGCAATCAGCGGCATCGAAGCCGATCCCGCGTGGCGCGGTGGCAACTACACAAGTGAACCGCTTTCTGGCTTGCGGGTCGCCGAGAGCCTGTTGTTCGTCGCCGGGGCCGCGCCGTTGTTCTACCAGTCGCAATATCCAACACGTGTTCAAGCGAGTGCGTTCGCGGAGGATCGCGTGTCCAATGCCATCCAGTCCCTCGATGCGAACGATATCATCTATCAGCTCGATGCGTCGCGCAATTACAATCCCTGGCCGAAGCTCGAGCAGATCAGCGTGCCGGTGAGCTGGATCAATTCTGCCGATGATTTCATCAATCCGCGGAATCTGCCGGTGCCTGAGCAAGCACTGAAGCGGATGTCGAGAACAACATTCCGACTGATCCCCGAAACGCCGGAGACTCACGGCCACGGGACGCATACCTGGGCGAAATTCTGGAAGGGCGACCTAAGCGCGCTGCTCGAACGCTCGCAGTAGCTTGAAAGGCCGCAGTCCCGGGATGCGATCTTCGCGCCATCTCGCTTCTTTTCCAGCGCGACGTATCACCCCGGCCTATCCTCGGGGGGTGGTGACCGCCCCGCTGCTCAGAGCTGGAACTGCCCAACGATCACGGTATGGCAGTGTCCACCAAGGACGGCGCGGTCGCCTTCCTTGCGGCAGTGGAGAATGCCGGTTCGGGCACTCGCCTGCAACGCCGTGAACTCGCTTCGCCCGAGGCGCTCGGTCCAGTACGGCACGAGGGCTGCGTGGGCCGAGCCCGTCACGGGGTCCTCATCGATGCCAAGGTACGGGACGAATACCCGACTGGCGATATCCTGATCGCGACCGCGCGATGTGACTACCGGCATTCGTCGAATCTTTTTGAGAGCTGCCAGGTCCGGCTCCATTGCGCGTACCTGCGCCTCGTCCTTAACTTCGATGATCGAAGCGTCATTATAGCCGTCAGCGAGCCACACTGGGCTATCGGGGAGGCGAAGCGCGGCACACAGTTCCGGGTCGCGAACTTCGGTAAGATTTGCGGCGCGCATGTCGAGTTCAAGAAGATTGTCGCTCCTCGTAACGATCAGCTCGCCGGACTTGGTCGCGAACCGAATCCGTTGACCGGTCATGAGTATATGCCCAGCGGCAAGCGTCGCATGCCCGCAAAGTTGGACTTCCGCCGTCGGTGTGAACCAGCGCAGATCATAGTCGACGTCGCCGCGTTCGCTGCGGACGGTAAAGGCGGTCTCCGACAGGTTATTCTCGGCCGCAATGGCTTGCAACAACGCGTCGTCGAGCCACCGCTCGAGCGGCATCACCGCCGCAGGATTACCGGTCAGCGGCCTGTCAGCGAAGGCGTCCACCTGGAAGAAGGGAATACAAGTCATCGGGATTGCTCGGTTATTTCCTGGGACAACAAGGTTTCGCGATCCGTTTGGCCCTCCGGATCGACATGAATGAGGATCTCGGTGCCCGGGAAGCGCTCCTGAAGGTCTTCTTCAACCCGGTCGAGCTGGTCATGGGCTTCTTGCACAGTCCAGTGCGCCGGTACCCAGACGTGAAACTGGACAAAGCGCAGCGTGCCGCTCTTGCGGGTACGAAGATCATGAAGACCATTAAGTTCGGGATAGCGGCTTGCGGTTGCCAGGAATTCCTGACGCTCTTCCTCGGGCCATTCTCTGTCCATCAGCTGGTTCACCGCTTCACCGGACGCGCGCCAAGCGCCCCACAGCAGCCAAAGCGCAATCCCGATCCCGATAACGGCGTCGGCGCCCCGAATGTGGATTGCCTGCTCGAGTACGAGCGCGATCACCACGGTCATATTGAGAAAAAGATCAGATTTGTAATGGATGTTGTCGGTCTTGATCGCGACTGACCCCGTGCGCTCAATGACCCGGCGCTGGTAGGCAAGCAATCCAAAAGTGAACACGATCGCCAGCAACGACACGGCGATACCTTCGCCCATCGCCTGCGTTCGTGCGCCGTTGATCAGCCGGTCGGCCGCGCGCCAGCCAATCCCGATCGCCGAGACGGTAATCAGCACAACTTGCGCGAGCGAGACGAGTGCTTCCGCTTTCCCATGACCGAAGCGGTGGTCAAGGTCGGCCGGCATCGCTGCTATTCGTACACCGAGCAACGTCGTGAGACTCGCGATCACGTCGAGTGCGGTATCGGCAAGCGAGCCGAGCATAGCGGTCGACCCGGTCCGGTATGCCGCCCACGTCTTGGCAACCAGCAGCAAGAGCGCCAGGGCTACGCTCGCGAGTGCTGCTCGCGTCGAGTGAACGGAATGTTCGGCCGCGACCTTGGCAGTGGTCACGGGTACAGCAGCCCTTCGCGCCAGCCCTTGTCTTCACGGGTAAACAGCCGACGGTCGTGCAAGCGGAAGGCTCGATCCTCCCAGAACTCGATTCGTTCGGGCGCCACGCGATAGCCGCCCCAATGCGGAGGACGCGGGACTGTCATTCCCTCGAACCGATCCTTCATCTGTTCGAAGCGGGCCTCGAATGTTGCGCGACTGTCGAGCGCGCGAGACTGATCCGATGCCCAGGCCCCAAGCTGCGAATCCCGGGCTCGCGTCGCGAAGTAGTGGTCTGCGCTTTGCGTCGACAGCCGTTCAACGGGCCCCTCGATCCGAACCTGCCGTCGAAGCGATTTCCAGTGAAAGAGGAGCGCCGCGCGCGGACTGCTTTCGAGCTCCCTGCCCTTGGCACTCTCTTCGTTGGTATAGAAAACGAACCCGTCAGAAGTATGCCCTTTCAGAAGCACCATCCGCACATGTGGCTGGCCATCAGGCCCCGTCGTCGCGAGGGCCATGGCTTCTGGGTCGTTCGGTTCGCTCGATTGCGCTTCTCCGAACCATTGATCGAACAGGGCGAAAGGATCTGTAGCCATGGTCGTTGAGCCTTAGGCTTGGCTCGGCGGCAACGGCAACCCATCTGGTCAGGCGGAGACTGTTACGGCATGGGAGCACAATGGCATTCGACCTCTACCAGCGCTTGGGGCTGAAACGCGGCGCGAGCGAAGCGGAGATCAAGAAGGCGTACCGGAGCCTTGCAAAGCAACTTCATCCCGACCGTAACAAGGATAATCCCAACGCGGCCAAGCGCTTTTCCGAAGTGACGGCCGCGTACGACCTGCTGTCGGACAAGGACAAGCGCGCCCAGTATGACCGGGGTGAAATCGACGAGGAGGGCAACCCGAAAATGCCCTTTGGCGCGGGCTTTGGCGGCTATTCCGCGGGTGGCGGGCCGCAGCCCGGCGCTGGCCCGGGATTTGAAAACTTCAACTTTGGAGGAAACGAGGGCGCCGATCTCAGCGACTTGTTCGAAGGACTTTTCGGGGGCGCAACCGGTGGGCGCCAGCGTGGCGGTCCGTTCGGGGGTTTCCGCCAGCGGGGGCGGACGCAGCAGAAGGGAGCGGATGTCGCTTACCGGCTGAAGGTTCCGTTCGAAGATGCTGTTGCATTGAAGCCGCAGCGGATCACGCTTGCCGACGGCAAGACGATTGACCTCAAATTGCCGCAAGGCCTTGAGGACGGCACGAGGATTAGACTCGCTGGCAAGGGTGAGGAGGGACCGGACGGACGGGGCGACGCGATCGTGACGATCGAGATTTCGCCGCACCGGTTCTTTACCCGCGAAGGAGTAAACATCCGGCTTGCGCTACCCATCACGCTGAAAGAGGCGGTGCTCGGCGCCAAGGTCAAGGTGCCTACGCCCGAGGGGCCCGTCATGCTTACCGTTCCCAAGGGTACTACCTCGGGCAAGGTCCTGCGGCTCAAGGGCCGCGGCTTCCTGGCGCGCGACGGGAAGCGCGGTGACCAGCTCGTGAGCGTTGAAATCGAGATACCCTCGGACGATGCCCAATTGCAGCAATTCGTCGAGGGCTGGAGCGGGGGTGGCAACCCGCGTGCGAGCCTTGGCGTTTAGCGCAGCTTAAATGAGAGAGGTGTCGCCCCAGTCGCCGGAAGCGCGGCGAAAGCGCTTGGCAAGCATGCGCGCGGCTTTCGGCACCGAGGTCGAGGAAAAGCTCAAGCCGCGCCTTACCGCCTGGGAGGTCATCAAACGCGTCGCGATCGGTGTTTATGCGGACGGCTTCATCCACGCGGGAAATCTCGCCTATCTCTCGATTGTCGCTCTCTTCCCCTTTATTATCGTCGCAGCAGCAGCCGCGCACCTTCTTGGGCAGAGCCAAGACGCGTTGTTGACCGTGACGAACATTCTTCGTCGCCTACCTCCCGATGTCGCGTCGACCTTGCGGGAACCGATCCTCGAGGTTTTGACGGTACGAACCGGCTCGCTTCTCTGGCTCGGCGCACTCGTTGGGTTGTGGACCGCAACGAGCTTCGTCGAGACGATCCGCGATATTCTTCGGCGCGCCTATGGCGTGAAGTATTGCGCGCCCTTCTGGGAATATCGCCTGGGTTCGATGCTGGTGATCCTCGGCGCTGTGCTGCTGTTAATGATCGCCTTCGCGGCGAGTGCATCACTCGCCATTGCGCATCAGCTGATCATCCGATTCTTTCCGTTTGCGCAGGGGCTCGCGACAACGCTCGGCGTCTCGCGTCTTGTCCCCGCCTTCACATTGTTCTTCACCTTCTACCTTTTGTTCTATGCACTAACGCCGTCTCGCTATCGAAAGCCGGATTGCCGAAAATGGCCCGGAGCCCTGCTGATCACCGTATGGTGGCTGATTACCGTCGAGCTTCTTCCGCTCGTTCTGGGATTGTTTGGCGGCTACACCCGTACTTACGGCAGCCTCGCTGGCGTGATGATTTCACTGATCTTTTTCTTCGTAGTCGGTCTTGGCGTTGTAATCGGCGCGGAACTTAACGCGGCGCTGGCAGAAAGCGGCGCGACCGCGCTAAAGGGCGAGGTCTACACCGGGCCGTACACGGACCAGCTCGAGGTCGAAGAGCCGCAGCCCGGTGAGGATGTAGAACCCGTGCTGGAGAGAGGGGGACCGCAACTTTGACCGGACTGATGAGTGGCAAGCGCGGGTTGATCATGGGCCTTGCCAACGATCGTTCGCTGGCCTGGGGCATCGCGCGAGCTCTGAGCAGCGAAGGTGCCGATCTCGGCTTTTCTTACCAGGGCGAGGCGCTCGAGAAACGGGTCCGACCGCTTGCGAGCGAACTCGGATCCGACCTCCTCGTCGACTGCGACGTTTCGGACATGAAGGCGCTAGACCGGACTTTTGACGCCCTGAAGGAGCGGTGGGGCGGCCTGGACTTCGTCGTGCATGCGATCGGCTTCTCCGACAAGAATGAGCTTCGCGGAAAATTCGTCGACACGTCGATGGACAATTTCCTGATGACCATGAACATTTCGGTCTACAGCTTTGTCGCTGTTGCCCAGCGGGCGCGCGCACTGATGAGCCCGGGGGGAGCGATGCTCACCCTTACTTATTACGGGGCCGAGAAAGTGATCCCGCACTATAATGTCATGGGAGTTGCCAAGTCCGCGCTGGAGACATCCGTCAAATATCTAGCGGCAGACCTGGGCCCCGAGGGAATTCGCGTAAACGCGATCTCAGCGGGACCGATCAAGACACTCGCCGCAAGCGGCATTGGCGACTTCCGCTACATCATGAAGTGGAACGAATATAATAGCCCGCTCCGGCGGAATGTGACCATCGAGGACGTGGGCGGCGCGGGCCTTTACCTGCTGAGCGACCTTGCGTCCGGCGTCACCGGCGAAATTCACCACGTCGACGCCGGGTATAATGTCGTGGGCATGAAAGCTGAGGACGCTCCCGACATTTCCGTAGTCTGATGGCCGCTCGACAGGTTCGCGTGACCGGCCGGGTGCAAGGCGTCGCCTTTCGGGCGTGGACGCAAAAATCGGCCGAAGAGCTGGGCGTTCGAGGCTGGGTCCGCAATTGTACAGACGGCTCGGTTGAAGCCCACCTCGAAGGCGATGAGGACCTCCTAGACGAACTCATCGCCCGGATGCGGCACGGACCTCCGTTTGCACATGTGGACGAACTCACCTTCAAGACTATCCGCACTGAAGGTCTCGAGGGCTTTCATTTGCGCGGTTGACGCTGCGCGGACTTGATCAGCCCGTTATTCGTCGCAGCAGGAAATCAGTCCGAGAAAGGATCGCGCACGAGGATGGTATCGTCCCGCTCCGGTGACGTGCTGACCAGCGCGACTGGACAGCGGATCAACTCTTCGATGCGCCGAACATACTTGATCGCTCGCGCCGGAAGATCTGCCCAACTGCGGGCACCTCGCGTGGAGCCCGGCCATCCTTCGATTTCCTCGAAGACGGGCTCGACCCGTGCCTGGTCCGCTGCGTGCGGCGGCAGATAGTCGAAGTGCTCGCCGTCAATTCGATAGCCGGTGCAGATTTTTACCGTTTCGAACCCGTCGAGTACGTCGAGCTTGGTCAGTGCAACGCCGGTGACGCCGCTGACCGCGACGGCCTGCCGCACGAGTACGGCGTCGAACCAGCCGCAGCGTCGCTTGCGCCCGGTAACCGTACCGAATTCGTGACCGCGTTCGCCGAGCTTCTGCCCAACCTCATTGTCTTGTTCGGTCGGAAAGGGCCCCGAGCCCACGCGCGTCGTGTAGGCCTTGACGATGCCAAGAACGAAACCGGCCGAAGAAGGGCCCATTCCGGTCCCCGGGCCCGTCGTCCCGGCAACCGTGTTCGAGGACGTAACGAAAGGATAGGTCCCGTGGTCGACGTCGAGCAGCACGCCCTGCGCTCCTTCAAACAGGATTCGTCGACCGCGCGCCCGCGCCTCCTCAAGATCGCGCCAGACAGGCTTTGCAAATTCGAGGACAAAATCGGCAATTTCCGCCAGGTCTCGTCTGAGCCGCTCACGGTCAACAGGAGGCTCGCCGAATCCGGCCCGAAGCGCATCGTGGTGCGCACAAAGGCGATCGAGCAGAGGCCCGAGTTCATCGAGATGCGCAAGGTCGCAAACCCGGATCGCGCGACGGCCGACCTTGTCTTCATAGGCAGGTCCGATGCCCCGGCGCGTGGTTCCGATCTTGCCGGACCCGGACGCGTCTTCGCGAAGCGCGTCGAGGTCACGGTGGATCGGAAGGATGAGCGGACACGTCTCGGCGATCATCAGGACTTGGGGCGTCACTTCGACGCCCAGCCCGCGCATCCGTTCGACCTCGGCCTTCAGGGCCCAAGGGTCAAGGACCACTCCGTTTCCGATTACCGAGGGCGTTCCGCGAACGATCCCCGAGGGTAACAGAGATAGTTTGTAGGTCTGGTTGCCGACGACGAGCGTGTGGCCGGCATTGTGCCCGCCCTGAAAGCGCACGACCATGTCGGCTCGGCTTGCCAGCCAGTCGACGATCTTGCCCTTGCCTTCGTCGCCCCATTGAGCGCCGATGACCGTGACGTTTCCCACTTGCGTTCCTTATCGTTTCGCGTCGACGGCGCTCCTAGGGGTCGAGGCGCAACACGTCCACCCGAGCGTGCGGAATCGTTCCTGTCACGGAACAGAAAACCCCGGTTGCGCGTAATGGACTTCCGACCCGCAGACCCGCGGGCACAGGACAGGAATCACAGGGGAACTCTTCCATGAAGACAATGACCATAGTCGCAATGGCGCTCGCAATTGGTGCTCTCGGCGCGTGCAAGAAAAGCCCGAACGAGAAGGCCGCCGAAAATGTCGAGGCCAATTACGGAAATGCTGCGGAAAATGTTGAAGCCACGACGTCAAACGCCGCAGACGCGATCCAATCGAACGCGGAGAATGCCTCTTCCGAGGTGAAGGCGGCCGGCAAGAACGAGGCCTCGGAGATCAAGAACGAGGGTAAAGCGAAGGCTGCCGAGGTCCGTAACGGGGCGGCGACCGAAAACACTCAGTAACTAAGCAGCGCGGTTCACACTGTTCATGTGGGCAGCGGGACAGAGGCCTCGCTCCGCCAACGGGCATTGTTCGACCAATAGCGCGCAGAAGAACGGCCAGGGACCGGGGAAAACGCCCGGCTCCTGGCCGATCACTCTAAGAACGTCCGGTTGCTCAGCAAATTAAGCAGCGATCTCTCGGACCACCGCCGTACTGCGACTTATCCCTCGAAGCTCAACGGGACTACTTCACGGACGCCGGGTAGGGCGTGCAGCTGCTGTGCAACATCACCAGTGATTGGGTCGTCGACAGCGACGAGAGCAATCGCTTCTCCGGCTTCTTTTCGGCGGCCAAGGTTGAAGGTCGCAATGTTGATCCCGCTCTGGCCCAGACGCGTGCCCAGGGCGCCAATGAATCCGGGCTGGTCGTTGTTCACGATATAGATCATCTGTCCGGTCAGTTCGGCTTCCACCGGAATTCCGAAGATCTTGACCAGGCGCGGCGCCTGATTCCCGAACAATGTGCCTTCGACCCGCTTCAACCCGTTCCCGGTGCCGACGCTTACCGCGACGAGGGTATGGTAATCGCCCTCTCCCTCGTTACGGATTTCGCGAACGGAAATGCCGCGCTCTCGTGCGAGATAGGGCGCGTTCACCATATTCACAGTGTCGGACCAGGTGCGCATGACTCCGGCGAGCACGGCGCCGGTGATCGGCTTGATGTTGAGCTCGGCGGCTGCACCCTCGACCTCTATGTCGATCGACCGAATTTCAGTCCCGGCGACCTGCCCGACGAGCCGCCCAAGCTTCTCGGCAAGAGCCATGTAGGGCTTCAATCGTGGAGCCTCCTCAGCGGACAGCGACGGAACGTTGACCGCATTGGTAATGCCGCCAAGGAGCAGGAAGTCACTCATCTGCTCGGCAACCTGGATCGCGACATTGACCTGCGCCTCGGTCGTCGAGGCCCCGAGGTGGGGAGTGCAGATCAGCCCGGGCGTGCCAAACAAGGGGTTCTGCCTTGCGGGTTCCTCGGCGAAGACGTCGAGCGCCGCACCGGCCACGTGACCGCTTTCGAGGCCGGCCTTGAGCGCTGCCTCGTCAATCAACCCGCCGCGCGCGCAGTTGACGATCCGAACGCCTTTCTTCGTCTTGGCGAGCGCTTCACGGCTCAGAATGCCGCGTGTTTGATCAGTGAGGGGTGTGTGCAGCGTGATAAAGTCGGCGCGACCGAGCAGCTCGTCCAGTTCCACTTTCTCGACGCCGAGTTCGATGGCGCGTTCGGGCGAAAGGAACGGGTCATAGGCGACGACCTTCATCTTGAGGCCATGAGCGCGGTCAGCGACGATCGAGCCGATATTGCCGCAACCGATAAGGCCGAGCGTCTTCCCGGCGAGTTCCACTCCGATGAAGCGATTCTTCTCCCATTTTCCGGCTTGGGTAGACTGATCCGCCTGGGGGAGTTCCCGGGCGAGGGCGAAGAGCATTGCAATCGCGTGTTCGGCGGTCGTGATCGAGTTGCCGAACGGCGTGTTCATGACAACGATGCCGCGCGCACTCGCTGCCGGCACGTCGATCGTGTCGACGCCGATCCCCGCCCGGCCGATGACCTTGAGCCGAGGGGTGGCAGCGTCCATCGCGGCCGCGTTGATCCGGGTTGAGCTGCGGACCGCGACCCCGTCATAATTACCAAGGATACTGATGAGCTCTTCCGGCGTGAGGCCGGGCTTTTCATCAACGTGAATCCCACGATCGCGAAAGATCGCCGCAGCGCGAGGGTCCATTTTGTCCGCGATCAGGACATTCATCTGTTCGGTCATGTTCGTTCTCTCGTCAGTTCCCGGGGCGAGCGCGCCGCCCCTTGGAGAAGCAGGGTGATCCGCGAGCGGTGGCTATGCCGCTGCGGCTGATCCAGGGGTCAGGCGCGCGTTTCCTCGAAGGCCCATTGCAACCAAGGTCCGAGGGCCTCGATGTCGCTGGTTTCGACGGTTGCTCCGCACCAGATGCGAAGGCCCGGTGGCGCGTCCCGATATGCGGCGACATCGTAGGCAGCGCCTTCGCGTTCAAGCAGTTGGCCGATGGCTTTCTGCCGAGCGCGGTTGGCTTCCACATCGGAACGATCCGTAAACTGCAGGCACACGGACGTGTTGGAGCGGACGGCAGGCGCACTTGCCAAATGCTCGACCCACGGCGTTTGCGACACCCAGCGATCGAGCGCAGCGGCATTGGCATCCGCACGCGCAATCAACGCATCGAGCCCGCCAACGCGCTCGGCCCAGTCAAGCGCGAACAGCCAGTCTTCGACGCACAGCATCGAGGGAGTGTTGATTGTCTCGCCCTTGAAGATACCCTCGATCAGTTTGCCCCCTTTGGTGAGACGAAAGATTTTGGGAAGTGGGCGCGTTGCGGGCTCCCGCTCGAGCCGCTCAACCGCGCGGGGAGATAGAACGAGCATGCCGTGCGCGGCTTCGCCTCCCAAGGCTTTTTGCCAGCTGAAGGTCCCGACATCGATTTTTGCCCAATCGATGTCCTGTGCAAACGCCGCGGAGGTCGCGTCGCAGATCGAGAGACCGGAGCGGTCCTTGGCAATCCATGCGGCATCGGGAACGCGAACGCCGCTCGTGGTGCCATTCCACGTGAAGACGATGTCGTTTGCTGGATCAATGCCGCTGAGGTCGGCGATTTTGCCGTAGTCGGCCGTGCGGATATCCGCATCAAGCTGGAGTTGCTTGGCTACGTCGGTAACCCAGCCCTGCCCGAAACTCTCCCATGCGAGCATCGTGACCGGGCGCGTGCCGAGCAGAGCCCAGATCGCCATTTCCATCGCTCCCGTGTCGGATGCGGGAACGATGCCAAGTCGGTAATCCGCCGGAAGGCGGAGCAATGCGCGTGTCCGCTCGATGGCGTCTTGTAGCTTGGCTTTCCCAATGCTTCCGCGATGGGAGCGGCCGAGCGCAATAGTCTCAAGCTTTTCCGGGCTCCAGCCGGGCGGCTTCGCGCAAGGGCCGGACGAGAAAAAGGGTCGGTCGGGTCGCTTAGTAGGTTTTCCCCGGCGCAGGTCCGCGCCGGCGGTAGTTACTTGTGTCATTCAACTCTCCTTCCAGAGAGCTCGCGCCGCGTTGGGACGGCGTGGCCCGGGGGCGGTTGTAAGGATGATTGCGGCGGCCGCAAGGCGCCGCGAAAGATTCGCGTTTGCGCAGACACCGGGGTGCGATGGTGCAGTGCACAACAGATTGAAATTGCTTAAATCACCGGCCTCGTTGAACGGTTTCAATCGGTTCACCGCAGTGACCTGCCGACTCGTCCCGGTTGTCGTCTTTGCCGGTTGAATTTGTTAACCATCCGAAAGCAATGTTGCCGAGGCAAGTGCGCGGCGGGGCAATCCGTGCATTCGGCGAGGGGCTGGGGAGCTCCTTTCAGATTTGGGAATGGGGCGGTGTGCGCAAACGCGCGCGCCGCGTGTGGAGCGGGTTTGGACATGACGCAATTATTGGCCGCGACGGCTCTCTTCCGAGATCGCGATCTCTTCGTCCACGACGGCTCCAGGCTTCGCCGATTCCGTATTTCAGCACCGCTCCAGGCGGTGTTTTTCGTGGCGCTGCTCGCAATTGTTGGCTGGGCGAGCTACGCGACCGCTCGCCTCGTTGCCCGGCCTCATGCGCCAGCATCGGCGTCGAGCCTGTCGGCGGCAACCGAAGCCCGGGCGCGGCAGATCGAACAACGGCAAGCGATCATCGAGGCCGCACTCGTTGGACACAAGATTGATCCACAGCTGATCGCGGCCGCTACGCAAAATGGGCGCGTCGCCGATGATGGCCCGCTCGCACGCGTTGAGCAGGCGCAGCTTGAGCAAGCCGCGCTAGTCGCCAAGGCGCTCGACGTTCGCTACGAGGTAACGACGGCCGAGCTGAAGCGGCTCGGTATCAGCCCGGCCCGCGTTGGCAGCCACGCGGGCGTTGGCGGACCCTTTGAAAGTGCCGGCAAGTCGACCTTCAAGGCATTGTTCGACAGCTGGAAGAAACTTGACCAGCTGCAGGACGGCGTCATCGCGATCCCGTCCGACAAGCCCGTGAAGACCAACGTCGAGTTCACCAGCGGGTTTGGCGTTCGCTCGGATCCTTTCGTGCACGGTGCCGCAATGCACCCGGGTATCGATCTTGCCGGTTCGTACGGAACTCCGATCTTCGCGACCGCTGACGGCACGGTGCTGCGCGCGGGCTGGAACAGCGGCGGTTATGGAAACATGGTCGAGCTCGACCATGGTCGCGGCATCGTCACGCGCTACGGCCACATGTCCGCAGTGCTGGTACATGCCGGGGAGCACGTGGTTCGCGGCGAGCAAATCGGGCGCATGGGCTCGACCGGCCGTTCGACCGGAAATCACCTTCACTACGAAGTTCGGATCGATGGACGTCCCGTCAATCCGATCCCTTTCATGAAGTCGACCGACTATGTTCTGGCAATGCAGCGCCGAGCGGGCGCGGCATCTATGGACGCGGTTGCAATGGGCGGCCCGACGGGCGGCCAGCACTGATCGGCTCTTCATTGTCGCAGCGACCCGCGCTTCCTATCTCCCTTGCGTGAGCGAAGTCCGGATCAATCTTACCGAGAATGCCGCGAGGCGCGTGGCATGGATAGCTGAGCGGCAGCACAAGCCCGCAGTCCTGCGCCTTGCGGTTGACGGGGGTGGATGTGCCGGCTTCACCTACAAATTCGAACTTGCGGAGCGACCCGAGGATGGCGATGAAGTCGCCGAGACGAACGGCGTGAAGCTCATTGTCGATCCGATTAGTCTCGAACTCGTCCAGGGATCCTGTGTTGACTTCGTCGAGGATCTTGGAGGAGCGGCATTCCGCGTCACCAATCCCAACGCGCAGTCGGGCTGCGGCTGTGGATCCAGTTTTTCGGTCTAGTTCTAAAGAGCGAGGCTCCCCAAACGGGGGTGGAGGACGCGGCGCATCGGGCGGCGAACCGTCGAAGGCCGTTCGGCCTTCAACGGTTGCGCCTTGCCCCCGGCCGATTCTTGATCGGCCTCGGCCCGTGCGGCGCGAGCAAGCGCGCTATCCAGCCAGAGCGAGCTCATAGCGGAAACGCCTGCACACCTGTGAAGAACTGAACGGCAAGAAGCACCGCACTAATGGTGATCATGCCGCCAAACCCTGCTTTTGCGCGAGTGCTGAGCACGGCCATTTCCCCTTCGCTTCCCCCTCGAAGCTTGGTGCGCATTATGCCCTGAGACCGGTCCAGCGGCGACGAGAAAGACCTGGAAATCAACGTTTCGGACCGCACGCGAAATGAGCACTGTTGACGGAATGTGCGGAAATGTGCGGAGATGTGCGCCGCGACCTTGGGCGAGTCCATGAACGCTGAACTGACGATCGAAGGCAGCGAGTCCGTCGCGCTCATCGTTCGCGAAGAGCTCGCCCGTCGTCGGCTCTCGCGTCAATGGCTTGCGGACGAGGCCAAAGTGAGCCTGTCGACCCTGGAAAAAGCTTTGGCGGGCCGGAGGCCTTTTACCCTGGCAACCGTAGTTCGGCTCGAGGATGCGCTGGGTACGAGCCTCAGGAATCGTGCATCGGCAATTGGCGAGCCTCGGCTGCTCGCACCGCAATCAATGGGCGCCTATTCTCGTCCTGCCGTCCAATGGCTCGAGGGTGCATACCTGACCTTGCGTCCTTCGTTCAGCGAGGAACGCGCGATATTTGCTTACATGACCTCGATCAATTGGGACGATGAAGAAGGACATCTCGTCTTTTCCGAATCGGCCCGCACGGACGCCGAATATGCACAGAAGGGGTTCGTCTCCTTCCCCAACATTTCCGGCGCGATATATCTCGTGACGATCTGGCAGGGGCAATATCGGGTCGCGGTCCTCAATCGGCCTTCGGGTCGATGGCTAAGTGGCATTCTCCTTACCCTTGCCGCCGGCGAAGGCGCGCAGCTTACGCCCGCGTCGATCCCCGTCGTGCTGCTGCCGACCAATGCCGATGAGCCAAAGACTGTCGGGCTGATAAAGCCGGGCGACCCCAGTTACGACGAGTATCGCGAATGTGTCGACCGGGTGACCCAGCGAGGTTACGCCCGCTTTCCCACTTGAGCTGCCGCCGCTAAGCGGGCTGGCGTGAAGCTAGCGACGTACAACCTCAATGGTATCCGCGCGCGATTGCCGCGATTGATTGAATGGCTGGAGCGCGAGAAGCCCGACATCGTCTGCCTGCAGGAACTCAAATGTTCGGATGAAGCACTCCCGATCGCGGACATCGAAGCGGCGGGATACGGTGCCGTCTGGCACGGTCAAAAGGGTTTCAACGGCGTAGCGGTTCTCGCAAGGGGCGACACACCTGAACTGAGGCTCGTCGGCCTTCCCGGCGATCCCGACGATTCGCACAGCCGGTACATCGAGGCCGAGGTCAAAGGGTTGATCGTCGGCTCAATCTACCTGCCCAACGGCAATCCGGTCGGGACCGAGAAGTTCGACTACAAGATCCGATGGATGGAGCGCCTGTGCGACCATGCCGCCGACGTGCTCAAGGAAGAGCGGCCGGCGGTGCTTTGCGGGGATTGGAACGTCGTGCCCGAAGATCGCGACGTTTTCTCGGTCAGGGCCACGGAACATGACGCGGTTATGCAGCCCGAGGCGCGGCAATGGTGGCGAAGGATCCTTCACCAGGGGTGGACGGACGCGCTTCGTGCGCTTTATCCGGCGGAAGAGAAGCTCTACACGTTCTGGGACTATACCGCCGGTTGCTGGCAGCGCGATTTGGGGTTTCGCCTGGACCATCTCCTGTGTTCTCCCGAAGTAACCGACCGGCTCCAGGGCGCCGGCGTCGACCGGTGGGCGCGGGGACAGGAGAAGGCGAGCGACCACGCGCCGACGTGGGTCGCACTCAGCTAGAGGTCAGAGCTTCTTTTCGAAGATCCGGTAGCGGTGGTTGATTCGCGCCCCGGGCAATTCCGCGATCGACAGCATTCCCTTGTTGTCCTCGAGGATCCAGCCGAATTCACCAATACCGATGCCAAACTTCCCGACGCAGTCGCGGCGTGTGTACTCGATGAGCATGAATGCGAGCATGCTTGCCATTCGCGATTGATGCAGTTTCTTTGCAACTCCCATCAGCGGAACGCGCGCGCGGCTTACGCGCGGCTTGCGAAGGCGCCACAGCAACTTGATGAAATTGAACGGGAATAGCTCGCCGTTGAGGTCCTTCGTTAGCTCGTTGATGTCGGGGATTGTAAGCATGAACGCGACCGGCTCTCCGTCGAGCTCGGCTATCCGCACAAGTTCATTATAGATGATGGGCTTCAGCTTCTTGCCGGCATAAGCGATTTCAGCCTCGGTGAGCGGCACGTAGCCCCAGTTGCTGGACCAGGCGTCGTTGAGCAGGTTGAGGATGATCCGCGCTTCCTCGTTGAACTTCGACTTGTCCACCTTTCGAATGCGGATGTGCGGGTTGCGCTCGCCGTTGGCGATCAGCCGATTGATCTTGGGATCATCCCAGTGGGCGATGTCCACTTCATAGGTCAGGAGGTCTTTTGCCTTTTGATAACCGGCTGCCTCGATCCATGGGCGATATTCTGGACGGTGGTGGCCCATCATGGCGGTTGGGTCTTGGCCAAAGCCCTCGATCTCAAGTCCCGGTTCATCCCAGACCGAAAGGCTGATGGGACCCAACGCGCGGGTCATGTCCTGCTGCTTTAGCCATTCCTCTGCGGTGGCGATCAAAGAAGCGGCCGCGTCGGCCTCGAGAGCCTCGAACATCCCCCAATTTCCGGTGCCTTTGCCCATATGTTCCTGGACAAGGTCATCGACTTGGGCGCTGATGCGTCCAACGACCTTGCCTCCGCGCTCGGCAAGCCACAGTTCTGCCCGGGCATGCTCGAACCAAGGGTTCTTGCCGGGAGTGATGAGCCCGTTGACCTCGTCCTTGAGTGGCGGCACCCAATGCGGATCGTCCTTGTAGACGTCCCAGGCGAAATCGATGAAAGCCTTCTTGTCCTTCTCGGATCGGACGGGTCGAATGGTGAGGGCGCTGCTGCTCATCGCCAAGGGCTAGCGCGTCATTCAGCCGTGCGCCAGTGACGTCCGTGAAATCGACGGCGGTGATGTAAGATACGCAATATTCCCAAGAGCATGCGGATTAGTGCATGGCTATGGAAGCGCCTCACTCCCGCCACTATCTCCTTGCAAACAGGTTCATCCGCAAAGGCTTATGACGAACACGGCCACCCTCGACCGAGCGAACGACGCTGTCCCTGCGCAGCGGACAGGCACGCGTGGAAAGGACGATACCGCGATGCTCAAGGCCGCGGCGAACCTCACTCGCGACCTCAACGTTCCGAAATCGACCGTGTACTGGACCGACATGTTGAGCTCAGCGCTGCTCGGCTACGCAGCCTTGTTCGCGGCCATGCTTGTGCGCCCAACCTGGCTCGCAAGCGGCTGCGTGCTAGTCGCGGTGCTTGCATTGTACCGGGCCGGATCGTTCATTCACGAGCTGACGCACATCAAGAAGGGCGCGGTGAAGGGGTTCCGGCTTGCGTGGAACCTGCTTGTGGGCGTGCCCCTCATGGTCCCGAGCTTCATGTACGAAGGCGTGCATAACCAGCACCATGCGAAACGCTACTACGGGACCGTCGACGACCCCGAATATCTCCCACTCGCGCTGATGCATCCGTGGACTCTGCCGGTCTTTTTGCTGGCTGCGGCACTGGCACCCATCGGAATGCTGATCCGCTTTGCCATTCTCACGCCCCTTTCACTCCTGTCACAAAGGCTGCGGGATGTCGTCGTGGGCCGCTATTCGGGGCTGCAGATCAATCCCAGGTTCGTGCGACCGAAACCGGAAGGCGAGTTTGCGCGTGACTGGGCGTGGCAGGAAGCGGCGTGCAGCATCTGGGCGATCGCTCTCCTGGCCATGGTCGTGATCGGAGTGATACCCTTGCGTGACTTCGTCATCTTCCTCGGTGTCGCTTCAGGTGTCATGTTTCTTAACCAGATCCGGACGCTCGTTGCGCATCTTTGGGAAAACGGGGGCGAGCCGATGAGTGTTACGGCTCAGTTTCTCGACAGCGTAAATGTCCCGCCACCGGCGACGTTGCCGGCCCTGTGGGCTCCCGTCGGACTGCGATATCACGCGTTGCACCACCTGCTGCCGGGCCTTCCCTATCATGCCCTTGGAGAGGCGCACCGGCGCCTGTGCAGCGAGCTGGACGGCACCTCCGTTTATCATCAATCGACGCATCGACACTTATCGTTGCTCGTCGTGCGGCTTGGACGCAGTACCATGGGTCGCCGCGGCGGCTGAGGTAACTGGCCAGCGAACATCCGAACCTCTGCTAAACTTGACTTCGCCGTTCATATCATGTTGAGCGCTCGGCGTCCGGCGGGCCATTGCGCTCGCCGTTGTCAATTAGGGCAAAGCGCAGCCGCCCGAAGTGCTGCGTGGCCGGGGATGCCTTGTACGGTCCCTTGACGAACGAAAGGAATGATCAATGCGCCATCGTGTAGGCGGCCGTAAGCTTCAGCGCACCTCCAGCCACCGCGCGGCCCTGTTCCGGAACATGGCCGCTGCCCTCATCAAACATGAGCAGATCACGACGACGACGGCAAAGGCGAAGGAGCTTCGCCCCTATGTCGAAAAGCTGGTCACCCTTGCCAAGCGCGGCGGGCTCAGCAATCGCCGGCTTGCCCAGTCGCGTCTCATGGACGATGCGCAGCTCGCGAAACTGTTTGACGTGATCGCGCCGCGCTACGCGGGTCGCGATGGTGGTTACACCCGGGTCATCAAGGCTGGCGTTCGTGCGTCGGACGCAGCGCCGATCGCAATCATCGAGTTCGTTGATCGCGACGTCAGCGCCAAAGGCCAAGACAGCGGCCCCGTGATGACCGACGAGGAGCTCGAAGCCGCATAAGGCTCGCTTTCTGGACGAAAAGGGAGGGGCCGCGATGCCGTGTCGCGGTTCCTTTTTTTATGCATTTGAAACGCGGATTTTTGTGCCGCCGGCAAGCAAATGATCCCGACGAACGGTCGCGCTATTAGCTTCAGAGGCGCAATTTTGGTTACGTCGTCATTTTGTTAACGAAAATATGGTTAACAAAAGGATGACCGTTGACTCGTTACGGCGCCGAAGTGGTGGTACACTAGTCACGCCGCTGAAGGGGGTGGTGGGATGCGCTACTATCGCCTTTATTTTATGGACCGTTCCGGCGGTCACATCGACCACTTTCGTGAATTCGAGGCCGAAAACGATGACGCGGCGCTCGCGACCGCGGAAGACTGGCACGATGGGCAGGCGATGGAGCTCTGGAACCAGGAGCGAAAGCTCAAACACTGGAACGTGGCGCCACTCACCAACGACTAGCTGAACCGCAGCAAACCGGCCCATTCAGGTTCGGTGCGACCTCGAAACATTAGCGCCCGACTGGGCTGCCGTGCGTTGTACGGCCGCATGGGAACGAGAAATCGAGGGAGACACGCGATGTCGGCTTTTTCAAAGCTGCTGGTGCTTGCGAGTGCGGCGGGATCGATTTGCGTTAGCGCGCCGGCGGCGGCGCAATATTATCCGGGCTACGGATACGGACAGCCCGACGGCACCGACGTCGTTGGCCAGATCCTCAGCGACGTACTCGGTGGCCCCTACGGCTACAGGAACAACAGCCAGATTGTGATCAACCAATGCGCCAGCGCCGCTCAAGCGCGTCTCGGCGGATACGCTTATGGCGGTTACGCGGGGGCCCGCGTGCTCGGAATCAGTGGAGTAAGTCCGCGCGGTGACGGCGGAATCACGGTGCGTGGTGTGGCGACAAGCGGCCGCTCTGCCTATGGCGGCTCGGGACCGGTCGATCTCACCTGGCTCTGCCGGGTGGATCCGCGCGGCTTTGTAAGGGACGTCGCAATCAACCGTGTGGAGCCGGGCTATGGCTACAATCGTACCGACACACCCTGGAACGATGATTATTCGCGATACGGCTATCGCCGCTACTAAAGTCTAGCGCGGCGCCGGGCTCTTCGAACAGCTTCGGTGCTGCCAACTTTACTCGCGTGAAGATGGTCCGTATCCGCCCGCCATGACGGCCCATTCCATCGAATCCATTCTCATCGTCGACTTCGGCAGCCAGGTGACCCAACTGATTGCCCGGCGGATCCGGGAAGCTGGCGTTTATTGCGAGATCGCCCCCTTCAGTGTCGCGGACGAAGCGTTCGAGCGGTTGAGGCCGAAGGGTGTTGTCTTCAGCGGCGGGCCGGCTTCGGTGACGGAGTCGCAGAGCCCGCGCGCGCCGCAGGCCCTGTTCGACAGCAAAGTGCCATTACTTGGCATCTGTTACGGGCAACAGACCCTGCACCAGCAGCTCGGAGGCAAGGTTGTCGCCTCGGACCAGCGCGAGTTTGGGCGAGCCTTCATCGAAATTGTCGCGCCATCCGCGCTCTTCGATGGGCTTTGGGCGGTTGGCGAAAAGCACCAGGTGTGGATGAGCCACGGCGATCGCGTGGAAACGCTCGCTCCCGGATTCGAAGTCGTTGCCCGCTCCGACGGGGCACCTTTCGCCATCGCTACGAACGAGACCGAGAAGCGTTATTCGCTGATGTTTCACCCCGAGGTCGTTCACACGCCCGACGGTGGTAAGCTGCTCGCCAATTTCGTCCGACACGTTTGTGGGTGCACCGGTGACTGGACGATGGCGGGCTTCCGCGATGGCAAGATCGCGGACATCCGGCAGCAGGTCGGTACGGGGAGGGTCATCTGTGGTCTGTCCGGTGGGGTGGACAGCGCCGTGGCCGCAGTCCTCATTCACGAGGCAATCGGCGATCAGCTGACCTGCGTGTTCGTCGATCATGGTCTCATGCGCCAGGGCGAGGCCGAGCAGGTCGTCTCGCTGTTCCGCAACAGCTACAACATCCCTCTCGTTCACGTGGACGCGAGCGCCGACTTCCTCTCGGGGCTTGAAGGCGTCACGGATCCGGAGAAGAAACGCAAGTTCATTGGTGCCGAGTTCATCAATGTGTTCGAGACCGAGGCGAAGAAGATCGGCGGTGCCGACTTCCTTGCCCAGGGCACTCTTTATCCCGATGTGATCGAGAGCGTCAGCTTCACCGGCGGACCATCAGTGACCATCAAGAGTCATCATAACGTCGGGGGCCTGCCCGAGCGGATGAACATGAAGCTGGTCGAGCCGCTCCGCGAATTGTTTAAGGATGAGGTGCGGGACCTTGGGCGGGAGCTCGGCCTACCCGACGCCTTTGTCGGTCGGCACCCGTTTCCCGGACCCGGCCTAGCTATCCGCATCCCCGGGGGAGTCACGCGCGAGAAATGCGGCATCCTTCGCAAGGCCGATGCCATCTATCTCGAGGAAATTCGCAATGCGGGCCTCTACGACGCAATCTGGCAGGCCTTTGCCGTGCTTCTGCCAGTCCGTACCGTCGGCGTGATGGGTGATTACCGAACCTACGATCATGTCTGTGCACTCCGGGCGGTGACCTCGCTCGATGGAATGACGGCCGACATCTATCCGTTCGACGCGGCATTCTTGAGCCGCGTCGCAACGAGGATCGTCAATGAAGTGAAGGGCATCAACCGCGTCGTTTACGACTACACCTCCAAGCCGCCGGGAACGATCGAATGGGAATGAGGTGTTGTCTTGCACTTGGCGCCTTGCTCGCGCTCGGTGCCGGACCGCCGAAACTGGATTCCGACACCGCAGCCTGGTGGTCGACGACGACACAGCTTTCAAACGACGCCATGGAAGGGCGCGACACGGGCTCCCCGGCCTATGAACGCGCTGCCAAGCTCGTTGCCGCGAAGTTGAAAGCGGCGGGCCTGAAACCGGGAGGAGAAAACAACAGCTTCTTTCAGGCCGTGCCGATGCACGAGATCAGGCTGATGAACGCGAAACTCAGCATCGGTCCCCGGCCGCTACGCTTTCTCCACGATCTGACCGTGTCGCCTGCCGAGGGCATGCCGTCGCGTGTCGATGCGGCGCTCGCTTATGGCGGCTATTGCGATACGAATTCACTTGCGGGCGTTCGTGGCAAGATCGTCATTTGTCATGGGACGCACAGAGCGGGGCTGCCTTCGGCAGCGCAGCGCGAGGCGGCAGTACGGGCGGCGGGTGCCCTTGGCATGCTGACCATCGCGGATCCTGGATTCACGGTCGAACCGCCGCGCTGGCCGTATGCCTACGCCCGGACTGTCAACCTCGCGACCGACGCGCGTAACGCGGACGCGTTCCTCCGGATGAGTCTCAATGCGGACGCACTCGGAATGCTGCTTGAAGGAACCGGCAAGAACGCGGCGGTCCTCATCGCAGACGGAAGTGCCAGCAAGCCGTTGCCAAGCTTTGCGATCCCCGAGCGCTTCCGGAGCCAGTTCACGATCCGCGAGCGCGACATTGTTTCCCCCAACGTACTTGCGTATCTTCCGGGAAAGGATCCCAAGCTTGCGGATCAGGTTGTCGTCCTTTCGGCGCATCTCGATGGCTATGGATACGGTGAACCGGTTGACGGCGACCGAATCTATAATGGGACTCTTGACGATGCGGCCTATGTGGCCTTGCTGATCCGTCTCGCCGAGCGCCGCGAAGGCAAGCCATTCGGGCGCCCGATCCTATTTGCTGCGTGGACCGGCGAAGAAAAGGGGCTTCTTGGTTCCCGTTGGTTCGTTCAGCACATGACCGTTTCCAGGAAGCGGATCGCCGCCAACATCAATCTCGACCAGCTTCGTCCGATCTTCCCGCTTGAACTGATGACGGTCCACGCGCTGAACGAGACCAGTCTTGGCGACGACGCCCGGGCCGTTGCCCAGAGCCTTGGAATCGCCGTGCAAAAGGATCCTGAGCCCGAGCGAAACCTGCTTCAGCGCTCCGACCAATGGCCGTTTCTTCAGGCTGGCATCCCCGCGACGGCGTTTGTTTTTGGTTACCGGCCAGGCTCCCCTAGCGAGCAGATTTACCGTCGGTGGTATCGCACCGGTTATCATAAGCCACAGGATGATCTTAACCAGCCGATGGACTGGCAGGCGGCGGCGAAGTTCAACCGCTTCTTCTATGCGCTGGTGGCGCGCGTTGGCGATCAACCGTCAGCTCCCACTTGGAAAAGCGGCAATTCGTTGAAATCGCGCTAGAAATCCCTGCTTCCGGAGCTTTCCTCGGGCTCCTGCCACGGCGGCCGTTCTGTCCAAACCGGAACTTCCGAGTGTTGCCGCGATCGGTCGACTGTCCGCACGGCGAGGCGCTGCCGTGCGTAGGTGCCGATGAGCGCCGCGGCGATCCCGGAAACCGCAGCGACACCAATGGACCAGCGAGCGCCAAAATGGTCGGCAACCCATCCGACAATGGGTGCACCGATCGGCGTTCCGCCGAGCGCGATCGCAAGGCGGATAGCCATGACGCGGCCGCGCATTGAAGGTTCAGTCGATAGCTGCATCAAGCTGTTGCTTGTGTTCATGAATGTGAGTGCGGCCGCACCGACGATCACGAGCGAGGCGGCGAACAGCCAGTACAGCGGTGCAATGGCTGCGAGTATACAGCCGACACCGAATACGGCGGCGCCGATGAGCAGATAGCGAAACCGGGGCTTGTCACGGCCCGCGCCGATCAGCGCTCCGGACATCGTGCCGATCGCCATGATGGACGACAGAAGACCGTATCCTCCCGCGTCCTTGTGGAACACGCGAACGGCCATCGTTGCGATGAAGATCGGAAAATTGAGGCCGAACGTCCCGATTAGGAAAAGCATGATCAGCGTGATGCGCAGGTCGCGTCGTTCCCAGGCATAGCGAAAGCCCTCGGTGAGGCTCCCGCGCGCTCGGCTAGCGCGCGGGCGCGGGTGAAGCTCTGAAGCTCTCAATGCGCCAAGGGAAATCAGCACGGCGATGAAGGAGAAGCCGTTCACGATGAACGCCCAGCCGGTGCCGACCGAGGCAATTGCGAGCCCGGCGATCGCCGGACCCGCCATGCGTGCCGCGTTGAAGGAGGTGGAATTCAGCGCAACCGCGTTTACGAGGTCCTCGTCCCCGACGAGTTCGGCAACAAACGTCTGCCGCACCGGTGCATCGAACGCGGAGACACAGCCGAATGCAAACGCGAACAGGTAGACATGCCAAAGCTGAACCCTGTGGGTGATGGTCAGCACGCCAAGCATGAGCGCGAGCGCTCCCATCAGGGCCTGCGTCACCATCAACAGCCTGCGCTCGTTGGCGAGGTCGGCGGCAAGACCCGTAAGGGGCAGGAGCAGTAGCTGCGGCCCGAATTGAAGCGCCATGACGATGCCGACGGCCGAGGCCTTGTTGTGTGTGAGCTCAGTCAGCACCAGCCAGTCCTGGGCCGTTCTTTGCATCCAGGTTCCGATGTTCGAAACGAACGAGCCCGTCGTCCAGACGCGGTAATTATAGATTCTTAGCGATCGGAAGACGGCGGGAAGTGCGACGTTCACATTCGCTCCAGCAGCTTCAATATATCTTGCGTCGTGCCAGTCTCCCCAAGACGCGGGAAGATATGCGCGATGCTACACTGGTGCGCCTCAGGCCTAAGGTCGGCCATCGCGTCGAGCGCAATGGTGACATTAAAACCCGCTTCGTAAGCCTGACGTGCGGTCGATTCGACACCAATTGAGGTCGCAACGCCGGCAAGGACCAGCTGCGTTACTCCGCGATCCCTCATTTGCTGTTTAAGATCCGTGCTCGCAAAGGCGCCCCATGTATGTTTGGTGACGCAAATGTCGTCGGCAATCTGACCAAGTTCGGGAAGGAGCTCCGTCCAGTCCGAAGGAAACGACTGTGCCGGCCGCGGCTGCTCGGTCCGACCGGGCGCTCCGCCGGCGACATTAACCAGCACGACGGGCAGGGAACGTTTGCGGAAGGCATCGGCGAGAAGACGCGCGTTGCGGACCGCCGGCCCGATGAGCTCGGGGCCCGCCAATTGCGCGATACCCTTCTGCAGATCGATGACGACCAGCGCCGTTTGGGGATCGAGGATGCTAAGGGGCATGCTGTTCCTTTCGACGCGGATTATGAAATGGTCTATTAACAGTAACTTGCGGTTTACTGGTGGATTGACTCAGCGCCGACATGGCGCTGTCGATAGCGAAACGTCGCAGCTGCTGGAGCGTTCTGAAGACCGGATGAAAATCTCGAGATCCCTATTGCTGGGCACGGCCGTATTGGTCGCCTTCAATGCCCCGGGCCATGCAAAAATCCACTTATTCGGCACGCCGCGTGACAAGTTGGTTTCTGCTCGGCCCAATCCCCAGCCAGTCCCGTACCATTGGACGGTCGGGGCTGCGCCAAAAGCGCATTGGGATATGGTGGCCCGCTTCGGGAAGGTGGGGCTCAGTCCGGGACAATATGTGTGGGCAGCGACCGCACCGTCCGAGGGCGACGCGCGGATCGTCGTCGATCTTCTGACGCAGATGACCTACGTATACCGCGGTGAGCAGCTCATCGGGGCTTCCACGATGTCGAGTGCGAAGACGGGCCACATCACGCCCTTTGGTTACTGGAGCATCCTTGAGAAGCGACCGTTCTACCGTTCAAAGAAGTACGACAATGCGCCGATGCCCTGGATGGAGCGTATCGACAATTACGGCATAGCCTTCCACGGTGGCGTCAATCCTGGCTATCCGGCGAGCCACGGCTGCATGCGACTGCCGTTGAAATTCGCCGAGAAGCTCTATGGGGTCACCAAGATTGGCACCAAGGTAGTCATAGAGGGTTAGAAGAGCGCGGACCGGATGAATCCGACCCGCGCTTCACAAAATCATGATCAGCGGCGGCCGCGGCCTACTCCACTGTTTTCACTATTGTTCGTGCCGAGCGTAGCGTCCGCGCTCGGATTTGGTCCGCTTTGTGTCTCCGTGGACAAGTCAGCCGGATTGTTGAGTTCCATCACCGCTTCGCTCGAGCCTTGCCCAGCCCGGTCCTGTTGCTGGCTGGATCCGGAAATTTGCCGCTGACTTTCAGTCCGCTGATTTTGTCGCCTCTGGCGCCAGCTGTCGAAATCCTCGTGGAACTGCTTTTCGCGCTCACGGCAATAATCCTCATAATCGCGATCAAGCGCGCTCATCTGCCGATCACGCCATTTGCGGTAATGATCGTCCTGCCGACTGCTGAAGTTCCGGGACGAGCGCTCCCCGCCGATTCCCTGAAATTCGCCCTGGCGCCACGCGGACCTGAAGTAATCGCCCTCGGAGCTGCTTTGTCCGTGTTCACGCCCGAAATCGCTTGCGCTGCGGCGGTCACGATCGTCCCAATCGGCATTATGT
Source organism: Sphingomicrobium sp. (assembly GCA_035944075.1). Taxonomy (GTDB): domain Bacteria; phylum Pseudomonadota; class Alphaproteobacteria; order Sphingomonadales; family Sphingomonadaceae; genus Sphingomicrobium. The sequence goes on from DASZBO010000019.1 coordinate 83,129, forward strand.
GCGGTGCGATATTGCCGGTCATCGTCGCGGAACGCGGAACGGGCGTTCGCTTCGGGCTGGCCCGCACTATCATGGGGCCGACCGCGGCCCAGGTCGCGCCCGCCGAGGATGAAGTTCCCTTGTCGCTCATCGGCGCCCCGATCCCAACCTCGCGAGCCGTGATCGCGGTAATACCCTTGCTCCTCCCGGGAGCGCCACGGTCGCTCGCGATCATCGTCGCGCCAGTTCCGCTCGCGGTCATTGTCTCCGCGTTCCCAACCCTCGTCATATTCTCGAAGAGACCCGTGCTGAGCCATGCGAACTCCTCCTCCTTGCGGTGGGACTCGGCAAAATGTGCCGGTTTAAGGAACGAACCCAGGGGGCCGAGGATGCGCGATTCGTCGAACGAGCAGGGTACTGGTCGCACGGCTGCCCGGATTCAGGCTGCTCGGGACTCTTGTGCGTGAACCGGGAGCTCGAGGATCGTCAGTAAGCCCGGGTCATTGTCTTCAAGGGCAAGTTGCCCATCGTGAAGGTGCGCAATAGCTTCGGCAAGGGCTAGGCCAAGACCCGCCCCTTCATCGGAGCGGCTCGAATCAAGCCTTCCGAACCGCCGCCTGGCCTCGGCCCGGCGCTCGGCAGGAATTCCAGGACCATGATCCCCGACCTCAATCCGAATGCGGCGCTCGCCGGGCCGGACACGGACCTGGATCGTGCCGCCGCCGCAGCCGTAGCGGATCGCATTCTCGACAAGGTTGCTGATTGCCTGCGCGAGCATTTGCCGGTGGCCAAACAATGGTACCGGACGTGTCGGCCGCTCGAACTCGAGGCGCGCTCCTCGCTCGTCCGCCAGTGGATCGTACATTTCCGCAAGTTCCGCAGCGAGTTCTCCGGCGTCGAACCAGGCGAACTGCTTGCGGCCAGTCAGCGCTTCCGATCGACTGATCTCAAGCACGGCGGTCAAGATCCGCATCAGCGCGTCGGCCTGGCCAATGACATTTGCGAGAAGCTCTTCTTGCTCATTGGGTTCGACCGCCTCCGCTGCCGCCTGGGCTGCTGAGCGAAGCCGGCTGACGGGCGAGCGCAAATCGTGCGCAAGACTGTCGGTCAGCAGTCGAAGCTCCTCCATTAGTCCTGTAATCCGATCGAGCATGGCATTGATCTGGCTCCCGAGGCGGTCGAACGCGTCCCCGGCTCCGGACAGGGGCACGCGTTGCGACAGGTCCCGGGCGCTGATGCGGTTGGCCACTGCAGCAATGTCGCCGATCCGCTGCCCAACATAATGCGCTAGGATCACGCCGCAGAATAGGCCGAGTAGCACAGCGACGACGAGCGCAATGAACATTGAACGTTCGAGCGTGTCGCGGATCGCGAAGCCCTCTCCCGCAATTCTGCCGCTTGCGAGCCATTCGCCCGTTGGGAGCCGGTGCACGACGATGGCGGCGACGCGCGGCGTCGTCTGGCCTTTGAGGCGGACGAGTGCGTTATGATAGCCTTCTTGCCGGGGCAGAAAGGTCGGTGGACGGGTCTCGAGATTGCCCAGCGGTTCGCGACCGCCCGGCTCGATCAAGGCGATTACAGTCTGGGGATCGCCATAAGTGACCGTGTCCGCAACGGCGTCGTCAAGTGCCGGTCGGCCACCGGTGCGATAAACGTCCGCCAGCACCTTTGCTTGCTCGGCGACCTGCTGCCGAACCGTCACGACCGCGTCGTCGTGTGTCCGGTAATAAATGAACCCAATGACGGTCAGGTTCGAAAGCAGCGCGAGCAGGCCCGCAAGCAACGCTATTCGTAAAGTAGTGGGCACGATGCAGTGTGTACCGCGCTATGCGGCAAGCATGTAGCCCGCTCCCCGCACGGTGTGGAGAAGCGGCTTTTCAAATCCTTCGTCAAGCTTGCGGCGCAACCGACTGACGTGGACGTCAATGACATTAGTGCCAGGATCGAAGTGATAGTCCCAGACCTGTTCGAGCAGCATGGTTCGCGTAACGACGCGCCCCTCGTTGCGCGCGAAATACTCCAGCAGAAGATATTCACGCGGCTTGAGATCGAGTTTCTTGCCGGCTCGCTTCACCGTCCTCGAAAGGGGATCGATCTCGAGATCACCCACTGTGAGCCGATGCTCCGTTGGATCAATCCGCGATTCTCGTCGCCGCAAAAGCGCGTTCACCCGAGCGAGCAATTCGGCGAACGAGAATGGCTTCACAAGATAATCGTCGGAACCGCACTCCAGGCCTTCAATGCGATCACCGACCGAGGCGAGCGCCGAAAGAATGAGAACCGGCGTATCGATCCGCGCCGCGCGAAGCGCCTTCAGGACCGACAATCCGTCGAGAACGGGGAGCATGCGGTCGAGGATGATGAGGTCGAAGCTGCCGTCCGTCGCGCGGAAGAGGCCGTCCTGCCCGTTGGTAGCGAGCTCAACGCTATGCCCCTCCTGGTTCAGCCCCTTGGTGAGGTAGGAAGCGGTTTCACGATCGTCCTCGATCAGGAGAATCTTCCGGCCCATTGATGTACAGAACTCCAGATCTTGCGTTCGAGCGATAGGTGCGGCCCCGGGGGTATCCGGAGCAGCGTCTTCGAAGAGCTACTTAGCTCTTCGCCATTCTCGTAGTCGGTGCGGGCGTTCTGGTCGACGTTCTTGTCGCCTTCTTGTGGTGCTTCATCGCCGTTTGGCTCTTTGACTCATGATGTTCGCCCTGACGCGACCAGCGCCGCGGCGGCAACGGGCGCGATCAGCGTTCTCACGGTCTTTCTCCCCTCTCCAAGGAATGAGCAGCACGTTTCGCCTATAAAATACCATGTCTCACGCCTGTGGCGGAAAGGTTAAATGGCGTTAATCGCTCATCTTGCGTTCCGGTCACGCTCCGCTTTGCGCGCGCGCCGCGTCGCGCTAGGCTTTATCGTTACATGATTACTCAGAAAACTCGATATGCCCTGCGTTCGCTGCTGTTTCTTGCACAGGAACAGCGTGGGGCGCCCGTGCAGCTGAGCCGTATCGCCGAGACCCAGCGTGTGCCGCCCAAATATCTTGAATTGATCATGCTCGATTTGAAGAAGGCCGGGTTGGTGAAGAGTTCCCGCGGCCCCAAAGGTGGATATCAACTCGCGCGGACTTCCGACTTGATCTCGTTCGGCGAGATTGTGCGCACCATGGAAGGACCGATCGCGCTGGTGTCCTGCGCAAGTGTCAATTTCTATGCGCCGTGCGGCGACTGTCACGACGAAGCCACTTGCGCCATCCGACGAGCGTTTGCGATCTTGCGCGACCAAAGCACCGCCGTGCTGGACTCAATATCGCTGGCCGAAGGGGCCGGTTGGGAGGAACGGCTGGCCGCGGGAACTCCGTTGGGCGAGGAGATTGGTCCATCTGCCTGAAGGGGCAGGGCGGCGGCTCCGCCCGTGGAAACGCCGGCAACTTTCCTTGGAGGCGGCGCAGAATCGAAATCCCAAGGTCGCCAGCTCAAAGGCAATTGACCATCAAGTCACTCGGGCTCCTTTTACGTCGGCGAACCGACGAAACGGGATTCCGCCCCCTGGCGAGCACGCAGCGTTTCAACGGTTGCGCTCGCGAAATGGACGGCACTGGCGGGCGTGGAGCGCCGCCGCTAGAAGCCGTCACATGTCGACATTCACCATCGACACTTCGACGAGCCGTGCGACGCCCTCTCCGCTGCCTGGAAAGCGCACCACGGCGCCCTTGATCCGTGCGCGAAAGCTTGACGGACGGACCGAGCAGCCAATCGTCATGCTGACAGCCTACACGATGCGGATGGCCCAGTTGCTGGATCCGCACTGCGACATTCTGCTCGTGGGCGATAGCCTTGGCCAAGTGATATACGGCCTTCCGTCCACGATTCCGGTTACCCTCGAAATGATGTGTGCTCACGGTGCCGCCGTCGTGCGCGGAAGCTGGCATGCGCTGGTCGCTGTCGACATGCCCTTCGGGAGCTATGAGGCTTCCGCGGAACAGGCGTTTCATTCGGCGTCGCGGATTTTGAAGGAAACGGGTTGCGCTGCCGTCAAGCTCGAGGGTGGAGAGGCGATCGCCCCGACAATCAAGTTCCTTACCCAGCGCGGGATTCCGGTCATCGGGCATGTGGGGTTGACCCCTCAGGCGGTGAATGTCCTCGGTGGTTATGGCGCGCGCGGACGGGAGGAGCGCGAAGCGGACAAGATCCTTGCTGACGCGCGGGCCGTCGATGACGCGGGTGCCTTCTCCATTGTGGTTGAAGGGGTAATCGAGGAAATTGCAAAAGCGATTACGGACGCAGTTTCGGCTCCGGTCGTCGGTATTGGGGCGTCCGCGCAATGCGACGGCCAAGTTCTTGTCATCGACGACATGCTCGGGATGTTCGAGCGCACTCCCCGGTTCGTCAAACGTTACGATGATCTCGCTTCACGGATCGCGGAAGCGGCGCGAACCTATGCATCGGAGGTCCGTGCTCGAACTTTCCCGACGGCCGACCAAACCTACCACGTGAAAACCTGATTTTAACACAGGTGAATAGCGTTCAATAAATCCGTGGGTATCGCGAACGATATGTCCCGCATGTTCTTCCGGAAGAGCAACGCAAACTTCAGCAGATACGAAGCCGAACTCTCGTCTCCTAAGAGAAGCCGGAACACCCCGATCCGTGCGTCGACGAGCCGGGTCAGCGAAACGATAGCGGGCGAACGCGCGTCGGCAGTCGAATTCCGATGTTCAACGATGAGCGCCTCGTCCCGTCCAGTGGCAACCCTGCGCGTCGCCGAATTCAGCACCGGAAAATGAAGGTATCCATCGCGCTTAACATTGATCAATATGCCATTGTGGTGACGCAAATAGCTAACGCGGCTTCCCAGCTCGAGCCGGCTGATCAATGATCGAGGCGCATCTGAAGAAGCTCCGCGCGCGCGACAGCATTTCTGCTGAGGAAGAGCGCGCCGTGCGCGCGCTCGTCGCAAACGTAATCGAGACGCCGCAGGACAAGACTCTCGTCCGCCACGGCGAGCGACTCGGTCAGTCCATGATCCTTCTGTCGGGCTGGCTTGCGCGAACGAAGGATCTGCCGAGCGGCCATAGACAAATCGCAGAGCTTCACGTCGCCGGCGACTTCGCCGATCTTCACGGCTTTTCACTAAAATATCTTGATCATGATGTGATCTCGATAACGCGTTCACGAGTCGCTCTGGTCCCGCATGAGCGCCTGAAGGACTTGACCGAGCGCTTCCCTCACCTCGCGCGTGTTTATTGGGCGATGACCAACATCGACGCGGCGATCCAGCGCGAGTGGACACTTTCGCTCGGACGGCGAACGGCAATTGCGCGCATGGCGCATCTCTTGTGCGAATTGAGCGTGCGGCTCGGCATTGTTGGCCTGAACGAGGGGAACAGCTTCGAATTTCCTCTCACCCAAGTCGAGTTTGGGGAATGTCTCGGCCTCACATCGGTTCACGTGAACCGCACCTTGCAGGAGCTTCGTCGTCGCGAATTGATCGAACTTCAAAGCCGGCGCGTAACGATCTTTGACCTTGAAGCCCTGAAAGGCGTCGCGGAATTCGACGACGCGTATCTCTACCTCGAACGACGGCGGCGCTAAAACCGCCCCTTTGCCTTTGCCGTTACAGTCGCTAGACGAAGCGGCGCCAGCTTCCGTTCATCACAGGTGGGGAAGGGAGCGTCGGCATGTGGATCCCCGACCGAGTGGACTGAGGCACGTCTTGGCGCAACCGCCTGAAATGAACGAAACTTTCCTTCGTGAGGTCGACGAGAACCTCCGTCGTGACCAGCTTCGCGACTTTTTGAAGGACAACGGACCCTGGCTGATTGCCGCGGTCCTTATCTTTCTTGCCGCGAGCGGCGGCATCATCTGGTGGAAGCAGCACGACGTGCAGCGCAATGAAACGCACGTCGAAAAGCTTGCCCAGATCTACAAGGATGTCGGGGGCGGGAACCTTGCCCAGGCGCCGCAGCAACTGGACGAACTCACCCATAGCGGAAGCAAGGGTGTACGCGCATCCGCGCAGTTCGCCCGAGCCGCGATAGCGCTCCAGCAGGGCGACACAAAGCTCGCCACAGCGACCTATACGTCGATCGCTAACGACGACAGCTTGCCCAAGCCCTATCGGGACGCGGCGCTCATCCGTCAGACTGCCCTTCAGTTTGATCAGCTTCAGCCGCAGGACGTGATCTCGCGGCTAGCGCCGCTCGCCAAGCCCGGCGAGCCGTGGTTCGGTAGTGCGGGAGAAATGACGGCGCTGGCGATGATGAAGCAGGGGAACAACCAGCAGGCGGGGCAATTGTTCGTCGCCTTGTCGCGGGATCCGGGAGTACCCGAAGCAATCCGCGCCCGCGCTGTCCAGGTTGCCAGTTCGCTTGGAGTCGAGGCCGGTGCCGCGCCTCAGTCCCAGGCCCAGTAGGACCAAAAATGACCAGACCCAAGTATTCCCGCGTTGCCGTGGTTCTCGCCCTAGCGCTGGCTGCCAGCGGCTGCGGCGTTTTTAAGAAGGGCAAGGCCGCCGGAACACCCGTGCTCGGCAATCGCATTGCGGTGCTGACCGGCGAGGGCGATGTCACCGTCGATCCCGCCACCAGCGCCCTGCCGATGAATCTGCCCACCGCTGCCGCCAACAGCGACTGGACGCAGTCTGGCGGAAACCCGACCCACTCGATGGGCCAGCTTGCGCTCGCTGCGAGGCCGGTTCGCGCGTGGATAGCTCAGGCTGGGCGCGGCAGTTCCCTCACGGCACGCCTTGCATCGCCACCGATTATCGCGGGCGGGCGCGTCTTCTCCATGGATACGCTCGGCGTCGTGCGGGCCTTTGACGCCCGAACCGGCGGCCAGGTCTGGGCTAGCCAGACACCGACCGAACGCGGCGAGTCGGCGTCGCTGTACGGCGGCGGTATCGCTTATGACCAGGGACGCATTTATGCGTCGAACGGTCTGGGGTTTGTGGCGGCCCTTGATGAGCGCAACGGCGGCGTTATCTGGAAAGTGCGTCCCGGCGGGCCGCTCCGCGGCGCTCCCGGCGTCGGGAACGGCGCCGTTTACGTAATCAGCCAGGACAATCAGATCTATTCTCTGAAGGAGGAGAACGGCGCGACCAACTGGTCGCAGGCCGCAACTCTTGAGATCGCGGGCGTGTTCGGGTCGGCCTCGCCTGCCGTGGGCCAGGGCACCGTGGTCGCCGGTTTTTCGTCCGGAGAGCTCAACGCTTACCGTTATGAGAACGGCCGACAAGTCTGGCAGGACGCACTGCAGCGTACGAGCATTCGTACAAGCGTTTCCTCGCTCAACGATATCGACGCCGACCCCGTGATCGACAGCGGACAGGTCATCGCCGTTGGGCAGGGCGGTCGCATGGTCGCACTCGACCTCATCACCGGCCAGCGCCAGTGGGAGCTCAACATCGCCGGGATTGATACGCCCTGGGTCGCGGGCGACTGGATCTATGTCGTGACGGATCAGGCGAAACTGGTCTGCGTCTATCGTCAGAATGGACACATTCGCTGGATCACGCAGTTGCCTCAATTCGCCAAAGCGAAAGCGAAGAAGGGCGAGATCGATTATTCGGGACCGGTTCTTGCAGGCGGACGCCTGATCGTCACCGGGTCGAACGGCGCGCTGATCTATGTCGATCCGACGACCGGCTCCTTCCAGAGCCAGGTCAACCTTGGTGCACCGGTCAGCCTTTCGCCGGTTGTTGCGAACTCCACGCTGTACATCCTCGATGACCGCGGCCGGCTGAGCGCGTTCCGGTAAAGCCTCGCAGCGTTCCCGACACGCTGCTATCGGACCCTATGCCTGTCCCGACCGTCGCCATTGTGGGCCGCCCTAACGTCGGCAAATCCACGCTGTTCAACCGGCTCGTGGGGAAGCGCATTGCGCTGGTCGACGACCGGCCGGGGGTTACGCGCGACCGGCGCGAAGGCAAGGCGACGTTGATCGGACTGGAATTCCGGCTGTTTGATACGGCTGGGTTCGAGGACGAAGATCCCCTTTCGCTCCCAGGTCGGATGCGCAAGCAAACGGAGGCGGCGGTCCGCGATGCGGACGTTGCCCTTTTCATTGTTGATGCGCGAGAAGGCGTTACTTCGCTCGATGAAGAGATTGGCCGCTGGCTGCGCGCCGAGACGACACCCGTCATCATTGTCGCGAACAAAGCCGAGGGCCGGAGTGGTGAGGCCGGGATCCTTGATGCCTATCGCCTGGGCCTCGGCGACCCTATTCCCGTCAGCGCCGAGCATGGCGAGGGCCTCGTGGACCTGTTCGAGGCGCTTCGTCCCTACGTTGAGCAAGAGCATGCCGAGACGGATGATTTGGATGCTGCCGATGCTCCGCTGAAGCTTGCAATCGTTGGCCGCCCCAATGCGGGCAAGTCCACGCTCGTCAATCGAATGGTCGGGGAAGAGCGGATGATCACCGGCCCGGAAGCCGGCATCACGCGCGACTCGATCAGTCTGGATTGGCATTGGGAGGGACGGCCAGTCCAACTGGTCGACACCGCGGGCCTGCGTAAGCGCGCCAAGGTGGACGACAAGCTTGAGCGACTATCGGTAGCGGAAACGCGCCGTTCGATCGATTATGCGGAGGTCGTGGTCCTCTTGCTCGATGCGACCCGCGGCCTTGAAGTTCAGGATCTTCGAATCGCGGCACAGGTGATCGAGGAGGGCCGCGCGCTCATCATCGCTCTCAACAAGTGGGATGTGGCGGAAAATGCGTCATCTCTCTTCAATGGGGTGAAGGCGGCGCTTGGCGAAGGCCTTGCCCAGCTTCGCGATGTTCCGCTGCTCGCCGTGTCGGCCAAGTCCGGCAAGGGCGTCGACATGATTCTCAAAGTGGCCTTCGATCTTCGCGAAGCATGGGGCCGACGCGTTTCGACCGGTGAGCTCAATCGCTGGTTCGAGGCTGCGATCGAAGCCAATTCGCCGCCCGCTCCTAAGGGCCAGCGAATAAAGCTTCGCTATATCACGCAGGTAAAAAGCCGCCCGCCGAGCTTTGTCGTGTTCGGGAACAGGACCGACGAGCTGCCGGAGAGTTACCGGCGCTACCTCCTCAATGCGATGCGGCGCGATCTCGGACTTGGTCCGGTGCCTATAAGGCTGGAGTTCCGCGGCCGCGCCAATCCGTTCGACGACCGGCGTCGCTAAGGCAAAGTTTACGCTTTCTGCCCTATCCCGCCAAGATTGGGAGTCAGGAGCGGAAGTTGAGCGACGAAGCTCGAGACATCGTCGATTGGGGATATTTCGAAAAGAGCCGGACCGAACTTGGTCCCGGGTTCATCCGAATCTTGAGCTACTTCAAGGAAGACGGCACCAAGTCCATCGCTCAAATTGAGCAAGCAATGCGCGACGAGAATACGACGGCTCTCGTCATCCCGGCCCACACGCTCAAGGGGGAAGCGCGCCAGCTCGGTGCCGAACCGATAGCGAAGATCGCCGAGCTCATTGAGACTACCGCGCGTTTTTGCATCGAAACTCATCGCTTTCCCGACGAGCTCGTCCCCGAGGTCGTTGAGCTTCGCTCCCTCTTCGAGAGCACGATCGCGCTTTTCGACAAGGCAACCAACCCGCTTGTCAGCCGGGCTTCCACGGGAAGCTTCGGGCGCAAGGTCTCGAACCAGGGCTTCGGGCGGATCTGACCGCCTAGATCTCCGGCGTCAGCTCGCTTTCCATCAACGTGGGAAAAAAGCCTTCGTAGGCGGCACGAAGCTTGGAAAGCGCGATAGTCTGCGAAGTGCCCGTTGCGCTCGAGCGGATGATGACTGAATCACCTCCCGTCGTTCCAATCTCGATTGCGAACAGCTGCGCGGCATTGGCAATAGCGCGAACGCCCTCGGGCCAGCGTGTCGTGACCAGCATCCGACCTTGGTCTTCGCCAAAGAGCACTGCCGAGGGGTTGCGCGCGCTTGGGAGCTTTACTTCAGCGCCAATGTTTCCAGCGAGCGCCATCTCGGCGATTGCCACCAGGGCGCCACCGTCGCTGACATCATGGATCGCAGTGACCTTGCCGCCCGCGATGAGGTCGCGAGCAACTTGGCCAAGCCGCCGTTCGACCGAGAGATCCACGGGCGGGGCCGGACCCTCGCGCCGGCCGTGGCACACTTCAAGCCACAGCGATTGGCCGACATGTCCCGTCGAGTGCCCGAGCAAGATGAGCGTTTCGCCCTCGTCCTTGATCCCGATGGTCGCGCTCTTTTGCCAGTCCGCTAGCAAGCCGACGGCGCCGATCGCGGGTGTCGGCAGTATGGCGGCGCTTGTGCCGTCCTCGTTCTTGGTTTCGTTATAGAGGGACACGTTTCCGCTGACGATCGGAAAATCGAGCGCTCGGCAGGCTTCTGCCATACCTTCGAGGCAGCCGACGAACTGGCCCATGATCTCGGGCCGCTGCGGATTACCGAAATTGAGGCAATTCGTGACTGCGAGGGGTTTTGCTCCAACTGCGCTCAAGTTGCGGTACGCTTCCGCGACGGCCTGTCTGCCGCCCTCGACCGGATCGGCGTAGCAGTAGCGAGGAGTGACGTCCGTCGTAATGGCGAGCGCCTTGCGGCTGCCATGGACGCGAACAACGGCGGCATCACCGCCAGGGCGCTGCACGGTGTCTCCACCGACGGACTGGTCGTACTGCTCGAAAATCCAGCGTCGCGATGAGAGATTAGGCGAAGCCATGAGCTTCAGAAGATCTGCCGCAATATCGCTGCTTTCGGGAACGTGAGCCAGCGCGCCTGGCCCTTTCGGTATCGTGTATGGCCGTTCGTAGCAGGGCGCCTCGTCGGCGAGCGGGCCAAGCGGAATGTCTGCTGCAAGTGCGCCGTTCCAGACCAGCTCCATGCGTCCCGTGTCCGTCACTTCCCCAATGACGGCGAAGTCGAGCTCCCACTTGCGAAAGATCGCTTCCGCTTCGCCCTCGCGGCCGGGCTTTAGGACCATGAGCATGCGCTCCTGGCTTTCGGAGAGCATCATTTCGTAAGGGGTCATTCCCTCTTCGCGACAGGGCACAGCGTTCATGTCCAGCCGGATCCCGACGCCACCCTTGCTGGCCATCTCGACGCTGGACGAGGTTAGGCCGGCAGCGCCCATGTCCTGGATCGCAACGATCGCGTCCGAGGCCATCAGCTCGAGGCAGGCCTCGATGAGCAGCTTTTCGGTGAATGGGTCGCCGACCTGTACGGTAGGTCGCTTTTCTTCACTATCGTCCGAGAAATCGGCGCTCGCCATGGTCGCGCCATGAATTCCGTCCCGCCCGGTCTTGGAGCCGACATAGACGACGGGATTGCCGATACCGGCAGCGGCCGAATAGAAGATCTTGTCGGTCTTCGCGATCCCCACGGTCATCGCATTGACAAGGATATTGCCGTCATAGGCCGAATCGAAATTGACCTCGCCGCCAACCGTAGGAACTCCAACGCAATTCCCGTAGCCGCCAATGCCGGCGACGACGCCCGCAACGAGATGGCGCGTTTTTGGGTGATCGGGCCGGCCGAATCGAAGCGCATTCAAATTTGCCACTGGCCGTGCGCCCATCGTGAAGACATCGCGCAAAATTCCGCCAACTCCCGTTGCCGCGCCTTGGTAGGGCTCAATGTAGGAGGGGTGGTTATGGCTCTCCATCTTGAAGATGGCGGCGTCGCCGTCGCCGATATCGATCACGCCCGCGTTCTCGCCCGGTCCCTGGATAACCCACGGAGCGGAAGTCGGCAGCTTCTTCAGGTGAATGCGTGAACTTTTGTAGCTGCAATGTTCCGACCACATGACCGAAAAGATGCCGAGTTCGACAAGGTTCGGCTCGCGGCCGAGCGCCTTGACAATCCGGTCATATTCTTCCGGCGAAAGCCCATGATCGGCGATAAGTGCGGGACTGTTAGCAGGAGCTTCGAGGACGTCCATGGCGGCGCTCCTAGCCGCCTGCCCGGCGCAAGCCTAGACTTGATGGCGCGGGAACTTGACCCCCGAGAATATAAAAGACTGCGGGCGGCCACCCATCAAGTCGGTGAACGCGGCACGTTCGGGTGACCATTCATCTCTTCCGACCCGCCAAAGATTGTCGCCAAGCCGCGTCATCGGGGTCTCGGTGCCGATCCAAAGTCGTCCACCGCGCTCCACGACGATCATCGGTCCGTACCAGGGATTGTCGTTGATGTACCGGCCTGCCAGCCGAGCGAGAACAGGATCGGACGCTGGTGGGATGGCTCCGCTACCTTCGCGAGTGTAAGAGTTCGGGCCGTAGTTAGCGAGCGCAACCGCGCCTGCGCTTCGTTCGAAAAACAGGCTGAAGTCGCGAAAGCCGGGGTGCGGCGAGCGGAATATGTCCTCTGCGATGGGCACCAGGGGCGCGGAGCGACCGCCGGCGAGAATTGTCAACGGCGACGCGGTGCGAATCTCGAACGATCCCGAAGGCCCCATGTACCGACCCGCGTAAGCGGCGGCATTGGGCAGTCCGAGATCGAGCGCGGGCGCAGCCGGAATGGGTCGTCCAAGGCTCGCGGAGGTGAGGACATCGACAGCGAAGCGCGTGAGAAGCCGGGGTCGATAATCGGCGAACGCACTCAACGTGCAGCTCGCGAAGGCGCAAGCTCCGCTCGCAGCATCGACATGGAAGGATGATGAAAAGGAAAGCATGCCTCCCGTATGGTGCAGATATTGGCGGCCGTTCTCGCCGACGTGCATCAGTCCATTTCCGTAGTTCATGCCGGGAACATTGCTCGGCACTGCGTGGCCTGTCAGCAGGCGCGCCTGCTCGGGTGAGAGCCCAAAACCTCCCTTTCCCTGGACCGCGCTTGCAAGAGTTAGCAAGAAATGCAGCATATCGTCGGCAGTTGAAGCGACGCAGCCGGCAGCAGCCGTCATGTCGACCCATGGGGCCGGCGCCAGACCCGCACCCCGCGTATAGGCGGCAACTCGGTCGGCCGGCTCATAACCCTGGGCGTAGAAGAGCCGGTCGGCGTCGACGATCGCTCCGCGCGAACGGCTCATCGAAAGATTCAAGAAAATGCGTTCGCGAAGCACCTGCGCGAGTGGTTTGGCCGTCAGCCGCTCAACGAGCAGGCCGAGGATTTCGTAGCCTGTATTCGAATAGTGCCAGTGAGCCCCGGGCGCATAGGCGGTCCACAGACCGCCCGGTGCAAAAACGGGCGGATCGTCTGCAAGCCCAGCAACATGGTCAAGCAGGTGCTGGAGCTCGATCCCGTTGGCGGCGGGAAGCGGGAGTTCGGGGAGGAGCGTCGAAATTCGGTCGGAAAGATTGATGCGTCCTTCGGCGACCAGTTGATGAACGACGGCGGCGATCATCACTTTGCTGATGGATCCGATTTGGAACAGCGTCTGCGACGTAATTGGTGTGCGTGCGTCGGCGTTCGCATAACCGAAGTTCAGAATGGTGCGACGGCCATCGCCGGTGACCAGCCCGAGCGTCATTCCGGGCAGCCGATTGAACGCCAGATCGGCCTCGGCAAAGGCGTGAATCGCCGCCAAGGCGGGGGAGGTACTCGAAAATCCTTCCCCGAAAAGCGGCGAGGCAAATTCGATGCCAAGCGCTGCGGTTAGCGCTCCGCTGGTGAAGGCTCGTCGGCTTAAAGGCATTCTTCTCCTCCGCCGCGCGCGCGTTCAACTGCGGCGGAGGAGACCTTCACGTAAGAGGAAGTCAGCCGTTGCAGGTCTGTGAAGCGTGACCCGGGACGGCGATCTTGACCGTAGAAGCGGATGAAGTTCCCTCGACCGAATAGCCTCCGGCCGCAGTCATGGCCTTGCCCGGCTGAGCGGCGGTGACCTGGGTCAGGCTGCCCTCCTTTTCGGTGCGAACGTTCGCTGACTTGTTGTCTGACAGCCAGTCGACATAGACGATCTTGTTGTCGGCGCATCGATACGTCTTGCTCGAAACAACCGACGGCGGAAGCGCGGCGGGAGTCTTCGCGACAACGGTATTGTCTCCCGTGTCGGGGCCGGCGACAATGGTGTGATTTTCCTTGTTGCAGCCGGCTAGCGCAGCGACCGCAGCGAAGGTGAGGATCAGGGAAGTGCGAGTCATAGAATGATGCCCTTCACTAAGGTCAAGCCTACCGTCAAGGCATGTTCTTGCATATTGTCGAAGTGGGACATAGCTTCAGCACCGACCATGCCTCACCAGGCCGGCAGTAGCGCTCAGCGCATTCGCATCGGGCTGACGGGGCTCGCCTTTGCATTTCTGCTCGTCCTGCTCGGGTCGATCATCAGCCGTTCAAGCCATCCTGAGATGAACAATGCGGCGCAGCAGGCTGCGACGAACGAATCAAGCGAACCGCTTGCCGAACTCGGCGTGGCCCCCGGGGCATCCGACGCGAACAATAATAGTCAAGCGATCAAGAAGTGACGCGTGCGCGGTTCCGCGCGCTTCTCCTGTTGCTGAGCCTCATGGCGGCGGCGGCGCTTGCGCTCGCTGGAGATCGGGGCCGGCAAAAGGCGCTCTCTGCACGGCCCCCGGAACGACGGCCAACCCTGTTGCTTCTCACCAGCTTGCCGATCCTGTTCGGCGAAGGTTTTTCGCTCAACGGGGGTGGTTCGCCGGTGTTGAAGCGGCTTCAGGCTCGATACCGCGTGGAGCCGATCAGCATCACCGATCCGGAGGAACTTGCGAAAGGCCGCCTACTGCTGATGGCACAGCCGCAGGCGCAAATTGCCGAAAATCTGGTTGCCCTTGACGCGTGGTTGCGCGGGGGAGGCCGACTGCTGCTGCTTGCTGACCCACTGCTCGAATGGGATAGCGATCGGCCGCTCGGTGATCTCACGCGGCCATCGCTTATGTTTATGGACACTGGATTGCTTGCGCATTGGGGGCTGCGGCTCGAATCGCCCGATCAGCCGGGAGCGGCAGAGCGTCAATTGGGAGGATACCGGGTACTAACCCGTTCACCGGGCGCGCTTTTTGGTGCGTGTACCATCAGTGCTGACCGGCTGGTCGCTCATTGCCGGTTAGGGAGGGGTGTCGCGACGATTGTCGCTGATGCCGACGTCCTCAATGTCGCGAAGCTCGGTTCTTTCGGGCAGCGCAATCTCGACGGTCTCATCGCGGAGCTTGCCTCGCTCGAACAATCGTGATTCGCTTAATCACAAACTTATCCACAGGGTACGCACCCCGGAACAGGAGAAGAACGAGTAGGTCTACCGCCCGCGAAAATCCCCAGTTTTCCGTGTTTTGCCATCAAATCCCACGAATTCCCATGAAAACCCATTGTATCCCGCCTCTCGTTGGGTTACCAACATCTCTGGAGCGCGGGGGCTAACCCTTTGATTCGAATCTGACGCG
This sequence comes from Sphingomicrobium sp., assembly GCA_035944075.1. GTDB lineage: Bacteria > Pseudomonadota > Alphaproteobacteria > Sphingomonadales > Sphingomonadaceae > Sphingomicrobium. Next base: position 98,368 of record DASZBO010000019.1, read on the forward strand.
AGCGCGCGTGACAGCGCGCGTCCGCGACCGACGGCTCATGCGCTTCGAACGGGGAGTGTTTTGGGCGTGGCGCTAGAGCATCTGTTTCAGGGCAGCGCGCTGAACGCGGTCGATGGAAAGGGCCGCGTGTCCATCCCTGCATTCTTGCGCGGTGTAATTGAGCGCCGTGGCGATGCCCGCACGATCGTCCTCGCCAAGCACGAGGCTTTCCCGTGCCTCAGCGCGTATGATCCCGCCTATGCTGCCTTGAAGCACGCCAAGCTCGAGCGCTTGCTGGAAAAGGAAGAAACGAGCCCCGACGCGCAGCTTGAATATCAGCAGCGCAATCTCATGGCGTTCGCTGCTACCGAGGAAGTCCCCTACGACAGCTCGGGTCGTATCCTCTTCCCGCCGATGATGCGTCGAAAGGGCGAAATCGGCGAACTCGCGCTCTTTCTTGGGACAGGCGAGACCTTCCAGATCTGGAATCCGCAGCTTCTGCTCGACGATCCGCGCATCCCTGAGGACCTCAAGGACATCGCGCGCTTCCGGCTCGAAGAGCGAGGGGTGTCATGAGTGCCGGCGCTCCGAGCATCGCACCCCATGTGCCGGTTCTTATCCGCGAAGTCGTGGAAGCGCTTGCGCTCGCCGGCGGCGAAACCGTGGTCGACGGCACCTTCGGCGCAGGCGGTTACACGCGCGCCATTCTCGCGGCCGGAGCCGGACAGGTCATCGGCTTTGACCGCGATCCGGATGCAATCGCGGCCGGACAGTCCTTTCTGGATGGGACGCGGCTGACTCTGGTCGAGGAACGCTTCAGTCAGATGGACCGTGTGCTTGCGGAGCGCGGTATCGGCCTTGTCGATGCGATTGCGCTCGATATCGGCGTCAGCTCCATGCAGCTCGACCGCGCGGAGCGCGGCTTCTCCTTCCAAGGCGACGGCCCGCTCGACATGCGGATGAGCAAGTCGGGCCTCACTGCCGCCGACTATCTCAATTCGGCCGAGGAGGCCGAGATCGCCCGGGTTCTGCGCGACTTTGGGGAGGAGCCGCGCGCCCGGGCGATTGCCCGCGCGATCGTTGCAGCACGTCCGCTGAAGCGAACGGGCGAGCTCGCCGCACTGGTGCGCCGCGCCGCCGGATTCCGACCTGGCCAGAAGAGCGATCCCGCAACCCGGACCTTCCAGGCCATAAGAATCCACCTCAATGCGGAGCTGGACGAGCTTGAGCAGGGTCTCGAGGCGGCCGAGCGCGCGCTGAAGCCCGGCGGGCGGCTGGCAGTCGTCACCTTTCACAGCCTTGAAGATCGTATCGTGAAACGCTTCATGCGCGAGCGCAGCGGCGCAACCCCTGCGGGCTCGCGTCATCGGCCCGTACTCGCGCCTTCGGACGAGCCCACGTTTGAGCGGGTCGCGAAACCCGTCGCCCCCTCGGAGCACGAACTCGCAGTCAATCCGCGTGCGCGCTCGGCGCGGCTTCGAAGCGCCGTGCGCACCTCAGCCCCCCCTCGCAAGGAACGCCGACAATGAGCAGCCGCAGCTTCCGCTCCGTGTTCATGGTCGCCAGCTGTGCTGGCGCGGCGCTTGGCTGCTATCTTGTCTCGCTGCGCGTCGCGTCCGAGCGGGCGCAGCTTGAAGACGTCGAGAGCCGGATCGTGCTCGCCGAGCGGGATACGCGCGTGCTTCAGACGGAGATCGGAACGCGCGGACGGCTGTCGCAGCTCGAACGCTGGAATGCGGGGGCTTTCGCCCTATCGGCACCGGCTGCTGATCAGTTTCTCAAGGGCGGTTTCGAGCTCGCGCGGCTCGCCGCACCCGAACGCAAACCGGACTTCAAGGCGCCCGTCGTGCTCGCTTCCGCGCCCGTCCCGGAGAGGAGGGCTCCGTTGGCGGAGCCGCCGATGGATGATTCCGGCGCGCCGGCCCCGGCCGCGACGCCGAATACGTTGCTTCATGAAGCCAGTTTAAAAATTGAAACGCGCGAGGTCCCGGCGCGCACGGCAGCCTTATTGCCCCAGGCAGCCGCCAGATCCACGGACAAGCCGGCCACGGCGGCTAGGTCGGCACACAAAGTGTCCGCGGAGAAGCCGGGCCTCGCGGCCGCCCACCTGCGCAAGAAGGTGGGCGAAAAGGCGGCGCCCATTGAGGCAGTGTCAACGCCCAGGTTCGCCGCCAAGAAATCCGTGGATAAGAAGCCGATCGTTACGGCACGAGCGCTGACAAAGCTGCTCCGCATTGCAAAGGTCGACCCGTTGGCGCCGCTTCCGGCCCATCATTCTGGTAACTCGAAGGGTATCGCCGCCGAACGATGAACGCACCGTCGCCCGCTCTCGTCGCGCAACGGCCCGAGCGGCTCCGACTCGTCGGCCAGCGTCGCCAGCTGCTTGCGGTTATGCATCAGCGATTGATGTTCGGCATGCTGGTGTTCGCAGGCATGGTCGCGATCATCGTCTTGCGGATCTTATACCTTGCGGCCTTTGGCGATCATGCCGGGCGAAAGGAGGGGCCGACCGCATTCGTTCCGGAACGTGGCGACATCGTCGACCGCAACGGCGACCCGCTTGGGCGCACTATCGACGCGTGGACCATTGCGATCCATCCGGGCAAGGTCATCGGCGACAAGCTCGCACTCGCGCAGCGCCTGGCCCAACTGATGCCGGAGCATAGTGCGGATCAGTATTTCGCGATGCTTCGTTCGGGGAAGCCCTTCTACTACCTGCGTCGGCGCGCCTCTCCGGACCTTGTGGACGCGGTGAACGCGATCGGCGAACCTGGGCTTGCGATCGAGCGCGAGCCGGATCGCCTGTATCCGCAGACGAGCCTTGCCGCGCATGTCCTCGGGTTCACGGACATCGACGGACATGGCGCGGCGGGCGCCGAGCGTGCTTTCGACAAGTATCTCGCTGACCCGGCAACCCGCGGACAGCCGTTGACCCTCTCGATCGACAGCCGTGTTCAGCAGGCGCTGGAGACCGAGCTCGGTCAGGCCATGCAGCATTTCTCGGCGATTGGTGCAGCGGGCGTCATCATGGACGTACATACGGGGGAAGTCCTCGCGATGACGTCCATGCCGACGTTCAACCCGAACGCAGCGGGACACGCGACGCCAGACCAGATGTTCAATCGCGCGACGCTTGGCGTGTTCGAACTTGGCTCGACCTTCAAGCCGTTCACGCTGGCAATGGCAATGGACTCCGGGATCGTGTCGGGTCCAGGCCAGATGTACAATTGTCCGCAGGTTCTGCCGGCCTATGGCCATCTCGTGCACGATACGCATCCATTCGGTCGCCGGTGCTCGGTGGCCGAAATCATGATGGAAAGTTCGAATATCGGCATGGGGCAAATTGCCGATCAGCTGGGGACTGTGAGGCAAAAGGCCTGGCTGAAGAAAATGGGCTTTCTCGACAAGGCCGAAATCGAGCTCAGGGAACGTGGGCGACCGCTGACGCCCGGAGTCCGCTGGGGCCCGTTCGAGACGATGACCATCGGCTACGGGGAGGGCATCGCGGTCGCGCCGCTCCAACTCGCGATGGGCTATGCGACATTGTTCGACGGCGGGATCTATCATCCGCCAACGATCCTGAAGATCGGCGCCGGGCATCCGATCGCGGCCGGAAAGCGGGTGTTTACAGCGGACACCAGCTACAAGATGCGCTCGCTCCTTCGCCTCGTCGTCATGAAGGGCACGGGCAGGAAGGCCGATGCCCCGGGTTACCGGATCGGAGGTAAGACCGGCACGGCGCAGAAGCTCATCAATGGGCACTACAGCCAAAGGGTCAATCTCACGAGCTTCGCGGGTGTGTTCCCGATGGACGACCCGCGCTATGTCATTGTCGTGATGCTTGACGAACCGAAGGCCACGAAGGAAACTTATGGCTTCACGACCGCTGGCTGGAATGTTGCGCCGGTTGTGAGCCGCACGGTTAGTCGCATTGCGCCGATGCTTGGGGTCGCGCCCGACATTAACCGCGAACCGAACATGGCTGAAGTGCTCCCGTACGTGCAGGACGCCAAGCAAGACGCAAAGAAGGATTAGGGCGTGAAACTGCGCGACATCGCCGATGTCGATTCTGATTCCGACGTAACGGGTTTTGCGATCGACCACCGGAAGGTCGCACCGGGAAGCGTGTTCGGCGCCTTCAAGGGGGCCGTCTTCAATGGCGAGGATTTCATTGGGTCGGCCGTGGATCGCGGAGCGGTCGCGGTGGTGGCTTCCCCAGGAACCTCCGTCACCCAGGTACCGCTCCTCGCCGATCCCGAGCCTCGTCGCCTGTTTGCTCAACTGGCGTCCAAATTCTACGCACCGTACCCCGATACGGTCGTGGCCGTAACGGGGACCAACGGGAAAACCTCAACGGTAGAAATGACTCGGCAGATCTGGCGCATGTTGGGTCATCGCTCGGCATCGATCGGCACTCTTGGAGTGACTACCGCAGACGATCAGGTAAAGACCGGCCTCACAACCCCGGACATCGTGACATTTCTCAACAATATGGCGGGCCTTCAGCGAATGGGCATCAGCCATGTCGCTTACGAGGCTTCGAGCCACGGCCTCGATCAATATCGCGCCGAAGGCGTTCCGCTCGCGGCTGCGGCGTTTACCAACTTCAGCCGTGATCATCTCGATTATCACGAGACCATGGATGCCTATCTCGCGGCAAAAATGCGGCTTTTTGACGAGCTACTGCCGAGCGGGAATCCCGCCGTTGTCTGGGCGGACGATCCCAAATCGGATGGCGTGATTGGTCGTGCTCGAGCGCGCGGTCACGAGGTACTCACCATCGGCCGAAAGGGCACAACGATCCGGCTTGTCGAACAATCTCCGACGTCCCTTGGACAGACCCTGTTGCTCGAGCACGGCGGACACGCGGCGCGCCTCACCCTGCCGCTGATTGGCGCCTATCAAGCGGCGAATGTGCTGACTGCGGCCGGACTGGTGCTTGCGACGGGCGGCGAGTGGGCGACAACCTTTTCCGCGTTGCAGCGCGTTGCCCCTGTCCGTGGACGCTTGGAACGAGCCGTTATCAGCCGCTCGGGGGTTCCGGTTTATGTCGATTATGCGCATACGCCGGACGCGCTAGAAGCGGCCATCGCTGCGTTGCGACCCCACGTCGAAGGGCGATTGATCACCGTGTTTGGTGCAGGCGGCGACCGAGACCAGGGAAAGAGACCCGAAATGGGCAAGGTGGCCACTGATCGGTCCGACGTCGTAATCGTGACCGACGATAACCCGCGAAGCGAAGATCCCGGCAGTATTCGCGCCGAGATCATGATCGGCGCTCGCGGCGCAACCGAGGTCCCCGGAAGACGCGAAGCGATCGCCGAGGCAATCAAGCTGGGAGTAGAGGGCGACATCATACTCGTCGCGGGCAAGGGACATGAGACGGGCCAGATAATCGGCGACAGGGTTCTTCCCTTCGATGATGCTCTGGTAGCGCGGGAGTGCGCCCAGTGAGTGCGCTCTGGACCTCCGATGAGATTGCGCTCGCGACGGGTGGTGTTCCGAGCGCTCAATTCGAGGTTGGCGGGGTCACGTTCGACAGCCGCGAGGTTCAACCGGGTGATCTTTTCATCGCGATGCCGGGGACAGCCCATGACGGCCACCGTTTTGTTGACGGCGCGTTCGCTGCTGGCGCTTCCGCGGCGATCGTCGCTCAGTCGGTCAACGGTCCGCATATCCTCGTGGACGACACGTTCGCCGCGCTTCGCGCACTCGGACGTGCGTCGCGCGAGCGAAGCCGTGCGACGATATTCGGGGTGACGGGTTCTGTCGGGAAGACGAGTACGAAGGAAGCGCTTTACGCGGCGCTCGACCGAAATCGGCCGGGTAAGGTTCACCGGTCCGTGAAAAGTTACAACAATCACACCGGAGTTCCGCTCAGCCTCGCTCGAATGCCGCGGGACAGTGATTTCGCCATCTTCGAAATGGGCATGAACAATTCGGGTGAGATCCGGGCGTTGACCGCTCAGGTTCGTCCGCATGTGGCGCTCGTCACGGCGATTGCGCCGGCGCACATCGAGAACCTGGGCTCCGAAGAAGCCATTGCGGACGCGAAGGCGGAAATTTTTGAGAGTTTGGAGCCGCACGGGGCCGCGATCATTCCCAACGACACGCCCCATCGGGACCGGCTGGTCAGGGCGGCCCGACGTTATGCCGAACGGATCATTACCTTCGGCACGGGCGATGCGGACGTCCATGCGGTTCACGCTGTCTGCGCCGACGGGGGCGGAAGCCTAATCAGTGCCGTGCTCCTCGAGCGAGAGCTCACGTTCACCATTTCGCAGCGCGGCGAACACTGGGTCTCGAATTCCCTGGCCGTCCTTGCCGCGGTCGAGGCGGTCGGTGCCGACGTGGGGCGCGCCGGTCTTGCACTTGCCGATCTTTCCGGACTGAAGGGCCGCGGCCAGCGCCACTTGATCCCCATCGACGGCGGCGCGCTGCTTCTGATCGATGAGAGCTACAACGCAAACCCCGCATCGATGGCCGCCACTCTAAAAAGCCTCGGACACGAGCGGGATGTGGAGCGCCGGATTGCTGTCCTTGGTCCCATGCGGGAACTTGGCGAGCACAGCGAGGCAATGCATGCCAGCCTCGCACCGGAGATTGTTTCAGCGAATATCGACGAGCTCGTGTTGATCGGTCCGGAAATGCGCCCTCTCGAACATGCACTCGCCGGTCGTTCCGGTACCGTGCGCGTTGACGATGTCGAACAGGCCACGGAAGCGCTTCGCAGGATAGTCCGCCCCGGCGATGCGGTGCTTGTCAAAGCCAGCAATTCGGTTGGTCTCGCTAAACTTGTCGAGAGCATGGCAAAGGAGCTCACATGCTCTACATAATCGCCGCGCAGCTTCATTTCGCCGGCTTCCTCAACCTCATCCGGTACATCACGTTCCGCGCGGGCGCCGCGAGCGCGACGGCACTTCTCATTGGGCTGCTGCTTGGTCCCAAGTTCATAAGCTGGCTTCGGAGAACCCAAGGGAAGGGCCAGCCCATTCGCAGCGATGGCCCCCAAAGTCACCTCGCCAAGAGGGGTACGCCAACCATGGGCGGCCTGCTTATTCTCACCTCGGTGATCATTTCCGTGCTTCTGTGGATGGAACTTGGAAATCCCTACGTCTGGGCATGCCTCATGGTGACTGCGGGTTTCGGCCTGATCGGCTGGCTCGACGACTACGACAAAGTCAAAAAGGCGCACCATGCCGGTCTTTCGGGGAAGACGCGTCTCACTTTGGAGTTCGCGATCGCCGGCGTCGCAAGCTGGATCATGGTGCGAACGGGGGGAACGGGCCTTCATCTGCCGTTCGTCAAGGAAACCGTGGTCGACTTGGGCGTGCCGCTTTACGTCGCTTTCGGTGCATTTGTGATCGTCGCCTTCGGGAATGCCGTGAACCTTACCGACGGGCTTGACGGCCTCGCGACGATGCCCGTGATCATCGCCAGCCTTGCTTTCGTTCTGTTTGCCTATCTCGTCGGCAACGCGAAATTCGCAACCTACCTTGGAATACCCCACGTGCCGGGCGCGGGCGATCTCACGGTGCTTCTGCTCGCGATCATCGGCGCGGGCCTCGCCTTTCTCTGGTTCAACGCGCCTCCAGCAGCAGTTTTCATGGGCGATACGGGCAGTTTGGCTCTAGGGGGTGCTCTCGGGGCCGTCGCTGTTGCGACGCGGCACGAATTCGCGCTGGTAATCGTCGGCGGGATCTTCGTCGTTGAGGCGCTTAGCGTCATCATTCAGGTCGCCGTCTACAAGCGCACCGGGAAGCGTGTTTTCCTGATGGCGCCGATCCATCATCACTTCGAGCATCTCGGTTGGTCGGAGCCGACAGTGGTGATCCGCTTTTGGATCATGAGCTTCATCCTCGCGCTCGCCGGCCTTAGTACCTTGAAGCTCCGGTGATCACAGCCAAGGCTTTCGCCGGGAAAAGATACGGGGTCTACGGCTTGGCGCGGTCGGGACTGGCGACTGCACGTGCCCTCCTTGCAAGCGGTGCATCCGTCACCGCCTGGGACCTCAAGAAGGAGCCGAGAGATGCGCTCGTCGCGTCAATTGCGAGCGATCGCGCGAGCGCGGAAAATCTCGCGGTCGCCAACCTTGACGAAGCGGACCTCTCCCAATTGGATTCGCTCGTTGTAACTCCGGGCTTGCCGCTCAACCGACATCCGGTCGCTCAACGCGCGCGCGCCGCCGGAGTTGAAATCGTTGGCGACATTGAGCTGTTCGCCCGTGCGCGAAAAGAGCTTCCGTCCCACAAGGTCGTGGGCATTACCGGAACCAACGGCAAGTCGACCACAACCGCGCTCGTCGATCACATTTTGAAGAGCGTGGGCGTCCCAACCACGATGGGGGGAAACATCGGCCTCCCGATCCTTGCCCAGGAACCGTTGCCGAAAGGCGGCGTCTATGTACTCGAGCTGTCGAGCTATCAGATCGACCTCACGCGAAGTCTCGCATGTGACGTCGCGGTGCTCCTCAATATTACTCCCGATCATCTCGACCGGTACCAAGACTTTGATTCCTATGCCGCTTCTAAGGAGCGGTTGTTTACGATGTCCGAACCTTCGCAGGTCGGTGTCATCATACACGATGAGGGGCCCGCACGGAGCATTTCGGATCGTCACCGGGACAAATTCGACGCGGGAAACTGGCACGATATTGACCCTTCCCTTGTGCCGGAGTGGCTTGCACAGGAACTTGGTTCGCAGCGGGAATGGCCATCGTTGCAGGGCCCGCATAATGCGCTCAATGCTGCCGCGGCGGCGGTAACCTGTATTGCCCTGGGTGTCGCGCCCGACGCGGTTCGGCAAGGTCTTCGCAGCTTTACGGGACTGCCTCATCGAATGGAGCATGTCCGCGACCTGGCAGGTGTTGCCTTCGTCAACGACAGTAAGGCCACAAACCCTACGGCGGTTGCACCCGCGCTTGCCGCGTTCGACCGCATCCGCTGGATACTTGGCGGTCAGGCGAAGACCGACAATCTCGATGAATGTGCGCCCTACTTCGCCCACGTTGCGTCAGCCTACACCATCGGTGATGCCGCCGGGCTCTTCGAGCGGTTGCTAAGTTCGCACGTGCCGGTGAAAAATTGTGGAAAACTGGAGGTTGCTGTGCGCGAGGCGGCTGCAGACGCCAAAGCCGGTGATACGGTGCTCTTGTCGCCGGCCTGTGCCAGTTTCGACCAGTTCCGCGACTTTGAAGACCGGGGTGAACAATTCAGGGCATTAGTGGGGGCTCTATGATCAAAACCATCTCGGGCCAGATTAAGGCCAAGGCCGCACTGATCGACCCGGAACGCTATGGGCGTTCGGACACGAGCCCCATGGGGCGCTGGTTCTGGGAAATCGACAAGGTCTTGCTTCTGCTGATCACGGTGCTGATCGCGATCGGTCTGATTGCGGTCGCTGCCGCTTCGCCAGCGGCGGCGCAGCGTTACTCCGGCGGCAACGTGCGCTTCAACGAGCTCTACTATTTCTGGCGGCAGCTTGCATGGATCGCCATCGGCGTGCCGGTCATGATCGCAATTTCGATGATGCCCAAGGAACGCGCGCGTCGGCTTTCCCTGTTCGGTGCCGCTTTCTTCTTCGTGATGCTGATCTTCGTTCCCATTCTCGGGCCTGAGGTGAACGGGGCGCGGCGATGGATTAATTTCGGTCTGGGCCAAGTGCAGCCATCAGAGTTTCTAAAGCCCTTCTTTGTCGTTTCGATGGCCTGGCTCCTGAGCCTCAAGGACACGGATAAGTCTCTTCCTGTTTACCCGATTTCGGCAGTCCTCACCGGCGCGGTCGCATTCTTGCTGATGAAGCAGCCCGATTTCGGCAGCACCATCATCTTCGGTGCGGTCTGGATCGCAATGCTGGCGCTCGCCGGCGTAAGCCTGCGCGTCCTTGGAGTTCTCGGTATCGGTGGGATCGTCGGCGTCATCCTCGCCTATCTCTTTTATTCGGTGGCGACGACGCGCATCGACGAGTTCCTGTTTGGCACGGGCGACAATTTCCAGGTCGAGAATGCGCTTCGTACGCTCACCGCCGGCGGCTTGTTTGGCATGGGACCGGGAGGAGGTACGCGAAAATTCGGACTTCCCGAGCCGCACACCGACTATATTTTTTCGGTAATCGGCGAGGAGTTCGGGCTTATTGCGTGCCTCGCCATCGCGCTGCTCTACCTCGGCATCGTTGCGCGGGTTCTCGTCAAGTTGCTCGACGAGGACAACAGCTTCTCGATCCTCGCTGCGGCTGGGCTGGCGATCCAATTTGGTTTGCAGGCGCTCATCAACATGATGGTGAACGTCCAGCTCGCCCCGTCCAAAGGGATGACCCTCCCGTTTATCAGTTATGGCGGTAGCTCGATGCTCGCCCTCTCAATGGGAATGGGCTTGCTGCTCGCATTCACTCGCCGGAACCCGTATCTCACGCGCTCGCCTTACGTTGTGAAATGGAGCGGGGAGTCGCTGGTCGCATGAACTTTGTGTTGGCCGCGGGCGGGACCGGCGGGCACATGATCCCGGCCCATGCCCTGGCCGCGGAGCTTAAGGCACGCGGGCACGGCGTGTTGTTGATCACCGACGATCGCGGTGCCCGATTTCCCGGGATTTTCGAAGGCATACCGGTTCACGTCCTGCCCGCCGGAAGGCTCGGGGGCGGACCGCTCGGCTGGCTGAAAGCGATCGCCTCGGTGGCAAAGGGGCGGGCTGAGGCTAAACAGCTTTATCGCGAGCATCGCCCGGACGCAGTGGTTGGCTTTGGTGGCTACCCGGCCTTTCCAGCGCTACTCGCCGCAAGCGCGCTTCGGATCCCAACCGTGCTTCATGAGCAGAACGCCGTACTGGGACGCGTCAATCGTCTTCTCGCGGGCGAAGCCGAGGCAATTGGTGTCGCTTACGATGAAGTCGATCGGCTGAAGCCGCGTCACCGTGCGAAGGCGGTCCTGGTCGGCAACCCCGTGCGTGAGGAAATTGCGCGTCTTGGCGAGCTCCCCTTTCCGGCGTTCGACGAGGTAGCGCCCCTCAAGATTCTTGTAACCGGAGGCAGCCAGGGCGCGACGATCCTCAGTCAGATCGTCCCGGAAGGCCTTGGAATGCTCGAACCCTCGCTGCGTCGTCGGCTCCAGGTGGTGCAGCAATGCCGTCCCGACGACATCGAGCGTGTTCGCAAGCAATATGTCGAGCTTGGCATTCCCGCTGAATTGACGACCTACATTGAGGACATGGCGGAAAAGCTTGCCGACTGTCACCTGATGATCGGTCGTGCCGGCGCCTCGACAATTGCGGAGCTTACGGCCGCCGGTCGACCCGCGATCCTCATTCCGTTCGCTGCCGCAACGGACGATCATCAGACGGCGAATGCACGCGAGATGGTGAGGGCGGGGGGCGCCCGAGCGATCCAGCAGTCCAACTTTCGTCCCGAAGTCGTTGCACGGCAAATCGAGGCGCTGGCGATGGACCCGCTTGCCCTTAACAATGCAGCTGCTCGTGCGCTGTCCGTGGGACGCCCGCATGCCGCGCGTGATCTGGCGGATCTTGTCGAGCGGATCGGCAACGGAGCAGCGCCGGTGGTGGTCGGCCCCGCGCTCACGCCACGAGTAACGGGCGAAGTGCCTAGCGGAGCGATGCCCGCATGATGAAGGCAATGGGAACGGACATCGGCACGATCCATTTCGTTGGCATCGGTGGCATCGGCATGTCGGGGATTGCCGAGGTGATGCACCAGCTTGGCTACAAGGTGCAGGGGTCGGACGCAGCGGAAAGCTATGTCGTCGAAAAGCTCAAAAAGGCAGGAATCCCGGTGATCATCGGTCATTCGCCGGAAAACCTGGGCGATGCAGCGGTGGTGGTCTGTTCAACCGCAATCCGGGATAGCAACCCAGAGGTGCAGGCAGCGGCCGAACGGCGACTGCCGCGTGTCCGCCGCGCGGAAATGCTTGCCGAGTTGATGCGCATGCAAAAGACGGTCGCGGTGGCCGGCACCCACGGCAAGACCACGACGACCTCGATGGTTGCAACGCTGCTCGACAGCGGCGGTCTCGATCCGACCGTCATAAATGGGGGCATCATCAATCGCTATGGTTCCAATGCGCGGCTTGGAAAAAGCGACTGGTGGGTGATCGAGGCCGACGAGAGCGACGGAAGCTTCCTACGGCTCGACGGGACGATCGCTGTCGTCACCAACATCGATCCCGAGCACCTTGAACATTACGGCAGCTTCGATCGCGTCAAGGACGCCTTCGTCGAATTCGTCGAAAATGTTCCTTTCTATGGCCTAGCGGTCTTGTGCGTTGATCACCCCGAGGTGCAGAACATTATCGGACGCATCCGCGACCGGCGCATTGTGACCTATGGGTTTTCTGCGCTCGCCGACGTCCGCGCCGACAATGTGAACGCGATCGCTGGCGGCAGCCGTTTCGACGCGGTAATTCTCGGGCGGGAAGGTGAACGGCGGACGATTGAATCCATCGAAGTTCCAATTCCTGGCAGGCACAATGTCCAGAATGCCTTGGCCGCTATCGCGGTGGCTTTAGAAATGGGTATTTCCGATGACGCAATTGTTGCAGGGTTCGAACGGTTCGAAGGAGTCAAGCGTCGTTTCACGAAAGTCGGCGAGATCGATGGTGCGACGGTCATCGACGATTACGGTCATCATCCGACCGAGATACGCGCAGTGCTTGCTGCAGCGCGCGAGGGGGCCGAGGGACGCGTAATCGCGGTCATGCAGCCGCACCGTTACACGCGTCTGCAGTCCTTGATGGATGAATTCCAGAATGCCTTCAACGACGCCGACGTGGTGTTCGTGACGCCTGTCTATGCCGCGGGCGAAGAGCCAATTGAAGGCGTGGATGCGCACGCCCTTGTCGATGGACTTCGCGCTCACGGCCACCGAATGGTGCGAGCCGTTGGCAGCCTTGAAGAGCTTTGCCAGGCCCTTCGCGACCTTGCGGCCGCCGGAGACATGGTAATCTGCCTTGGCGCGGGCGACATCACGAAATGGGCCGCGGCGTTGGCCAATGGGATCTGCGAGGCGAGGGCGAAGAAGTGAGCCCTCGCGCCATTCTGTCCGAAGTGCGCGGCATTCTCACCCGCGATGCACCGCTTGCTCCCCTCGTCTGGTTCAAGAGCGGAGGCAAGGCCGAATGGCTGTTCGAGCCCAAGGACGAGGAAGATCTTGTCCGGTTCGTTCGAAACCTCGACCCCCAAGTGCCCCTCATGGCGCTGGGCCTTGGCTCGAACCTCATTGTTCGTGATGGAGGCGTTCCGGGAGCCGTCATCCGGCTTGGCAAGCCTTTCGCAAAGATCGAGAAGATTGATGGGGTCACGTTGCGCTGCGGCGGGGGCGCGAGCGGAATCCTCGTTTCTTCGACGGCTCGGGATTCGGGCATTGCCGGCTTTGAGTTCCTGCGCGGAATTCCCGGTACCGTTGGGGGCTTTGTTCGCATGAATGGCGGCGCCTATGGCAGGGAGGTCAGCGATATTCTCCTCTCCGCCCGGATTGTCTTGCGTTCAGGGGACGTCGTCGAATGGTCGCGCGAGAAACTCGGCTACACCTACCGGCATAGTGAGCTGCCCGCCGGTGCGGTCGTGATCGATGCCGTTTTCCGCGGTGTGCCAGGAGATACGCAGGCAATTGGCGCCGAGATGGACGCGATCGCCCGGGCACGCGAAGAATCCCAGCCATTGCGCAGCCGAACCGGTGGCTCAACCTTCAAGAACCCGCCCGGACACAAGGCCTGGGCGCTGATTGATGCTGCCGGCTGCCGCGGGCTGCGGATCGGCGACGCACAAGTCTCGGAAAAGCATTGCAATTTCCTACTCAATCTCGGTAGCGCACGAAGTGCTGACATCGAGGCGTTGGGCGAGGAAGTCCGCCGCAGGGTGGAGGAAAAATCGCACATCAAGCTCGAGTGGGAAATCCAGCGGGTAGGGGTCGAAGGTTGAACAAGGATCTTCACGTTGTCGTCCTCATGGGAGGCTGGTCGTCGGAACGCGAAGTCTCGCTGACGAGCGGACGCGGTGTTGCCGAAGCGCTGCGTGAGCGCGGTTGGTCGAACGTCAGTGAGCTCGACATGGGACGCGACGTTGCGGCTCGTCTTGGCGAGCTCAAGCCCGACGTCGTCTTCAACGCATTGCACGGAACACCCGGCGAGGATGGCACCGTGCAGGGAATGATGGACCTCATGGGTCTGAAATACACCCATAGCGGCCTCGCGACCTCAGTCATTGCGATCGACAAAGAGCTCACCAAAATGCTGCTCGTGCCGCACGGCATCCGCATGCCTCGCGGGCGGGTCGTGTCGAGCGAAAGTCTCCATCAGGAAGATCCGTTGCCGCGACCCTTTGTCGTGAAGCCGGTAAACGAGGGTTCCTCGGTTGGGGTCGCCATTGTCACCGACAACGGAAATTATGGAAACCCGATCGGCCGCGACGTGCCGGGTCCTTGGACCGAGTTCGACGAGCTTTTGGCCGAACCCTTCATCAAGGGACGAGAATTGACTGTCGCCGTGCTTGGTGGTGATCCGCTCGCCGTGACGGAGCTCAAGCCGCAGGCTGGCTTTTATGACTATGCGGCAAAGTACACGGATGGTCTCACCGTCCACATCTGCCCCGCGGAAATACCATACGAAATCAGCCTGGCCATGATGGATATGGCGGCGCGGGCGCACACCTTGCTTGGCTGCAAGGGCGCCTCGCGTTCCGACTTCCGCTGGGATGACGAGCAGGGTGAGGAAGGCATCTATCTGCTCGAGGTCAACACCCAACCCGGAATGACTCCCCTGAGCCTTGTTCCCGAGCAGGCCAAGCTCAAAGGTCTAGCTTATGGCGAGCTCGTCGAGCGATTGATCATGGAGGCGCTTGGATGAGCGCTGCTCATGTCCGCCGCGGCACGGCCGCGCGCGCCAAGACAAAGAAGCCGGGCAAGGTCGCGGTACCCAAGAAATTCGCCAAGCGACTGCCAGTCGACCAAGCCCGGGCGAACAAGATCGCCGGCATTGTTTTTGGAACCTTCATCATCGCGATCAGTGGCGTGGCGCTAATTGCGCTCGATATCCCGGCCAAGGCGGAACGGGCCGCCGGTACTGCGGTCGGCCACGCGGGCTTCATGGTCAGCGGCTATCAGATCACGGGCATCAACCACATGAATCGCAAGCTGGTGGATGCTGTTGTCGCCGACGAATTGCACCGTGCGACGTCCGAGAGCGGCGCGGACAAGGCCCCGCAGGCACTCGTCAACGTCTCCGAGATTCGCCAGCGGCTCCTTGGTTACGGCTGGGTCAAGGACGCACGTGTTTCACGGCGGCTGCCCGACACGCTGGTTATCGATATCGTGGAACGCACGCCGGCCGCGTTGTGGCAAAATCAGGGCGAGCTCGCGCTCATCGACAGCGAGGGCGTGATCCTGGACCGGGTGCCGGTGGACAAGATGCCGGACCTTCCCCTGCTGATCGGCCCGGGAGCAAACGGTCACGAGCGGCAACTCAACCGGATCATGATGGAAGTTCCGACGCTTAAGCCGCAGCTCGCTTCAGCGACCTGGGTCGGTGACCGTCGTTGGGATATCGCTTTCCAGTCGGGCGAAACCGTCGCGCTCCCCGAGGGGGAGGATGCGGCGAAGGCGGCCATTTCGAAGTTCGCGCATGTCGATAAGCAAAGCGGATTGCTGGGGCGCGGGATCGTCCGGTTCGACCTTCGTGTTCCCGGAAAAATGATCGTGCGCTTGCCACGTTCTCCGGGTGAGCCGATCGTCCCGGCGTCGGCGCCGCCGCCGCAGGAGGGCTAGTGGGGCAAGTCGTCGATCAATCACTAATTGCCGGTCTCGATATCGGTTCCTCAAAGGTCAGCGCGATCATCGCGCGTCAGGACGAGGACGGACGATTGCGGGTCCTCGGCACGGGCCAGCGTGAGAGCCGCGGCGTCAAGCGCGGCTTCATCACCGACATGGCGGCGAGCGAATTCGCCGTGCGTGAGGCGGTCGAACTTGCCGAACGCATGTCCGGTCTCACAGTTGAGGACGTCTGGGCGAGCTATGGTGCTGGCGGACTGGTGAGCGACGTCGCGAATGTCGAAGTCGAGCTTGGTGGTCATGCTGTTGAACAAGCCGACATCGACCAGCTGTTGGCCGCCGGGAAGGATGCGATCGACCGTAACGGCCAAGTCGTTCTGCATGCCCATCCCGCGCTTTACACCATCGATCGTGCTCAGGGCGTGCAGCAGCCGATTGGTCTTCACGCCACGCGGCTCGGCGTTGATATTCACGTGGTCGCGGCAGAACGATCGCCGCTTCGCAATATCGACACGGTCATCCGCCAGGCGCATCTGGGCGTCAAAGCCATTGTCGCTTCACCGATTGCGGCGGCGCTCGCCTGCCTTAGCGACGAGGAGCGCGAACTTGGCGTTGCGCTGGTCGAAATGGGCGCGGAGGTGACAAACGTCTCTGTTCACCTTGGCGGAATGATGGTGGGCCTGCGCTCGATCCCGCTCGGTGCGAAGGACATTACCAACGACATTGCCGCGGCATTTGCCGTCCAGCGCCGCGACGCCGAACGACTGAAATGCTTCTACGGCTCGGCAATGACCAGTCCCCGGGACAATCACGAGATGATCGAAGCTGCGCAAATTGGGGCGGAGCCCGGAGCTGAGCCGATGAAGCTCACCCGGGCGCAGCTGATGATGGTTATCCGTCAGCGCGTCGAGGAGCTCACAAACGAGATCGAAGCCGCCCTCAAGGGACTGGGGTTTACCGGTCCCGTTGGCCGCCAAGTTGTCCTCACGGGTGGCGGCGCCGAACTCAAGAACGTTGCAGACTACATGCAAGGAGTTCTTGGGCGCGCGGTTCGCATCGGACGGCCACGGCAGATCACCGGCCTCCCCGATGCGCACAGCGGACCGGCATTCTCGACGCTGGTCGGCCTCGCTCTGTTGGCCGCAAGCGGTCGGGGGGACATTCGGGATATTGCGGGCGCCGTCGCGCGGCCGGCACGCTCAAAGGGTATGCTGGGAAGACTGATCGACGCCATGAAGGGCGGCTATTAGCTTCGGGGCCTGGTTCGTAGCCGGGTCGAGAGGGGGAATTGATGGCCACAGCTGTACGAAGCACGCGTACGCCGGTCACCGGCTTCGTCGTCATTGTCGCAGCTGCCATATTTCTGAATTACGTCGACCGGGGTGCAATCGGCATCGGTGCACCGCTGATGAAGTCGGATCTTGGACTTTCGGCCACGCAGTTCGGCCTAGCAATCTCGGCATTCTTCTGGGTCTATGCCCCGATCCAGCTGCTGATCGGCCGCCTCTGCGACCGCTTGCCGGTGTACCGGGTCTACGGCGCCGGGATTGCACTTTGGGCGGCAAGCACGTTCCTCACCGGGCTGGTCGCGGGGATCACCTCGCTTGTCATTCTTCGCGTGGTGCTCGGTATTGGCGAGAGTGTGGCGTTTCCCGCAAGCTCCAAGATGATTGCTCGCCATGTACCCGCCGAGCGGCGGGGAATGGCCAACGCGGCCGTTGGTGCGGCGCTGGCCTTTGGGCCGGCTGCGGGCACGCTGGCCGGCGGGCTGATCACCGCTTTCTATGGCTGGCGGGCAATGTTCCTTGCCTTCGGTGCCCTTACCTTCCTTTGGCTGGCACCTTGGTTCGCCATCGTGAGGACCATTCGGCAAGAATCGCCGAGCGCGCCCGACGACTGGGTGCCGACCCGAAAAGTGACTCGGCATTTTGCTCTTTGGGCGATGGGTATTGGGCACATCACGAATACGTACGGCTTCTATTTCCTTCTCGCCTGGCTGCCGCTCTTTCTTGTGCAATCGCGCGGCTATTCGATTCAGCAAATGAGCTATGCCGCGAGCCTGTCCTATGCGGCTCAGGGCGCTGCCGCACTCACCCTCGGCTGGCTGTCGGACACGTGGACCGGTCGGGGGCGCTCGGAGGGGGGGATTCGGCGCGGCATGCTAGTCGCCTGTCACGTGTTGCTCGCGGCCAGCATCATCGGAATTCTCGTCAGTCACTCCTTGGGAGCCATTGAAGTCTGGCTCCTGCTGGCCGGGATCGCGAACGGCGCTGGCGCGCTCAACATGTACGCAATCGCCCAAATGTTCGCCGGCGAACGCGCTGCGGGCACGTGGGTTGGAGTGCAGAACGGTGTGGGCAACCTTTCCGGCGTCGTGGGACCGGTGGCGACCGGCGTGATTATCGATTTCAGCGGGAGCTATGCCGGCGGTTTCTGGCTCGCTGCAGCAGTCGCCGCGTTTGGGGCGATCTGGTGGGGGCTGGTTCTCCCCAAGATCGAGCCCGTCAAGTTCGACTGAGGATCCATAGCTTTCAAAACGTTCGCTATTGAGCGGCCCGGCCAGTTACGCGGTCGGGCCGCTCGGGGCTAACGAGCTCGCCGATCATATGGGGGAGAGGGGACGGCAAGCCGCCTCGTCCTAAAAGTCGTAAACTGTCCGACGCATGAACCAGTGAACAGCTTTGCTCCAGCCTGTGCGATTCCTCAAAGACCTCAGTCAGCGGGCGCTTCCAAGCGCGCTTTCGATCCGGCGCCACAAGAGCGCAATTGCCGCGACGGGTGGCGAGGCAAGGGGCAGGAGCTCCCCGACCGGCGCCCGCTCGTCGCTGACGCGCTCATAGGCACTGGCCATCGGAACAACAGGCCAGCCGGGATGCTCCTCGAGCTCCCGGACATGAGAATGACGGCGTCGATCGACCATCACAAATACTGGGGCAAGCACTACCTTGGGGGCTTTGTTGCCCGCGAGATAATGCTTCACGGCATCGAGAGCTCGCTGCGAGAGCGCCGCCGGGATCAAGGGGACGAGCACCAGGTCCGAGGCGCCCAGGATCTGTTCGGATGTTGTCGTGAGCCCCGGCGGACAATCGATGATCACTCGCTCGTATTCGGAAGCGAGTGCTGAGCCGACCCTCGCCAATCGTCCTCGCTTGCCCAGTTCATGAAAATGGCGGTCGAGGTGTCGGATCGATTCGTCCGCGGGGAGAACGTGCAGCCGCTCATACGGGCTTTCCCGGACGAGCTTCCCAACCTCGTCATTTTCGACGATCCGCTTGCGCAGCTCCCGTCCGGCGGGCTCCTGCCGCAGGATATAGGATGCGCCGCCCTGCGCATCGAGGTCCCACAGCAAGGTCCGGCGAGCCGACAGCTTGGCGCTTGCCCATGAGAGATTGACCGCAAGCGTCGTCTTTCCAACCCCGCCCTTTGCATTGTAGACCGAGATGATCATCCGCTTCCGCTCGGCCGCTGGCTGAGGGACTTCTTGGTGGCGGACTGTCGTATGAGCGCTCCAAGTTCAGGAGACCCAACCCGCTTCGCAGCATCCTTCGCGCGGAACCACTTGCGCTTGCGTTGCCCCAGTTCGGGCCACTTCTCGAGTTCCCGGTCAACCCAGAGTGGGTGAACGACAATGTTCACCTCGATGTCGCCGACGACCAGCGCCTGTTTTCGGTGGCGGAAGGTGCCGATCGGACGGGGATCGATGGTTCCCCTGACGCCCGCTTCCTCGTAGGCCTCGAGAGCGGCTGCCTCGGCGAGAGTCTTGCCAGGCATTGGCCATCCCTTCGGGATCGTCCACCGGCCGGACCGGCGACCGGTCACAAGCAGCACCTCAATTCCGTTCTTCGGCGCGAGCCGCCATGGAAGCGCACCAGTCTGGATTGGCAGCTCGCCATTCTCTTCACGAGTCATCGCAGCTGCATGACTTCTGACCACGGATCGCGTGAGCTGTCTGACCGGTCCCATAATCGTTATAACCAACCTTCACCCCGAACGATGCGGCAACCCCAGGCAGGAACCCATCTTGCGCGAGATAGAGATAAAGCTTGAAGTCGATCCCGACGACCTTCCGCTGGTTCGTCAATATCCGGTCCTTGCAAGAATACCGTCTCGCTCAGTTCACCAGATTACCGTTTATTATGACACGCCCGAAACGAGGCTGAAGAAGCACGGCCTCACGCTTCGGGTACGAAGCGCCGGCGGAAAATTTATTCAGACCCTCAAAGGGGGCAGTGAGACGGTCGGTCTCGTCTCACGTGAGGAGATCGAGTGTGAAGTCCCTTCGCTGAAGCCGGACCTTTCCCTGCTCAAGCCGCACCCCTTGCACGCGCTGCTCGCCGCGGGATTGGATGAGCACCTTGAACCCACGATCGTCTCGGACGTCGACCGAACCACCTGGCTGCTCAACGCCGATGGCGAGCACATCCAGGTCGATCTCGACTATGGCACGATCAGCGCCGGAGAGCATTCCGCCGAATTTGCCGAACTCGAATTTGAGTTGCGGGACGGTCAGCCGTCGAGCCTTATCATCGCCGCGCGTCGCCTCGTCGATGAGGTACCGGCAAGGCTCGGCGTTCTTACCAAGGCCGAGCGTGGGGCCTTTATAGCGGAGGGAACTCTCGGGAAGGTCGTCAAGGCCGCGCACGTTCAGGTCCAAAAGAGAATGGACGTCGCACAAGCATTTGCAATCATTCTTCACGACTGCATCAAGCATTATCGGCTAAATGAGCCGGTGATACTCGAACGGCGCGTCCCGGCCGCTCTTCACCAGGCAAGGGTTGCAATCCGTCGTCTGCGCTCCGCGTTGTCTCTTTTTCGACCCGCAATCGAGGACGTCGAGTTTCAGCATCTGCGCCATGAACTGCGCTGGTTCAGCGCGCAGCTTGGCGATGCACGCAACCTCGACGTCTATCTTGAGCGGGAACTTGACGCGGCGACGCGCGCCGAGCTGACCACGCGGCGCGAACGCGCCTATGACGCGGTGTTCGACGCAATGAACTCCCGTCGTTACCGCCGCCTGCTAATTGATCTTGTCGGGTGGGGAGCAATTGGAGCTTGGCGAACGGGGAAGCTTGCGTCGCGCCCGGTGGAGAGCCTCGCCGCCCGACGGCTCGATCGCCTGTGGAAATCGATCACGGATCTCGGCTCCGAAGTTGAAGGCCTGAACGAGGAGCGGCGGCACTGGCTGCGGATCGAGGGCAAGAAGCTGCGCTATGCAATCGAGTTTCTTCGGGGACTCTATCCTGACGCGCGCGAGCAGGAGAAGCGTTTTTCCGCCGCGCTCGAGCAGCTCCAGGACTCGCTTGGCAAGCTCAACGACATGGCTACGGCTAAGACACTCGTCCTGTCGGCGTCTTACGATCACCCATGGTTGATCGGATCGCTCGAAGAGCGGAAACACGTGCTTGCCGCCAAGGAAGCGATGCGCGAACTGCTCCGAATCGGCCGATTCTGGTCATCGGCCACCAATGCCACTCCATGATTGTAGGCGAACCTTCGGTGTCCGTCGAATTTCTCTAGTAGCGCGTCGGCAGAGAGACCATCATCGTCCCAAGGAGGCAATGACGGATGCCCCGCTGCTCTCGTCTGCTCGTGTTGGCGCTGACATGTTCGGCGATCTTCAGCACTGCCTCGGCCCAGGCTCCGCAGGTCCGAAAACCGAGAGCCGCGCCCCCCGGCCCCTCGACCATGCCTCCGCTTACGCCGGCACAAATCGACAACAAGCTTTTGATCGGGGGCGACGACATCAAGACGCGAGTGGAAGAAACGCGCATGACCGTCGAGGTTCAAGTGAATGGCCACGGACCCTATCACTTCGTAGTCGACAGTGGCGCCGACACGTCTGCCGTCGGTCTGCGCGTTGCTCGTGATCTCCAGCTGCCACTTGGGACCCCCGTCATTCTGAACGGTATGACCGATCGCAATATCGTCGACCGAGTGAAGCTTGCAACGCTCACCCTGGGCCCGAGCACGATTGGTAATCTTGAGGTGCCGGCGTTGCGTGAAGAGGATCTTGGCGGCGACGGGATGATCGGGATCGACGCGCTGATTCGTCAGCGGCTTTTGATGGATTTCGAAACTCGGCTCATAAAGGTTGAGGACGCACGAAGGCCCGCCGAGCATTTCACCGATGAAATCGTGATTACCGGACGGCTCCAGCATGGTCAGCTCATTCTCACTCAAGTTCGCGCGGGCGGGCAAAACATTGACGCGGTGATCGATACCGGATCGGAAATCACGATTGGCAACTTGGCGCTGCGCGACAGGATTCTCAGTTCCTCGCGAACGAAGGACTGGACCGTTTCGGCGACCGGAGTGACGGGCAAAACCGTCGATCTGCAACTGGGTTGGATCCGTGAACTGAGGGTTGGCTCGATCACGTTGCGCGACCTGCCGGTTGCGTTCGCGGACGTGCCTCCGTTCAAGGTGTTCGGGCTTGCCGGTCAGCCCGCCTTGCTTCTCGGGACCGACGTCCTTGAAGCGTTCCGCCGCGTGTCCCTCGATTTTGCCGCACGAAAAGTCCGATTCCAGCTGAGACGGTGCGGCTCGGATGCAGTACGGATCAGCACGGCACCGACCGCATCGCTGACCAGTCTCTCGTCGAACGGCAACATGGAAGTCTGCGGATGATTCATTGCCGGGGGATCAGGCACCTCTTTTTCCGAGCAGCTCTGAACAGATTTTCCCGACATGGTGACGTGCAGCACGGCGAGAGGCCCGGCGACGCCAGCCAACCGGTGACTTGGAGCGTAATAAGCCGATCGAGACAATCCGTGTTAACGTTGGCCAAGGTTCGCGGAAAGCAGCACGCATGACGGAGCTCGATCAGGACGAAACAGAGCACGATCGGGCGCTGGTCCGTGCGGAACGACGACGGTCGATTTTTCGCCTCACGCTTCAGAATCCGCCAGCAAACGTTCTCTCGCTGGAACTCATGAATTCGCTCGCGGCGCAGCTCGAGCAGGCGGACAAGGACGCCGGCGTAAGGGTTGTGGTCCTTTCCGCGGCGGGAAAGCTCTTTTCAGCAGGTCATGATCTCAAGGAGCTGACTGCGCATCGCGCGGATGCCGACCGGGGGAGGGCATTCTTCGAGCAAACCTTCGCGCTCTGCGCACGGCTTATGCTGGCAATCGTCAACCTTTCGAAACCAGTGATTGCCGAGGTCGACGGCATCGCGACCGCGGCGGGGTGTCAGCTGGTTGCCTCATGCGATCTGGTTGTGGCGTCCGATCGCTCGAGCTTTGGAGTGAACGGGATCAATGTCGGTCTCTTTTGCACGACTCCCGCGGTCGCATTGATGCGGGTCGTCAATCGGCAACGCGCGATGGAGATGCTGCTTACTGGGGACATGATCGATGCACCGACGGCACGGGAATTCGGACTCGTGAACCGGGTCGTGCCTCACGCGTCGCTATCCGCGAGCGTGGATCAACTTGCTGATCGGATAGCTGCAAAGTCGCCGCTCGCAGTGGCGCTCGGAAAGAAGGCCGTCCTGTGCCAAGCTCAAATGAACCTTGAAACGGCTTATGAACACGCATCACGGGTCATGGTCGAAAATATGCTCGCGACCGACGCGGCGGAGGGAATCGGTGCGTTCCTCGAGCGACGTCAGCCATTCGATCGGTGATACGAAGCCTTCGCCGCGCGGGGACCATGCGATGGAGGGAGGCGGCAATGAGGCATCACCAAAGTGCGAACGTAGACAATAGGCTGAGCGTCAGTGAGTCTTTGATGAGACACTCATCCCCATTTTTTTCGACCACGTTAACTTTTTTCCTTGGCTTGAGACTCGCAATGATTCAAAGATTCTTCTTGAAGGCTCAACGCGTTGCAGTGCTTGGGGGAGGTTTAGGGACATGAGCATCGATTTCGTGCGACCGGAGGTCGACGAGCTTCGTCCGCGGATCAGCGTGATCGGCGTTGGCGGAGCGGGCGGAAACGCCATCGCCAATATGATGCAGGCCGACGTCCAGGGCGTCGATTTTGTGGTCGCCAATACAGACGCTCAGGCGCTCAATGCCTCCATGGCGGACCGCCGAATCCAGCTCGGCCTGAAGATTACCCAGGGTCTTGGAGCGGGGTCGCGCCCCGAGATTGGTCGCGCCGCCGCCGAAGAGACGCTTGCGGATATCGAACAGGCTCTCGACGGTGCGCACATGTGCTTCATCGCTGCTGGCATGGGCGGCGGCACCGGCACCGGGGCTGCTCCGGTGATTGCCAAGGCCGCACGAGACAAAGGCATTCTGACTGTCGGAGTCGTCACCAAGCCATTTGCGTTCGAAGGTGCGCGGCGGACGCGCTCTGCAGACGCCGGCATCGCCGAGCTCCAGCAGCACGTCGACACGCTTATTGTCATCCCAAATCAAAATCTCTTCCGGCTGGCCAATTCCGAAACGACCTTCAAGCAGGCGTTCGAAATGGCCGACGAAGTGCTCCAGCAGGGCGTCCGGGGTATCACCGACCTTATGGTCATGCCGGGCCTCATCAACCTCGACTTTGCCGACGTTCGTTCCGTCATGAGCGAAATGGGCAAGGCGATGATGGGAACAGGCGAGGCTGACGGCGACAACCGCGCCATCGAGGCCGCCGAAAAGGCGATTTCGAATCCGCTTCTCGACGGTGTCTCGATGAAGGGCGCTAAGGGCGTCATCATCTCGATTACCGGCGGCGAAGATATGCGCCTGATGGAGGTCGACGAAGCGGCCAGCCACATCAAGGAGTTGGTCGACCCCGATGCGAACATCATCTGGGGATCGGCCTTCAACAATGACCTTGGCGGCAAGATTCGCGTCTCTGTCGTTGCAACCGGGATCGAAGCTGATGTCGTGTCCGCACCCCAGCCCGGCAAGGTGTTCAGTTTTCCGGCACGAACCGCAACGGCGCATCCCGCTCCCATCAAGGCACCTGAGCCCGTCAAGGAAGAGGATGGGAGCGAAGCTCCTGCCGAGACCGGTGAGGACGAGCTTCTGCTCGGTGCTGACGACATCCTGACAAGCCCGGTCGGTGCACCACCAATCGCTCCGCCAGTCGATGAAGACGAGGTTCAGGCTCCCGCTGCCGGCAGTGCCGGGGGAACGCTCTTCGAGCGCATGTCCAATATTGCACGCGGTGCTCCCAAAGCGCAGATCGACGAAGAGCAGCCGAGCTATAAGCGCGAGCCGATTGATATCCCGCGGTTCCTGAACCGCCAGAACAACCAATAATCGGTACGGGAATTTGACAAGGGGGCGGCCCGATGGGCCGCCCTTTACGCGTTTGAGCCGCTCCTCACCCTCTCGGGCGCACGGTTCACCGTAAACCCTCTAGGCAGAAAGCTCTTTGCAAGATTCGATGCGGCATCCGAGGAGGGATGATGCGGGGACGAATGACAATACGGCTGGTTTTGGCGCTGACGGCGGTCGCCTATGTGCTCGCGCCTGGAGCGGCATCGGCGCAGGGCAGCTATTCACCTTATGATGAAAGCCCGACCACTGCGATGGCGCGGTACATCCGTGAACTCGCGTCGAATCCCAAGGACTTCGATTCCCTGATTGGCGCCGGCCGGGCCGCATTGGCGCTCGGCGATCCGCAGGCCGCTGCGGGCTTCTTTGCTCGTGCCGACGACGTGAACCCGAGGAGTCCGCTGCCCGAAGCGGGAATGGGAGCCGTCTCGGTCGCAAATGGGGAAGCGCGTGCAGCGTTGCCATATTTCAAACGTGCCGAGCAGCTCGGCGCTTCTGCAGCGAGCTTCGCTTGCGATCGCGGGCTTGCCTACGACCTCCTGGGACAGCAAGCGCAAGCGCAAGCGGATTACCGACTGGCACTGAGCGGGCGCGATAGTGACGAGGCGCGCGAGCGCCTTGCGCTCAGCCTCGCAATTAGCGGTGACCGGTCCAGCGCGCTTCAGACTCTCGCACCGCTGTCGGCGAAAGGGGAAACTGGGGTTGCGCGCATCCGCGCATTCGTTCTTGCACTGACCGGTGATGCGAACGCCGCCTTGAACGCAATCAATGCCGTGCTGCCGGGCAGCGGGTCGGACGTTGCTCCCTTTTTGCAGCGCCTGCCGACGCTCGCGGCTGGCGAGAAAGCTGCCGCCGTCAACCTCGGGATCTTTCCTGACGCTAATGGTGTCTATGCCAGCGGGGCGTCTTCAAGGAGCGCATCATCCGTAACCATGGCGAGTAACGATCGACTGGCGGGTGTCGACGAGTTGCTGCGCCCGGCTCCGGTTGCTGCGCAACCCCCGTCGGCGCCGTCGAATCCGCAAGCCGTAAAGATCGCTTACACGCCTCAGCCCGCGCCCGCGATCGCGCAGCGCACGGCCGCGCTCTTCCAGCCCAAACTCTGGCTCCAGCTTTCGAGCAGCCCGAGCGTTGACGTGCTCGCAAGTCGGTTCAAGCACTACAAAACGCAGAATCCGGATGTCTTCCAGGGTATCAAACCCTATGTCGCGCGAAGCGCCGAGGGAACGCGGCTTCTCGTTGGACCCTTCCGCGGACCGTCCGACGCGGCGCTCTTCGCGGAGGACCTCGAGACAATTGGCATCGACGCTTATAAATTTACTGATTCCCCAACGGACAGGATTGCGCCACTGCTGGTGGAATGAGGTCTCTTTCTGCTCTTGCGGCCCATGCCGCAGCCTCCCGGGGCAGGCTTCATCCTGACAGCAATTCGGGTCCACGTGGACCGCGGGATATCTTCCAGCGTGATCGTGACCGACTGATCCATTCGGTAGCATTTCGGCGGCTTCGCCACAAAACACAGGTCTTCGTTGCGCCAGACGGGGACCACTACCGGGTGCGCCTCACCCACAGCCTCGAAGTGGCGCAAATTGGCCGAACGATGGCGCGCGCACTCGGTCTCAATGAGGATCTCACGGAAGCTCTTTGCCTCGCTCACGACCTTGGCCATCCCCCCTTTGGCCACGCGGGCGAGGACGCCTTGAATGCTGCCCTGAGTGACGCCGGCGGCTTCGATCACAATGCCCATACGGTGCGGATCGTCACCAAGCTCGAGACCCCCTATCCTGACTTCGATGGCCTCAATCTCAGTTGGGAAGCGATCGAAGGGTTGGCCAAGCACAATGGCCCGGTCGCCCATCTCACCTGGGCGATGATAGAGGCCGACGGCGATTGGAATCTTGAGCTTAACAGCTGGCCCAGCCTCGAAGCCCAGATCGCCGCAATCGCTGACGATATCGCTTACGACAATCACGACATCGATGATGGGCTTCGGGCAGGGCTGCTCGCGATGGATGAACTCATCGAATTGCCCCTCGTGCGCAGGATGTGGGATGCGGTTGAGAAACGTCATCCCGGCCTCGTGATCGAGCGCAAACAACGAGCACTCGTGCGTGACATGATCGGCTACATGGTCGGGGATGTTCTATCCGAGACCGAACGACGGGTGGATGTCGCCGGCGTCCAGTCGATTGCCGATGTCCGCGCTGCGGGATTGCCACTCGCCGGCTTCTCCGATGAATTGCGCACCGAGGAGCGTGGACTGAAGCAATTCCTGTACGCTCGTCTCTACGGACTTCCCGAACTGCAGCCGATTCGGAAAGAAGCGGAGCGTGTCGTCGCGAACCTTGCCCATGTCTACCGTTGCGATTCGAACCTGCTGCCCGACCGATGGCAGCGCGGCGGCGACAGGACTCACCAGCTGCGCACGATCGGTGACTTCATCGCCGGGATGACGGACCGGTTTGCGATCGCGCGGCATGAGGAGCTTGTCGGCCCAGTGAACCTGCCGTCGACCCGCTTCTGAACGTTACAATTTTGTAAGTTAAACCTTCAGAAGGGGTTCAGCTGAGCTACGGAAAGTATCGGTTCCGAGGAGACGGGAATGCTTTCCACGACGATCGCGCTGAACCGCTTCGGACTTGGCATTCGTCCGGATGAACAATTGCCCCGTGAGCCGAAGCGCTGGCTGTTGCAGCAGCTCGAACATTTTGAAATCCGTCCGCAGGCGTTCGCCCAAGTACCGCAGCGTGCCCAGGTAATCGACCAGTTGGCCGACTATCTCGCAGCTCAACGGTCAGCCGGCAAGGCAAAGCGGCAGATGCAGATGGCCTCCCTGCCCGCTAATGCTATGCCGCAACCGACGCAAGTCGACGAGCAAGCCGGGGAACTCAAGAAGTTCCTCCGCCAGACGATCCAGCAGGACTATATCGTGATGAACTCGGCGAGGGTCGATGCCGCGCTCACGACCGCGAGTCCCTTCATTGAGCGCCTCGTCCATTTCTGGGCCAATCATTTCGCCGTTTCGATAGACAAGTTGCCGGTTATCGGGCTTGCAGGCCTGCTCGAGTTCGAAGCCATTCGGCCTCACGTCCTGGGCAAATTTGCCGACATGTTGATCGCTGTCGAGCAACACCCGGCGATGCTTGTCTATCTCGATCAGGCGCAGTCGGTCGGACCCCAATCTCTTGCGGGCATGCGCGCAGCGATGCGAGGCGGCAAGCAACGTGGGCTCAATGAGAACCTGGCGCGCGAAATCATGGAGCTGCACACGCTCGGCGTCCGTACGGGATACAGCCAGAGCGACGTGACCGAGTTTGCACGCGCTTTGACGGGATGGACGGTCGGCGGACTCGCCGGGGGGCCAGCGGCACGACTGATTGGTGGGGCGCCCGGCGAGTTCCAGTTTGCGGCATTCCTGCATGAGCCCGGCAAGCGCACAATAATGGGTAAGACCTATGCCGAGCCGGGCGAAGCCCAGGCGCGAGCGATCTTGCTCGACCTCGCGGCCAACGCCGCGACCGCGAAGCACATCTCGACCAAGCTTGCGCGCCATTTTGCCGGTGATGAGCCACCGAGCGCGCTCGTTGAGCGGCTCACCGACGCCTATTTGCGAAGCGGCGGTGATTTGCCGACCCTCTACCGTGTACTCATAGCGTCGCCAGAACCGTGGGCGCCAAGGCCCCTTAAATTCAAGAACCCATGGGAATGGACCGTATCGGCGCTTCGGGCCGTAGGCTCCAGTGAGCTCGACCCGAAGGTAGCCGCCGGCTTGCTAAGGCAGCTCGGACAGGCGACTTGGCAGCCAGGTTCGCCCGCGGGATGGGACGATATTGCGGCGAGCTGGGCGGGCCCGGACGCGCTCGTGCGCCGGGTGGAGGTTGCCCAGCGCATTGCCGACAAGAGCGGACCCAGTGTTGATGCACGGGCATTGGCCGAAAAACTGTTTCCTGGCTCTCTCGGCGATGAAACGCGCGCTGCAGTCGCGCGCGCCGAAAGCCCGGCGGAGGGGTTGGCGCTACTGCTGGTCAGTCCAGAATTCTTGAGGAGATGAGGATGCTCACGCGCAGATCCTTCCTGACGGCAACGGGAACCGTGGGAGCGCTCGGGCTGCTTGGCTTTCCAAAGATGGCCTTTGCTGCAGCGAAGAGCGAAAGGCGGTTCGTTTTCATCATTCAGCGCGGCGCGGCCGATGGGCTCAATATTGTCGCGCCAACGGGCGACCCGGCCTACGCTCCCTTGCGGGCGGACTTTGCGCCCGAACTTGCGACCGGAATGAAGCTCAATTCCTTCTTCACGCTTCATCCCGCGCTCGAGCAAACGGGCAGAATGTTCGGTGAGAAGCAGGCGCTGTTCGTTCATGCGGTCGCATCGCCCTATCGAGACCGTTCCCACTTCGACGGGCAGAACGTGCTCGAAACCGGCGGATCGGCGGCGTACCGCGTGAAGGATGGCTGGTTGAACCGACTGCTCGACCTACTGCCGCCCGACGAAGCGAATGCCCTTGCGCTATCGTCAACCGTGCCGATGGCGCTGCGCGGTAGGCACGAGGTTTCCTCCTACGCGATCGCGCAGCTGCCCAAACCTACCGCCGACCTCCTCGCGCGCGTTGGCGCCCTGTATGAAAGCGACCACGAACTGCACGGCCTTTGGACCGCAGCGATGGAAACCCGCATGAAAGCCGGCGATTCCATGAGCGGAGCGCCAAACGGCCAGAAAGGCGCAGCAACAGGCGCTCTTGCTGCCAAAATGTTGCTCGGCGACGGTGCACGAGTCGCAATGATCGAAACAAACGGCTGGGATACGCACTCCGGCCAGCGCGGTCGGCTCGCGGCGCAGCTGCGCGAACTTGATCAAACCGTCGCTGCTCTCAAGGCTGGCCTTGGCACGGAATGGTCCAATACACTCGTCGTCGTTGCGACCGAGTTCGGGCGGACGGCGCGACCCAACGGCACAGGCGGAACGGATCACGGCCAAGGGTCTTCAGCGATGTTGCTCGGCGGCGCGGTGGCCGGTGGGACGGTGATTGCGGATTGGCCCGGACTTGCGGACGCAAACCTCTACGAAGGGCGCGACCTACAGCCAACAATCGACCTTGATGCGCTCATTGCCGGTGCTCTCAGCCAGCATTATGCGCTGGAGCCCGGTAGAGTGATGACGACCTTGTTTCCGGACAGCCGCGGAGGCGCCCTGCGCCACTCGCTCGTCCTCACCTGAAAAAACGCAGGATTTATTTAACCACGCGCGCCGATAGTCGCCTGCGTGGCAATTGAACGGGACCTTGTCGGAGCTCTTCTCTTATCAGCGCTGTTGGTTGGCGCGGCGCCGGGCGTTGCCGCGCCTGGCGAACCGCTGGTCGTTACGCCGATGCCCGATCCCGATCCCGATTTCGTGCCGACGCGCGATGACAAACAACGAGATAGGGAAACGATTGGTAGTCGAGACGCCAATGCGCGGATTGAGCAGGCCATGGAGGCCTTCGGCCACGCGATTGGCCAGGCGGCGATGATCGATCAACAGCAGATCGAGGCCCGGTGTCGACAGGGCGAGCCCGAAAGCGCGACGCCCGAGCAGCGCTTCGCCTGGGCTGCGAGCTGTCGCTACAGCCGTCACTGAACTTTCCCGTCAAGGCGTGACCTTCGCTCAGAGCTGCGCTAGAGGCGCCGCTTTCCACCAGCGGTGCACAAGAATTGAGCCTTTACGCCCAATATGCCGCGCTCCTTGACGGAGTGCTCGATAATCTCGTTGCGGACGGCGTATTGCCGCCTGGCCTCGATCGCAAGAATGTAACGGTCGAGCCGCCGCGCGATCCCGCGCACGGGGACCTTGCTACGAACGCCGCCATGGTGCTCGCCAAGTCCGCCAAGACGAACCCGCGCGCGCTCGCGGAGGCAATCAAGCCGAAGCTTGAGTCGCTTCCGTCGGTGACCTCCATCGAAGTTGCCGGTCCTGGTTTCATCAATCTGCGACTGGCGCCTGATGCTTGGCGTGACGAGCTTCGAACGATCGTTCGCGAAGGTGAGGCCTACGGTCTCTCGACCGTGGGTAGGAACGAACGCGTCAACGTCGAATATGTCTCGGCCAACCCTACCGGCCCCCTTCACATGGGGCACTGTCGGGGCGCGGTGGTCGGAGACAGCCTCGCGCGGTTGCTGGAAGCTGCGGGCTTCCGAGTCACAAAAGAATATTATGTCAACGATGCGGGAGCACAGGTCGATACGCTCGCAAGGTCCGTGCACCTGCGGTACCGCGAAGCGCTCGGGGAAGACATCGGCGCGATCCCTGAGGGCATGTATCCGGGCGACTATCTCCAGCCTGTCGGCACCATCCTTGCTGCGCAATATGGTGACGAATTTATCGGAAAGGACGAGGCTGAATGGCTGCCGGTGTTTCGGTCGGCGGCAATCAACGCGATGCTTGACCTCATTCGCCATGACCTCGCTTTGCTCAACATTCGCCATGACCGATTTTCCTCCGAGGCCGAACTCCAGAACAGCGGCGCGGTCGTCGACGCGCTGGCGGTGCTGCGCTCGAAGGATCTGGTCTACGAAGGCACCCTGGAACGACCCAAAAGTCTGGAAGAGCATGACGAGTGGGAACCGGTCGAACTGACACTTTTCCGCTCGACCCGGTTTGGCGACGACCAGGACCGGCCGATGAAGAAGTCGGACGGCAGCTGGACGTATTTCGGGTCGGACGCCGCCTACCATTGGCAGAAGGCACGAGGCGCTGATCACCTCGTGAACATCTGGGGTGCCGATCATGCTGGTACCGTGAAGCGTGTTCAGGCGGCGGTTAATGCGCTGACCGACGGTCGGGTCGACCTTGACGTGAAGCTCGTTCAGATGGTTCGGCTGTTTCGCGGTGGCGAGCCCGTCAAGATGTCGAAGCGCGCGGGCGACTTCATTACCCTTGCGGAAGTCGTGAATGAGGTCGGCCGGGATGTCGTCCGGTTTATGATGTTGACACGCCGGGCCGATGCTCCGCTCGATTTCGACTTCGTGAAGGTCGTTGAGGCGTCGAAGGACAACCCCGTCTTCTACGTGCAATATGCCCACGCGCGCATTAGCTCGTTGAGGCGCAAGGCGCATGATGCGGGCGTGGATCTTTCAACCGAGGCGAACCTCTTGTTGCTCGATGACGAGGAACTCGCGCTCATCAAACGCGCCGCGCAATATTCACGCGTGCTCGAAGGCGCGGCCCTTGCGCACGAACCGCACCGCATAGCCTTTTATCTTTATGATCTCGCAGCGGAGTTTCACGCGCTTTGGAACAGGGGCAATGATGACCCGGAGCGGCGCTTCCTCCTCGAAAAAAATCCACAACTTTCTCGCGCTCGGCTGGAACTCGCGCTTGGAATCGCGCAGATCATTCGGAGTGGCCTCGATTTGATGGGGGTCGCCGCAACCGAGGAGATGCGCTGATGGGCGTTGATACGGCCGCCGCTGACCGGCTGCCGTGGTTAGCCGACGAACCTTCGCTGCAACGGGCGCAGGAACGCCGTTCGCGGGCGGTGTTGCCGTGGTCAGCGACGGCCTTGGCCGTCGTCGGATGTGTCGGTTTCTGGCTCGGCTCCCGAAGCGTTGATCAAGCGGCCCGATTGCCCGTTCGGCACGCATCGCCATCGATGACGATACAGCTGCCGCCCCCGAGCCCGGCGGTCTCCCCGCACGTGCAAATGCCGGCTCCGCAGGAAGTTCGGCCCGCTCCGGCGCCTGATGTCAAACCGGTACCGCCGAGGGACGTGCGGATCATCGCGCCGCCGCGCCTCAAGGCGCCACAGGCGGTGCCAAGACCCGAGCGCGTCGAAACGGCGATTGCCTCCCAGGCAGCGCTTCCGCACCGGGCGTCGACTGCGAGCGAAAGCGGCATCGTCGCCGCGCCAGGTGCTCCTCCAGCGCCGTTCGTTATGCCACTTCCATGGAACCCGCGAATTTTCGCAGGCGCTTCTGGTCGCCTCGTTCAGATCGGCGCTTTTGGCTCGGTGGCACAGGCGAAGCGCGGTTGGTGGTTCATGGTCCGGGCTTATCCGGCGATGGCCCATCTTCCGGCTGTCGTGAGGCCGACGCGCAATTCGAAGGGGCGTGTCTTTTACCGTTTCCAGGTTGGAACGACCTCCCAGGCGCATTCGGAAGTGCTCTGTCAGCGCATGGGGAAAATCAGATTCAGTTGCGCGGTGGTTGGCCTGCCGTGGAAGGCGAAGGTTGAACGGTGAGCGAGGAACGTTTGCTCGACGAACCGTTGCCCTGGCTTGCGCCCGTCGAGGATGAAGACGAGCCGCAGGGGGTTTCGGCGGGCCGCATGCTCACGGCTCTCGTGGTTGTCCTTCTCGCGATCGCGATTCTTGCCGGAAGCTTCTTCTGGCTCGGTCATCACGGGAGCGCCGGGAGCGGTCCGCCCCAGCTCATCAAGGCACCGGCCACGCCTTACAAGGTGCGACCTCCCAACCCTGGCGGGCTCAACATCAGCAGCGAAAGTGAAACGGCCTTCGAAACCAGTGCGGGCGAAGACAAGGACTCTCACCTTGATCTCAACAAGCTGCCCGAGATGGCAGTCGCTAAGCCTTCCAAGCAGCCGATACCGCAGGCAAAGGCGCCGACGGAGCACGCCGATAACAAGAAGGCTGGCACCACGGAAGAAGTAAGCGTTGCTGAATCCAAGCCGGCCGGAGGTTCGGGCAGTGTCGTTCAGCTCGGCGCGTTCGCCAACCCGGCACAAGCCGAGCGAGCTTGGACTGCGCTTTCGACGCGCTTCCCGAGCGTTGCCGCCCTCAACAAGATGATCGTGCCTTTCTCGGGTGGGACACGCCTTCGCGCCGGAGCGACCTCGCCGGCCGACGCGCGGCAGGTCTGCCAGACGCTGAAGGCTGCTGGTGAGAATTGTTTCGTCGCCCAATGATGAAGGCAGCAATTTACGGCCTTGAGGGGGCTTTGCTCAACGCCGACGAGCGAAGCTTCTTTGCCGACGCCGAACCGGCAGGGTTCATCCTCTTTCGACGCAATTGCGAGACTTCCGGACAATTGCTTCGCCTCACGGATTCGCTGCGGGAACTCACCGGTCGCGATGACCTTCCAATCCTGATCGACCAGGAAGGTGGGCGCGTTGCGCGCATGCGCCCACCCGAATGGCCGGCCTTTCCGCCGGCAGAGAAGTTCGCCGATCTGTATCGGATAGCGCCGTCTTCCGCGATCGAGGCCGCGCGTTCAAATGCTCGTGCGCTTGGGCTGATGCTTCGCGAAGGCGGAATCAACGTCAATGCACTTCCGCTCCTCGACGTCCGGCAAGAAGGGGCGAGTGATATTATCGGCGACCGGTCTTTTGGGTCGGAGCCGATGCAGGTTTCAGCCCTTGGGCGAGCTGTTCTCGACGGCATGGCGTCGGCGGGCGTGATTGGGATCATCAAGCATATGCCCGGCCATGGGCGCGCCCTCGTGGACAGTCACAAGGAACTGCCGGTGGTTACGGCGATGGGGGCAGAACTTGACACCGATCTCGAGCCCTTCGAGCGGCTCTCGACGGCGCCGATGGGGATGACGGCGCACGTGGTTTACACGGCCTGGGATCCGGATCGCCCCGCCAGTCTCTCACCGCGCGTGATCCACGATATCATCCGTCAGCGGATCGGGTTCGACGGCTGGCTGATGAGCGACGATATCGGCATGGAAGCGCTCGACGGAGATTTTTCAGACAGGGCCCTAGGGGTGATTGCCGCCGGGTGCGACGTTGCACTTCACTGTTCCGGCAACATGGCTGAAATGGTGGATGTCGCCTCGGCCGTGCCTTCAATGAGCGCCGAAGGTCACGAGCGCCTCGCGCGCGCAATGGCTGCCACTCG
Organism: Sphingomicrobium sp.; assembly: GCA_035944075.1. Lineage (GTDB taxonomy): Bacteria > Pseudomonadota > Alphaproteobacteria > Sphingomonadales > Sphingomonadaceae > Sphingomicrobium. The sequence continues at coordinate 133,162 of DASZBO010000019.1, forward strand.
GATTGACCATGAACCGCTTGATTTCGCCCAAGAAATCGCAAAACGAGACCAACTTCTGGCGCTGGTGTGATTCTTCGTTAGTCGACTAGGCTTGACGGTTTGTCGACTCGATTGCGCCTTGCAACCAAATGCCGTCAAGGTCCTGGTCTCCTTACGAACCTATCCAAAGAGAAGTTGCTCATGCGCTTGATGATCGCTGCGTCCGCACTCGCCCTGCTTGCTGCTGCTCCCGCCGCCGCTCAATCCGCGGGCTCATCGGGCGATAAGAGCAAGAGCCTCGACGCGCTCCATTCGGACGCGATGATCGAGCAGGCGAAGTCGGGCTACGCCGATGCGCCCGTTGACGAAAGGACTGTCCAGACAAGGCACAGTGCGGCGGTTTCCGGCCGAGTGCTTCCCTACACGGCGACTGCAGGAACGCTGACGATCCGCGACAATGCCGGAAAGCCCAAGGCCAGCATCTTCTACACGGCCTATACGCTGGACGGTGCCCCGACCGGCCGCCGACCCGTCATGTTCTTCTACAATGGAGGCCCGGGCTCAGCGTCCTTGTGGCTACGCATGGGTTCCTTCGGACCGATGCGGCTGCAAACCGGGAACCCGGAGGCCATTCGCCCCGCACCGTTCAACTTCGGATCAAACCCGGACACGCTTCTTGGAACCACCGACATGGTGTTTATCGATGCGCCCGGGACGGGTTTCTCGCGCCCGCTCGGCGACGCCAAGGGAAGCGATTTTTACGGAGTTGATCAGGACGCCGATGCGTTCGCGCGCGCAATCATCCGCTATGTGACGAAGTTCGGTCGTTGGGACAGCCCCAAGTTCCTGTTCGGCGAGAGCTACGGCACGACACGTTCGGGTGCGCTTGCCTACCAGCTGCAGGACCGGGGAATGGCGCTCAATGGCGTGGTCCTCTTGTCGTCGATCATGAATTACGGTCGGCGGCAGCCGGGCCTCGACCGTGATTATATCAACTATTTGCCAAGTTACGCGACCACGGCCTGGTACCATCACAAGATGCCGAACCCGCCCGCTTCGGTCGAACAGGCAGCAGCGGAGGCGCGTGCGTTCGCCCAAGGTCCCTATGCTGCCGCGCTCGAGAAGGGCCAGACCATCAGTCCGCAGGAGCGGGATTCCGTTGCGCAGCAGATGAGTGCGCTCACTGGTCTTACTCCGGAGTTCATTGAGCGCGCAGACCTTCGCGTCGACCTTTCCCGCTTCCGCAAGGAATTGTTGCGCAACGAGCGTGAGACGATCGGGCGCTACGATTCGCGCTACACCGGCGTCGATCCGGACGCTGCGGGTGAAAGTCCCGAGTATGACGCGTCGGACACGGCAATCAGCGGTGCCTTCATCGGTACTCTCAACACCTATCTTGCGCGCGACCTCAACTATCAGACCAACATGGCCTATCGCGCGAGTGCGAGCGACGAGGAGGGCTTCAAGTGGGACTGGAACCATAAGGCTCCGGGATCGCGCTTCGCGCTGCAGCAGCCGAACACGGCGCTGGATCTTGCTCAGGCTATGCGCACGAATCCCTACCTCAAAGTGCTTTCGCTGAACGGCTATTACGACATGGCGACGCCATTCTTCGGGACCGAGTATGATCTCAATCACATGATGCTTGAGCCCGCCCAGGCACGAAATCTCGAGTTCCGTTACTATCCGTCCGGCCACATGGTTTACCTCAACCCCGATGCGCTCCACCTGATGCGACTCGACGTCGAACGATTCATCGATGAGGCCGTCGGCGAAGCGCAAGCGGGGACTCCGCCCGCCGCTGCCCCGCGTCGCCGCCGGTCCTAATTATCCCCAGCATAATGTGGCCCCGTCTTCGCAGGGCCACTATAGATTGATATCATCCGGTTCGTGGACGAGGATTTCGACCAACGACCGGTCCGCCAGTCGGACGAATTCACACTGGCCCTCGGCAGCTGGGAAGGGCCGCTTGACCTGCTCCTCAACCTCGCGCGGGCGCAGAAAGTCGACCTCACGCAAATTTCGATCCTTCAGTTGGTAGAGCAATATCTGGCCTACCTGGCCGAAGCACGGGCTCTCAAGCTGGAGATCGCGGCCGACTATTTGGTCATGGCCGCATGGCTTGCTTACCTGAAATCGTGCCTCCTCCTTCCCAAGGATCCCGAGCAGGACCCGAGCCCGGAAGAAATTGCGCTGCGGCTGCAGCTGCGTCTCCAGCGTCTGGATGCGATGCGCGAAGCCGGTGCTCGACTGCTGGGTCGGGACCGCGTTGGTCGTGATGTCTTCCTGCGTGGCGCGCCGGAAGGGCTGAGGTTGATTCGGAAAGCCGCCTGGCAGGTCAGCGATGTCGAGTTGTTCCGAGCTTATGGTGCGGTTCGGGCCCGAACGGCGCCGGCGATGCACATCGTCCACGCGCGTGCCGTCATGACCCTTGATGAAGCGATTGAACGCGTCGGCAAGATGATTGGTATGGCGCTTGATTGGACCTTCCTCGAGGCGTTTCTTCCCGCCACCCAGGACCCGAAGTTTCGACGATCGTGCCTGGCTTCGAGTTTTCTCGCGGCTCTTGAACTTGCGCGACGTGGTCGGCTCGATATCACGCAAGATGATGCGTTCGCGCCTATTCGGCTGAAGAAAGCAGCGTGATGGACGAGTTGGTTCGCGCGCTTGAAGCCACCTTGTTTGCCTCGCCGGAACCGCTGACCCGTGAAGAGATTGCACAGCACGTCGGCGATGCGCCAATCGAGGAAGCGCTTTCGGTGCTGGCGGCGCATTACGAGGGGCGCGGCGTTGAGCTCGTCGAGCGAGGCGGACGCTGGCACTTCCAGACGGCGCCCGATCTTGCCTATTTGCTGAGGCGCACGCGCGAGGAACCGCGCAGGCTGTCGCGCGCGGCGACCGAAACGCTCGCGATCATCGCTTACCACGAGCCCGTCAGCCGCGCGGAAATCGAAGCGATCCGAGGCGTCCAAATCTCGAAAGGCACGCTCGACGTGCTCATGGACGCCGGCTGGGTGCGGCCGGCCGGGCGAAGGGAGGGCCCCGGCCGGCCGTTGCTCTACGCGACTACAAAGGACTTCCTCACTCACTTTGGCCTCGACTCACGCCGCGATCTTCCCGGCATCGACGACCTCAAGGCTGCGGGCCTTCTCGACCCCCTTGATGAATCGGTGTTCCAGCTTCAGCTGGAAAGCGAAGAGCAAGGCGACTAGATAGCCGCCTCAAAGGAGTTTTCCGATGGGCGGACTGAGCATTTGGCACATCATAATCATCGCGATTTTCGTCTTGCTGCTGTTCGGCGGCAACCGGTTCAGCTCGATGATGGGCGATGTGGCCAAGGGCCTGAAAAGCTTCAAGCAAGGCATGGCCGACGATGAGGACGAGAAGTACAAGCGCTACGAGGAACAACGTCGTAACGAGCCTCCGCGGCAGCTTCCGCGAGACGAAGCCCGGCGCGAGCCCATCGATGTGACGCCCCGCCCGACCGAGCCGGTAGCCCCGCCTCCGCCCCGGGACGACGAACTCCGCTAAGCTCGCCAGCCAGCCATGTTCGGTTTCGACTCCGCCGAGGTCGCGATCATCGCAGTCCTCGCGTTGATCTTCATTGGGCCCAAAGAGCTGCCGAAGGTGATGCGCACGGTTGGCTATTGGGTCGGACGCGTGCGCGGAATGGCACGCCACTTCACTTCCGGGATCGAGGACATGGTCCGACAAGCGGAACTCGAAGAGATGGAGAAGAAGTGGCGCGAGGAGAATGAGCGGATCATGCGGTTGCACCCGGCGAACGCGGATTATCCGGAGCCTGGCCATCCTGATGAAATGCCTCCGCTCGCGGAAGCGCCAGAACCACGGCTTCCTTTCGACGAGAAACAGCCCGAGGACGAGCTCCCGCCCGAGAAGCGGCCGCTGCCGTGAAGGACATCGACGACACGAAGCAACCCCTGCTTGAGCACCTGATCGAGCTCAGGCGCCGGCTTCTATGGTGCCTTGCGACCCTGGTGCTCACCTTCTTTGTCTGTTTTCACTTTGCCCGTGAAATCTTCGCGGTGCTGGTCCAGCCGCTTCTCCACGCCGGCCAGGGCAAGCTCATTTATACGGACGTGTTCGAGGCCTTCTTCACGCAGGTTAAGGTGGCGCTGTTCGCCGCCCTCATGCTGAGCTTTCCGGTCATTGCAACTCAGCTTTGGCGATTCATCGCGCCAGGTCTCTACGCGAAGGAGAAAAAGGCGTTCCTGCCCTTCCTCCTCGCAACACCGCTGTTTTTCGCAGGGGGGGCTTCCTTCGCATACTTCATTGCCATGCCTTGGGCGCTACGTTTTCTCCTTAGCTACCAGGGCAATGTTGGAGGCATTCAGCAAGAGGCGCTTCCCGGAGTTGGCAATTACCTGAACTTCGTCACGCACTTTCTGTTTGGCTTTGGAGCCGCCTTCCTCCTGCCGATCCTGCTGATGATCCTTGAGCGGGCTGGAATCGTCACGCGCGAGCAGCTAGCCCGATCGCGCCGCTACGCCATCGTTGCAGCCGCCGTTGTCGCAGGGGTGCTAACCCCTCCTGACGCCGTCTCGATGATGATGCTGATGGTGCCGCTCTACGGACTTTACGAATTCGCCATCCTTGCGATCCGCATAACGCATTGGCGTGCCGCGCGGCGGGCGGCGAAGTCAGCTTCGGTGGTTGTGACGGTGCCCCAGACAGAAGAGGGCCCGGAAGCGCCACCGGGGGGGGGGAGGGTTGGCGGTTCCGGGCCCATTTAATCGGATAGCGAGAGCGGGGGGGCAAAAGGTCACTATCCGAACTGCATAACGTCCCTTGTTCGAGATCAGTTCCGACCCCTGCGCATCTTTCTGCAACTTTTTTCGCTGTTGCCGTAACGATTTGGACGGAAGTGCTAAACCTGCGGGAAAACAGGCAGATCCACGCTATAGCGACCAAGCTTGCGGTCGAGGGCCGATCGCAGCTGCTTGGCAAGGCCTCCGACAATGCGCTCGAATTGCGCTTTCTCGGGCTGGCTGTCGTCCTCGGGTACCAAAACCGGGCTGCTAAGGGACAGCCGAGCCGTTAGTTCGCTCGTTCGGCGAAGCGCAATCTCGACGGGATCTTCCGGCGCGTTCAGCAACGCGAATTCCACGATTTCCGTGACCAGGAAGGCGACGGCAACTGCAACGTCCTGCGTCGTGTAGAGCGTGTCGATATCGAGCTCGATCGAAAGACCACGTGCAGCGTCCGGTGCGCTCGCCCTCAGTTCCGCAGCGAGCTCTGTGACAAGCGGGCGCAAAGAGATGCCCCGGTTCTCCTCCATCTCGGCGAAGTGATTTCGGTGGACGATTGAGAGTGCGCCCACCCGGCGGCTGATGCCGGCATAGGCGGCCCGGGCGTCCGGAGTTCCGGCGCTGCGTCCGTGGATGTTCAGAAGTGATGCGATAACCTGCAGGTTGTTCTTGACCCGATGGTGAACTTCGCGAACGAGCCGCCGCTGTCCCTCGAGCGCCGAGGTAGTCTCACGATCGGACTCCTCGGCACGAGAGATCGCTCGCGCGAATGCGTTGCGAAGTCCCTGGATTTCTTCGCTTGGGCCGAGTTTGCGCGGCAGCTCGAGTGTTCCCTCGCCGGGGCGATAGGCCGACACCGCTCCTTCCAGGCGTTTGAGGGGGCGAACAAGTAGACGACTGACAAGCGACCAGGTGATGATCGCCGCCGCGATCCACATGAGCAGCGGGAGCAGGAGTACGAGGCGATCCCTGGTGGTGACCCGCGCGTCCGCTCCTCCAATGCGGGCAACGAGTTCCGCATCGCCGATCGGCCACTCGCTTATCCGAAGCGCCGATTGATCGGTGGCCGGCAAATCGAGGACGTGCAGTTCCCGGTCACCGTCATCAAGGGTGACGGTCTGAACATCTCCGGGTGCATCGATGGCGGCTGCGCGCAATTCGCTCACCGGAATGAGCGCTGTTGCAAGTCCACCGATAACGCCTACGCGAACAGCAACCGCATTGAGGTTCGGCGCGATCCGAACCTTGATCGCTCCCGGGCCTACAATAGGCAGGCTTCCCGTGTCGCCGACGGTTCCCGTCGAACAAAGCGGCTTGCCGGCGGGGTCCTCGAGCTCGAAGCTGTGCGCGACTCCGGGAACAACACTCAAGGAACGCAACGCCCGGTCGCATGCGCCGTCGGTACCCCCCGCCAGCGCTCCGTTGGTGCTCACTCTCATCGCTAACGCGTTGCGGGCAATAAGGCTTTCGATCGCTTGAGCAGCAACCCGGGATTGATCTTCCGCTCTGCCTTTCGAGGCTTCGTTCGCCCGTCGAATGCCGGTTTCGCCCATCCAGGCCAATGCAAGGCCGATCGGCAGCAGGACCGCGGTCAGGATAAGAAGAAGCTTGGCCGCTGTGGGCAGCCGGGCGAATCGCTGCGCAATCGTCATGACGCGCCCGTTCGTGCCACCTGCGGGCTAGTGAAGCTTACCCAGCAGGCTGAGAAAATCGTCCGGCACCGATTCGCGCAGCGTATCATCGTAGACAGATCGAAGTGCTCGACCAAGGTCGCCGGAACGCTGCTTGCGCGCGCCACGGTCGGAAGCCGGGGGCTTCCTAGAGCGCCTCGAGTCGCCCGCTCCCTCAGTCTCGCTTCGCTTCTTCGCACTCAACTCCAAATCCCCCCTGCGCGGGTCATCGGCGCGCTCATAAACATCTCAACTTTCGGTGCAACTGCCGCCGGGCGGCACTGTCCCGCTTGGATACGCGTAAGGACCGGCCACTGCGCAGCACTGCTCTGCTTCGCAACGAGCCCGGTTCAGCGGGGGAAACCAAATCGCCAGTCCTTTGTTCCAGTCGAACTTCAGTTCTCTGGGGGCGGAGAGGGCGCACGCGTTCAACGGTCCTTCCAGGGTTGCAACATTTCCGACCCGCCGCCTAAAGACGGCGCTAATCGTGTTTTACGAGGGAGAATTACAAAACATGTCCCTTGGCCAGGAACTTGCTCCGCACCTGCCATTCCTCCGCCGCTATGCTCGGGCTCTGACCGGCAGTCAGACCCATGGCGATGCTTTCGTCCGAGCTACCCTCGAGGCGATCGTCGCCCAGCCCGACGAATTCCCTCGGGACGTCGATCCACGGCTAGGTCTGTACCGGACCTTCCACGCGATCTGGTCCACTGCGAACATCGAAGAGGGCGAAGAGCCCAGCGATAGTCCGACCGGGGCCGAGGGCATCGCCCAGGCGCGTCTTTCGCGCATCACGCCCCTCTCGCGACAGGCACTTCTCCTGACGTCGCTCGAGGGTTTCTCCTCGGAGGACACCGGCTACCTAATCAGCGCGAGCCCACAGGACGTCGACAGTCTCGTCGCGGAAGCGCTCGAGGAGATCGAGCGCCAGACCCTCGCCGATGTGCTGATCATCGAGGACGAGCCGATCATCGCGATGGATATTGAAACCATCGTCCGCGATCTTGGCCACAATGTCACCGGAGTTGCCGTTACGCGCGACGAGGCGGTTGCGCAGGCGCGCCAGAGCCCACCGGGGCTGGTGCTTGCGGACATCCAGCTCGCTGACGACTCGAGCGGCATCGACGCGGTGAAGGACATTCTCGCGGAATTTTCGGTGCCGGTAATCTTCATCACGGCCTTCCCCGAGCGTCTGCTCACGGGAACACGGCCCGAGCCGACCTTTCTTATCACCAAGCCGTTCCAGCGCTCGACGGTGAAGGCGGCAATTGCTCAGGCGCTCTTTTTTGACGCGGCAACGGTACCGGCGGGCTGATGTTCGGAACACGAGTCCAACCGGCGCGTTGGCCGGTTGAACAGTGAATTCGTGACGAGAGCAGAATGGACCAACCGCGACACTCCGAACCACCGGTGCGCGAAACCGCTACGGAAGCGCGCGCCGGTTCAACTCCGGGCGTCGCGCGCTATGTCCTGGTAGTCGGTACGTTGCTGGTGATCGTCATTTTTGCGGTCATCGTCTTGGTTGGTCGCCCCTGAGCACCTAGCTTCTGTCACAATTGCTGTTCATGTTTGATCAACGCGCGCGGTATCACCTGTCCGCGGGCACAGAAAAGGGTGGGGTTTAGCTTGACGGAAGCTCGCGAGGAGGACCGGCCGACGGCTGCTTTGGCAGAGCCGGTCCCGTTGTCCGATCCGGAGTTCAAGGAGCAGCTCGCGGCGGTCATTCCGCATTTGCGGGCGTTTGGACGTTCCCTTTCCGGGAGTCGCGACCTTGCCGACGATCTTGTCCAGGAGACGCTGCTGAAGGCTTGGGCCGCACGCAAACGGTTCCAGGCGGGCACCAACATGCGTGCTTGGACATTCATCATCCTTCGCAACCTGTTTCTCAGCCAGATGCGGCGCGCCCGTTTCAAGGGAGAGTGGGACGACATCACGGCGTCGAAGATCCTCGCGGCGCCGGCCAGTCAGGATCGCCATATCGAGCTTGGTGATATGCAGCGCGCGCTGATGCACCTTCCGCAACCGCAGCGAGAGGCCTTGATCCTCGTCGGTGCTGGTGGATTCGCTTATGAGGAAGCCGCCGAAATCTGCGGATGTGCAGTAGGCACGATCAAGAGTCGGGTCGCCCGCGGCCGTGTTGCGCTCGAGCAGCTCTTGTCCAGCGGCAAGCTCCCATCGCGCCGACAGCACCGGACGGATCCGGACAAGTCGGCCTTGCAGACGATCATGGGCGAAGTCGACGAACTCAGCCGCGACCACGAGTAAACGCTCTTTTCTAGCTAAACCGGAACGGACTTTAGTTGAGGCGGCGAAGCAGGTCGGCGAGGTCGCGGTCGCACGGGTCCGGCGCCGCCGACTCGAAGGCCCGGCGGAGTGCGGCAGTAATGCCGGCGTGCGTCGGAGGCATGTCGACACGGATGATTCTTCGGTCCATGTTGTTCATATCCGACGCCGAAACAGGATCTCGCTCCAGCTTCATCGACAGTGCAAACGTCCGGTGGGGCACGGAAGTTTCCTCCGAGTCGCTCTCGAAACATTGAAAAGGTCGTCATGAGCCGGTCTGTGCCGTCGAGCGCCAGGGAGAATGCGCTACGACGCGCGAGTGATCATTCGACCTTTCTCCGGGGAGCGATTCGCGCGCGGCCGGACATCGCGGAGACTTATCTCCGAAAGGGAGCGGCGGCGGCAGCGGAAATTGCGCGTGCCAGTCCCGGTGACGAACTCGCTGGCCGGCTGCGACGGCAACGCTACGGACTTGCGCTTGCGATTGCCCTTGGCGATCTTTCCAACGAATTCCCGCTCGAGACGGTTACCCGAGCGCTTTCGGACTTCGCCGATGAAGCAATCGACGAAGCGGTTCGCGCAGCCATTCGTGAGCGCGTGCCCGACGCGTCAACGAACGGCTTTGCCGTCATCGCGATGGGCAAGCTAGGCAGCCGTGAACTCAATTATTCCTCGGACGTCGACCTTTTGCTCCTGTTCGACCCCGATACGCTGCCGCGGCGGAGCCGCGATGATCCGGCCGAAGCCGCCGTACGAATCGGCCGTCGGATCATCGAGCTTCTCCAGAAGCGCACCGAGGACGGTTACGTGGAGCGTGTCGACCTTCGGTTGCGCCCGTCGCCGGAAGTTACGCCCATCGTCCTGCCGGTGAATGCAGCAATTTCGCACTATGAATCGAGCGCCCTCCCCTGGGAACGCGCGGCATTCATCCGGGCCCGCGCAGCGGCCGGCGACCGGGCGCTCGGCAAACGGTTTCTCGACGCGATCCAGCCCTTCGTTTGGCGCAGGACTCTCGATTTCGGCGTCATCGAGGACGTTCGCCAGATATCCGCGCGAATCCGTGATCATTTTGCGCAAGGCGCAGTGATCGGTCCGGGTTACGACCTCAAGCGCGGACGCGGAGGAATTCGCGAAGTCGAGTTCTTCGTGCAAATCCAGCAAATGGTTCACGGAGGGCGCGATCCCTCGGTAAGAGCACCGGCCACCTTAGATGCTCTTGTTGCTCTTGAAACGGCGGGCCGCCTCGATGCGGAAACGGCTGCCAAGCTCAGCGAGGCCTATCGGCTGCTGCGCATGATCGAGCACCGAGTGCAAATGGTCGAGGATGCGCAGACACACCTTCTACCGCTCGAGCGCGCTGCTCTCGATAATGTCGCCCAGCTCCATGGCCTCAGTGACGGAAGCCGGCTGCTCGATCTGCTGCGGCCGCATGTCGAGGAAACCGGAGCGATTTTCGACAGTCTTGCACCTGATTTCAGCACTCGCCTTTCCAACGATGCGCAGATTCTCAAGGAGGAACTGGCAACGCTCGGCTTTTCCGATTCGGATGCAGCTGCACGGCATGTTGGTGACTGGCGTTCGGGAAGAGCCCGTTCACTTCGTTCTCCCGCTGCGCAGCAGGCGTTTGAAGCCATGCTGCCGGGACTTTTGCGTGCGATTGCTGCCGGCGCCGACCCCAACCGCGCCTTGAACCGGCTGGGTGACATCGTTGAACGACTGTCGAGCGGAATCAATTTCTTCCGGCTGCTTGAGGCGCGACCCGCTCTCGCCCGCCTCCTCGCAAAGGTGCTGGCGCATGCGCCGGCGCTCGCGGACCAGCTTGGCCGCCGACCAGAACTCTTCGAAGGCCTGTTCGACGCTTCCTGTTTCGCAATGCCGCCGCCGGCAGATCCATTCGCGGCCCTCCTTGCCGAAGCTATGGAAGGGCACCCCTATGACGTCGCCCTGGACCGCGTCCGGCGCCTCGTAAACGAGCGCCGGTTCGCACTCGGCGTGCAATTGATTGATCGACGGCGCGATCCTCTGGAGGTCACCGAAGGGTACGCGCGAGTTGCCGAGGGCGCTCTCATCGCTCTTGGAAAGGCCGCGATCCACGAGTTCGAGCA
>DASZBO010000020.1:0-13705 GCA_035944075.1 Sphingomicrobium sp.
CTCGTGGCCGTGTTCTGCGCAGGCGCCTATGGTCTAAGCGCGAGCCCGCAAGCGTGGGAAAGCCGGCCGCTGGCCCGCGAGATGCTCGTCTAAGTTCGTGATGACCGCCATACCTTGAGTTTGGCGGCCACAAAAAACGGCATATCGACGTTAGATTGTGATCTGTGTCGCTTGCGGTGTTGCCGGGGTCGAGCGCCAGTGCCGATGGGTTTCGGAGCTCGCCTCCGAGCCGCCAATCGAAAGCCGCTGCGCTGAAGGTTTTTGGGGTGCGGGGGTTAGGCGCTCAGAGGCTCGGGGGCCGACTCGGGGTAAATTGCCTTGCTGAAGTAGAGTCCGTGCGGCGGTGCATTGAAACCCAGGGCCGCACGATCGCGCGCCTCAAGTGCTTGTCGCATGTCATCGGCCCGCCACTGACCACGTCCGACCATTGCGAGGCATCCGACCATCGAGCGCACTTGATGGTGAAGGAAACTGCGTGCCGCTGCTGTCACATGAAGTTCTTCGCCTACGCAGACGACGTCAAGTTGATCGAGGGTTTTGAGCGGACTCTCGGACTGGCAATGCGCCGACCGAAAAGTCGTGAAGTCATGACGTCCGACGAGGTGGGCTGCCCCTTCGCGCATCGCTTCCGCGTCGAGCTGAACGGGAATGTGCCATACCCGACGGCTGTCGAGGGCGGGCGGGGCCCGGCGATTGAGGATGCGGTAGAGATACCTGCGGCCGGCGCACGAAAAGCGCGCATGCCAGTCGGGAGCAGCAGGCTGAACGTCGAGTACTGAGACCGGGCTTGGCCTGACGAGCGCATTCAACCCTTCGCGCAGCCGATGGGCCGAGAGTTCGCGCCGAATATCGACATGCGCAGCCATTGCCAGCGCGTGAACGCCGGCGTCGGTTCGGCCGGCGGCCGTAACTGCCGCCTCCTCGCCCGTCATGCGACTAAGCGCTTCCTCCAGCGTCTGCTGCACCGAAGGTCCATGCTCCTGCCGCTGCCATCCCATGAAGGGCGTGCCGTCAAACTCTATCGTAAGGCGCCAGCGGGTCACGAAAGGATAGTTCCCCGCGAAATGCTGAACCCGCGCAGAAGCTCGCCCGCGCTCATCACCGCCCGTCCTGCCCGTTGCACTTTTAGCGGGCGGATTGCCGCTGCTCCGGTCGCGACGAGGAGACTGTCGTCGAGGACCTCGCCTGCGGCGCCCGAGCCCTCGACGACCTCCGCTGCAAGCAGTTTGATCCGCTCGCCGGATACCTCGAACCAGGCTGCGGGAACCGGATTGAATGCGCGCGTGGCCCGCTCGATCTGTACGGCTGGCATCGACCAATCGATCCGGGTTTCGGCTTTGTCGATCTTTGCTGCGTAAGTGACGCCGTCCTCGGGTTGCGGCTGCGCAGGAGTTGGGCTGTTCAGCCAGGTCATCAGTGCTTCAGCGCCAATGCGCGCCAGTTCCTGCGTCACCTCGCCGGCACTCTTGCCCCGGATACCGAGCTCGTTCTTGAGCAGCATGGGCCCGGTGTCGAGCCCCTCATCCATCTGCATGATGGTCACTCCACTGACGTCATCGCCGGCAAGGATCGCGCGCTGAATTGGAGCAGCACCGCGCCAGCGGGGCAGAAGGGAAGCATGGACGTTGACGCAACCACTTTGCGGTGCCTCGAGAATCGCCCGTGGCAAAATCAATCCGTACGCCGCGACAATCCCGAAATCCGCGTCGAGCGCGCGGAAGTTCTTCTGCTCTTCGGGGTCACGCAAGGTCCGCGGCGTTCGAACTTCGATTCCGAGCTGTTCCGCACGTTCGTGAACGGGTGTCTTTCGCTCGCCCTTCCCGCGCCCCGCGGGTCGTGGCGGCTGGGCATAGGCCGCGAGGAGCTCATGGCCGGCTTCGACGAGAGCATCGAGAATCGGTACCGCGAACGCTGGAGATCCCATGAAGACGATGCGCATGGCTCGCCTATGGCGAAAGCGCGCGGAATTGCCTACCTCGGCTCCACAGTGGCTAGTCAGGAAATCGAAGCATTAAGCCAGGCATTGGCGCGTCTGCCGGGGCTGGGACCGCGATCGGCGCGGCGGGCGGTGCTGCACCTAATGAAGCGGCGCGAGACCGCTTTGCAACCGCTGCTCGCGGCACTGCAAAATGTGGCGGAGAAGCTGTCGGTTTGTTCGTCGTGCGGAAATGTCGACACCTCGGATCCGTGTGCCATTTGCCGAGATCCCCGCCGGGATGAAAAGTCGCTTTGCGTAGTCGAGGAAGTCGCTGACCTCTGGGCGCTCGACCGGACCCGTCTGTTCCCAGGGCGCTATCACGTTCTTGGAGGAAGGCTTTCGGCGCTCGATGGGGTGCGTCCTGAGGATCTCGCCATCGATCAGCTTGTCAGCCGCGTGTCCAAGGGCGGGATCGACGAAGTCGTCCTCGCCATGAACGCAACGCTAGAAGGACAGACCACGGCTCACTATCTTGCCGAACGCCTAGAGGGTTTTCCAATACGCGTCAGCCAGTTGGCCCATGGACTTCCTATTGGCGGCGAGCTTGATTATCTGGACGAGGGAACATTGGCACAAGCGCTCCGTGCACGTCGGCCCATTGCTTGAACGCCCGGCAAACAGGACTTAAATCGACGCCATGGCCATCCGCCGCATCTATGAGACACCCGACCCCGTCCTCCGGCAAATCAGTAGACCGGTGGAGCGGTTCGATGACGCGCTTAGGACGCTCGTCGCCGACATGTTTGATACGATGTACGACGCGCCCGGCATCGGCCTTGCCGCGGTCCAGGTCGGCGAGCCCATTCGCCTGCTTGTGATCGATCTCCAGGAGCCGGAGAATCCGGAAGATCCCGAAAGCCCGATCATCAGACAGCCGCGCGTCTTCATCAATCCCGAGGTGCTGTGGCATTCGGACAACGAGATACCCTACACGGAAGGCTGTCTGTCCGTACCGGAACAATATGCCGAAGTTTTGCGCCCGGACCGGATTCGTGCTCGCTGGGACGATGAGCATGGAAAGAGCCACGAAGAAGAGATCGAGGGCCTTCTGGCCGTGTGCCTGCAGCACGAGATGGACCATTTGAACGGCGTCTTGTTCATTGACCACCTCTCGCGGCTCAAGCGAGACATGGTACTAAAAAAACTCGCCAAATGGCGGAAAGAGCAGCAGAAAAAAGCTGCCTAAAAGAGTATGGGGCGCCCGCTCCTGGGGCGTTTCCTTTGCTAAAGACGCAAGGTCCGCTTCCGATCAGCCGCCGATGGATTCTGCCGCCACGCGGCAATCCCCTGCACATTCCCGGCACATTTGCGCGCAAAGACGGCAATGCTCATGGTCATGCTTCTCGCACTCGGCTGCGCATTCATCACAAACGCGCGCGCAGAGCTCAAGAATCTCGCGCAAGACCTGCTCATTTGCCCCGGTCCGCCGCACCGCAAGCTTGCCGGCCGCTTCGCAGATGTCGGAGCAATCAAGGCAGATTCGAATGCATTGTTGCATGTCCATCGATTCCGCCGAGCATGCGTCGGCGCAGCTTAGGCACATCCTTGCGCAATACATGAGATGATGTGCCGCATCCCCGAGCGGTTGGTTGACGTGCCCTGCGACGTCGGGGTGTAGGGCGATCATCTTTCGGATGGACATCCGGACTTTTGCTCCTCGTTCGTTCCTTTCCTCGCGAGCGAAGCACAGAGGCAAAGGTTCCCTCTGATAGGGATGGATGGGCCTCCTGTCTTCCTTCACTGGCTCATTCGCTTCCGTCACCTTTTCAAGAACGGTCGATGAAGGAGTAACTGCGCGGGAATCTGGGCTTGAGCCGGAGGATTGACGGCCCTACAGTTCCTATTCTGTTCCGGGGGAGATACGGTCATGAATGCGACCGTTTTGCTGTTTGTTCTCGTTGCGTTGTGCGTAGGAGCGCTCGTCGGGTGGTTGATCGGCAGCCGGGCTGCGGCGGGTGCCAGGCAAACCGAAGGTAATCTTCGACTTCAACTCGACGAGGCGGTCAAGGAACGCGACTCCAACCGTGCCGCAGTAAGCGAACTTGCGGCGCTAAGAGCTGCGCAGGCGGAACGCGAAAAGTCATTCCAGCAGCAAATCGCGGCGTTGAATGATGCCAAGGAGAGTCTCTCCGGACAATTTCACGAGATTGCCAGCAAGCTGCTGGGCGATGCGCGCAAAACGTTTCTCGATCAGGCAGGAGAGAAGTTCACTCAGGCCGTCTCACCTGTCGAAATGCTTCTGAAAAGCTACCAGGACCGGCTCCAGACAATCGAGAAGGAGCGCGTCGACAGCTATGGGGAACTGCGCGGACTGGTTGGTGAACTCCGCAAGGACCAAGGTCAGGTGAGGGACGAGACCCGCAACCTCGTCAACGCCTTGCGTTCGTCTCCCAAGGCACGTGGCCGGTGGGGCGAGCAAAGCTTGCGCAATGTGTTGAGCCATGCCGGTCTGACCGAGGGCATCGACTTTGAAATGGAGGTGTCCGTCGAAACAGAAGAGGGCCGGTTGAGGCCCGACGTGGTCGTAAACCTTCCCAACGAACGCAAGCTCATCATTGACGCCAAGTGCTCGCTCAACGCGTATCTGGAAGCGTGCGAAGAGGTCGATGACGAAAAGCGTGCGGCCTGTTTTCGCGCCCACGTGGCATCGATGCGCATCCACGCGCAGCAGCTCGGTTCCAAAGCCTATTGGACCCAGTTCGGCAACGCGGCCGACTATGTGGTCATGTACATCCCCGGCGAGCATTTCCTGACCGCGGCGTTGGAACAGGATCCGGCCTTGTGGGAATGGGCGTTCGAACGTCGCGTCCTTCTTGCGACGCCGACAAACCTGGTCGCAATCGCACGTACTGTGGCGAGCGTTTGGCGACAGGAGAAGTTGAATGCGGCCGCGGAAGAAATCGCAAGCCTTGGCAAGGAATTGCATTCGCGTCTTGCGACGATGAACGAACATATGTCGCGCGTCGGTAAAAATCTTTCTACGGCCAACTCTGCCTACAATCAGATGGTGGGCAGTTTTGAAAGCCAGGTCCTGACCCAGGCCAAGCGGTTCGAAACACTTGGCGCCGGCAGCGCCAAGAGTCTCGACACCCCACCAATGGTGGAAGTCGCGCCGCGGCCCCTCACGAAGCTCGCCTCAAGACCATCTAACGACGATCCACCACAGATCGCTGCCGAATAACGTGCAGCGAGCCAAAAAATAGAAGCTTTCCCCGTCGCTTAAGGGCGTATTTCTGCGAGCTTGTGAGAGGATCATCGGACCGTGCTGGAGTAGGCCGAGCAGCCTTCACCCGCGCTTTAAGCTAGGCTCTGGTTCGCCAGCTTGCCTTAATGGCGAAGGCCATAACCGCTGCGGCAACAGCGGCATTCAGACTATCGGCCCGTCCGGCCATTGGTATCTTCACGAGCAGATCGCATTCGGCTTCATAATTACCCGGGAGTCCCTGCTGCTCGTTACCGATCAGGAGGAAGCAGCGCTCCTCGTACTCGGCATCGCGATAATCGTGCGAGGTTTTGAGGCTTGTTCCCACGAGCTGTCCTTCTGCCTGGCGCAGCCAGGTGATGAACTCGGACCATCGCGTTGTTGCGATCGCTTGCGTGAAAAGAGCCCCCATCGATGCACGCACCGCCTCGACGGAGAAAGGATCCGCGCAATCATCAATAAGGATCAAGCCGCCAGCGCCAACGGCATCGCCCGTGCGGAGAATGGTGCCAATGTTGCCGGGATCACGAAGCGCTTGAGCGACGAACCACAAGGGCGACTTCGATCGATCGATGCTCTCGAGCAAGGTCGCAGGCTGGCGATAGGCTCCAAGCAGCATCTGCGGATTATCTTTGCCTGACATCTTTGAGAGGATCTCGGCCGATGTCTCGATCGCTTCACCGCCGGAAAGTTCGGTCGCCTCAATGATCTCCGCCGCGAGCGGGTGCCTGGCGCCTTCCGCTGAAAAGGCCAGAATCTCGGGCAATTGTCCGCTGTCGCGGGCTTCGGCAAGAATGCGTAAGCCCTCGGCGAGGAACAAGCCTTCGGAACGTCGCGCCTTCTTGTCCCGAAGCGAGCGCAGCAACTTCACGGTTGCGTTGGAGAATGCGGTGACCTGTCGGGGCATTATTCTTCCCCGAACCGCTCCTCGACGAGCGCGACGAGCATTGCGAGCGCATGGTCCGCACCCTCACCCTCGACGTGGATGACGATCGTGTCGCCCTTTGCGGCACCGAGCATCATCAGGCCCATGATCGAAGTTCCGCAAACACGATTTCCGTCTTTTTCGACTTCAATCGGTGTTCCAAGCTCGCTTGCCAAATTGACGAACTTCGCGCTCGCCCGCGCATGAAGTCCGCGCTGGTTCGAGATAAGGACCTCGCGGCTTGCCGCGCTCAAGCCGCTGCTTCCCCGAGTATCTCGGAAGCGACAGAGATGTATTTGCGGCCGGCCTCGCGAGCCGCCGCGACGGCGGCGTGCACCGGCATTACCTTTCGGGCGCCCTCGAGGCGAATGAGCATCGGCAGGTTCACCCCTGCGATGACCTCGATGTTCTCGCTCTTCATCAGGCTGATTGCGAGATTCGACGGCGTGCCGCCGAACAGGTCCGTGAGAATGATCACTCCCTGTCCCTGATCCACCCGCCCAATCGCGGCTGCAATGTCCTTGCGACGGCCTTCCATATCGTCGTCGGGCCCGATGCAGATTGCCTCAATCGCGTCCTGGGGTCCAACCACATGTTCCATCGCGGTGACGAACTCGGCCGCAAGACGGCCATGGGTCACCAGCACTAGTCCGATCATCGACTCAACTTACCTCGCTCCCCGGAGAGCGCCCGGATGCCGTTCGATCGTGTCCCGCGGTGGTGAAGCGAGATCACGGTGACGCACATTGGGCGCAAATCCGGCACGACTTAACCGCTCCGCCATCTCGACTGCCGCGGCGACCGAGCGGTGCCGCCCTCCCGTACAGCCGAATGCGACGGTCACGTAACTTTTGCCCGCGGCCCAGTAGCGAGGAATCCAGTCGATGAGAAGGGATTCGATGCGAGCCATGGCATCCGTCCAGCCCTCGGCCTGTTCCAGAAAGGAACGGACGGGTGCGTCGGCGCCCGTAAGCGGGCGAAGTTCCTCGACCCAATGGGGGTTGGGAAGGAAGCGGAGGTCGAACACAAGGTCCGCCGTTCGCGAAATGCCGCGTGCAAAGGAGAACGATGCGATGGTCAGAACGGGCTGATCGGAATCGCCACCAAAGCGCCGTCGGAGTTCGTCACGAAGCTCGGCAGGCGAGAGGTCTGTCGTGTCGATAAGGCTGTCCGCAGCACTCCGAAGCGGCCAAGAGAGCTGCCGTTCGCGGGCGATCCCATCCTCGGCTGGCCGGTCCGGTGCGAGTGGATGACGTCGCCGAGTCTCGTCATAGCGACGAATGAGCTCACTGCCGGAGCAATCGAGGTAAAGCAGTTGTGGCTCGACGCCTTCAATCGAATGGATGAATTCGCCAAGCGTTTCCGGATCGAAGCCGCGGCTGCGAACGTCCATGCCAATCGCGACGTTGGCGGTGCGCTGACCGCCGCCATAGACGAACTCCTGGACGAGATCGGCAGGAAGATTGTCGACGACGTCCCAGCCCATGTCCTCGAGTGCGTCGAGAACGGTCGACTTGCCCGCCCCGGACATGCCGGTGACGAGCAGCAGGCGCGGCAGGCGCCGCGCAGCGGTCATCCGAACTTAAGGCCCATTCGGTCGAGCGCCAGGGCGATTATCGACGGCGCAGAGGCTGCCATGGCGTCGATCGTGATCAAGGGCACTTTCACGCCCAAGATCGGACGCTCGCGGCTGTCGTCGGGAAGACGCGGGATGTCACTCGTCAGCTCCACGACAAGTGCAACTGGCACATTCTCGGCTCGTTCCATCTCGACGATCCCGATGCCGCGAATTTCGAGCTTTCCCGCGATTGTCGGCGGAGCCGTTGCGAGAAGGCGATTTCCGTCTTTTTTTACGATGGTCTGATCGTCGCTGACGAGTACGAACCCGCGGTCGAGCAAGCGCAAGCTGAGGTCGGACTTGCCTGACCCGGAGGGACCGGTGATCATGACGGCGCGGCCATTGATCGCGACCGTACTTGCGTGAACCGTCTCGGCACTGAGACGCGGTCCAGGTGGTGGATTGATTGGGTTCATTGGCGGTCTGCTGCTGGAAGTCTGATGGTGAAGCGGGCGCCCGAAGGCGCGTCGTCACGGTCCTGCACGTCAATCTCCCCGTCATGGCCATTCACGATTGCCTGGGCGATGGCAAGGCCGAGGCCCGAATGGCGACCGAATTTCTCGCCCTCGGGACGTACTGAATGGAAGCGGTTAAAAATCGCCTCACGGGCTTCACTCGGCACGCCAGGACCTTCGTCGTCGATACGAACTCTGACCTCGTCCCCAACGCGCGCGACGGCGACTTCGACGAGGCCTCCAGCGGGCGAAAAGCTCACGGCATTGTCGAGGATCGCCCCGATCGCCCGCGCAAGCCGGTCGGGCTTGCCCATCACGACGGCGCTTTGCTTGCGCGGCCGTGCGAAAGCGATACGCGCACTGCCGGTTTCTCGGCGTGATTCCCAGCTCTCGGCAAGGTGCTTCACCATCTCGCCAAGATCCACCCGCTCAAACGTTGCCCGCGAGAGCTCCGCATCGGTCCGCGCGGCTTCGCTGATATCGCTGATCAGTCGGTCGAGACGGGCAACATCCTCACGGACGATGGACCTCAGCTTCTCGCGAAGCTCCGGGTCCTCAACCCGATCGAGGCCATCAATCGCCGAGCGAAGCGAGGCGAGGGGGTTCTTGAGCTCGTGGGTCACATCGGCAGCGAAGGCTTCGATCTTGTCAATCCGGTGCCGCAACGACTGGCTCATGTCGGAGACGGCTCGAGCGAGCAGTCCGATCTCGTCGGTGCGTGAAGGAAGGCGGGGGACATTGACTTCGCGGGAGCGACCGAGCCGCACGCGATGCGCTGCGATGGCGAGGCGCCGGAGCGGCCGGACGATGGTCTGAGCAAGAAACAGCGACAGGAAGACGGAAATTCCGACGAGCACGATCATCACGCCGCCGATCACGGCTCGCTGGTTGCGAACTAGATGCGTGAAGGCCCGGTCGTTGGTCGTAGCGAGGAGGACACCGCCCCGCAGTGGCACTGCAGCCGAAATAACCGGGGTGAGGTCGGGCGCGTTGCGAACCGCTGTGGTCGGATTGCCTGTCTGCTTTGCCGTCACGGCTTCCGGCCAAGACTGCAAATTATCCACTCTCGGTTCGACAAAATCATCAAGCCGACCTGCTCCGACAAGAACGTTGAACCCCCGGTCGAGGGTTCTTGCCACGTCTTTCGTCCAGTGCTGAGTGCTTGGGTCCTTGAGTTCATAGGTTGGACCGGTGACGTCCCAACTGTCCGCGAGAAGACGGCCGTCCGCCCCGAAAACGCGCATGCGGCTGCCGGTGGACTTTGAGACCATCGAGAGGATTGGTTCGCGGTGGTCCGCCCCGGCTGCCTCGATCGCGAGCGCGGTTGCGAGCGCCTCGATGCGGGTTTGACGGGCGCGTTCCTTGCTCAGTCGATTACGTAATACGTCAAGATAGAGTGTGCTCAATGCCACGAGCAGCACGGTGATAAGATTAAGCGCGAGGATACGATGGGCGAGGGACCAGCGACCAGACCAGCTCAGCCGAAGATCGCGGTCCTCGTTATTCGTCGAATCGATAGCCGACGCCATAGAGGGTCTCAATTGAGTCGAACTGCGGGTCGACGGAACGGAACTTGCGGCGGATTCGCTTGATGTGACTGTCGATAGTTCGGTCGTCGACATAGACATCGTCACTATAAGCGACGTCGAGCAGCTGGTTCCTCGATTTCACGACGCCGGGTCGTTGAGCCAGCGCCTCAAGGATGAGGAATTCTGTCACGGTAAGGCTGACATCGCGGCCCTCCCAGATGACCTTATGCCGCGCGGGGTCCATTACCAGTCGACCACGTTCCAGGCGTGCCGGTTCGGATTCGGCGTTATTGGCTGCAAGCTCACCGCGTTCCAGTTCCTGCCGGCGCAAGATTGCGCGGATGCGCGCGAGGAGAAGGCGCTGGGAAAAAGGCTTGGAGATATAATCGTCGGCACCCATTGCGAGCCCAAGCGCCTCGTCGAGCTCATCGTCTTTGGAGGTCAGGAAGATGACCGGCACCGAGCTGAACTCGCGCACGCGTCTCAGGAGCTCCATTCCGTCGAGCCCGGGCATCTTGATATCGAAAACGCCAAGATCCGGAGGATTGTCGCCGATTGCCTTCAGGGCGATCAATGGGTCCGAATAGACGCGCGTCACAAAGCCTTCCTGCTGAAGCGCAATGGAAACCGACGTCAGGATGTTCCGGTCGTCATCGACGAGGGCGATCACATGGCTCACTAAGGTCCTCTGTCGCTGCCTCGATCGATAGCCGTGCGTGGGATAACCATCGCACGCGGCGCGCACAAGCGGCGGAACTCTTGGGTGGACAATGATGCCATGTTCTGTTGCGGGACAATGTGCAGACGGCCATCGGGCTAAAAGCTGTCCGCCGGCGCTATCGCGTTTTGACCAGGCCAGTTTTTCGGGGTTATAGGCGTCTGCATACGTATGCGGCGGCAGGCCATCGGCCGCCGCCGCTCGACCATTTGGAAAAGGGATTTTTCGACGTGAGTGACCGGGCTCCCCACCGCGGGCTAGAAGCGCAGGGCATTGCGACTGGCGCAGAAATCTTTTGGAACCTGACGACTGCGCCGTTAATCGAACATGCCGTTCGCCGCGGCGAAGGTCTGCTCGCAAAGGATGGCCCGCTTGTCGTCCGGACCGGCCGGCACACGGGCCGAAGCGCGCAGGACAAGTTCACAGTCAAGGATTCGCTGACTGAGAATGTCATCTGGTGGAACAATGGCAACAAGCCAATGGACCCGGCGGCTTTTGATCGGTTGCACGACGATTTTCTCCAGGCGCTCGGCACGATCGATCACCTCTACGTAGCGGACCTCTATGGTGGCTCGCAGCCCGAGCATCGCGTCCGCGTCCGCGTGGTGAACGAGCTTGCTTGGCACAATCTCTTCATTCGAACCCTTCTCGTCCGACCGACCGCGGATGAACTGCCGGGTTTCGACCCCGAATATACAATCATCGATCTACCAAGCTTCCGCGCCGATCCCGAGCGCCATGGCTCCCGGACCGAAACGGTCGTCGCCGTCAATTTTTCTAAGAAGATTATCCTGATCGGTGGCACCTCCTACGCGGGCGAGATGAAAAAATCCGTCTTCGGGCTGCTGAACTTCATTCTCCCGACACGGGGGATCATGCCGATGCACTGCTCGGCCAACATTGGTCCCGATGGCGACACGGCAATTTTCTTTGGTCTAAGCGGTACCGGGAAGACGACCTTGTCAGCCGACCCGAACCGAACGCTCATTGGCGACGACGAGCACGGCTGGTCAGACACTGCGGTCTTCAATTTCGAAGGCGGCTGCTACGCGAAAATGATCCGTCTTTCGGCAGAATCGGAGCCGGAAATCTACGCGACGACCAAGCGTTTCGGGACTGTTCTCGAAAACGTCGTCATCGACCCGGTGACGCGCGAGCTCGATCTTGATGATCCGACCCTCGCGGAAAATAGCCGCGGTGCCTACCCCATCGAGTTCATCCCCAATTCGTCGAAAGACAATCTCGGCCCGGTTCCGAAGAACGTCGTCATGCTAACCGCCGACGCGTTCGGCGTACTGCCGCCCATTGCAAGACTGAGCCCCGATCAGGCGATGTACCATTTCCTGTCTGGCTATACCGCGAAGGTCGCGGGAACCGAGATTGGCGTCACTGAGCCGCAGGCGACTTTCTCAACATGCTTCGGGGCACCCTTCATGCCGCGCCACCCGTCGATTTATGGCAATCTGCTGAAGGAGCGGATCGCCAAGGGCGACGTCGATTGCTGGCTCGTCAACACGGGCTGGACGGGCGGCAAGTATGGCGTCGGCAAGCGCATGCCGATCCGGGAAACGCGGGCGCTGCTCAATGCGGCACTCGATGGCAGCCTCAACAACGTCGAGTTCCGAAAGGATCGCAATTTCGGGTTCGAAGTGCCGGTCTCGGTGCCGGGTGTGGACAGCTCGTTCCTGGATCCCCGGAGCACCTGGGCCGATCCTGCCGAGTATGATGCGACCGCTGCCAAGCTCGTGGACCTCTTTGTCGACAACTTCGCGCAATTCGCGAACGAGGTGGACGAGGGAGTTCGACAAGCAGCGCCAAAGGTCGCTCAGCAGCCGGCGCAACCGACACAAAGCGCCGCAACAGCCGCTTAAGAAGGCCCGATCATCGATCGGGTCGATCGAAAGACCCGATCGATGACCGAAAACCTACCCAGACTATTCGCGTCTGACGCGGAGGTTCAGCGCGTTGGCGAAGGACTTCTCTCGCGCATGCTTCCTCGTGTCGAGTGGACCCACGAGGCGCACCTTGCGGCAACCACCTACTTGCTTTTGCGGCATCCCGAGATCGACCTTGACGAGCAGCTGCCGACCCTGATCCGCCGTTATAACGAAAGCGTCGGCGGGGTGAACAGCGACACTGAGGGATATCACGAAACGATCACCCGCGTATTTCTCGCCGGAGTTCGCCTTTTTCTCAGCGAAGCGAACATGTCGGAGCCGCTGCACGAACTCGTGAACGTGCTGCTATTGTCGCCGATGGGCAGGCGCGACTGGCCGCTACGTTTTTACACACCCGCGCGATTATTTTCGGTCGAGGCGCGACGGATCTTTGTTGAGCCGGACAGCGCAGCTCTTCCCTGAACCGGACAGAGCCGTCAGGATCAGCGAATGCGAACTATTGCGCTTCTCACCGCAGTTTCCTTTCTCATCGGTGCCGCTCCACCATTCGAGCCGCCACACGGCGGTTCGCGCACCATCTATCGTCACGCCTCGTTGATCGATGGCACCGGCCACAGCCTCCAGCGGAATATGGCGGTGATCACCGACGGAAATCGAATTGCGGCCGTATTACCGGATTCGACGCTCACGAAAGCGCAACTCCGAAGTGCAGCTGCTCTCGACCTCAAGGGCAAGTTTCTGCTGCCTGGGCTGATTGATTCGCATCAGCACCTCGCAACGCCGCCCAATCGAGCCGAAGCCGAGAGTCGTCTTCGCCGTGACGTCTACAGCGGCATTACGGCTACGCGGGATATGGCCGACGATCTGCGGCAGGTGGCCGACATCGCTCGGGCAGCTCGTGTGGGCGAGATTGCCTCTCCCGACATAGATTATGCGGCAATCATGGCCGGACCAAGCTTCTTCGAGGATCCGCGCACAGCAGCCATTGCCGAGGGAGCAGTTGCCGGGGAGGTGCCGTGGGAACAGGCGGTCGATACCCGGACCGACCTCAGGCTGGCCGTCGCGCGGGCGAAGGGGACGTACGCAACGGCGGTCAAGATTTACGCGAACCTGCCCGGGGCGCTCGTCGGGGCGATCACGAACGAAGCCCACCGGCAGGGGCTAAAGGTTTGGGCTCACGGTATGGTGTTTCCGGCAACGCCATTCGAGGTCGTCGATGCCGGAGTCGATACGGTCTCGCACACTTGCTATCTCGCCTATCAGGCCATGGCCCGGAGGCCTGACTCCTATCAGCACCGTTTCCCTCTCGATGCTGCATTATTCGCTCACGATGATCCCGTGATGGAGAGGCTCTTTGCCGACATGGTACCCCGAGGAACGAT
>DASZBO010000021.1:0-3307 GCA_035944075.1 Sphingomicrobium sp.
GTTGCTGTCCGCATTCTGGCACCAAGCCCGAACAACGATCGTTCGTCCCCTTCCCGAAATGCTGCAAGACAAGCTTCCGGTGCTTGACCGGACGATCGTCAGCCAACCAGCCGCATAAGTCGGCGTTCGAGCGGGGCCAGCACGACCGCGAGGTCATGGCCCCGCTTGAGCACGGCTCCATGCTCGCTGATCAAGGCGAATGCGCCCTGCTTGGTTCGAAGAGCAGGGCGCTTCTCGATGCGGATTTCGGGACGCTCGCTGTGGCGTCGGTAGGCGGCGAACACGGCCACGTCGGGATCAATCCGCAGCGCATAATCGCGCCAGTGCCCGGCGGCGACCATCCGTCCGTAAAGATCGAGGATCCGCTGAAGCTCCTTTCGATCGAACGTGGCGATTGGGCGCCGATCCCAGGCATTGGGGAACGGCGCGATGACGCTCAAGCGCTCTTCACCTTCGGTGGCGGCTGTTTGGCAGCCCTCATAAGCTTCATCTCGCGCCGAAGCTCATCGAGCTCCTGTTCGAGCTCCACCAGGCGCGCGCGCACCGGGTCGACGTCTTCGCCGCACGGCGTGCCGTACGGCATGAACCCCGGACTATAATGGACAGCGTCAACGGGAACGGGCTTCGCCGGGATGCCGACGACCGTCTGGCCCGGCGCCACGTCCTTTGTCACTACCGAATTCGCGCCGATCTTGGCGCCCTCGCCGACCTCGATCGGACCGAGTATCTGCGCACCCGATCCCACGACGACCCCGTTATGAAGCGTCGGATGCCTCTTGCCGCCGACGCCCGTGGTCGGATTAGTGCCGCCGAGCGTCACATGCTGGTAGATCGTCACGTCGTCGCCAATCTCGGCGCTTTCGCCAATGACGCTGAACCCGTGATCGAGAAAAAACCGTTCACCGATCCTGGCACCCGGATGGATGTCGATCCCGGTCAGGAAACGGGAAAAGTGATTGATCAGCCGGGCGGCAAAGAACAACTGTCCTTCCCACAGCCAGTGTGCGACGCGATGCAGGGCGAGCGCCGTCACCCCGGGATAAAACAACACATCCCAGCGCGAACGCGCGGCCGGGTCGCGGGATTTCACGGAATCGAGATAAGCGACGAGACCGGACTTCAAGCGAGCGTCTTCCTTCCCTTCTGCAGTCAATTTAAGTGCGCTCGGCGGCAAATTCCAGCATGATTGCGGGGAAACGTCCCGGAACTGGAACTGAGCCCGTGAATTTCACGCGAACGATCCGCGATCCGAGGGGGCGCTAATTATCTCTGCTTACAATCCGCTGTATTCGCTCGCGGGCTTCCTCGTCGGCATGCTCGTGGGCATGACCGGGGTCGGTGGGGGTTCGCTGATGACCCCGATCCTCGTCCTTCTGTTCGGCTTTCACCCCGCGACCGCGGTCGGAACGGACCTTCTCTATGCATCGGTCACGAAGACCGTCGGAACCGCAGTGCACGGCAAGCAAGGAACGGTCGACTGGCGCATCGTGACCGCTCTTGCCTGCGGCAGCGTACCGGCTTCCATCCTGACAATCTTCGTGATGAGCCGTGTTGGCACTCTCGATGCGCACGCTGCAGGCACCTTGAACATTGCCCTTGGCGTAGCGCTGCTGGTCACCAGTTTCTCGGTCTTCTTCAGGCCGTGGATTCTCAGTTGGGCAGGCCACCGCATCCACGCTCTCAACCGCCGCCAGCTCACCGGTTGGACGGTATTCATTGGCCTCGTTCTTGGCGTCCTCGTCTCCGTCACCTCGGTCGGCGCCGGGGCCCTTGGCACCACCGCGCTGCTGATCCTCTACCCGCGGCTCCCGGTTGCGCGCATCGCAGCAAGCGATATCGCTCATGCTGTTCCGCTGACGCTGATCGCCGGAATTGGCCATTGGATCTTGGGGTCGGTGGATTTCACGCTGATGCTTGCCCTGCTCGCCGGTTCGATCCCGGGCATCATCATTGGCAGCCTGCTGAGTGGTCGATCATCCGACACCCTGCTTCGGCCAGTCCTCGCAATCACCTTGTTCGTCGTCTCGATCCGGATGCTGATCGCCTGAGACGTTTCAATCGGGGATAGACGCTAGAGAGTGGCGTGGACCGTCGCGATCGCCTTCATGACAGCGGCAATGCGCACCGCGTTCTGGATGACATCGGACTTCACCCCGTGCTCGAGGAGGACACGCTCGTGGCTGTCGATGCACATGCCGCAACCGTTCATCGCCGAAACCGCAAGCGAGAACAGCTCGAAGTCCTCCTTCGAAACGCCATGCTGACCGATGAAGTTCATGCGGAGGCGAGCCGGTTTGGTTCCATACTCCGGATTGGCGACGAGATGGACGAAGCGGTAATAGACATTGTTCATCGCCATTACCGCAGCTGCGCCGCGCGCAGCGTTTGCCACCGTTTCGTCGAGCCGTCCCCCAACTTCGGCTTCAGCCGCGGCAACCAGCGGCCGATGTCCCGAGCCGTGAGCGCAGGCCAGCAGCAGCCCGAGCTTTCGCTCCTCCCCAATGAGCTGGTCCGTGAGGATCGAGCCGAGGTTCAGCCGAAGGTCCTTGGCATAATCGGGCAAGGTCTCGGCGAATTGCTTGAGCGACATGGATGTCTCCGGTGCTGCGAAAAGGGGCGGGCCCTGGGGAAGAAAGACCCGCCCCCCGTTGCCGGCGACTAGAGCCGGCGTTGAACCCTTCCCAAAGGGGCACGGGAAGGGTCGTTAAGAGACTTAAGCCGCGGCGGGCTTCAGAACCTCTTCGCCCGGCGTCCAGTTGCACGGACAGAGCTCATCGGTCTGCAACGCATCGAGCACGCGGAGCGTCTCGGCGGGATTGCGGCCGACGTTAAGACCATTCACCGTCACATGCTGGATGACGTTGTCGGGGTCGATAATGAAGGTCGCCCGGTAGGCAACGCCCTCGTCGCGATCGACGATGCCGAGCGCGTCCGCCAGTTCCTTCTTATTATCGGCGATCCACGGAAAGTCCGCGTTAGCCAGCTGCTCGTCCGATCGGCGCCACGCGAAATGCACGTGCGCGGTGTCGGTCGAAGCCCCGATGAGGTCGGCATCGCGGTCCGCGAAGTCCTGCTTCAGTTCGCCGTAGCCGACGATTTCGGTCGGGCACACGAAGGTGAAGTCCTTGGGCCAGTAGAAGAGCACCTTCCACTTGCCGTTGGTCTGCCCAAGATCGATCGTCTCGCCGGCCGGCAGCGCGGACGTGCCCTGCTGGACCGAAAGCTTGAGTGCCGGAAGCTTGTCACCAACAGTAAGCATGTATTCTTATCTCCTCATTGCTGCAGCGCAGCGTAACTTTTGATGAGG
>DASZBO010000022.1:0-3966 GCA_035944075.1 Sphingomicrobium sp.
GCTCCTTCGAGCGCTAGCGCACGACCGTGCTTAAGCACGACCACCATTGGCTTGCCGGTTTTAAAGATCGCTTCCGCCAATTCCTGCTGCGGTGCCGGGACCACAATCTCCGTTCGCGACTGGGCCTCGCCCGACATGCCTGCCCCCTCGCCTACTGCAAGAACGACCACGTCCGCTTGCCGGGCGGCGGCGAGAGCCTGCTCGACACCTCCAGGAAGCGGTTCTTCGACCCCGGAGCCCTTTGCAACGAGGAGCGAAGCGCCGCGATCGGCAAGCGCCGCGCGGAGGCCGCTTGCAAGATCGACCGCCTTGTTGTCGTCGCCATAGACAACCCAGGGCCCGACAAGGTCATGAGCGCCTTCGGCGAAGGGGCCGACGAGCGCGATCCTCTTGCCCGACCGGGGCAGCGGCAGGAGGTCCGCTTCATTCTTTAGCAAGACGATTGCCTTGCGCGCAGACTCGCGTGCAAGAGCCCGCGTCTGAGGAAGCATCGAGCGCGAAGTTTCCCGCCGGACGTCAATGCGTCGGAACGGATCCGCAAAGAGTCCAAGTATCGCTTTCAGCGCAAGAACGCGGCGAACGGAGTCGTTGACCTTGGATTCCGGGACATCGCCGCTACGAACGAGTTCCGGCAAGTGCTGCCTATAAAGACCGCTCTGCATGCTCATGTCGACGCCGGCGAGGAAGGCAATCCGTGCGGCGTCCCTGCCATCCCTTGCGAACCCGGCGGCGATCATTTCCTCATCGCCGGTGTAATCGGAAACGACAATACCTTGGAATCCCCACTCCGAGCGGAGAAGGTCCGTCTGGAGCCAATGGTTTCCCGTCGAGGGAATACCGTTAATCTCGTTGAAGGAGGCCATTGCCGACAGCGCCCCGGCATCAAAGCCTGCCTTATAGGGCTGCAGATAGACTTCACGCAGTCGCTGCTGGGACATGTCGACGGCATTGTAATCCAGCCCGGACTCCGCGGCGCCGTAAGCCGCGAAATGCTTGATGCAGGCGAGAAGATGCTCGTTGGATCGAAGGTCCGGGCCTTGAAAACCCTGCACGCGTGCCGCGGCGAATAGGCGTCCAAGGAGCACATCTTCGCCGCCACCTTCGACGCCGCGCCCCCAGCGCTGGTCACGAGCGACATCGACCATTGGCGAGAACGTCCAGTCGATGCCGGCTCCCGCAGCCTCGAAGGCCGCAGCAGCGGCCGTTCGGCGTGCAAGATCCGGCTCGAAACTCGCGACCTCCGCAAGCGGCACCGGGAAGATTGTACGATGACCATGGATGATGTCGGCTGCAAACATCAGCGGGATCTTGAGCCGCGAATCCTTGACGGCCGCGCTCTGCATGATCCGCGCCATTGTCGCCCCGTTGCCGTTGAAGACCCCGGTCAGTTGGCCGCGCCGCGCCTCATCCACCTGCTGGTCGAAATTGGGGCCGGCGCTCGAAGGATTGAGCGATAGCGCCGTGCCGCCGCCCCAAGCTGCGGCCATGAGGCTCAGTTGTCCCGCCTTCTCCTCGAGCGTCATCCGCGAAATGAGCTCATCAACGAAAGCCGGAACGGCTACGCGCCCAACAGCATCGAGAAGCGCGCGCGCAGGGCTCGTCATCCATGCGGCAATCGTTCCTGCACCGAGAAGTGCGGCCCGCCTCGAGATGCGCGTTTCCAACATCAACTTTCTCCCGCTAAAGTCCCGAGCAACCCATGAATAACATCGTCTCGCTCCTATTGGACTACGCTTGACTGCTGATGTAACCGGTTACACTAATGCGAGGAACGGTATTTGCAATGCGCGGTGCGCGTCGCTTTTGCCCCACCTCTGCCGATAAAGGTCCCATGGCAGAAGCCACTATTCGTGACGTAGCAATGCGGGCGCAACTCTCCGTTGCCACCGTTTCTCGTGCTCTCAACGGCTTCGAGAATGTCAGCGGAGAAGCGCGCGCGCGGATTGCCGCAGCAGTCAAGGATCTTGGCTATGTGCCCCACGCTGGCGCCCGCAGCCTGAGCCTTTCTCGAAACAACGCGCTCGGCGTCGTTCTTCCCGACCTTCACGGCGAGTTCTTTTCGGAGTTCGTGCGCGGCATGGACCGGGAGGCAAGCCGGAACGGTTATCTTCTGCTTTTGTCCAACTTTCACGGCCGCGGCGACCAAGCCGCGAATGTTCTGCGTGCAATGCGCGGCCGGGTCGATGGCCTGATTGTCATGGCTCCGCATCTTGCCGCCGATGAACTCGCCGCCTCGCTCCCCAAGGGGCTTCCTTCAGTGCTCATCAACACCCGCGAAGGGCCTGACCATCATCCTGCAATACACCTCGACAATGCGACCGGTGTCCGTGCCGTCGTCGATCACCTTGCTGATCTTGGGCGCAAGCGCCTCGTGCACATCGCCGGCCCAGCCGGGAATTTCGATGCGCAGGAGCGTGCCGCAGCGTTCCGTCAGGCCGTCGCGGCACGCAAACTTATCGGAAAAATCGTCCACGGCGATTTCGAAGTCCAGTCCGGAGAAGCAGCAATAGCCACGTTGCTCTCGCAAGGTACGCGGTTCGATGCGATCTTCGCCGCAAACGACAACATGGCGATCGGGGCCATGCAGGCCTTGCGCGACGCCGGCCTAACGATCCCAGGAGACGTCGCGGTCGCCGGCTTCGACGACATCCCGCTCGCGCGCCACCTTGGGCTGACGACCGTGCGCGTCCGAATTGCCGAACTTGGCGAGCGAGCCGTTGCCCGCCTTCTCGACAGCCTCTCGCGAGAGGAGAGAACGGGCGACGAACGACACGAGCCCGAACTTGTAACACGCTCCACGACGGTAGCGGACAGGAATACGAAATGATCATTGACCGTCGAAGCGTTCTCAAGGGCTCATCGGCACTCTTAGCGCTTCCCGCCGTTCCTGCGGGGGCGTTCCCTCCCGCAAAAGCGCTGCCGAACTTCTACGAGGAGATCGAGCAGAGGACCTTCCGATGGTTCTGGAGAACAGCAAACCGGACGAATGGACTCGTGCCGGATCGGTGGCCTACCCCATCCTTCTCAAGCATCGCCGCTGTAGGCTTTGCTCTTCCCGCTTATGCAATCGGGGCTGAACGCGGATGGTGCTCGCGTGCCGAAGCACGTGATCTGACGCTGGCGACGCTCCGACATCTCTGGAATTCGCCGCAAGGACCCGAGACGACTGGAACAAGCGGGTACAAGGGTTTCTTCTATCATTTTCTCGACATGAACAGTGGCGCCCGCTTCCGGAATACGGAGCTCTCCAGCGTCGACACGACCATTCTCCTGATGGGCGTGCTGTTCGCAGGTCAGTATTTCGAGGGCGATAACGCCGCCGAGCGAGAAATTCGTACTCTTTCTAATTCACTCTATGATCGGGCCGATTGGAACTTCGTCCGCTCCGACGGCCGTGGAGCGATATCGATGGGCTGGCATCCAGTCGACGGCCTCATCGAGCGTAATTGGGTCGGATTTAACGAGGGCATGTTCGTCAATATCCTGGCGCTTGGCTCTCGAACTCACCCCGCACCAGCCAGCCTCTGGAACCAGTGGACGGGAAGCTATAGCGATTTCTGGCGCGGCGATGGGCAGACACGCCGGCTCGCCTTCGCTCCCCTGTTCGGTCACCAGTACAGCCAGATCTTCATCGACTTCCGCGGAATCCGTGATGCTCCAATGCGTGCCGCAGGATTTGATTATTTCGAGAACAGCAGGCGCGAGACCTATGCCAATCGTGCCTATTGCATTGCCAATCCGATGGGATGGCGCGGCTATTCGGACCGCGTCTGGGGCCTCACGGCTTGCGATGGGCCAGGTGACTTCCAGCTGCCCTTCCAAGGAACCACCCGTCAATACTTCGGCTATTCGGCGCGTGGTCCGGTCAACGAACCCGACGGTCGCGACGACGGAACCCTCGCCCCCACGGCAGCTCTTGGCTCGCTTCCTTTTGCCCCGGAAATCGTTCTTCCATGTGCAGAAGCC
>DASZBO010000023.1:0-2055 GCA_035944075.1 Sphingomicrobium sp.
CGGCGATGCGCCTGACAATGAGCTTGGACCTCACCTATGCTGGTGATTGTCCAGTAGTCATGCGCCCCGGCGTCCAGACCCTGCCTATGCCCGTTGGCGGGACACCCCGACGCTGACCGGCTAGGTCCTCTTTCCACCCCATGCGGACGTGCGGAAGGACCGCTTGCGGGTATCTGGGCTGAAGGTCGCGTCACCAGCGTAACGATGGAGACCGCTTTCGACCCACTGCGGACGTTCCCTCACTTCGATGTAAGGCGTTAGTGGCAGCGGCTTGCGAGCCTGGGTTGGATCGACATCAACTGCCCCATGGAAATCTCGTAACCGGCACCGGTTGGCTTGAGCACCAGCATGAAGTCCTGATCTTCGCGCATGTAGGTGTGGGCGAGATATCTGATGCGGAGGACTCGCGGGACGGGACCGCCCCGGACAATCCGGCGTACCCGAAGTGTCGCCGAGATCGATCCACGGCCGATCAGATCATCCCCGCTACCTAAAGGTTCAAACGTCAGGTTCTTCAAGCGACCGACAACGACAAGGTCGCGGCATCCAAAGGGTAAGATCCTATCATCGTCGGTGCCTGCTCGGGCCGCCGCGCATGGGGAGCCTAGCAGCATCGCGGCCATGAAGATTGGGACCAGCTTCATTGAGCGTCCCTCTGCTTTCTAGGTATGCTTCCAGGATGCGCAAAGCAGCGCGCGCGGCGCAACAACTTCAGGAGTTGGAGGAGGAATACCGCTCCATCCTGACGCGTGCGCTTACCGACTGCGCGGCAGGAAGGTGGGGTCTCTTTGGACAGAACCATCACACCGGCTTTTCAAGGCCCCTATCCGAGCTCGACGAACTGAGGGCGCTGGCGCGGCGCATCGATCAGCTCCATGAGCAGCTTGGCGAAGGTCCTTATGAACTCCATCAACAATTCGAAGCGGCGCGGGGACGAGCCGGGCCAAACGAACTGGGCGAGCCAAAGCAAGCGGCTGCGTGGCTCCGGCGCTTGGCTGAGCGATGAGTCGCCATTCGACCCATAGTGGACCTTTGAAGAATCTACTGTGTGAGGGCTCCGTCGAGGCATTTGTGGCAGAGGGTTTCGCCGAATCGCGCACGGCAGAAATGCATTCCCTTCTCCCGATCCGTCACCTCTCGATAACCGGCACAATCATCATGCGGCATTGCCGAGAGTATCGGCTGCTGCAGAACGACGCCCGAGGCGTCACTGACTGACAAGCGCGAGCCCGCGGGATCGGAGCGCAGTTCGATTGCGCTGCCCGGCCGCCAGAGCTGGAGCGCGCTAGCCTGCTCCGGATCGGGACCAGCGACGAACAGCGCCGCCTGATGGGATTTGGAATCGAGGGTAAGCATGGCATTGCTGCCAGTGTCCTGAGTGACGTAGCCGCCCCGCTCGATCCCTTGTTCGTCATAGATCAGCAAGCCAGCTGCCTTGCTTCCGCGCTTCGAGACATGCCCATCGGGGTAGCGGGCATCCGGTAGATCGCCACCTAGCCGCGCACGCACCACGCCGGACGCATCGACGACGGCGACCTCTTTCACGGTGAGCGATAGCGCTTGGCTGTGTTGGCGGTTGGCCATCGCGCTGCCGCCGATCAGGAGAAAGGCGGCCAGCGGCCAGAGGACGGCTTGGACGATGATGACCTTGCGAAGACGTGAGTTGGCTCGCTCACAGGCGGCAACCCTTTCTTCAAGTGGCGCGTCAGCCATTCGCATTCACTCCTCGGGCCTGGAAAGCCGATGTTCACACCCATGTCTCGAGCCGAGCAACCGTGGTCAATTGATTCGATCTCCAAGACGGATGTCCGCTTTCCACCCCTAGCGGTCATTCGCCGAGTCCGCTTACCCTGCGGCCAAGGTTGATCCGCTTGGGGGCGGCGCGTTGGACATCCACAAACCCAAGCCCTGGCATGGCTGGCGGGAGTTCCTGAAGGAATACGGGATCATCGTGCTGGGGGTGTTGACGGCTCTCGCTGCGGAGCAGTTCGTCGAGAACCTGCGTTGGGCCCAGAAGCTGGCCGAAACCCGCGCCCAGCTGAACATCGAACTCTC
>DASZBO010000024.1:0-14411 GCA_035944075.1 Sphingomicrobium sp.
ACGGCTTCTGGGCGTGCTCCGACCCAACAGACCCGAACTTCGTTTATGCCGAATCACAGGGCGGTCATATTATCCGGGTGAACCGGCATACGCTCGAGCAGCGCGATATCATGCCAAGCCCGCAGTTTAAGGAAAAGCTGCGCTTCAACTGGAATACGCCGATCGCGCTTTCGCCGAATGAGAAGGGCGCCCTCTACATCGGCTCGCAGTTCCTGTTCCGCAGTCGCGACCATGGTCGCACCTGGGACCGTATTTCACCGGACCTTACGTCTAATGATCCGGTTCGCCAGCGCCAGGAGCAGTCAGGCGGCATCACGGTCGACAACAGTTCCGCCGAAATGAACACAACGATCTATTCAATCTCGGAAAGCCCGCGTGCCGCTGGCGAGATCTGGGTGGGAACGGACGATGGCAACGTCCAGTTAACGCGTGATACAGGCCATAGTTGGTCTAACCTCACCGCCAATTTAGGGATGCCCCAAGGCAATTGGATCAGCTGGGTCGAGGCGAGCCGGTTCAATCCCGCAGTCGCTTATGTGACTGACGACCGTCACCAATATGGCGATATGCAGCCCTACCTTTACCGGACCAACGACTTTGGCCGATCCTGGCAGCGCCTAGTGGGTCCGGGAACGCCGGACGTGCGGGGCTATGCCCATGTGATCAAGGAAGACCGGCTCAACCCGAACATTCTCTACCTTGGTACCGAGTTTGGCCTCTATGTCTCGCTCAACGGCGGGCAGTCGTGGGCTCAATTCAAGCCCAGCAACTTTCCGGATGGTATCGCTGTTCGCGACATTGCGCTGCAGGACCGGGAAGATGACATGCTTCTCGCAACTCACGGACGCGGCATTTGGGTGATCGACGACATCAGTCCACTTCGGTCTTTGTCCGGAACTACGCTTGCAAGCACGGTCGCGCTCATTCCTACCCGACCCGTTGAACAGCGCATCGAAGGTCAGGGCGGCTGGACCGAAGGAAATGCGACCTTCTCGGGTGACAATCCGCCCGACGGCGCGGTCATTACCTATTATCAGCGGGCGCGCCACGTCATCGGCCGAATGAAACTCGAGATACTCGATGCAAACGGAACGGTCGTGGACGAAATTCCCGCGTCGAAACGACGCGGACTCAATCGTGTCCTATGGTCGATGCGAAGCAAGCCGCCGCAGGTTCCGCCTGCAGCCTCACTCGCCGGCAATTCAACAGCGGGCGAGAGATTCCTGCCAGGCACGTACACCGTTCGACTGACAAAGGGCGCCGAGGTCGTCAGCGAACCGCTGACCGTCACGCTCGACCGTCGCGCGAGTTTCACACCCGCCGATCGTCAGTCGCAATATGACGCGGTTGAGCGCCTGAAAGCACTTTTCGCGCGCATGACCACCGTCGTTGGACAGATCAATGCAGTCCGGACTCAGGCAACAACGGTCGCAACCAATCCATCCGCACCAGCGAACCTCAAATCCCACGCTGTGCAGCTCTCGGAAAAGGCCGATGCCATTCGCAAGGAGATTGTTGCAACCAAGGAAGGCGGCGCAATCACGGGAGAAGAGCGGCTGCGGGAGCACGTCGATTCGCTTTACGGCGCGGTCAATTCGGTCGAGGATCGACCGACACCTTACCAGATGCAGCGTCTAGACGCGCTCGACCGCGAACTGCGAGAGGTGGAGGCGCAATGGTCCGCGTTGCGGACAGGTGACGTCGCGGCACTGAACGAGATGCTGCGTACCGCTAACCTACCGCCGTTGACGATTGCCGCCGCCGGCCCCCTGATAGATCGTGACGCACGCGGCGGACGCGCAGCCTTAATTGCGCGCGGCCTGATCGGAACGCGCTTCTACGGACCGACAAGAGATTTAGAGGAGGCGCACGAAAAGGACCGTTAGTTCTGACGCGGTTCCGCTCAGCACGAACCCGATTGGCCCCATCGCAGAACCAGCCCTGAAACTCCGGACAAGGTTTGTTCACCGCGTTGCGCGCGAAACGGAGCTGAATTTACAGGGCGCTATTCGACCCGTGAAATTCCGGCAGGTTCGACGGCCTTCACATGGACCGTCTTGACGTTCACGAACTCCCGGATCCCGAAAATCCCACACTCGCGCCCGTAGCCGGAATGTTTGACGCCGCCGAATGGCATGCGCGGGTCGGACCGGACATTCTCGTTAACGAAGCTCATGCCCGCGTCGAGCTCGTGGGTCGCTATTAGCCGGCCGCGCTCGATGTTCGATGTGAGAACGCCCGAGCCGAGGCCGAACTCGCTCGAGTTGGCGATCCGGATGGCCTCGGCCTCGTTCTCAGCGGCGATGATTGCCGCGACCGGACCGAAAACCTCCTGATCGTGCGCAGGCTGTCCTGCTTGGACCTGAGAAAGTACGGTCGCAGGATACCAGGCTCCCGGGCGATCCGGCACCTCGCCACCGAGTAGAAGCTTTGCTCCGTTGGCAATACTCTCTTCCACCTGCCGGTGAATTTCGTCACGGGCATCGATGCTGACCAAAGGGCCAAGTTTAGTGCCGCTCGCCGTCGGATCACCCATCGCGTAGCCGCGCATCTCCTCTACGAGGGCAGTCTCGAAACACTCCAAAATCGTGCGCAAGACAATGAAACGCTTGCCCGCGATGCAGCTTTGTCCGCCGTTTACCATCCGCGCCTTCGCTGCAATCTTTGCTGCAGCGGGAATGTCCGCGTCGTCGAGAACAATATAGGCGTCGGAGCCGCCGAGCTCGAGCACACACTTCTTGAGTACTGACCCGGCGGCGGTCGCGACACTGCGGCCGGCGGGCACGCTGCCAGTCAGAGTGACGGCCGCGATATTTTCATCCTTGATGAGCGGCTCGACCTCTCGGCTCGGCAACAGCAGGGTTCGGAAGAGGTCCCTTGGAACGCCGGCTTCATGCAGCACGGCTTCGATTGCCAAGGCACAGCCGGGCACGTTGCTGGCATGCTTGAGGAGCATGCCGTTACCGGCCATCAATGCCGGTGCGACGGCGCGGAAGACCTGCCACAGCGGGAAGTTCCAGGGCATTATGGCAAGAATCACCCCGAGCGGATTGAAGGTGACGAAAGCCTCCCCACCGTCCATCTCCCCGGGCTCGTTCTTAAGATAGTCGGCAGCATGGTCAGCAAACCAGTCACAATGATAAGCGCATTTCTCGACCTCGGCGCGGCCCTCGTCGATGGTCTTGCCCATCTCTTCCGTCATTAGGAGACTGAGGTGGTCCTTGCGCGAACGGAGGATCTCCGCAGCCTTACGAATGGGTACCGATCGATCCGCAAAGCTTGTTCGGCGCCAGGCGAGAAATGCCGTGTGAGCGGCGCGCGCCGCCGCCTGTGCTTCCTCGATGTCGGTCGTGGCATAACTCCTGCCTGGCTGACCGGTCGCCGGATTGACCGTCTGTAATTTGGTCATTGCGCGGGCGGTTCGAGTAACCTCAGCGTGTTCAGCCATGTCTCGGTTTTCCTTTGAGAGATCGAAGCACTTTACTCTGCACCGGCACGCTGCCGCGTGTCGCGGAACGCCATTCGGCCAACGGCCGACCAATCCTGCTCCTCGCCCTCGGTTGCAAGAAGCTCGACGAATCGGTCGCGCAATACGTCCGCGAATGGCATCGAAACGCCCAATTTTTCAGAGGCAGAGAGCGCTAGACGGATATCCTTGAAGCCGAGTGCCGCGGCAAAGCCGACGGCAGGAGGCTCGTCGGCTGCGACGAGCGCGCCATAGGTTTTGTAAATTGGTGCGCCGAAGAGGGTCGTCGTGAGCAAATCGAGAAACTGATGTTTGTCTAGTCCGCCCCGGTCGATCAAGGCGATCGCTTCGCCCAGCGACTCGAATACTGTAGCAATCAGGAAGTTGATGCTGAGCTTGGCTAGATTTGCCTTGGGTGCCTCGTTCCCGACGACCAACGTCTGTTGGCCGATCGCATCAAAAATAGGCTGAGCTTGGGCAATCGCATCGGGGCTGCCGGCGGCAACCACAAACAATTCGCCCTCCGCGGCACGGTCCGGTCGCCCGAGCACTGGCGCGGCGATATAGCCCTGTCCTCGCGCTGAATGTTCGGCCGCTAGCCGCTCGGACAAATCGAGGCCGATCGTGCTCGATGAGATGTGAATGGCAGTTCGTTGAAGGCTTCCCAAAATGCCGCGGTCGCCTAAAGTGACCTCCTTTAAGGCTTCATCGTTCGAAAGCATGGTGACAACGACGTCGCCTTTGCACGCTCCGGCGACGTCGTATGCGACCCTAGCGCCCTTCTCCGCCAACGCCTCTGCTTTGCTGTCAGTGCGGTTGTAGACAATGACATCATGCCCGCCCCTGAGAAGACTAAGAGCCATTCCCGTGCCCATGCGGCCAAGACCGATAAATCCGATCTGCATTGTCATTCCTGTTTGCTGCGGTCTTTGGTGTAACGAACGTCCACGTTGGACTTTCCGACCCCGGAAGGATTTCGATGATGCTTGTGACGCGTCGTTTTCCGGTGCCTTCCTGTGAAGCTGGGTTGAGGACTGAACTATGCTACGCTGCCGAATGACACCATGAGCATCATTGCCCTTCTCGAAGCGCATGCACTCGATCCGCAGCTTGAACTCGCCGAGCTTACCGAACGGGCGCAGGGCGACGGAGCGATTGTCACTTTCGTGGGTCTCGCTCGGCCCGAATCAAATTCGGGCGAGGGGGTTGATGCACTGGTTCTCGAGCACCACCCGACCCTCACTAGCCAATCGCTTGAGGAAATCGCGGTGAGCTGTGCGGAACGTTTTGACGTCAGTCATATACGAGTGGTCCATCGATGCGGCACGATCCCAGCAGGCGAACCCATCGTCTTCGCCGGGGCTGCATCCTTACACAGGCGCGCGGCGTTCGATGCAGCAGATTATCTGATGGATCGTCTCAAGACCGATGCTGTGTTCTGGAAACGCGAGGTTGGTGAGACAGGATCACGTTGGATCGATTCGAGCGAAGCAGACTATATTTCCCGGAGCCGCTGGACGTGAGCTGCACGTAAGGAGCCGTCGTCGCATTGTTTTACTATCGCGGTCCCCACCGAAGCCCTTCGACCGACGATCGCGATCTTGCTGCAATCGGCCTAAGACAGCCAAGCGGCTCGACTTTCGTGAATTCGGCCGGAGGCTCCGCAATAAAAGGAGCACCTTGAGCCCGGGTTTCCATCTCCTAGGACTGTCCTGTTACCTAGGGTCCGGAATAAACCGTAAGCCATGTGCCCGGAATGGACCTTGGGAAACTGGAGCGGGCGAAGGGATTCGAACCCTCGACCCCAACCTTGGCAAGGTTGTGCTCTACCCCTGAGCTACGCCCGCTCTGAGCTGACGCCGGCGCTTTGTGGCTGTCCGGCTGAGGTGAGGCGCGCGCCTAGCATGGCATTATGCGCTCCTGCAAGTAACGTTCGTACCAGCTTGTGACTGTCGTCGTCGCCGCCCATATGAGCGAATAAGCAAGCGGGTTGAAGGGAGTTATAGTAAGCGTGGCCACGCTCGGACTTACCGAAGCCGAACGCGAATCGATTGAGCGCTTCGAACGTGATGTCATTCAGCCGTCGATGACGGCGCTCGTCATCCTCGATTTCTGGGCCGAGTGGTGCGGTCCGTGCAAGCAGCTCTCTCCGATCCTCGATAAGGTCGCCCACGATTTTGCCGCCAAGGGCGTCAAGCTCGTCAAGATAAATATCGAAGAGGACAAGCTGCTCGCGGCACAGTTTCGGATCCAGTCGATTCCGACCGTTTACGCGCTTTATTCCGGACGACCAGTTGCCGACCTCACCAATTATCGCACCGAAGGACAGATCAAGCGGGTCATAGAGCAGTTGCTTTCCCAGCTGAAGATTGAGCCGGAGGGCGCCGCTCCGAAGGAAGAAATTGAGCCACTCATTGCCATGGGCGAGCAGGTCCTGGCTGAGGGGGATGCGCTCCGTTCAGCGAACATTTTCGAGCAGGTTCGACAAATGGCGCCCGATCATCCAGGTGTGCTCGGAGGCCTCGTTAGAGCCCTTGTCGCCGCCGGCGAAGCAACGGAAGCGCGGCAAATTCTGGATTCGCTCCCGGACGAGCTCACAAACAAACCCGAAATCGCGCGAGCCAGGGCTGCGCTCGAAGTCGCCTCCGCAACACCTGGGGCAGAAGCGTCCGCCATAGAGGCGACACTCGCCGCCAATCCGGACGATCTGGAGGCGCGCTTCGAACTTGCCTCCGCCCTCATGGCATCCGGTGATCGCGACGGAGCCGCGGACGCGCTGCTCGAAATCGTTGGACGGGATCGCGACTGGAATGAAGGGGCCGCGCGGCAACGCTTCCTCCAGCTGCTGGAAGCTCAAGGACTGTCCGATCCTTGGTCAAGTGCGCAGCGCCGCCGCCTCTCGGCTGTGCTCTTCACATGAGTCGAACGCTGCGAGTTCCGCTCTTCCCTCTTCCGGGCGCTATCCTTTTCCCTCGTTCACAACTGCCGCTGCACATTTTCGAGCCTCGGTATCGTGACATGATCCGGGACGCTCTCGATGGCGCTGGCCGGATCGGTATGATTCAGCCCCATCGACTCGACGATGATAACCGCGCGCCGGTTTATTTGGTGGGCTGCGTAGGCGAGCTTGTCGGCGTAGAGGAACTTGAAGACGGCCGGTTCAACATCGTTCTCCTCGGCACAAATCGCTTTCGCTTGTTGAAGGAAGCGGAGGTAGAAACTTCCTATCGCTGCGGTGACGTCGACATTGAAGCCTTCGATGACGAAGAGCCAGAGCCGCTTTCACTCCTCCAGCGCGCTGAAGTCGAACGCGAGGCGCGAAGGCTCGGCGACGCCATGGGACTCGCGGTTGATTGGGAGGCCGTTTCGCGCCTCGACGATGAAATGTTGGTGAATGCCATAGCGCAGGTCGCGCCGTTCGATGTGGGGGCAAAGCAGGCCCTTCTGGAGCAGCCGGGGCTCGATGGGCGCGCAGACCTTCTCGTCCAGCTCATGCAATTTCACCGAATGGCAGTGTGTGGTGGCGTGGAAATCGAACCAACGCTGCAGTAGCTAGATCGAAAGCCCGCGAAGGAGCAGCGGAAGGTCACCGCTCGTCCCGCGCGCCTCACTCATCAGCCGGTTCCGCAACGGTGAAATACGTCCGACGAGACTCATTCCAAAACGACGAATGGCGGAGGCGGCAAGCCCCGGAACTCCGTAGATCCGGGTAAGTGAGTCGGTCGCGAAGGCCACCGAGAGAGCATCAAGCGAGCGCCAACGCTGATAGCGATCAAGCAACTGTCGATCTCCAGCCTCAAGCCCTAATCGTGTACCTTCGACCAAGACCTGCGTGAGCGCCGCAACGTCCCGAAAGCCGAGATTCAAACCTTGCCCAGCTATCGGGTGAATGGCGTGCGCTGCATCCCCGATGAGAGCGAGGCGCTTGGCTGTTATTCGAGCAGCATGGTGAAAACCGAGCGGATATGACGAGCGGGGCGCAAGCATTTCGATCTTTCCTAGGAAACCGCCCATCGCCGCTTCCGCCTCTGCGGCGAAGTCTTCATCACTGAGCGATAACCAGCCGGCGGCGTCTTCTTTGCCGACGGACCAGACAATCGCGGAGCGATGGCCAATTTCGTCGTCGTTCATGGGCAGCAGCGCGAAAGGTCCCGCCGGATAAAAGATCTCGTACGCGATATGCTCGTGCGCCTGCTTATGCCGGATCACCGAGACAATTGCTTCATGATCGTATTTCCAGCGGGCGATATTGATTCCCGCGTCCTCGCGTGTCTTCGACGAACGGCCGTCAGCCCCAACAAGCAACGGCGCCCTAACCTCGAGCCCCTCCTCCAGCGTCACGACCACGCCCTCATCATCGCGGCGGATGTTCCGAACCCGGGACTTCCACATTGCCGATATATTCCGGGAGGCCGCAACCCGGGCATGAAGGGCAAAGCGCAAGTTACGGTTTTCATGCATTACGCCCAGCGGTTCATCGTCGTCCGGGGTAAAATTCAATCCGCCAGGCCTCAGCCCGTCGGCTACAGCAATGCGCCAGATGGGGCAGCCTGCTTCCGGAAGATGTTCGGCAATACCGATTGTCTCAAGCATTCGCATCGAACTGGACGAAACCGCGCTGGTTCGACCATCGAATGACGCTTGGGTCCGGGGTGCGGGATCCGCGGGATCAATAATAATCGCCGAGAGACCACTCGAGTCGAGCGCCGCCGAAAGCGCAAGCCCAACCAAGCCGCCGCCCAAGATAATTACGTCCGCACGGTCCATAAGTCGCCACTACCCGGTTCATCGCAAGGACGCCACGACTTCGCTTGACCAGCGAGTCCGCGTAGGAGAATTTAGGGGTCAACTTCTTGGGGGTGGGAAAATGGCTACCGTGGCGCCGCGCGCACCGAAGCGCGAGTTGGCACCCGACTGGCGGGACGCGGTGAGCGAAGTACTGCGCCGCTTCGCGGTTCGGAGTACCGGTGCGTTCTTGATCGGCGTGAGCATTGCCGGGGCGATTGCACTCGCGACCCACAATTCGAACGATCCTTCGTTGAACACGGCTGCTGGCGGGCCGCCCACCAATTGGTTGGGAAGCTTTGGAGCGTATTTCAGCGACGCGCTTCTGCTCCTCTTTGGCCTCGGCTCGGTCTTGTTCCTGCCGGTGATCGCAATCGCGGGGCTGAGGCTGGTCCGCCTCGAGCCATCGGGTCGCATCGGACGCTCACTTTCTCTC
Source organism: Sphingomicrobium sp. (assembly GCA_035944075.1). GTDB lineage: Bacteria > Pseudomonadota > Alphaproteobacteria > Sphingomonadales > Sphingomonadaceae > Sphingomicrobium. The sequence continues at coordinate 8,688 of DASZBO010000024.1, forward strand.
TCGGCTTGCGGCGCCGTACTTCTTGGTGTCGCGCTGGGTTTAACGAGCGGCTCGGCCGTATCTGGCCTTCCTGCGGGATGGGGCGGGGCCGTGGGGCTTGCCGGAGCTCACGGGCTGGGAGCGGCAATAAGCCTCATCCACAATCCCCAGATCGCGGGACCCACGCGTTTTGCAGCCTTGTTGTTGTTCACGCTGGCCGGTCTTGGAGTAGGCTATCTTGCCCTCAGCCTTGCTCCGGCAGAACGCGATTGGATCCTCGCTCTGGTTCATCGTAAACGGGGTGAACGCATTGCTCCGCCCCGACGAACAGAATTGGCCGAGGAACGCGTCCTGCCGGCCTCTCCGCCAAAGTCAAAGCCGACTGTTGCCGTGGCGGAGCCCGCCCGGCAGATCACTCCTGCGACCCGCGGAGCAAGCCGGAAGGCAGCGACGGCTCAGCCAACGCTTGCTCTTGGCGACAGCTATCAAATGCCTACTCTCGACTTGCTCTCGGCACCCCCCAAGGAAAACCGCCAGCAGATCGACCGCGCGGGCCTGGAACGTAATGCGCGACTCCTTGAAACGGTGCTCGAGGACTTCAACGTGCGCGGCGACATCGTCGAGGTGAGGCCGGGGCCCGTCGTAACGATGTATGAGCTCGAGCCGGCGAGCGGCATCAAGGCGAGCCGCGTGATTGCTCTTGCCGATGACATTGCACGAAACATGTCCGCGCTCTCAGCGCGCGTTGCAACGATCCCAGGGAGGAGCGTTATCGGGATCGAACTGCCAAACCCGAAACGCGAAACCGTAAGCCTTTCCGAGCTCGTGGGCAGTCAGGCATTCGAGGATCAGAATATGTCGCTGCCGCTGATCCTCGGCAAAAATATCGCTGGAGATCCGGTGATTGCGGACCTCGCGCCAATGCCACACTTGCTGGTCGCGGGAACGACCGGTTCGGGCAAGTCGGTCGGTCTTAACTGCATGATACTTTCCCTGCTCTACCGCTACGGGCCGGACCAGGTGAAGATGATCATGATCGATCCAAAGATGCTCGAGCTTAGCATCTACGACGATATCCCTCACCTTTTGTCATCCGTTGTGACCGAGCCTGGAAAAGCAGTGCGCGCGCTCAAATGGACCGTCGAACAAATGGAGGAACGCTATCGGATGATGGCTAACCTTGGCGTTCGCGCGCTTCCGAGCTTCAATGCAAAGATTCGCGAAGCGCGTGCAAAAGGTGCCAAGCTCGGCCGTCGCGTGCAAACCGGCTACGATGCCGAAACCGGTCAGCCCCTCTACGAGACCGAACAGCTCGAATATGACGTCCTGCCACAGATTGTTGTCGTGGTGGACGAGCTTGCCGACCTGATGATGACCGCCGGGAAGGAAGTCGAATTCCTCATCCAGCGTCTGGCCCAAAAGGCACGCGCTGCGGGCATACATCTTATCATGGCAACCCAGCGGCCATCAGTCGATGTGATCACGGGCGTCATCAAGGCGAACCTGCCGACGCGCGTCAGCTTTCAGGTGACTAGTAAAATCGACAGCCGAACTATTCTAGGCGAACAGGGCGCTGAGCAACTACTCGGAAAAGGCGACATGCTCTACATGCCGGGTGGCAAGCAGATAATCCGTGTTCATGGTCCGTTCGTGAGCGACGAGGAGGTGCGTGCGGTTGCCGAGCACTGGCGCAAACAAGGTGCGCCGGATTATGTTCAAGCGGTTACCGAGGAACCGGAAGACGGTGGCTATCTCTTTGACGGCCAGCCGAACGGCGAGGATGATGCTGAAACCCAGCTTTACCGTAAGGCAATCCAAATTGTCGCTGAAAGCCAAAAGGCGTCGACATCCTACCTTCAGCGCCAGCTCCGGGTCGGCTACAACAGCGCTGCGCGACTGATCGAGCGAATGGAGAAGGACGGTCTTGTCGGACAGCCGGACCATGTCGGACGTCGCGAAGTGTTGATCGACACCGACGGGCACCCGATTTGAGCCTGAACGATACGGAACCGCGAGGTTCAGAGCGCATTCAAGGCCGGCACCCCACGCGAGGGTACTCGCATTTCCAGGAGCTGTTCGAATGACGTTCACGACGAATTTCGCGCGCGCGTTGGTCCCCGTCGCCTTGATTGGCGCCCCCGCCTTTGCCGCAGCTCCTTCCGCTGACCTTGAACAGCTGAAGGCGAATCTCGCCAGCGTGCAGACCATGACAGCGGACTTTACGCAGACCGACGCCAAAGGTCAGGTCGCCACGGGAACGTTGCAGATGAAGCGACCCGGGCGCATTCGCTTTGAATATCGTGGCGGAGACCTCTTGTTGGTGGCCGACGGAAAACGCCTCACATTTATTGACTATTCGGTCGGTCAGAAGTCGAGTTGGGATCTTGCCCGAACTCCGCTGGGACCATTGCTGTCCTCCTCGCCCGACTTCAACGGCAAGGCGCAGATTCTGCCGAGCAACGACAGCCGAGTCGTGGTGGCTCGGGCGAGGAACACGGGCCAATATGGACAGCTCACACTCGCCTTTTTGCGCAGCGCGGGGGCGCCGGGCGGTCTGGAACTATATGGTTGGACAGCCGTCGATCCCCAGGGCCATCGCACGATCGTGAGACTGTCCAACATTCGATTCAATGTCGCAGTCCCGGACAGCGCGTTCGCTTATGCCCAGCCAAAGAAGAAAAAGTGACGAAAAGGTTGCAGAATGCGACCTGTTCATCCGCGCGTCAGACGAAAAGTCCTAAATAGAGGTTCGGTCCGATAGATCGCCCGGGGTTTCCCCCTGTTACTCGGGGCTCTGCGGATCCCTTGCGTGACAAACGCTCGGTCGGCCCTCGCTCCATGCCCCCGGAGCGGGGGCCTTTTTCGTAAGCTCGCAATGCGCGGCGAGCATGTTTACATCTCCTGCCGTGCCCAAGCTCAAGATCGTCTCCTGGAATATCAACTCCGTTCGTGCGCGCACCGACCTCGTTGAGCGCCTCATTGCAGAACAGCAGCCGGATATCTTGTGCCTCCAGGAAACGAAGGTGCTCGATAGCATTTTCCCGTCCGATCTCTTCACGAAGCACGGATACCGGCATCAACAACTCAACGGGCAACGTATGCACCACGGAGTCGCGATCCTTAGCCGGTCCCCGCTGAAGGACCCTGGCAAGCACGACTGGCAAGACAATGGCGAGGCGAGGCACATCGGCGTTCGACTGGAATCCGGCGTCCGTCTGGAGAATGTATACGTCCCGGCCGGGGGCGACATTCCCGACCGGATATTGAATGCGAAATTCGGCCAAAAGCTCGATTTCCTTGAGCGGATGACCCGCTGGTCTGAAAGCCTTCGCGAACCAACGATCATTGTCGGCGATTTCAATGTCGCTCCGCTCGCTTGCGATGTCTGGAGTCATAAGGCTCTGCTCAACGTCGTCAGCCATACTCCTGTCGAAGTTGAAGCGCTGGCGAAATTGCAGGGCGCACATGGTTGGGTGGACATCGGTCGAAAGTTCATTCCAGCCCCTCAGCGCTGTTTCACGTGGTGGAGCTATCGGTCACCAGACTGGACGAAGAACGATCGCGGCCGTCGCCTCGATCACATGTGGGCGTCCCCAGAATTGTCTGTGCATATCAGCGCGCACGAAGTTCTCGAGCCTTGTAGGAATTGGGCCCGACCGTCCGACCATGTCCCGCTTATTTGCGAGGTCGACGTTTGAGCGCTTCTTCGATCAAAAAGGCGATTGCAATGCTGCGCGCTGGGCTTCCCGTTCGGATCGACGGGGCCGTTCCGGCTGCATTTCTGTCCGTGGAAACCGGGACCCAGGAACTGATCGACATTATCGATCCACAGCACCGGGCTTCGCTCGTTATCAGCGGCGAACGCGCCGCGGCACTAAGCCTTGCGAACGAACGAGAGGCGGCTGACCCTGGAGCGCCGGTAATCATCGAACATGCCTCTTGGCTGGACCGTGCTGAAGCGCTTTCGATCATCGACCCGGGCAACGATTTCAACCGGCCTCCATCCGGACCGTTGCGACCAACTGACGCAGAGTGCGTCCCGAACGCCGCGACAGCTCTTGATCTGGCTCGCTCGGCTGGGCTCCTTCCGGCTCTCTGGCTCCTTCCCGCTGAAGCAGCCAACGCTGCGGTCTCCATTGATGAAATCGAACGGGAGCGTCGCCAACCTTCCGTCGAAATCCTCGCTCGTGCTCATCTGCCGCTGATGAACATGCCGCCCGGCCAGATCGTGGCATTTCGGGCGTCGGATGACGGATCGGAACATGTCGCGCTGATTATTGGGGCCTTTGCCGGCGAACCTCCTCTCGTCCGGCTGCACAGCGAATGCCTGACTGGGGACGTGTTCGGGTCCCTCAAGTGTGACTGTGGTCCGCAACTGAAGGAGGCACTTCAGATCATCCGAGAAAGTGGCAGCGGCGTACTGCTGTACCTTCGCCAGGAAGGACGCGGAATTGGTCTAGCAAACAAGATTCGCGCCTACGCACTTCAGGACCGCGGGCTTGATACTGTTGAGGCGAATCTGCGTCTTGGGTTTGCCGATGATGTCCGCGAATACGGCCACGCCGCGGCAATGCTGCGCGCCCTTGGAATCGACCGTGTACGGCTTTTGACGAATAACCCGAATAAGGTGAAGGGATTGAGTACGGCCGGCATTACCGTTGTCGAACGCGTTTCGCATCAGATGGCGGCAAACCCTCACAACGCCGATTATCTCGCGACCAAGCGCAAACGAAGCGGTCACTTCCTGTCGTGAACAAGTCCAGTTAGTCGTCCCAATTCTCCAAAGCTGTGGACCACATCCTCTACTCCGGTGGAGCGAAGCATCGCTTCGTGCCCGTCAAAACAGTGCCTGCCCGCAGCTAGGCCGATCACGCGCGCCCCCGACGCGAGCGCTCCGACTGCCCCAACCTTTGAATCCTCGATGATAATCGCCTGCCGAATATCGATCCTAAGCTCGTTCGCCGCATACAGGTAGAGATCCGGCGCTGGCTTGCCATGAATGACGTGCTCCGCGCCGCTGTATACGTGCGGCTCGAACTCATGTTCTAGGCCGATATGTGCAAGATGCGTTCGAACCCATCGCGTCGAACTTGATGACGCCACGGCCTTGGGGAGCTCCGGTGGCAGAGAACGGACGAAATCGATGGCGCCGGCAACGGCAACAACTCCATCGCGCAGCGCACGTTGCCGGTGCCCTCGCGTTGCCTCGTGGAATTCGGGCGGCAACTGACGCCCGATCCTTGCTTCCACGGTGTCGATGAAATCCGTTCCGCTGAGGCCAGTGAAATGCTGAACAGCTTCGCGAGCGGTCGTCGCATGACCAAGGCTGGTGAGAAGTTCGGCAAGCGCCAGGCTGCCCTCGAACTCGCTTTCTATGAGCACGCCATCGAAGTCGAAGATGATGCCTGAGAAAAACACGTATCAGCCCTCAAACAGTGCCCTGCCAACGCGGACGGCAGTGGCGCCGAGCATCACCGCAGCCTTGAAATCGCCGGACATCCCCATGCTGAGACCGTTGACGTCAAGGCGCCGTGCAATTTTCGCAAGCAGAGCAAAGTAGGGCGCGGGCTCCGCGTCTTGTGGAGGGATTGCCATCAGGCCGGCAAGCGGAAGGGGCGACGCACGCACATGTTCGATGAGAGCGCCAACCTCTCCGATTGGACATCCGCCCTTCTGATCCTCCTCACCGATGTTCACCTGGACATAAACAGAAGGATAGCGCCCTGCCTTGCTCGCCTCTTTGAC
>DASZBO010000025.1:0-66181 GCA_035944075.1 Sphingomicrobium sp.
GAAGGAGCGATCGCCGACGCTCAGGCAATCCTTGCAACATGGTTCCTTGGCACCGAGACCGGTCATGCGATCGCCGACATTCTGTTTGGCGCCTACGGACCGTCAGGAAGACTGCCCGCAAGTTTCCCGCGCAGCGCCGGACAGGAACCGTATTATTATGCGCATAAGGCGACGGGACGCCCGAACCCGCCTGGCGACCTGCAACCTTATAAGGCGCATTTCCGCAAGATCCCCAACAGCGCGCTCTATCCCTTTGGTCACGGGCTCACGTACGGGAAGATCGACTATGCGCATTTCACGCAAAGCGCGCCGCGACTGCCGATGAATGGAAGCATCGAGCTGGCCGCGACGATTACGAACAGGGGGACCCGAGCGGCCGAAGAAGTCGTTCAGCTTTACACCCACCAGGAAGTCGCGAGTGTGACGCAGCCCGTTCGGCGACTTAGGGACTTTCGGAAGATTGTACTTGCACCCGGGCAGTCGGTGGTCGTGCGCTTCGTACTTCGTTCCGCTGACCTCAGCTTCTATGGCGAGGACGCTCGTTTGAGGACGGAACCGGGCGACGTTCTCGCCTGGATTGCGCCTTCAGCGGAGAGTGAGGGCGTCAGCGGAACCTTCGCGCTGGTCGCCTAGCCGCCGCCGCTCCCGCCCGAGCGGATTGAGGAGCATGGCTACGCACGAAAGCGCAAGGAAAACACATGGCACGAGCGCAACGGTGCCGCGCATTGCGGCAAGGGTCGCTGCGCTTTGCCGCACATTGGGAACGTAGCCCGCCGAGGCGAAACTCCAGCCAAGGATTGCGGTCGCGATGCCAATTGCAATTCGCTGCAGAAGAGCCGCGACGCCAAACACGGCTCCTTCGACGTGAACGCCGGTCGCTTGTTCCCCAAATTCGATCGTGTTGGGAAGCATTGCCCAGAACACAAAGTTCATTCCGATGCTGACAACCTGCATGCCGACAAGGAAGAGTTGCGTCTCCTGCGTTCCGTCGAACCGAACGAGACTGAAGGCGATCAGCGCAATCATGCCTGCTCCAGCGGCAATGAGCCATAGTGATCGAAGCCCGACATAGCGGCCAAGGAGCATCCAGAGCGGAATCGCAATTCCGCTCACCACGCCCATCGATGCCAAGGCGAGTTCGCCGGCGCGAGGGTCGTTGAGTAAATATTTGAAATAGTAGAGTACCGATTTGCTGAGCACTGTCATCGCGACGATCATCGCCATTGTTCCCGCATTCAGCGCGACGAAGGCACGGTTGTTGGCTAAGCTTAACAGAGTTGTGGCAAGGCTTGCGGGTGCAAGGCGCTCGGGCTGCGAGGCCTCGCGATAGGTCGTCCCAACAAGAATGAGAATGACAGCCGCGATACCGGCGAAAAGACACGCGGCCCCGAAATAGGCTTGAGCCGCGCTCGACCCGGTCAGCAGCTGACCAACTGGGACGGTGCCGAGCGCGACGGCTACTGCTGCGGCGGTACCAAACAGCATTCGCATGCCCGCGACAAAAGCGCGGTCTCCCGAATTGCTGCTGATCCGCGCAGTCATCGCGAGATAGGGGACATTCACTGCTGCATAGGCTGTGCGGAATAAGAGGTGAGCTACAAAAACGGTTGCGATCGCCGTGAGACCGCCTCGCAATGGCGGCGAATAAGCAAGCACGAAGGTCAAACCCAGCGGAATTGCTCCTGCGGCCAAGAGCGGACCATAGCGGATGCGATCGTGCTTCCGATCAACCAGAACACCAGCGATGAAATTAGCGATGCCGTCCCAGACCGATGCCACCATGTACGTCGTCGCAGCAACACCGATCGGCAGCGCGAGGGCGTCGGTATAATAGAAGAGCAGGAAGAGCATGATGCTCTGCCAGAAGAGATTGAAGGCAAAGTCGCCAAAAGCGAAAAGTAGCAATCGCGAGCGGGATGCGTGCCCTTTCATCGGGTTGATGTGATCGAGAGCGGCCGCCCGCGCAACGGCACTTAGCTATTCTGCGCTCGGTCGTTGGAATGCGCGCACCAATTAAGCGTGCCAGTGCCGGTGCTGCATATCCTCGGACGGCGCCGGATCAATGCTGCGTTTGAAGATTCATCATCTCGGGGCTGGGCCCCATGTTGGTGTTCATGTGTGCCATGATCCAGATGGTCCCTATCATCACCAGGAAGACGATCATGACGCCGAAAGCCAGTGCCAGTACGTTGTTCGTGTTGTCTGGCCCGGACGTTATGTGAAGGAAGAAGACCAGGTGGACGCCCATCTGAGCGATCGCGAGCACGACCAACCCGACCGCAACCCCCGGACCCCAGAGGGAGGAAGTCGATGCAACCCAGAACGAAATAGCAGTCAGCACCAGTGCGAGCCCCAGGCCCACGACGTAGCTCACCGTTTCGCTGAGCATGCTATCATGCGGCGCGCCCGGCGCGACATTCATGAGCTCGAGATCGTGTTCTGTCATGGCAGTGTCCCGATCAGGTAGACGATGGTGAAGATGGCGACCCAAATGATGTCCAAGGCGTGCCAGAAAACGCTGAGGCAGAGCAGTCTCCTGGTAATGTGCGGCTGAAAACCCTTGGCCCAAATTTGCGCCATCATGGTGCCGATCCACATCAGGCCAGCCGTGACGTGAGCACCATGACAGCCAACCAGCGTGAAGAATGCAGAGAGGAAAGCACTGCGCTGTGGCCCAGCGCCGATGTTGATCATTCCGACGAACTCGCGGATCTCGATCGTAAGAAAGACGAGCCCGAGCAGTCCGGTCGTCGTCAGCCACACCTGTGTCCAGACCATGTTCTTCCGCTTGGCCGCGATCATTGCCAGTCCGCAAACGAAGCTTGAAATGAGCAGCGCCATGGTCTCGACGGCCACGTTCGTGCGGTCGAACAGCTGATTGGTAACAGGACCGCCGTCGGTTGCGCGGACCAACGATGCGTAGGTTGCGAACAATGCCGAGAAGAGCACCATGTCCGAAAGGATGAAGAGCCAGAAGCCGTAGGGAACGACGATGCTTTTCGACTGTGGTCCGCGGTGACCAAGACCAGTATCTTCCGAGCCGAGGTGAGTGAACCCGATTGCGGGCGCTTCGTGACTGCTCATACCGACTGGCTCAAGGTCTGGAGGTTTTCCTGGCGGATGCGTCGCCGCTCGCGCGCATTCTTCCTTACTTCTTCGACCGGAATGATATGCTCATGTTCGTCACGCCAGGCGTACCAGACCATAATTGCGAACGCGCCGATGAGGCCCACGATCGCGAGCCACCAGATGTACCAGATGATGGCAAAGCCGCATACCGAGGCGAAGAAGGCGACGATCACACCTGTGGGGGTGTTCAACGGCATTTCAATCGGCTGGTAATTGGGCTCAGGAATGAGTTCGTCGCGCTCGATCGCAAGCTGCTTGCGGTGCCAATAAGCCTCCTCGCCGTGCACATCCGGCAGGACGGCGAAGTTGTAGTGGGGCGGCGGTGAAAGGGTCAGCCACTCGAGAGTCCGACCGTCCCATGGATCGCCGGTTGTATCCAACCGCTGATCCTTGGTCTTGATCGAATAAAAGAGCTGCCAGACCATGAGCGCGATCGCTGCGGCAATGAAGAACGCGCCGACGAGTTCGACTCCAAGCCAGGGCTTCCAGCTCGGATCGGCAATGTGCTGCATACGGCGCGTGCCCCCCCAGAAGCCGAGGAGGTAACTCGGCATGAAGGCCAGGTTGAACCCAATGAACCAGCACCAGAACACCGCTTTGCCGAGACGCTCGTCGAGGGTGAAGCCGAACGCCTTCGGAAACCAGTAGGTGTAGCCAGCAAGGATCGCGAAGACGACGCCGGGAATGATGACGTTGTGGAAGTGGGCAACGAGGAACAGGCTGTTGTGGACGATGAAGTCGACCGGCGGGATCGCCAGCAGTACGCCTGTTAGCCCGCCCAGCACGAAGGTCAGCATGAAGCCGATCGTGTAGTACATTGGAACGTTGAAGCGGACGCGTCCGCCGTACATCGTAAACAGCCAATTGTAGATTTTTACCCCTGTCGGGATGCCGATCAGCATGCTCGCTATGCCAAAGATTGCGTTTACGTCTGCGCCGGCGCCCATCGTGAAAAAATGGTGCAGCCATACGGTGAAGGAGAGGATGCAGATCGCGAGCGTCGCGAAAACCATCGAACGGTAACCAAACAGCGGCTTTCCCGAGAAGGTCGATACGACTTCGGAATAGATACCGAATGCCGGCAGGATTAGGATGTAGACTTCCGGATGCCCCCAGACCCAGATGAGGTTCATGTAGAGCATCGAGTTGCCGCCACCATCGTTCGTGAAGAAGTGGAAACCGAGGTATCGGTCGAGCATCAGCATCGCGAGCGTAGCGGTCAGAACGGGGAACGCGGCGAGGATCAAGAGATTGGAAGCAAGGCTCGTCCAGCAGAAGACGGGCATTCGAAGGTAGCTCATTCCTGGCGCGCGAATCTTGAGGATGGTGGTGACGAAATTGACGGCCGTAAGAACGGTGCCGACGCCAGATATCTGAAGTGATACGAGGTAATAGTCGACGCCCACTCCGGGCGAAAACAGCTTTTCGCTTAGAGGCGGAAACGCGAGCCAGCCGGTCCGCGCGAACTCGCCGAGAAACAGGCTCATATTGACGAGAAGGGCGCCCGATGCGGTGAGCCAAAAGCTGACGTTGTTCAGCGTCGGGAACGCGACGTCTCTCACCCCAAGCTGCAGCGGAACGACAAAGTTCATCATCCCGATCACGAGTGGCATCGCGACGAAGAAAATCATGATGACGCCGTGGGCGGAGAAGATCTGGTCGTAATGTTCGGGGTTGAGGTAACCCTGGTGCGGCCCGACGGCGAGAAACTGATGCGCGCGCATCATGATTGCGTCGGCAAATCCGCGGACCAACATGACCAGCCCGAGAACGATGTACATGATGCCGATCCGCTTATGGTCGGTGGACGTCACATATTCGTGCCAAAGGTACGGCCAATGATGCTTGACCGTAATCCAGCCAGCGATTGCGCCAAGCGCGAGGAGTACGACTAGGGAAGTGATAAGCGCAATGGGCTCATGGAACGGGATCGCCGACCAGGTGAGCTTCCCGAACAAGCTCATTTACCCAACCCCGTCGATCCGATGCCGCGCGCCGGAAGGCTGCGCGTGAGTTGCGGGGGCTGAAGGGTATGACCGCTCGCAATTGCGTCGAACATTCGAGGATCCACATTACTGAAGGTCATTGGCTTCACGTAGCTAGTCGGCTGAGAAAGCAGGCCATAGGCGCGTTGGTCGAGTACTGGTCCCGAGCCCCGTGCCGACTGCACCCAGGCTGCGAATTGTTGTGGTGGGACCGAGTGGACCTGAAAGCGCATCCCGGGAAATCCATCACCGCTGAAGTGTGCGGAGAGACCCTCGAAAGTTCCCTGCCGATCGGCCTGAAGGTTTAGACGCGTCGTCATCCGGGGCATTGCGTAAATCTGCGTTCCCAGCTGCGGAACGAAGAAGACATTCCACACCGTCGCCGAGGTCAGTCGGAAGCTCACGGGCGTCTGAACAGGAAGCACGAGCTGGTTGATGGTTGCGATATGCTGGTCGGGGTAGATGAACAGCCATTTCCAATCCATCGAGACCACGTCGACCCTGATAGGCGGAACCGCCGATTTCAGCGGCTTGCTCGGCTCAAGAGCGTGGCTGCCGATCCATGCGATACCGCCGAGGAGCATGATCGTGAGCGCAGGGATGGCCCAGACGACCAGCTCTATGGCGCCCGAATATTCCCAGTCCGGCCGATAGGCCGCCTTGGCGTTCCCCCGGCGGAACCAGAAAGCGATCGCGACGGTCGCGATCATGGTCGGGATGATGATCGCGAGCATGATCGCGGTCGAATTGATGAGGATCTGTTTCTCGGCGCTCCCGACGGGTCCGGCCGGATCGAGAATTCCGCGGTTGCAGCCGCACGTCAGGAAGGCGAGACTGCCTGCGCGCCACCACCGTGCCGCAAGTGAGCCGGATGAAATCATTTGACCGTCGCGAATAGCGTTCACCAGCCCGCCGCTCGAAGCATTGAGGTTTGAACCTTCAGACGAACCATGGCGATGCTGGTTCCAACAACTTTGTGCAAGTGTTTTCCGGTCAATTGTTCGGCGTCGCGATTGATCGCTGCGTCTGCTAGTGCGCCCTTCAGGCGTCAGAGAGGATCAAACATTGGGACTAGCGAGACGGCAATTTCTGGGAATCGCTGCTGCGACGGGCGCAGGATGGACCCTTATCGCTCGATCCGCGGGAGCCGCAAAACTTGGCCGTTTCCCGGTCAATCATACGCCCGCTGAGTGGCACCGCATCCTCGGGCCAGAGCGTTTTGCCGTACTTCGCGAAGCTTCGACCGAACACCCGTTCACCAGCCCGCTTCTGAAAGAGCACCGCCGCGGCATCTTCGTCTGCGCGGGCTGCGCGAATCACCTGTTCAGTTCGACCACCAAGTTCGAAAGCGGCACGGGATGGCCGAGCTTTTTCAGCGTCCTGCCCGGAGCGGTGATTACGCGTCCGGACCATAACCTCATGATGGAGCGCACCGAGGTATTGTGCGCGCGCTGCGGCGGGCACCTTGGACATGTCTTCAACGATGGACCCAAGCCCACCGGGCTTCGCTACTGCATGAACGGGCTCGCGCTGAACTTCCGCCCCACCTAACGCTTAGGCAACGATTCTCAGCTTGCCCCGCTTTCCGGGGGCCGCATAGCAAACGACGCCGAGTTCGGCCTGAAGCCGTTCGAGTTCGCGTTCTTTCGCTTCCCGGCTTTGTTCGGCGTAGCGGCGTTCTATCTCCGCCTCTTCCGGTGTCTGTTCACGAAAGTAGCTGATCGTGAGACGATGACCGAAGACCTCATCACCGCGCAACCGAAACTCGGCGCCGGCGTCTGCAGGCAAGCTGTCTCTGATTTCGGTCAATTTTGCGATGAGGTCGTCGATCGACAGTTGGTCGTTGACGTCCACATAATCTTTGACACGTCGATTCATTCGTGACCCTCCCCGGCCCCGGGGTGTTAATTACATGTGGCGCGAATCCCCGCGCAACGCATATTCGGGATTTATCCCCAACGAAGTTGCCAGCCTGTGAACAGTTTCGAAAGAAAACCTTCATCTAACGGACCGATCGCGCTCTTCGCTGGTCGGCTTCGCCTTGAGCTCATTCCCTCTGTCGGCGGCGCGATTTCAGCCTTCGAGTGGGTCGACGGGGAGAGCGCGCATCCAATAATGCGTAAATGCCACAGTCCGGTCGAAAAGGTGCTCGACGCATGCAGCTTTCCTCTGGTGCCGTATGTGAACCGGATCCGGGATGGCTCATTTTGTTTCAGAGGCTCGGAAGTGCATCTGAAACCGAACATGGCCGGAGATCCAAGTCCTCTTCACGGTCAGGGGTGGCTCAATCCATGGCGGGTAGAAAGTGCCGGGCAAAATAGCGCTGTCCTTACCTATCAGCATGAATCCGGCGAGTGGCCCTGGCGCTACGAAGCGCGACAACTATTCGCGATCGACGAACGTGGGCTCACGCTCACTCTGACTTGCCGGAACCTCGCTGACGAACCGATGCCCTGCGGGCTTGGCCAGCACCCTTATTTTCCCTGCGGCCCGGAAACTCGGATCGACACGCAAGTGACGCATGCCTGGACGGTGGACGATAAAGTCTTGCCGGTCGCCAGGGTGCCGGCCGAAGGTCGATACGATCTCAAGGCGAGGCGTGTTTGCGGTCAGGGACTCGATAACGGTTTTGGCGGCTGGGGTGGCGAGGCGCGGATGAGCGATCCGCAATGGCCCTTCGAACTGCGGCTTTCCTCGTCGAGCGCTCACTTTTTCCAGGTTTACTCGCCGCCGGAAGGGGGAATCTTCGTCGCAGAGCCGGTTACGCATGCCAATGCAGCACTGAATGCCCCGGAAGAGCAGTGGCCGGATCTCGGGCTCAAGGTTCTTCAGGCTGGCGAGGAGATGAGTTTGCCGATGCGACTCGATGTTAGCGCGCGCTGATCATCCTTCCGGTTGAAGCTTTGGAATCCCGACTATATAGCCGCGCATCCAAGCTACTTGCGCCGGGCGTTCCTTAGAGGATCGTCCCGCGTACAAATCGTCCGGAGACGTGGGTGAGTGGCTGAAACCAGCGGTTTGCTAAACCGCCGTAGGGGGTATTCCCTTACCGAGGGTTCGAATCCCTCCGTCTCCGCCACGTTTAATTGAAATTATTAGTGTTTTAGCGGAACTTGGCGGCGTTCCCCTAAGCCTCTCTTGGCGCACTATTCGGCTGTTGGTGCTTCGGCCGGCTCGACGAGTGAATAGCTCGTGCAGCGTCCTCCGCACTGCGTCTGTTATGGTGACCATCAGCGCCGCATTATTGGCCGCGCAGGGCTTCCGCGGACGGCGGCCGCGCTTCGCGCGACCGCCCGGGCTTCCTCAACCTAGTAGCGGCGATACTCGCCGGTGCGGCCGATGCGAATGTTGCTCACCTGGCCGTTGTAGTCGACATTGCAGCGGAAGCTGACGTCGCCGCCTCTAGCATAACTGCTGTTCTGGTAGCCGCTGCTCATCATGCCGGACACACGCAAACCATTCCCTCTGCGCTGGACCTCGGTAATTGAGGTAACGCGCATCGACGGCGCCGCGATCTGCTGGCGATAGTCGCGATAGCCACTATATTGGCTCTGGGCTTGGACCTGGGCCTGGGCCGCGCGGGCGCATTGGTGCACGGCTTGTCGATCCGACACATTGTATCGGTTCCCGAGCAGGCTATCGATAATGTCCGTAACCGGATTGCCGGTCGTTCCCTGATTGTAGCGGTAGCCGGGGTAAGACTGCGGGTAACCCTGTTGCGGGTAACCCTGTTGCGGGTAGCCCTGTTGCGGGTAGCCCTGTTGCGGGTAGCCCTGCTGTGGATATGCATAGGGACTCTGCGCCGCGATCGGGGCAGACAGGCCGCCGATGGCCGCTGCTGCGGCGAGACACTTGGTGATGCTGTGCATTGGGAAATTCCCTCATCTCACGCGGAAAACGCCGGTGAGTTCGGAACTGTAACGAAGGGAGCGCTGTTCCGATGCATGAACGCAAAACAACAACGCCCAGAAAGCGGCCCGTTCATCTCATTCCAAACCTTGCTTTCGACAGACGTTAACGAGGGCAAAGGCGACTGATGGTTATCGAAATCCTGTAAATTTGCCGAACAGGACGCGCGAGTTGAGCGTGGTTTGCGGCCACGAGTTTCCTCAGGACGGGACTTCTATCGGAGCGAGATGAGTGATCAGCGACGATCATTGTCCACGCGGTCGTACGCCGCCTGGATGTCGGCGGGCGGGTCTTCGTTTCCGCTGTCGGGCAGATCAATGTTCCGACCATTTGCCCACCTTTCGAGCCAATCAATGCCATCAGTTCCAACGTAAGTGTCGGCCCGCTGGTAAGCGGGATCCTTGAGTGCAGACGAAAGACTGACGGGCTTGAGGTGCGCCTTGCGCAGCAGTCTTAGGACATCATCCAGCGTGTCGGCGTTCAGACGGGTACAGTGAAGCAACATGACGTGAGAGATGGCGCGTCCGAACAGTGCTCGAGCACTCGCCTGCGCCCAGCCAATCCGTACTTTTGTGTAAGCGAGATATTCAGCCCGGATGCGGCGTTGTTCGACCTCGTCTCTTCGAGCAAGAGCATCGTCATAGGGCTCGGCAAACTCCCAATCGTCGGCGTCGATCGTGACTGGCGCCATCCGATAGCCGTGGGCCGCAAGCCATGCCGCTACTTCCTGCTTGATGTGAGGCGTCGCGCCCGTCTCAAGATAGGGGGCACGGAAGTAGCGCATCGATTGCATGTGCGCCCTCAGGAGAGCTTTGGTGACGACCTCGCCTCGCGCAATGTCGGCGATATAGGCTTTTGCGCCGACTGCATTCAAAGAGGGATGCGAATAGGTGTGATTTCCAAGCTCCATGCCGGCTGCAAGCCATGCCGCGAGGTCAGCTACTTGATGATCGCTGACGAGTTCCTCGATCTTACCTTCGTTTACGAACCCGATCGCTGGAACATGGTGTCGACGAAGCTTGTAGAGGATCATCGCGTTCAGATAGTCGACATAGGGTTGATCGGGCAGGATCGTGAGGGCTGGCAGGTCATCAAACGTGAGCGCGACCTTGCCGCTCGAAGCACTAGCGGAGGTGGAAATGGAGAGCAGGCAAAGAGCCAGCAAACGGACAAGCATGACCGTTGAACTACAAAGAACGCGCAGCATCCAGAGCCGCGTACCATAGAGACTGGCCGAATTCTTGTCCGTTTGACGTGGCTCTTTTCAACGCTGCCGGAGGCGCTCAACGGGCGAGATACAGCGGACATCCGGCGCGGCCGACGACTTCGGAACAGCCCGCTTTTCAGGTCAATCCGGCGAAAAGTCCTTCAATCTTGTAACGGTTGCAACATCGAGATTTTGAATCAGCGCAACGACGAGGTCCACCATGCGGTCGAAGTCATGTCGATTGATGATGCCGTTATGCACGTGGGTATAGCGAGCCGGGACGACCAGGTTCACGGTCGGCGCTCCGCCATCGACGCTCTGCATTTCGGCCGAGTCATCACCATAGCCTTGCACAAGGTCGAACTGGAGTGGAATCTGTCGCGCTGCGGCCGTCCGCCTTATCATCGCTACCAGTTTGCGATTGGGCAGTGCGCTGCTGTCGTAGAGGAAGAGGCCAGGACCGCCTCCAAGTCGCATCTGAGACTCGTCGGGCCTCGCTCCACCCGAGTCGCCGGTCACGCCTCCTTCGATAGCAATGCCGATATCGGGTTTGACGATCGCTGTTGACGCTCGCGCGCCTCTCAGTCCGATCTCCTCTTGAACGGTGGCCGCGAAATAGACCTGGTTCGGATGTCCTTTGGCGCGCAACAGGCGAGCGGCCTCGACCAACACCGCGCAACCCACACGATCATCCCATGCCTTTCCGGCGTACGATTGCGTTCCGTTCATGATAGCAAAGCTGCTGTCCGGCACGACCGGATCGCCAGGACTTACGCCAAGCTTTGCGACCTCAGCAGCGTTAGTTGCGCCGACATCCAGGAAAACCGCATCACGCGTGATGAGCTTTCCCCGCTCGTCCGCTCGAGCAAGGTGCACATCGCGGATGCTCGTAATTGCCTGCACCGGTCCCTTGCTGCCGATAATGATCCAGCGCTGCCCGGCGATAGCCTGATCCAGCCATCCTCCCAGCATTTGCATGGTGAGGAACCCGTCTGCAGTGCTGCGGCGGATCATGCCGCCAAGCTCATCCATATGCGCGTCGAGCATGATGCGCGGGCCCTTGTTGCCTTGCCGCGCGATGACCGACCCCAGCCCATCGTAGGTAATTTGGTCGGTGACGGGCCGGAGTTCGCCGACCATGATTTTGCGCACGGGTTCCTCGAACCCCGGTGGACCCGCAGCGTTGCTCAACCGCTGAAGCAAACTCGTAGTGCCGTCCTCACACTGGGCCGGTCCCGACCATAACAAGGCCGCCGCGGTGGCTAGGATAAGGCTCATTTTACGCATGGCGTCCCCCTTACGCGAAGGAACCAAGCTGTAAGCCGCAGGAGTGATAGTCAACTCCGCGCTTGAGAACAGGGCCACTGATTACCGGCACGCGCGAGGTACTCGCTTGGTGAGATTGTCGCCGACGGAGCAACAACGTTCGACACGGCAATCCGCAGAAAGTGCTCGGACTAGTTTAATCCCAGTCGTTCCAGCACTTGTTCCGTCAACGCGGAGCAATAGCTTCCGGCGAAGGGGAATGTGCCGCAAAGGACTGTCTTAACCTCCGGTGCAAGAAGTTCCTGGAGCCGCCGGCGACTGCGAAATAGTCGAGTTTTTACCGTCGCCACGGGGACATTGAGAATTTCCGCCGTTTCCTCGTTGCTCAGTCCCTCGATTTCCCGAAGGACAAACACCGATCGGAAATTACACGGGAGTTCGCCGATGGCACTTTCGAGTAGTCGTCGGATCTGCTCGCGCGCGACCGCCGCGTCCGGATCTTCGGCGTTCGACCCGCGCATCAAAGCCTCACGGTAATCCTCAAGCATGGCGACCCCTTCCTGGTCAAGCCGGCGTCTGCGGCGCACCTCGGCACGGCGTCGCCCTAGCGCCTCGTTCACGACGATCCTTGTCAGCCATGTCGAGAGACTGGAGCGACCCTCGAACGAATTCATTGAAGCGAATGCCGACAAATAAGCCGACTGAACGGCTTCTTCGGCCTCGGACCGGCTCTTGAGGATACTCCAGGCGGTTCGGAACAGCCGCTGGTTGTTGGCTGTGATAACCGAGCGAATGGCTGCTCGCTCGCGCGCGGCACACCGACGCGCAAGTTCAGTGTCGCTCAATTGGCCATCGGTTGCGTTGCGCGCGATAGAATCCTGGCTCAGGCTCATTTGACCTGCAGAACCCCTCGCATCCCGGGATGGTAACGGCAGGCAAAAGTAATCGAACCGCTCTTCAACATGACGGTCTTTGCCTTTGCCCCGGGCGGTAAATCGACGTCAAAGCTGCGATCCGCGGCGGTCGCCGTATGGCGAAGGAAATCGCGATTGAGCCAGAGGATTGAGTCGCCTTTGTGGAGCTCGGCGGGTGCTGCCCCGTACCGCATTTTCTCGATCACGAGGGTGTACATGTGCGGGGCCGCCGAAGCCGGTGAAGGCAGCAGAACCAGCACGAGGGCCGCCGCAGCGACCCCCGCGCATTTGCCAAACCGGTTCATTTAAGCTCTTTTGCAACCTGTTCGGCATGCATCTGATGCTCGCGGAACAAGGTGAGGCCTGATTCCAACAGGGATTTGAGCTCGGGGTTCTTCGCCGACGGAATGAGGGTGGCTTCTAGGGCTCCATTTACGGTCTTATGATAAGAAACCTCGTTGTCGATATAGGCGCGATCGTATGCGGCTCCCTTAAGTGAACTCAGGCGTCTGAGTGTAGCGGCCGCATCCTTCTGCAGACCGGAACTGGTCGGATTGGCCTGCGGCGTTACATGCAGCTTTCTCACGAGTGCGAGCGCCTTGGCATTAACCGCACCATGATCGCGGACCATTTCCTGTGCGAATGATCGGATCGTGCGATTGTGCGACCGGCCCAGCGCCTGCTTGGCGGCAGCTATGTCGATGTTCCCAGCCGTATAGGCGATATGCGCGATCTGCGGGTCTGTCGGTGCGTCCGCGGCAACCGCTTGGGCGGACCAAGAAAGAAGTGCGGCGGCGCACAGCAGGGCGGTTCTTGAAGTCATCTGTGGATCCCCACGCTTGAGGCACCAGGCGGTGCGATAACCAATTGGATGCCGGTGGGCGCCCAAGGGTTCCCGATGAGTGTATGATCTCATCGCGGGCTGACCGACATTTTCTAATTGGCCGAGGGTCGCCGAGCGCCTACTCGAGGGTCCTCTCGACGTGCGGTGCAGTTTATTGCGCGAGCTCGAACTTGTCGGTCAACGGTGGACGAGCAACTCGAGCTCAATTGCTGGAGCTTGCCGCCACCATCGATGGAAGGACGCCTCATGGAGAGAAATGCTGAGGGACCAAATATCCATTTTCCCCCTCCGTTGGTTTTCGTCGCAGGGCTGGCACTTGGAGTTGCTCTCGACCGGCTGTTCGATTTGCCCTCTCTCGGTCTCGAACACGTCTTGCGCGACGGGGTCGGTGGACTTTTTCTCTTGGGTGGCTTGCTTGTCGACATTGCGGGCGCTGGGCTGTTTCTGCGTCGGCGGACAGCCATCATACCGTTCAAACCCGCCAGCTGCCTCGTTACTTCCGGCATCTATGCCTGGACGCGTAACCCGATGTACCTCGGCATGGCTCTCATCTACGCGGGCATGGCGCTCATCTTGAACAGCCTAGCGGCGTTGGTAGCGCTTCCCGTGGTCCTCGTCATAATCGGAACCCAGATCATCGCACGGGAAGAGGCTTACCTCGAACGCGCCTTTGGCAGCTCCTACATTGCCTACAAGTGTCGGGTGCGGCGCTGGATCTGAACATCTCCCACGCGAAGACGGCTTCGACCCAAAAACGAAAGATGCAGAGGAGAAAGGCGTTTCGAGAGCCGTTTTGGCCTTGCTCAGCGTTCTGTCATTCGTTGACATCTGATTGGATCGACGAGTCCGACGCCCTCCGCTTTTCTGCATTTTTCTGGCGCGCGCGGACTTTGAGTAGGTCCTGGCGCGAGATGATCCCGATTACACGGCGATCCTTTTGGTCAATGATGGGAACGCGTCCAACTCCCGTTTCGACCATGATATCGGCAACTTCGCCGCACGGTGTTTCCGCGTAAGCGAACTCGGTTGAAGCATCGGACAAGGCGTCGGCGAGTCTCCCGTCCACTTTGCGGCTGACTTTCCACTCGAGTGCGTCCGTGCGTGAAACCAGTCCAAGCAGGCGGCCCTGCTTGTCAACAACCGGATAGGAGCGATGCGTTGCCTCCTCCGCGAAGAAGCGCACGGCGCTATCGACCGGCATGTCACCAGGCAGCGTTACGGGGCTCTTGGTCATTAACTGCCCTGCCTGGAGGAATTCGAGGGCATCGACCGAATATTCGCGAAGAATGTGTCGGCCACGTCGAGCGATCTTTTCGGTGAGGATCGATCGCTTCATGACCAGAACGCTGATCGCATGGGCCGCGGCCGCAGCGGCAATCGTTTCGGGAAGTGCGGAAAGATGATTTGTAAGCTCCGCCGCAAATAGTGCACCCGTCATCGGGGCCCGCATCGTCCCGCTCATTACTCCTGCCATCCCGATCATCGCCCAGAAGCCGGGGTCACCTGGCAAGAACTGACCGACAAGAAACCCGGCACATCCGCCGATGATAAGCAACGGAGCAAGGATACCGCCCGATGTGCCGGAGCCGAGCGCGACGAGCCATACGAGCGCCTTCACGAGAAGCAGGAGGAGAACCGCTTTCAACACCAGATTGCCGTCAAGCAGGTCCTGGATGCTTCCGTACCCCGCGCCGAGCACTCGGATGTCCATGAGGCCGCCTAAGCCCACAACAACGGCTCCGATCGCCGGCCACCACATCCAATGGATGGGCAAGGCGTGGAAGCCGTCCTCAATCCGATAGAGGATGAAAGATAGGGTTGCCGCCAGCATTCCGGTTACGAGGCCGATGCCCGCGGCAATTCCGACCGGCTCCATCCCAGCCGGCGTGAGAGCGGGGAATGGAAACAAGGGGCCAGTGCCGACCAGTAGCGGTCGCCACGCAAGCGACACCAGCACAGCGGTCACCACGGGGACGAAGCTGCGCGGCTTCCATTCGAACAACAAAAGTTCAACGGCAAGCATGATCGATGCAAGCGGTGTGCCGAAAATACCGGTCATTCCGGCCGTTGCGCCAGCAACGAGCAGGGTTTTTCGTTCTGCCGCGCTGAGATTGAACAGTTGCGCGAACAGGGAGCCAATTGCACCCCCAGTCATGATTATCGGTCCTTCAGCGCCGAAGGGGCCGCCGCTGCCGATCGACACCGCAGAGGAGAGGGGCTTGAGGAGCGCGACCTTGAGCGACAGGCGGCTATCGCCAAAGAGAATGGTTTCGATCGCCTCCGGTATGCCGTGGCCCCGGATCTTCTCTGACCCGAAGCGTGCCATCAGTCCCACAATCACCGCGCCAAGAATGGGAATAATCAGCACTAAAAGCGGTCCTCGGTTGACGATTCCCGCTCCGCCGAAGGAAGGTTTTGCGTACCAGAAGAGATTGGTCGCAAATGCGATCAGCTTTAGAAGCGCCCA
Organism: Sphingomicrobium sp.; assembly: GCA_035944075.1. Taxonomy (GTDB): domain Bacteria; phylum Pseudomonadota; class Alphaproteobacteria; order Sphingomonadales; family Sphingomonadaceae; genus Sphingomicrobium. Next base: position 15,722 of record DASZBO010000025.1, read on the forward strand.
TGCGCTGAAGGCTCCTCCGGACCCCGCTACGGTCGCCATCGCGGCGAGAATGAGCATCCGGTAGTCGGCGCTGTAGTCCGCTAGGCGGCGGGGCCTATGGCTTGTTATGGTGGTCGGCATCGAAGGCGCTTCCCGGATCCATTGCTGCATTGCAATAATCCGTTCGCTGTTCGCACTCGGTTTGGGCGCTTAGACAGCGTGAATTGAGCTCGGTCAATTTTCCTGAAAAACGAAGTCGAGTATGTGCGCCTCGTCGCGATTTCGCTCCGAGCAAGAGCGCCAGACCATGTTTAGCGAGGTTCACAATTCTTGCGCGCGCAGTATTTATGCGTGGCGGCGAAATTTGCCCGTTAACGGCTTAGCCTTCGGGACCGGGCGTTAGAAATTCATTTAACTGCAGGGTCGCTTCGCTGGTCATCGCTAGTCGTGCCGTCAGTCGCACGAAGCGAAAAGTCTTGGTCGCCCCGGACCGGTTATACATTTCGGGATTGATTGCGTAATCGCAACGCTGTCGCCAACCCGCCACCCGAGGCCTTGCGCGGCTCGAGACGTGGCGAAGGAGCCGACGGATAGGCTGCTCTCGCGCCGTAAGCCGCCGGCCCAGTCTGTCGCCCAGTCCTTGCGATACCTTATTTCGCCATCGGCGCGGTTAAAATCAGCGCCGCTGCGGCAATGCTGGATTTGCCGGTTGAGGCGATTTCGTGAGCGCGCTGAAGAGCCAGATCGATTTGCGGTCGCGCTTGTTGCCATGTTGCGCTTACACAGCGCGTCACGGCCAAACCAACGACGTATGAGCCGTCGTAGCCTCCGGCCACGTCGCCACAGAGCCCGTTCACCGCGCTGCCGACGCGGCTCATGAGGGATCGCTCGCCCGCCGGAACTGCGAGGTTTAAATCGGCGTAGCTAATGCTGCGGACGACGATCTCTTCGGGCGGTGCGTTGACCAGGATTGGTCGGCTTTTGGCGAGCGCAGGCGAACTGATGCCGCTCACGCATGTGACCGACACGCAAATTGCTGCAGACAAGGAAAATCGCTCTACGTTTCTCATGATCATAGCCCCATATTTCTTGTCCGAGTGGACACGAAGCGGGTCGCACACCGGCGACGAGTCGCCATCAATTTTTCGTTAAACGGGGCGGCGTTTGATCGCTGAATTGCAAAATGGTCGACGAATCCGGCGTGACGACAGACGAACGTGTCACATCGAGGGCTTCAGTCACGTGGCTCCTCGAGATGCGCTCGAGACTACCGTCGCGCAAATGCGCGTTCCACGAGCGGCCGCGATGGGAGAGCCGGTCGATGAAGCCGCGGCGGACGATCAACGAACGGTGAAGCTGAACGAAATCGTGACTGAGCTCGCTTCGAAGCTTGTGCATCGTTGAGTGAAGCAGCCATTTTTGTCCGTTGCCGAAGACCTGGACGTAGTCGCCATCTGCGATGATCTTGTCGACTGCCGCGAGATCAACGCGCTTCAGCCCGTCGCCACTTCGCACCCACAGGGCATGCTCGACATCTCTGCGCCGAACATAACGTTTGCACAGGAAGCTCGTTTCGCACCGCGTGACGACCTTTGACAGCTTCGGCCAGTATCGCTTTCGCCATTCATCGAACGAGGGCATGTCGTGCGGGGCAAGTTCGACAAGGAAATCGAACGAACCGACGCTTTCAACCGAGTGGAGCGCGTACGGCGAATCGATCAGGGCGGATTTCAGGGCCGCAACCTCCTGAAGGCCGGCACCGGGGTCAAACTGGAGACAGAGAACGACCCGAAGGTCGTCGCAGTCGATTGTGTCCACTAGTGTCACGAGTGCCCCGCCGCGCTGATGTCGATACGCGACTCGTTCAACATTCATTTACCACCAGACCCGTTCATAATGAACAAGTTCGCCGACCGAACGCGCGCGTCGGCTGGCTGTCGCGTCTTATTGCCTAAGCGAGGGTGAGAGCAACGCCGCCAGACCATGGTTGGCCGAGCCTTCCGAATGAACGGCGCGAGGAAGCGCCGAACCTGTGCGGCACAGCCGCCTCAAGGGCGGTCAAATTTCAGCGCTCATTTGAGCGCACTCGGTCGGAAGCTGTGCGTTATCGCTAATCTGGATCGGGGGCGGACGTCGCCTCAGCAATGCTGTGTCGTCCGGGATTCGCGTCTCGGGGCCGAATGCCTCCTCGGGATGAACTCCTGTTCGACGATCGGGCAGACGGCCGTAAGCAGACCCGAAACGACCGCGCTAGAGCCGGGTCTCCCGGCGGAAAATCCAGAATACCCCAGCCGCGGACGTGCCCCAAATCGCCAGGAGCGCGATAAACAAATTGTGCACGTCCGCTCCTGACAATCTCAGCTCATGGGAAAGCGCACTTATTCCAATTTTGTTGCGCCGCAGCAAAATTGTCCCAAATCGACACGTGCCGGTTTGGTGAAATCCATCGACAGCTGAGGAGGCCATTCACGTGCGCAACCCATCCGCCATCGCCCAGGTGTCCGTTCACGAGCATTTCGGACTTTGGGTCCGGCTCACTCGTCCAACGAAGGAAATTGGCGATCAGCGCAATTTGGCGATCCGAAGTTTGTCCTGCTTGGCGCGCTCCTTCACGGATTCTTCGCTGCGCGTCAGCGCTTTGGCGATCGCCTTGAGGGCCATGCCCTTGCTCGCGAGCGTGTGAAGCTTTTGTATCTCGTCCTGCCGCCAGGGCTGACGATGTCGCTCGAACCGCTCGCTCATTATCTACTCCTCATCTGACGGCCGATACCACATTGTCGCGAACGCTATCGGAGCTCTACGGAGAAAAGTAGTCGTCGGCTTCCGCCAGCTTGCATCTCGCGGATGCATTCGCCCGTCAGCACGACCACCGGCCGGCGAGCCGTGATTTCGCGGCAAACCGCCGCTGGAATAGCTGTCCATTTTGAGGGGGTGCTATCCGCGCCACTCCAAGCGCCGACCCAGATGGCGCGTCTGATCGGCTTGACTTGTTTGCGCGGCAGGGCGCACTGGTCTGGTCCCGCGTGTCCGACCCGCGCGTCTCTCGTTCGCGTTCCTGGTGGCGGCGAAAAGGGGGATTTTCGTGGACGTTCACCCTCTTCGCGAGCACAGGCGCATTCTCGCGGCATCGATCGTCGGCACAGCGGTCGAATATTATGATTTCTATCTCTACGGCTATGCGGCGGCGTTGGTCTTTGGACCACTATTCTTTCCTGTAACGTCGTCAGACACGCAGACCTTGCTTGCCTTGCTGAGCTTCGGCATCGCATTCGTGGCGCGGCCTTTTGGCGCAATCACCTTTGGCCATTTCGGGGATCGGATCGGCCGGAAGGCGACGCTTGTTGCTTCGATGCTATCGATGGGCTGCTGTACGATGGCGATCGCTTTCCTCCCGACCTATTCCGTGGCCGGTTGGATCGCTCCGGCGCTCCTTTGTGTTGCCCGCTTCGGCCAGGGTTTTGGACTCGGAGGCGAATGGGCCGGTGCTGCGCTTCTTTCAATTGAATACGCGCCCAAGGGCTGGGCCTGCAGGTTTGGGATCATGCCCGCTCTTGGATGCGCCTTCGGCAACATTGCGGCGACGGGCGTTCTCCTCCTCATCGGCTCGACGATGTCGGAGAACAGCTTTGTGGCGTGGGGTTGGCGCTTGCCTTTTCTTGCAAGCGGGATCCTGATTGCGATCGGCCTTTGGGTCCGACTAAAGATCGCGGAGACCCCAGAGTTTCGCGAAGCCCTGAAGCGAGCGCCTCCGCCTCGTGTTCCCATTCTCCGGTTATTCGCGGAAAATCCGGCGTCCGTCTTGACGGGCTCGATCAGCCTCCTCTGCGGCTTTGCTCTCATCTATATGGCCGGTCCCTTTGCACTGGCGCAGGGCGCGGGCCCGCTCGGCTACAAACGGGAAACGTTCCTTCTCGTTCAGCTCATCGCACTCATCTGCGGCCTGCCATTTATGATCATTTTCGCGGGTCGTGCCGACCGAACCACCTTTAGTCGATATGTTGTGATCGCGGCACTTGCGACGGTCGCGGTCGGTGTCGCATTTGGACCTGCGCTCGCGTCGGGCTCGCTGTGGATTGTTGGAGGCGTGCTGTTCGCCGCTAATGCCTGTTGGAGCCTCAGCAATGCGTCCTTCAGCACATGGCTGTCCGGGCTCTACCCGGTTAGCGTCCGCTATTCTGGTTTCGCATTCGCGTTCAATACGGGAGGACTGGTCGGTGGCGCTGTCATGCCGATCATTGCCCAGATGATGAGCAATGCGGGAGGCCTCCCCTACGTCGGACTTCTGTTGTCTCTTGCGGGACTGCTCACGTTCGGCGCGGTCCTAGCCTCGCGTCAATTGGAACAAAGGGAGGCGGCGTCCCGCGGCATCGTCCCGGCAACGTAGTATTCCTTTTCCCGCTCATCCTTTCGAGCTCGTCTGACCGCGCTGGAACGAACCGCAATAACAGTGCTCGCACTGACGCGAATTAGGGGAAAGCGGCTCGATGTGGTAAAAGACTGCATCGCGTGGATTTTTCCGGATGTAGGCCCACGCGGCTGAGAGCTGACGTGCTCCCGCTTACGAAAAGGAGCATGAGCGTGGACGTCAACTATCTATATCACCGGCATCAGGTGTCGCTTTTCATGGCCGACAATGCTGCCTCGGAAGGCGCCCGGCTTGTTCATCGCGAGCTGGCCGATCGTTATGCGGCGCAAATCGCCGTCGTGAAGAAGCCCACGACGACGTTCGCTGCGTGACGCAACCACTCCCGCACACCGATACGGCCGACGAACTTCGCGAGCGAGCGGCCTCGTACCGACGACTAGCAAAGCGCGCGCGAACACCAAATGGCTCGTCGGCACTTACAGCGGTCGCCGAACAGTTCGACGACGATGCGCGACGTCTCGATCCAAGCAGTTTCAGGCTGTGATCCGGGATGGAAGCGCTGAACATACGCGACGAGGACGAGCGACCTGCTTTGGTCGGTTGCTGTTGGAAGGCTAGGTCAGCACAACGTCAAGCTCACCGGTCCCCGCAATCCGCTCGACACAGCTGCTGCTTCCACGCGATACGAGCAATGAGTGTTCGAGTTCGCCGATGCGAAGAAAGCGCCGAAAGGTGCTATTCGCTGTCTCTTAATGATCGGGTGCGAGCGCTGGAGATGGCGAACTCGCCGATATGGTCTTATTTCGAACACGCGCGAAGGACCAAGAGAGCGCAACACGGCTGTGCCGGTGCGTCGGTCGCGGCTCGATTCCAGTCACTTTCGGGTCCGAAATGAATTTCGTCGGGAGCATCCACGCGAACTTGCGCGCTGCGCTGCAAAGCGCGAGGCGATTAAAGGACAGTCCCGTTCATCCGGACACTATTGAGCATTGGAGCAAACTTGTTGATGCCGCCAAGCGCGAGCACGTCGCGATGCAATCGTTCAGAACGCGCGAGCTCATGACTGATCTCGAACGTGAAATAAGCACTCGGTTAAGCTCGAGCGATTAGCTCGGCGATGCCCGCTGCTTCCTGCAGCGATTTACGCGACGGGTCCGGCCGCTTTTCTCTCATGCTCGGCGATGCGAAGCTGCTCAGAACGCTCTGCTCGATCGGCAAGCGCTGTCCAAGCGGCTTCGGACCGCCGGCAACGCTCACGCACGTGGTCAAGCGTTGCCGCTTCCGCCTGCGCGCATGCCTCGGCAGCGCGCGCGCGGAAGAACTCGAGATTCGAGCTACGGTTTATCGGTCCGGACAAGCTTACTCGGACTCGCTGGGCGTTTCTGCTTCGTCCGCTGCCTTCAGGTTCACCGCCGCCATCTTTCCGCGACGGTCTTCCTGCAATTCGTAGCTCACACGCTGGTTTTCCTTAAGGGTTTGCAGACCCGAACGCTCGACTGCGGTGATGTGGACGAAGGCATCATTGCCGCCGTCATCCGGCGCGATGAAGCCGTAACCTTTGCCTTCGTTGAAGAATTTCACCGTTCCGGTCGTCATGTCGTCTTTTCCTTCGTTCGGGATCCGAACTGCCGGCTCCCTCAGCGCTAGGAGAGGCAGGAGAAGGAAAAAGGTGCCGCAAAGCGCCTGTAGACCGTCAGTTTGCGACTAGTAGCAGGCGTTACATAGGCTTCTTTATAGACGATTGTAAGGTCGGGACCGTGTTGCGACCTAGACCCGTTCGAGCGCGAGTGCGATTCCCTGCCCGACGCCAATACACATGGTGGCGAGCGCGCGCTTGCCACCGGTTCGCAGCAGCTCTTCGGTTGCCGTCAGCGCGAGCCGGGCGCCGGACATGCCAAGCGGATGGCCGAGCGCGATTGCGCCGCCATTAGGATTAACATGGCTCGCGTCATCGGGAAGGCCGAGTTGACGCAAGACTGCAAGCGCCTGGGCCGCAAATGCCTCGTTCAGCTCGATGACGTCGAAGTCGCCGATCGTGAGGCCCAGGCGCTTCATCAGCTTCTCGCTCGCGGGTGCCGGACCAATGCCCATGATCCGTGGCGGAACGCCCGCGACCGCTGCGCCGAGCACTCGAGCCTTGGGAGTCAGTCCATTGCGCCTGGCTGCCTCTTCGGAGGCAAGGATGATTGCGCCCGCGCCGTCGTTCACGCCTGATGCGTTACCGGCAGTCACTGTTCCGTCCGTTCGAGCAATCGGCCTTAGCTTCGACAATGCCTCGATGGTTGTTGCACGCGGGTGTTCGTCCTTGTCGATCGTCATTGGATCTCCCCTTCGCTGGGGAATTTCGACGGGGACGATCTCGGTCGCGAGACGGCCGTTCGCCTGCGCGGCCGCTGCCCGCTGCTGGCTTCGAAGCGCGAATGAGTCCTGATCCTCGCGGCTAACCTTGAATTCCTGGGCGACATTCTCGCCGGTGCTGGGCATGGTGTCGTCGCCGTAGGCGGACTTCATCTTTGGGTTGACGAAGCGCCAGCCGATCGTCGTGTCGTAGATTTCCGCGTTGCGATCGAACGCGCTTGTCGCCTTGGGCATGACGAACGGAGCACGGCTCATGCTTTCCGAGCCGCCGGCGATGATGAGGTCCGATTCACCACCGCGGATCGCTCGCGCAGCCATTGCAACCGCATCGAGACCCGAGCCGCACAGACGGTTAAGAGTCACTCCACCGGAGCTCTGAGGTAGACCCGCCAGCAGTCCGGCCATGCGCGCGAGATTGCGGTTGTCCTCGCCTGCCTGGTTCGCGCAGCCGAGGATCACGTCGTCGAGTTCATCCCAGTGCACGCCGTTGTTGCGTTCTACCAGCGCTCTGATTGGGACTGCCGCCAGATCGTCCGCCCGAACCGCAGACAATGCGCCCGCGTAACGGCCGATCGGGGTGCGCACATAATCGCAGATGTAAGCTTCCGTCACTTTTCATCCTCTCGAGTTTGGGGCGGGCACTGGTCCAGAAGTGCACGCTGGGCAAGCAGCATTGCCCGATTGCACGGAGCGAACCGACGTGGAAAACCCAAATATCCCGAAGGAGGATCACCCATGTGTGACGAATTCATCAACCAAGGCCTTGTTGAGGATAAAGGCATAACGCGCCGTGCATTCGGTCTCATCGCGGCAGCCGCCGCCGGAGCAGCCAGCGCTGGAGTGCCAGCCGGCTCGGTCGAGGAGAAGGATGTCCGCATTACGACCCCAGACGGTATCTCGGACGCAGTGCTTTTTGCGCCTGTTACGGCCGGTAAATTCCCCGGCGTTCTGATGTGGCCCGATATCATGGGTTTGCGGCCAACCTTCCGGGCAATGGGCCGCAGGCTCGCCGCCGACGGTTATGTCGTCCTGGTACCGAACCCTTTCTATCGCTCGAAGCGTGCGCCGGTCATCGAAGGGCCGATCGACTTCAATGATCCAGCTACACGCCAGCTATTGCTTGGCTATCGCAAGGCGATGAGCGATCAAGGGATCATAAGGGATGCGCGAGCCTACGTTGCCTTTCTCGACGCACAAGCCAAGACGAACAAACGTCATCCAGCAGGAGTGCAGGGCTACTGCATGGGAGGCACGCTCGCTTTTATGACGGCTGCCGCTGCCCCGGACCGAATCGGCGCGATCGCCAGCTTTCACGGAGGAAACGGGCTCGTCACCAAGGACCTGGATAGCCCTCATCTCCTCGTCGGCAGAACCAACCCGGACGCGAGCTTCCTCGTTCTTCAGGCCAAAAACGACGATGCTCAGCAACCACAGGTGAAGGACGAATTGAAGGCGGCATTCGCTGCTGCTCACCGCCGCGCGATCGTCGACGTTTATCCAGCCAACCATGGCTGGTGCGTTCCCGGCGGCCAAGTCTATGATCAGGCGCAGGCCGAGAGGGCGTGGAGCGCCTTGCTCCAGCTTTACCGCGTCGCACTGGCCTGAGGAGGGCGCTAATGAGAATAGGAAAAATCGGAAATTCTGCGACGTCATGCATCGGCACGATCACGGCCGCGATTGGTCTCGTCGCGGCGGCTCCCCCATCATCGAGTTCATTCGCGCAGGTCCTCGCCGACCCTATTCGACCGGCCGCTGACATCTCTCGGGATGCTGACCGCAAGCCTGCCCAACTGCTTTCCTTTGCCGGCGTTCACAAGGGCATGGACGTTGTCGAGCTCGCTCCGGGCGGCGGCTACTTCACGCGGATCCTGACAGGAGCCGTGGGGAGCAGCGGTCATGTATTCGCAATTGCGGCCCATCCTTCGCCGGCGCTGCAGGATCTCGCGCAGCATCGCGCTAATCTCACAATCGTGGCCGCGGCGCCCGGAACGATTCCCGTCCAGCGACCGGTGGATCTTGTCTGGACCACGCTCAACTATCACGATTTCAAGAATAGCAAGCTGTCCACCGGCGATGCCGCTCTTGCTTATGATCGTGAGGCCTTTCGGGTGCTGAAGCCGGGCGGCGCCTTTCTGATCGTCGACCATGAAGCGGCGCCGGGGGCGGGTGCGACGCAGACCTCGACCCTTCATCGGATTGAAGACAGCATTGTTCGGAAGGAGGTCGAGGAAGCCGGATTCAAGCTTGATTCGGAGAGCAGCCTGCTTCGCAACTCGGCTGACGATCACACGGTCAAAGTCGTGGACGCGAGCATCCGCGGCAAGACTGACCAGTTCATCCTGAAGTTTCGCAAACCTCGTTGAATAAGCGCTCCGGGTTGACCTTATGGTTTGAGGCGGGCCGGCAAGCGCCAAGGTCCGCCTCATTGCTACGCTTGCAACATCGCCCACTTTCGCTATAGGGGCCGCGGTTCGCGACGATCCGGCCGCCACCTGCGGGTGCTCCCGCTGAGATAGGCGCAGATCGTCGCAATTTTTATTGTTGTCACAAAGCATTCGAAGGTGCCGCAATGGCTGTCCCTAAGAGAAAAACCTCGCCGTCCAAGCGGAACATGCGCCGCAGCCATCATGCGCTGAAGAGCACGACGTTCCAGGAATGCCCGAACTGCGGCGAACTGAAACTGCCGCACAATCTGTGCGCGGCGTGCGGCCACTATAACGGCCGCGAAATCGTTTCGACCGAGGCTTAAGCCGGCCCAGGCCCATGAGCGGGGGCCCACGCATTGCCATCGACGCGATGGGCGGCGACGCCGGCCCGGCAGCAATGATTGCCGGCGCGGCGCGAGCGTTGAGGAAGGACTCGACGCTCCAGTTCATCTTCTATGGCGACGAGCGCCAGGTTGAGGCGCAAATTAGCGCGCACAAGAACCTCGGCGGGCATTACCAGGTCATCCATTCGCCGGAATCGATTGGCGCGAGCGAGAAGCCGAGCCAGGCGATCCGGCGCGCACGAACGACATCGATGGGAATGGCGATCAACGCCGTCAAAGAGCAGATGGCTGACGCGGCTTTATCCGGCGGCAACACGGGCGCGCTCATGGCCATGTCCAAATTGGCCCTTCGTACCATGCCGGGGATCGACCGCCCTGCGCTCGCGGCTCTACTTCCGACGCTCGGCGAGACCGACGTCATCATGCTCGATCTTGGCGCAAACACCGAGTGCGATGCGCAAAATCTCGTCCAGTTCGCCGTCATGGGCGCGGCTTACGCACGATGTGTGCTCGGCTTGCCAAGCCCACGCGTTAAGTTGCTCAACATTGGTACCGAGGAACTGAAGGGCACGGACGAGTTGAAGGATGCCGCTGCGCTACTGCGCGAGGCGGATTATCTCGCGTTCAGCTTTGGCGGCTTTACGGAAGGCGACCAGCTGTCTCGGGGCGGCGTGGACGTGGTCGTGACTGATGGTTTCTCGGGCAACATCGCGCTGAAGACCGCCGAAGGAACCGCTCGTTTCGTAACCGACCTCTTGCGCCGGGCATTCAAGAGTTCGCTCCGGTCGAAGGCAGGCTTTGCGCTTTCGCGACCCGCTCTTAATCTGCTGAAGGTTCACCTTGACCCCAATAATCACAATGGAGCGGTCTTTCTTGGCCTTAATGGTTTGGTGGTGAAGAGCCACGGCGGCGCCAATCCAAAAGGCGTTTCGAATGCAATCCGCGTTGCAGCGAGCATGGTTCGCAACGACATCACGCGAAAGATCGGCGAAGATCTCGATAACTTCCGCGCGCACGCATTCGCAAATGAGGCAGCTCAGTGACCCGGCGGTCGGTCGTGCAGGGCGTTGGAAGTGCGCTGCCGAAGCGCAAGGTCACCAATCAGGAACTCGCCGCGACAGTCGACACGTCGGACGAATGGATAGTGGAGCGCACCGGAATCCGGGCCCGCTACGTCGCGGGTGAAGGCGAAACGACCGGGAGCCTCGCAACTGACGCGGCACGCAAGGCGCTAGAAGATGCTGGTGTCAGCCCTGCTCAAATTGACCTTATCGTCCTCGCGACGGCAACTCCCGATCAGACGTTCCCTTCGACGGCGACCAAGGTTCAAGCAGCGCTCGGCATCGACGACTGCATTGCTTTTGACGTCCATGCCGTCTGCACGGGCTTTCTCTATGCCCTGTCGGTGGCAGATTCGATGCTTCGCTCGGGTATGGCGGAGCGAGCGCTTGTGATCGGCGCGGAGACATTCAGTCGCATCCTCGACTGGGACGACCGCGCAACGTGCGTATTGTTCGGTGACGGTGCCGGAGCGCTTGTCCTTGGCGCCGAGGTGGGTGATCGTGGAATTTTGTCGACGAAATTGCATGCTGACGGGCGGCACAATGATCTGCTGTTCGTCGATGGTGGGCCATCGACGACCGGGACCGTCGGAAAGCTTCGCATGAAGGGCCGTGAAGTTTTCCGGCATGCCGTCGTCAATTTGGCGCAAGTGCTCAACGAGGTTCTCGAAGGAGCAGGTCTAACGGCCGCCGATGTCGACTGGGTGGTACCACACCAGGCCAATGCCCGCATTCTCGAAGCCACAGCGAAGAAATTGGGTCTTCCATCGCAAAAGGTGGTGGTCACCGTCGATCGTCATGCCAATACGTCCGCTGCGTCGGTCCCGCTCGCATTCGACACCGCCGTAAAGGACGGGCGAATCAAGCGTGGCGACCTCGTTGTACTTGAGGCCATGGGCGGTGGCTTTACATGGGGCGCGGCAGCGCTCAGGTATTGAAAAAATTGGAATATCAGTTGATTAGTCGAATTGCCGACACGACGGAATTCCGTTACGAAAGCGTAATCGAGACGGCGGGGGGCAGACGCCGTTACAAGGCGGAGGATTGAAATGGCCGATCTCGGCATCGCGCGGGTCACCAATCAGGCGGAGGCTGCAAACACGCTCACGCGGGCGGATCTTGCAGACGTCGTGCATCGTCGGCTCGGCCTGTCGCGCGCCGAGTCTGCGAATGTTGTCGAACGTGTATTGCACCACATGTGTCATGCGCTGTCGGAAGGGCACAACGTGAAGGTCTCGGGGTTTGGCACGTTCATCCTGCGCGACAAGGGTCAGCGCGTTGGTCGCAATCCAAAAACGGGTGTTGAAGTGCCAATTGCGCCGCGTCGCGTGATGACGTTCCGCTCCAGCCAGATCATGCGCGACCGGATCGCGAAAGGCTAGTCTTGGCCACGGCCGGACAAAAGGACCCCGGCGCGCTACTGACGATCGGCGAGTTGTCCCAGGAGCTTGGCGTTGCCCAACATATCCTGCGTTATTGGGAAACGCGTTTCCCGCAGCTAAGGCCGATGCAACGCGCCGGGAACCGGCGCTATTACCGTCCGGCGGACGTTGAACTCGCGCGCAAGATCGACCGACTTCTCAACCATGAGGGCTATACCGTTCGCGGTGTGCAAAAGCTTCTTCGTGAGCGCGGAAACGAAGAACCGACAACGCCCGACACGCCGGCCGTTCTACCCGATGAAGCGGCACATGTTGCGCCGGAATCGGAACGCGGTGCCGGGGTCGACGTCTTTCGACTTGTTGCGCTTCGCAATCGCCTCGCTGAGGCGCTCAAGCCTTAATCAAAGATCCTTGTCCAGGACCAGTTCCTTGATCCAGCCGCTTTTCGGCTCGACCTCCGTCCACCGTTGCGCCGGTAGATCCAGCACCGCGAGCGCGGCGGTAGGAAATTTGTCCGCGACGCGATCACGCAGTCCTTCATCATCGTTCTTGCTCAGATCCAGCAGAAGGCTCTGAAGACCCGGATTGTGGCCCACGAGAAGGGGGTGGCGCACGGACTCGGGGAAATCGCGCACTAGGCTCAACAGCAATTCCTCAGCGGCGAGATACATCCGCTGTTCGAACTTGATCGGCGCGTTGAACGAAAACTTGTTTTCCACGCCGTCGATCGTTTCGCGAACACGGGCGGCGGGACTTGCCAGCACGAAGTCGAAATGGAAGTCCCTTTTTCGAAGTTCCCGCCCGATGCGCTTAGCTGCCAGCCAGCCGCGCTCGTTGAGCGGTCGATTGAAGTCGCCAATGACGAGATCATCCCACCGGGATTTCGCGTGTCGAAGGACGGTAAGCCGTTTCATCGCCGGTCCCCTCGCTGGAATGATGAACGCATTGCTCCACGCGCGCGATCGCCTCGTCAAGCGGCAGGCGATTGATAGGAACGCCAGCCGGGAAGGCAGAAAGCAGGCGCGAGGGCATGGCTGCCGAAAGAATAACGAAAAGACCGCGATCGCCCTGTCGCCTTATGAGGCGTCCGAACGCCTGCGCGAGCCGTGCGCGAACCACTCGGTCATCATACGAACTGCCGCCGCCGGCCATCCTGCGGGCCGCGTGAAGAACGGTCGGACGCGGCCATGGCACGCGCTCCATCACGACTAGTTTTAAGGAATCGCCGGGGACGTCGACGCCATCGCGCAGCGCGTCGGTCCCCAACAATGATGCGCGCGGATCGTCGCGGAAGATGTCCACGAGCGTGCCGGCATCAATTGGGTCTACGTGTTGCGCAAGCAATGGTAAGCCGTCACGCGCAAGGCGATCGGCAATGCGCGCGTGAACAGCCTTCAGGCGCTGGATTGCAGTAAAGAGACCAAGCGTCCCACCGCCCGCTGCGGAGATGAGGCGGGCGTACGCGCCGGCAAGCGAGGCGATGTCCCCTTGCTTTACGTCGGTGACGATCAGCACCTCCGAACAAGCAGCATAATCGAATGGGCTCTGCGCCTCGAAATGAACGGCGGAATTCGCCAGGTGCGCTGCACCCGTTCTCGCATCGGCTCCCGCCCAGTCTTCACCGCCTCGAAGAGTAGCAGAGGTGACTAGGACCCCGTCAGCGGGGGCGAGCACCGCGTCGGCAAGCGGTTTGGTCGGATCAAGCCAACGGCGGTGAATTGCGACGTCATATTCGCGGCCATCGACGCGATCGACTCCAACCCAGTCGACGTATTGGGGGTCGGCCTTGCCTCCAATTCGTGCAAGCAATGCAATCCAGGCCGCAACCGTCTCGCGCCGCCATGAGAGCCCGCGAATTGCGCCCTCAACGCGTGCTCGAGCCTGGCTGTCGAGCCAGTCGGGTGCGTCCTCGAGCACGAATTCGAGACGCCGGGTCAAGGCAGCGAGTGGTGTCGTCAGTGTTTCGAGCACCTCGGCTGCCCCAGCAGCTGCCGAGACGAGCGCTCCGTCTGGTTCGGCAAGCTCCGTCTCCAGTCCATAGCCTGCCTCTTGCGCTTTCGAGCGCGCGTAAACTGTGCCCCGGACTTCGTGGAGCAAGGCCTCGACCGGCCCGAAGGGTGCGCCTTCGATGAGCCGTTGCAGCCATCCCTCGGAAGGCAACGCCTTTGCGGCCTCAACGGCCGCTTCGAGCGCTCGCGAGCCCTCTTCATCATAGGAAGCCACGTCCATCAGCCGCGCCGCAAGTCCACGCCGGCGACCGCGCGAACGGCTTTCCGGTCCAACGATCCATCGCCTCAGTTCGATTGCTTCCTGTCCCCCGAAAACCACCGAAAAGGTTGAATCGGCGGCATCAAACAAGTGATGTCCCTCGTCGAAGAGGATTCGAGCCGGCGCATCTTCGCGCGCCCTCGCCGCATTGACCATCACCAGTGCGTGATTGGCGATGACGAGGTCGGCAGCCCTGCTGGACCGCTCGGCGCGCTCGATGAAGCAGCGACGGTAATGCGGGCAGCCGGCGTAAACACATTCGCCGCGCCGGTCCGTAAGAGCGGTTGCGCCCGCGCGGCGGAACAGGCTTGGTAGCCAGCCCGGCAGGTCGCCGCCAACCATGTCGCCGTCCTTGCTGTAAGCGGCCCAGCGCCCGACGAGCTGGGCCAGGATTGCCGCGCGTCCGCTGAACGCGCCCTGGAGTGCATCCTCAAGGTTGAGAAGACAGAGATAATTCTCGCGCCCTTTGCGAACGACAATTCGGCGCGCACGCTCATCGGGATCGGCGAACAGCTTTGGCCCTTCGCCGTCGAGCTGCCGCTGCAGGGCTTTGGTGAATGTCGATACCCAAACCGTGCCCTGCGCCTTTTCGGCCCAAAGGGAGGCTGGGGCGAGATAGGCCAAGGTCTTTCCGATTCCGGTCCCAGCTTCCGCAACCAGCAGGTTCGGGGAGCCCTTGACGGGTTTGGGCGCGAACACGTGGGTGACAGCCCCGGCCATGGCGCGCTGTCCCTCACGTGGTTCCGCGCGGAGTGTGAGCTCGTCAAGCCGTGCGCGAGCTTCGGACGGATCGATGGTCACGGTCCGCGCCGGCGGCCGCTCGCCGTTCTCGTCCCACTGCTTCAGTCGCGCGAAAAGCATGCGTTCGCCGCGTTCGGGCTTCGCGAGGCGGGCCCCGACCAGCGGAGCCCATCCCCAACCCATTCGATGAAGGGTGGAATTGGACGTCCATGCGCCCTCGCGCTCGTGCCATCCCGGCTGTTCGAGGACGTCAAGCAGCGCTGCAGCAATCCTCCCAAGGGCTGCCGCGGCCTCGGGTTCGCTGCCGGCCGACACGATACCCAACATTCTGCTGAGAGCGGCAGCTGTCGGAACCACAAAGCGTGCGGGATAAATGAAGGCGAACAGCTCAAGAAGATCCAGTCCGCTCAGCTCGGGATAGCCAAGCCGTTGGCCCACAAGAGGCGCGTTGAGGATGATGTGCGGCGTTTCGGCGGCTCGGGCGATGGCTTCGCCCCGGCTCGCTTCGCGCACCTCTCCGCTGCTGCTCGCCAGCCAAATGCCGGCATGGGTTGCGTGAAGCGCGGGAAGAGGCAAAGGAGCCGGCATCCCTAAGACCCTGCCGGTTTGAGAACAGAAGAGCAACGAATTTGGCCGCTGACGACATCCATTCTGCCGCAATGCAGTCGAAGGCCTGGCCGTATGAGGAGGCACGCAAGCTCCTGAAGCGCTGGCCCGAGGGGAAGCCTGCGGGTTCACCAATCATCTTCGAAACCGGCTACGGCCCATCGGGACTTCCGCACATCGGAACGTTCAACGAAGTGGCCCGCACAAGCTTTGTTCGCCACGCCTACGAAGAACTGACCGGAAATCCGACGCGCCTTATCGCCTTCAGCGACGACATGGACGGACTTCGTAAGGTTCCGGAGAATGTTCCGAACGCGGAAGTGCTTCACCGCAACCTTGGGAAGCCGCTGACGCAGATTCCGGATCCGTTCGGTGAATACCCAAGCTTCGCGGAACATAATAATGCGATGCTTCGGCGGTTCCTCGACCGTTTCGGCTTCGAGTACGAGTTCCTCTCGGCAACCGACTGCTACGCCAGCGGCCGCTTCGATGAGGTTATTCGGAAGGTGCTGCAGGGATGGGAAGCGATCATGGGCGTGATGCTCCCGACGCTTCGCGAAGATCGTCGGAAGACCTACTCACCGATACTTCCGATTTCCCCAGCCAGCGGCCGCGTGCTTCAAGTGCCCGTTGCTGTCATCGACGCGGAGGCCGGGCTTATCGCCTTCGACGATGAGGATGGGTCACGCGTCCAGCAATCGGCACTTGGCGGTGCCGCGAAGCTCCAGTGGAAAGTGGACTGGGCGGCGCGGTGGGTAGCCCTTGGCGTTGACTATGAAATGGCGGGCAAGGACCTCATCGACAGTGTCGTCCAGTCCGCGAAGATCGCGCGGGTACTTGGCGGTCGCGCGCCGGAAGGGTTCAATTACGAGATGTTCCTCGACGACAAGGGCGAGAAGATCTCGAAGTCGAAGGGAAACGGCCTCAGCCTCGAGGAGTGGTTGCGTTACGGAAGCGAACCCAGCTTGAGTTTCTACATCTACCGGGAGCCCAAGCGAGCGAAGAGCCTGCACATTGGCGTCATCCCGCGCGCGGTCGACGAATATTGGCAGTTCCGCGGTAACTATCCCAGTCAGCCGATCGAGCAAAAGCTCGGCAATCCCGTGCATCATATCCATCGTGGGCAGGTGCCGGCGGAAAAACTGCCGCTGACTTACGGTCTGCTGCTAAACCTCGTCAGTTTGCCGGGCGTAGCGGATAAGGACACCGCGTGGCGCTTCGTCCAGCGATATGCACCCGGTACGTCGAGTGACACCGACCCTGAACTGGATGAGTTGATCGGGCTGGCGGTCAATTATGCCCGCGATTTCGTTGTCCCGACTCTCCACCGACGCCGGCCGACCGAGCTCGAAGCCGGAGCACTTCGCGATCTCGACCGCGAGCTTGCGAACCTTCCAGCGGGCGCCGACGCGGAGGTAATCCAACACGGCGTGTTCGAAGTCGGCAAGCGCCATGCGTTCGCTAGCCTCCGCGACTGGTTCCAGGCGCTTTATGAGACGCTGCTAGGCTCAAGTCAGGGTCCGCGCATGGGCAGTTTCATCGCGCTTTATGGCATCGACAACAGCCGGCGCCTGATCGCCGAGGCGCTAAACCCGGATCTCGCCTAGGGGTTGAGGAAACCCGACCCTAAGCCCGGGCCGAAGACCCCTCCATCGCCGACAACAAGGCGGTCCATCGCTGTCGTCGCCAGCTTGCCCGTCGGCGCTCCGTGAACCGCGCTTTTTGCTGCCCGAGCACGCTCGATGGGACAGGGGGACCGATGGAGCGTCGCGCGCTGGGTGGCGGCAGCCGGCGCAACCGAAAAGAAGGCCAGAAGGGCTCCAAACCTGAGGATGTTCCCAACCATGCGCATTCCTTCGATCATTGCTCCTACTAGCGTGGCGGTTCACGCTTGAGACACGATCGACGCGCCGAGTGGCAATATTCGACCAACAGCCTCAGGCTCCAAGGGCGCGCCAATATTCTGCTTTCATTTCGCCAAGGGTCTGGCGTTCGTCACCAGTCACGAGATCGCTGTTGATCTCGCGGTCAATCGTCGCGAGCTGCGTTTTCAAAAGCTCAGCGCATTCTTCGGGTCGCATCAGTCCAGCTTCGCTTGCGATCTGCCACGCAACGCGCATCGACGTCGTCATCGCGCCGAAAGCCGCATGAGCTTCGACGTCCTCCGGTCGCGGCAAGGAGCCGTCGGTTGAGATTTTCATCGCGCGCAAGATTGCTCGCTTCCACGGTACGTCGCGCTCTACGATTGCGAGGGCCTCCTTGCGCGCTGCGCGCGCACTCGGATCCACGATCGTGCCATTCTCGATGACGATGGGCGCACTTTCTCCGTCGTTGCAGTGATAACCTGGAGTGGCCAGGAAAAGATCCAGATCGTGCTCTGCCGAGGCATCGGACCGCGAGTAGTGGAACGGTACCGTGCGGCACGCGAGCGGCCTTCGTTCATAGATACTGCAGTTGCTCGAATGCAGTGCAGCACAGCTGCCCGGTGTCGTATCGACAGAAAGCGCGGACATCATCAGGTAGTCGACGTAATCAATCGCTCGGCCATCGCGCATCAGCTTCTTGCGAGAAACGCGCGCCGCATGGGCGTTCAGCAGCCGCTTCCGCGCATAAAAGTCCTGAGCGGTTTCGAACCGCTCAGGGTCGAATTCGCGCGGAAATCTGTAAACCCTGAACATCAGCCGGAACACGAAAACGTCGCTAAGCGCAGCTGCTTCGGACAGCTCGACCTCCGGCGCCCGGTTGCAGCACTTGCCGCACCGGGTGCAGGCGAACCGCCGAACGCTGCCCGGCATCCCTGACAGACTAGTTCGCCCTCTTTGCCGCGATCCAGCGGTCGATCTTCTGTTCGAGGATCGAGAGCGGCAATGCGCCTGAGCCGAGCACCTGGGCGTGGAATTGGCGGATATCGAACTTTGGCCCAAGCGCCGTCTTTGCCTTGTCGCGCAATCGCTGAATGGTAAGCGATCCGACTTTATAGGCGACGGCCTGTGAGGGGATGGCGATGTACCGCTCAACCTCTGCAGTGGCGTCCGTCTTCGATTCCCCTGAATGATCGAGCATGTACTGGATCGCCTGATCACGGGTCCAGCCTTTGGCATGGATACCGCTGTCCACCACCAGGCGCATGGCCCGAAGCATCTCGTCGTTAAGGGTTCCGAAGCGCTGGTACGGATCGGCATAGAACCCCATCGGATAGCCAAGTGTTTCCGCATAGAGCGCCCAACCTTCAACATAGGCAGTGTTCTGGCCGAACCGCATGAAACTCGGAAGAACCTTGTTTTCCTGTGCAAGGCTGATCTGGAAATGGTGCCCGGGTTCGCCCTCGTGGAGGAACAGCGTCGTTTCCTCCCAAGTGAATCGTGACGGCAGATCATATGCATTGAAGTAGAACGTGCCGGGGCGGGAACCGTCCGGCGTGCCGCTATCGTAGCTTCCGCCAGCTTCGAACTTCTCACGGTAGGCTGGATAGGAGCGAATGACGAGCGGCGTCCTTGGTACCAGCGAGAAATATTGCGGGACCTTGGCCTCCACTGCTTTCTTGATGCGGTAGAAGTCGCTTTCGAGCTGCTCACGACTCTTTGGGGCAAACTTGGGACTGGTGCGCATGTAGTCGAAAAATGCGCGGAGGTCGCCCTTGAAGCCAACCTCTTGGCGGACGTTCTCGAAATCCTTGGTGATCCGTGCGACTTCACCAAGTCCGAGCTCATGGATCTGTTCGGGGGTCATCGGCAGTGTCGTCGTTGACTGGATCTCATGGCGGTAAAGAACATCACCGCCTTTCATGTACATGAGTCCGACACCGTCGCGTGCGTGGACAAGATATTCGTTCTGCAGAAAGTCGCGCATGCGCGTCAGTGCGGGATAGACGACGTTCGTCAGCGAAACACGATATTCTCGCGTAATCCGTGCCTTGTCTGCCGCGCTCATCGAAGCGGGAAGAGCTTTGATTGGGCCCCAATAAGGCGATTCCTCCGGCACAAGCTTCAGCTGGTTGTTGAGCTGCTCGATCATATTTCGAACGGTGAGTTTGGTATCGACGACGCCTTCGGATTCTCCCTTGCGCCATTGACGAATGGCTTCGTCGATATTGGCGGCAAAGTCGTGATCGCGCTTGAGACTGTTCTCATAATCCTCGACGGTCACATAAGGAGCGCCGCCTTGGCCGCTTGCAAGCGTTGGGTATTCCGTGTGCAGGCCGAAAAAGTGATTCATCGGCAGGGCTTCGGTGAGTGTCAGAAGGTCGGGCTGAAGTCCGCGCAGAGTGTCCCGGGTTTGGTAATCGAACACGTCATAAGCAATCTGGTCGTCCGAGCTAAGCTGGTCTCGTGGAATCGCGCGAAGCGCGGCGAGGTCATGCTCCGCGGCTGCCTTTTCGGCATTGAAGTGCGCATCGCTGAAGAGGTCGCCAAGTCGGTCGGCATAGCGGTAGTCGCCTCGGAACAGCGCTTGTAATGGGTTGCGGCGTAGGCTTGCCTCGTCGCTCTCCTTGAATAGCTTGAAGAGACGGTCGTGCTCGACCTGCTGAGAAGGGATCGACGGTGTTGGCTGAGCGCCGGCAATGGATGGCGCGAGGGCAGCGAGCGATGCGCATAGGAACAGTCGGCGAGCGAGCTTCATCAGGACCTCGAAAAAGTTGATCTGCAAATGCAAGAAGAGGCGCTGCGGCTAGGCCGCAACGCCTCTTCGATCAATCCGCGGTATCAGTCTACCAGAAGAAACCTTGGATCACGTCCACGACTTGCCCGCTGTACATGTCGACGAGCAGGGCGTCATTCCAGTAACGAACCCACTGCGTTCCCGGCGGCGGATACGGCAGCTCGTACATTGAGGGATCAATCCAGTACTGCTGGCCGAAATATACCGGCGGTAGCTGGTAGCCGATCCCGTAGGGCTGGTAACCGTAACCAAACGGATCGATGTACAACCCGAGGTGGAACACCGATCGGTGATCATCACGGTAGCGGCGCCAGTCGTAACGCCGGTCGTTGCGCCAGTCGCGATTCCAGCTGTTTCCAGCGTAGCTCCTGCTGCCGCGATACTGCTGCGCTACGTTACCGCGCTGCCCATACCAGCCGCCGCTTCGAACTTGCTGCTGGTCGGTCCCGTTGCCGCGGAAACCCTCGGTCCGCGTCCAGCCGCCGTTGCGATTGCGCTCAACCTGCACTGGCCCACGATAGCCGTACGCCTGCTGCTGGAATTCGCCCTGCGGCGCGACGTTTGGGCGGCCGTCAAAGTTTCTACGACGTCCATTGCCTGCCTGACTTTGCTGGACCCCGACCTGCTGTTGATCGCGAACAAACTGCGGAGCCTGCTGCTGGTGGTAACCGCCGCCATCGAATCTTGGCCCGCGTGCTTGCTGCTGCACTTGGGGCTGCTGCGGTTGCGCTTGCTGCGCCCTCTGCTGGCGCTGCTGATGACCCTCGCCACGACCGCCTTGCTGCTGATCGTGGTGCCAACGGCCATCGCCATTATCCTGAGCAAGCGCGGGTGAAGCTGCCACGCCGGCCAGGAAAATTCCTATCAGAAGATTACGCATGTTCGTGACCCTTCTCAGTTCCCTGAGACGGGTTGTGCGCCTCTGTCGATGAGCAACCGCTGAACCGTTTCGGAAGCGTATGTTCAGGGTTGTAAGCGGGGTTGTGTTGCAGGTGTTGCGCGCGTTTGCGCGGCTCGCGCTATCGCCTTTCGAATACGCGGATAAGCCCCGCAACGGCAGATATTGGGGAGTGCAGCAATTTGTTCGTCCGTAGGTGACGGGGCTGCCTCGAGAAGGGCTGCGATCGCCATGATGAAACCCGGTTCGCAATAGCCGCACATGGTGACTTGCTCGGCAAGCCATGCCTGCTGCACCGGGTGCGTGCCATGTGCAGACAGCCCCTCGATAGTTGTGACCGTTGCACCCTCAAGTTCACCCAGCGAAACGCTGCAGCTCATCACCGCCCGGCCATCGATGATGACGGTACAAGCTCCGCAATCGCGGCTGTCGCAGCCATATTTGGTGCCGGTGAGGTTCGAGGCTTCCCGTAGCGCCCAAAGCAAAGGAGTGTGCGCCTCAAGTTTGTACTCGAGGCTCTCGCCGTTGATTGTCATCCGCGCCATCCGTCGACGCTAGCGCGGGCGCAACGGCCCTGCCAAGAGAGAGTCATGGCCCGCGTGATCACGAATAACGGATATGAGGTCGGCTATACCGAGGCAGGGGGCGGACCGGGTATCCCGATCGTGTTTCTGCACGGCGTTGGATCCGATAAATCGGTGTGGCATCCCCAGCTTGCGTGTTTCGGGACTCAGCGCCGCTCAATAGCCTTTGATTACCCAGGCTACGGCGAAAGCAGCCCCGCTTCTCAAGGCACAACCCGGGACGATTATGCTTCGGCAATCATTTCTGCCATGCAGGCCCTCGACGTTCACCGCGCGCATATCTGCGGCCTGTCGCTTGGCGGTGTCGTTGCGCTTGCGCTCCATCATGCAGCTCCCGCCAACTGCGCGTCGCTCATTCTTGCCGACACCTTTGCCGTGCATCCGGAGGGCCAAGCGATTTACGAGCGTTCGGTTGCGGGAAGCCGTAATTTGCGCGGCATGGCGGAAGCACGCGTCGACTTTCTCATCGCGATGCCGGCCGATCCGGCCGTTCGAAGCGAAGTCGTCGAAACGATGGCGCGAATTGACCCGGCTTCATACCGCATTGGCGCCGAGGCAGTCTGGCTCGCTGACCAACGTGAACGGGCCCGGGCTATTGAAACCCCAACGCTCATCCTGGTTGGTGATGAAGATCGTGTGACGCCGCCAGAACTGTCTCGCGAGCTCGCGCATCTTATTCCTCATGCGCGCATCGAGGTGATAGCCGGTGCCGGGCATCTTGGTAATCTCGAGAGACCCTTGGCGTTCAACTGCTTGGTGAGCGACTTCATCGAAACCGTCGAGGCAGACCGATGATAATATCCCTGGGGGTCGGCGGCTGCGAGTGCAGCACCCTTTTTCGAGTGCGCGCGTCGCGAGGCATAGCGTGAAAGCGTCGTATCGAAGCTTTAAGCCACTTTCGGTCTGTTCTGGCCGGCTGATGCTGTGCCATGCTGGGTACATGCGCTGTTTCGGGCTCGAGTGCTTGCCAGTCGCGGGCAGTTTGTCTGAATCTTGCCTTGATCGGGCGCCACGTCGTTGCCGGGGGGCGAGGCAATGAAAATTGCCTGCATCGGTGGCGGACCTGCCGGTCTCTATTTCGCGATCTCGATGAAGCTGCGCGATCCACTTCACGAGATCGAACTGTTCGAGAGGAACCCATCCGGAGTGACCTTCGGCTGGGGCGTGGTCTTCTCCGATATGACCGTTGAGAACATCACGCGCAATGATCCTGTCTCGGCAAATCTCATCACCGGTGAGTTCGCGCATTGGGACGATATTGATGTCCATTTTCGTGGCGAGACGATCAAGTCGCGTGGTCACGGTTTCATTGGCATTGGCCGCAAGCGGCTGCTCGAGATCTTGCAGGATCGCGCACGCGAGCTGGGCGTCGTTCTCCATTTTGAGGCGGAATGCGACCCCTCGGACGTCAAATGGCGCGGATACGACCTCGTCGTTGCCTCGGACGGATCCAACTCGCGCTTCCGCGAGGCCCAGGTTGAGGCATTCGGCGTCGATGTCGATGTTCGACGGAACAAGTTCGTGTGGCTCGGCACGTCGAGGGCGTTCGACGCATTCACGTTCGCGTTCGAGAAGACCGAGCATGGCTGGATCTGGGCCCATGCCTACCGTTTCGCTCGGGACTGTTCGACCTTCATTGTCGAATGCTCCGAAGAGACGTGGCGGAGCCTTGGCTTCGACGCAATGTCGCAGGAGGACAGCATCGCTGCGTGCGAGCGGTTGTTCGCAAAGCATCTTCGCGGTCACAGCCTCATGTCGAACGCTGCACATCTGCGCGGGTCAGCCGCATGGTTGAACTTTCGCCGACTGAAATGCGATCGGTGGAATGCCGGAAATGTCATCCTGCTCGGCGATGCCGCACACACCGCCCATTTCTCGATTGGATCGGGGACCAAGCTCGCGCTGGAGGACGCGATCAAGCTTGCAGACGTACTCAACCGGTCGGGACTCAGCATGGAAGCGGCGCTGGACGAATATCAGGCCGAACGCAGTCTCGAGGTCGTGAAGCTTCAGAACAGCGCCCGCAACTCGACTGAATGGTTTGAGGCGATCGAGCGTTACACACACTTTGAACCCCTTCAGTTCGCTTATTCGCTGCTCACCCGATCCCAACGCATCAGTCACGAGAATTTGCGGCTTCGCGATCGCGAATGGCTAGAGACGGTCGAACGCTGGTTCTGGACGCGCGCAACCAACGGCGCATCACAAAAGGCAGCGCCGCCCATGTTTGCACCTTTCGCGCTGCGCGAAATGGACCTCCAGAACCGCATCACCGTGTCGCCGATGGCGATGTACTCCGCGATCGATGGGACACCGAACGACTTTCATCTCGTGCATTACGGCGAACGCGCTCTTGGAGGAGCTGGGCTAGTCTTCACGGAGATGACGTGCGTTTCGCCCGAGGGGAGAATCAGTCCCGGCTGCACCGGCATGTGGAATTCCGATCATTGCGCAGCATGGAAACGGATCGTCGACTTCGTGCACGCGAACTCGAAAGCCAAGATATGCCTTCAGCTCGGTCATTCCGGCGGCAAGGGTTCAACGCGGATCGGATGGGAAGGAAGTGATCTTCCCCTTTTCGAAGGCAACTGGCCGGTGATCGCCGCAAGCGATGTGCGCTGGTCGCCGGTCAATCAGGTTCCCCGGCCGCTCAGTCGCAATGACATGGACAAGGTACGCGACCAGTTCGTTGCCGCTGTCATCCTGGGGCTTGAGGCGGGGTTCGACATGATCGAGCTCCACGCAGCTCACGGCTACTTACTTTCCGGGTTCATCACACCGCTTCAGAACACGCGTACCGACGACTACGGCGGCTCTCTCGAAAACCGCCTCCAATATCCGCTCGACGTTTTTGCAGCCATGCGCGCCGCCTGGCCCGACGACAAGCCGATGTCCGTTCGCATTTCGGCCACCGATTGGGCCGAAGACGACGGTATCACGCCCGACGACGCTGTCCTGATAGCCGATGCGTTCGGACGCGCGGGGGCTGATCTCATCGATGTCTCGGCGGGCCAGACGTGGATCGGACAGGAGCCGATCTACGGCCGAATGTTCCAGACCCCGTTCAGCGACCGTATTCGCAATGAAGGGCGAGTTTCGACCATGGCGGTTGGGAACATCTATGAGCCCGATCACGCGAACTCGATCTTAGCGGCAGGACGCGCCGACCTCGTCGCGCTTGCGCGGCCGCACTTGATTGATCCTTTCTGGACGCTGCGCGCTGCGGCGCAGCTCGACTATCGTGACGTCCATATCCCGCCGCAGTACCTGAACGGCATGGCCCAGCTCGCGCGCAACTTCAAACGAGACGCCGAAGCCGCAGCCGCTCTGCGGGTTTGATCAGAACCGTTACCGGTCGCGCCAATTCGTCCGGCGCTGTGACGCCGCGGGTCCGCTGCCTTGGTCAATTCGTCGTTGAGGTAGCGAGCACGGGAACCGACGGGTAGCGCCCGTCTAGAGCGTGACGGCTTCTGCGAACACGCCGCCCGACTCAAGTCCCGAAGCCCAGCAGATCAGCGCCTTCACGGGAAACTGCATGCTGGCTTCCAGCGTGACTTCGGAACCCGGGGTAATCGGCTTTGCCGAGTGGAGCCGGAACCCGTCCGCCGAAAGATTTAGGATCTGGGCCTCAATCGGTTCCGCGTCACAATATACGCGCACGTCGAAGTCGACGCCGACACGGGGGTCCCGAGGGGGCCATTCCTCGGCCGCGAGAATAGCTTGATGCTTCATTCGACAGGTCCACTTCGATCCGCGCCGGGTCGTCCGTTCCCTGCGCACAGTTCCACGGGACCAATCTGACTGATGAGAGTTGATGGACTGCTGAACGAGGCTGGTTGCTGACTGGTTTACCATGTTCAACTAGGCAGCGGACATACGCTGGAGAACGCAGGCACCGAGACGTGCTTGCTACCTGGACCGGGTCAGGATCGGCAGCCGACCCCTAAACCTGGGTGATCGGCTCTGCCCAATCCCGCGCTTTTTCCGCAGCGTTCAGCTCGCGTATGAGGGCGTCGACGCTTCGGGTAAGCTCGGCAAGGAAGGTGATTTCGTGCCGTGCGCCGCGATAGCTTTCGGCCATCAGTATCGCATCGATGAGAATCGGTACCACGAGGCTTTCCGGATCCTCGACGTCCTCGAGTGCGCGCAGCTTCGAAAGTGCTTTGCGCCGGGCGGCGACCGGGTCCGCCATGGCTTCACTACGGCCGATACACCAAGCCATCATCGTTCTCCTTGACCTCGGCCAAGGATAGTCGACCGCGTCGCCGCGGGAAGTTCGAGCCGCCGCAAGCGTAGCGCGGCTCGGCGCAGTTACCGTTAAGCACCTCCCACCAAACCGCAGGGAAACGGCGAGCTCGCCCAATGCGGTGCGATGCTATTCAATCCCAGTGGTGGAAGAGACTTTGACGCAAGCGAAAAATCGACTGAGAAGCACAAGGATGAAGAAGCCGCTTGTCTCACGGGAGCATTGCTCGTGAAGCTCAAACGCCAATATGTCGAAAAACCATGGGGGCGGACCTCGCTTCCCCCGATCTTCGATCCGCCGCAGCGAAAGCGTATCGGAGAGGTGTGGTTCACCGGCGGCAACGATTTGCCGCTTCTGGTCAAATATATCTTCACGAGCGAAAAGCTCTCGGTCCAGGTCCATCCGAACGACGAGCAGGCGCGCGCGCGAGGGCTGCGCAGTGGCAAGGCCGAATGCTGGTACATTCTCGAGGCGGAACCCGACGCCGTGCTCGGGCTCGGTCTAACGCGCGAGGTAACGGAGCAGGAACTGCGCGCAGCCGCGATCGACGGCTCGATCGAACGCCTCATGCACTGGCAGCCCGTTCGCGCGGGTGATTTCGTGTTCGTCCCGCCAGGCACGATCCACGCTATCGGAGCGGGTATTGCTCTCCTCGAATTCCAGCAAAACGCGGACGTCACCTACCGTCTCTACGACTATGGCCGTCCACGTGAACTTCATCTCGATGACGGTGTGGCCGTTGCCGTTAAGGGGCCGTTCGATGTTTCCACCGTCCGCCCGGTGAAGCTTGGGGAAAGCGGGTCGCTGGTGGATGCGGGCCCGTTCAAGCTGATGAGTGGGACGAATGACGACTGCACGGCCGACTATCGGTGGATTATGCCGCTCTCGGGCCGGGTCCGCTCGGGCAGCGATATTGCGGAAGCGGGCGACGTCCTTCTTGCCGCAGGCGGGGAAGCGGTCCACTTCGAAGGGGCATGGGCGCTTACGGGGATCAGTTCCTAGCGCTCATCGCAAGCGCAATCGCGCCGAGCGGTCCAGCCTCTCCGCCGAGCTCCGGGCCGCGGATGTAGCGACCTTGCGAGGGGAGCTGCAAATAGCCGGCGAGGCTCGCAACGAGCATCGGCTCGATTTGCGCCAAGAGGTGTGGATTATTTTCGATCACGCCGCCCCCGATGGCGATTGCGCGGGGCGCAGCGGCACAAACGATGACGTGGCAGAGCTGCGCGATCGCTGAGCTTACATAATCCCACACGGGATCTCCGGGCACGAGTGCGCGGGCGCGTTCGGGCCCGACGCGAGCCCGGATCGCCGGACCTGACGCGAGGCCCTCAACACAGCCCCCGTGAAAGGGGCAGATTCCCCCCCAGTCGTCTCCTTCCACGCGCACCGGACGAATGTGGCCAAGCTCGCAATGGCCAAAACCGCGCGTCGGGCTGCCGTTGACAATCAATCCGACGCCAATGCCGGTACCTACGGTCACGTAGGCAAAATCTTTTACCCCGCGTCCCGATCCCCATTGCATTTCGGCAAGTGCTGCGCCGTTGACGTCCGTGTCGATACGCGCGGGAACAGCTGCTGCGGAGCGCAATCGGGAAAACACTTTGGCTCCTGCCCAGCCGGGCTTGGGAGTGGTTGTGACCTCGCCGAAGGTGGGTGAGGAAGGGTCAAGGTCCAGTGGACCAAAGCTACCGATCCCCAAGGCTTCATATCCATAATCGGACTGCCAGCGGGCGAGGATATTCTCCATTGCCCCAAGTGTCGCCTCGGCACTGGTCGTCGCCACCTGTTCCCGCGCCAGAATTTCCTTGGGACCACGGGCGAGCAGAAGGATACATTTCGTTCCTCCAAGCTCGGCGCCAGCAAATAGGTCAGGCATCGCGGGCTTGAAGCCGTGAATCCGCGACGTAAGGGTTCGTTTGTCGCTCGAAACCAAAGGTCGACATTGGGCCATGACCCGGTACGAAGGAAGTATCATCTCCCATTGGCCACAGGCGGCTTGTGATTGAGCGGATCAGTTGCTCCTGGTCGCCATGGGGGAAATCCCAGCGACCGACGGAGCCACGAAAGAGCACGTCTCCGACCAGGGCCAACCGCGAGCCTTCATGGTAAAACACGACATGGCCCGGCGTGTGGCCGGGGCAGTGGCGGACATTGAACGTCAAATCTCCAACGCTCACCGAATCCCCGTCTAGGAGCCACCGGGATGGCTCAAACGATTGTCCCGCTATGCCGTACTTCGCGCCGTCTTGGGCAAGCCTATCGATCCAGTAGCGGTCGGCTTCGTGCGGGCCTTCAATCGGCACCTCCAATTGCTCCGCAAGTAGGCCGGCACTTCCGCAATGGTCGATATGGCCGTGTGTCAGCAGAATCTTCTCGATCGTCACGCCGGCCTCCTGCGCAGCAGCCTTGAGGCGCGGGAGATCGCCACCAGGATCGACAAAAGCGCCGCGCATCGTCGCGGTGCACCAAAGGAGCGTGCAATTTTGCTGAAGCGGCGTGACCGGGATTATTGCGGCCCGAAGCGGCGGCCCCGCGTTGCTCATTTCCAAGGATCGGTCGCAGACCACGGCTGCAGCCGGGCCATCGCCGGCGGTTCATCCTTCATTGATGCCGCCACGGCTTCGGCTTTGCGCATGGCGCGCAACACGTTGCCGCCGGCGAGCTTGGCGAGGTCCTCGTCGGACCAGCCACGACGAATCAGCTCGGCGAATAGCAACGGGTAGCCACTGACGCTGTTCATTCCAGCAGGCGCCTCGTCGATCCCAATACCGTCGAGATCGCCGCCGATCCCTACATGATCATGTCCCGCAACGCTTGCCACATGATCGATGTGGTCAGCGATGATCCGGACATCGGCTCGGGGCGCCGGATGCGCGCCGATCCAAGCCTTCATTGCCGTTTCGCGGCGAACCGGCTGGCCCGAGTAAAGGGACTTCAAGCGTGCATCTTCGGCGGCCTTGTCGGCCGACCAGCGAATGTACTCGGCCGAAAGGTGACCAAGGTAGAAATTGACCATTACGACGCCGCCGTTCGCCGCCACCAGCTGCAGGACGTCGTCGGGGACGTTGCGTGGATGGTCGGCAAGCGCTCGCGCGTCGCTGTGCGTGAAGAGGACCGGTGCTTTCGTCGTCCTCAGGGCATCGCGCATGGTATCCGGAGAGACATGGCTCAAGTCGACGAGCATCCCGAGACGGTTCATTTCGTGGACGACGGTCCGACCAAATTCCGTAAGTCCGTGAAACTTGGGATCATCGGTCGCACTGTCGGCAAACTCGTTGTTCTTGAAGTGCGTCAGCGTCATGTACCGGGCGCCAAGTTCGTAGAACAGCCTTAGTGCAGCGAGGCTGCCGCCGATCTGGTGTCCGCCTTCAATGCCGATCAGTGATGCGATACGGCCCGCCTTGTGGATCCGAACGATGTCGTCGGCCGAGCCTGCAAGCGCGAGGTCGTTCGGATAGGCGTTCACCATCCGCTTCACGATGTCGATCTGTTCAAGCGTGTCGCGGATCGCGGTATCGCCGGTGACTTCGGAGGGGATATAAACCGACCAGAATTGCGCGCCGAGCTGTCCTTCATGAAGCCGCGCCATGTCCGTCATAAGCGGCTTGGGCACCCATCGGTCAGTTCCGCTCGCGAGATTTTCAACTTTCAACGCATAATTTTCGCGCAGCTCTTCGGCGATGTCGTTGTGGCCGTCGATGAGCGGTGTCCCCTTGAGGATCCTCTCGATGCGCGCGGAGACCCGGGCATCGACCCGCTGTGCTGTCGCGGTGGACGGTAGGGACATGGCGGCGACCAGCAGCACTGCTTTGGCTTTCATGGCCGAGGCTTAGTGACAGCCGAAGGGCTGTGCAATCTGTCACCGAAGGGACTTGTCTATTGGCTCGGCGCCGTGGATGGAAGGTTTTGATGAGCGACCTCGAAGAGACGATGCACTTCGATCCCGACGAGGGGATCACCAGTCTTGACGTTCACCTTGATCGCCTCAAGCAGGCCGCCGAAGCGCAGGGGTTCAAGTTCGACCGACATGCCGCGCGCAATGAGCTGCAGGCCGCGACCTTTGGGAAAAGGCGCGCTGCAACCGCCCGCCTGTTGCTCTCGCCGTCCGGCGCGATGGCGATCGAAGTGCGGTCGGCCTAGGCAGCCAGCGGGAAGCGCAGCAGACGGTCGGAAACGGGAACCAGGGCGGATGCCTTGTTCCCGACAGACCCAAGAATTTCCGGGTGATGCGCATCGAGGCCGCCGGTGAGCGAACCAAACGCAGGCATGATAATCTTGCTAGGCGACACGACGAAGCACCGGCGTGACACGCGCCGGCCCTTGACGCTGACCCTGAGCTTGGGATGAAAATGGCCGGAAATCTCGGGACGGGTTTCATCCCGCACCGCTTCGTGGCGAAGGATTATTCCCGAAAGCGCGACTTCTTGCGCGATGCGTCCGCCGCAGTGATCGGCGAAGCCGGGATCGTGATTGCCAACGATCCACGTCCATTCAAGCCTCGAGGTGAGTTCAAGTAGTAGCTCACGCGCATTCCCGGGAAGACGATCGCATCCGAATCGGTCGTGGAAGCTGTCTCCCAGACAATAAAGTCGTGAGGCGCCGGTCCGCTCCACTTCCGCAGAAAGCGCGCTCAGCGTCGCGTGCGAATCATAGGGCGGAAGGAATTGCCCGAGACGCGCAAACCAGCTCGCTTTCTCAAGATGCAGATCAGCGACCAGCAAAGCCTGTCGGGCCGGCCAGAAGAGCGCGCCTTCGCTACTTGGAAACAGAGTTTCGCCTGCGAACGAAAAGGGAACCATCCCAGCGATCTAACGGGCGGGGTTGATTCGATCCAGCCGTAGATTTCGGGGCTCGCTCATCGAATGTAAGCGAAGAATGATCGTCGCATTCGTGCCCGAGGACACGAATGCGGACACCTCATTCGTAATCGCTGCCCGAGGGGGTCGGACGGGGCGGCGCAGCAGCAGTCAGGCGCAGCGCTTCCGCTGCCTCGCTCAGCGAGGCGAGCTCTTCGGTCTCGTCTTCCTCGTCGATCCGGACCTTCTGCAGGTTGGTGACAACCGCTTCCTGAAGCTCGCGCGGCCTTACCGTCTCGTCCGCGATCTCGCGCAAAGCGACAACCGGGTTCTTGTCGCGATCGCGGTCGATCGTCAGATCCGCACCGCCCGAGATCTGGCGCGCACGCTGGGCAGCGAGCAGGACGAGATCGAACCTGTTCGGAATCTTGTCGACACAATCTTCAACCGTAACGCGCGCCATTCGTCGCTCCGCAGCCTATCCCGTTAGGGAATATGGGATTTGAGGAAGACGGCGCCAATAGCTTGCGAGCGGCTCAAAAGTCAACAAAAGCTCCATCGATGGCCGCCAATCCCACCGAACCCTTGAACGACCCGCCAATCACGGCGGAAATCGCCGGCAACAAGCTCATGATTATCGAGAGCGGTGAGGCGCGGCTACGCCTGCTCCTCGATCTCATCAACGGTGCTGAGCGATGCATCAAGATGCTGATGTACATGTTCAACCCGGATCAAGTTGGCGAATCCGTCCGCGATGCCCTGGTCGCTGCCGCGCGGCGGGGAGTCGAGGTGCGGCTGATGATCGACGGCTTCGGCTCAGGCGCACCCGCCGGTTTTTTTGCAGAGTTAGGCCAAGTCGGGGGCGAGCAGTGCGTGTTTAACCCAAGCTATGGTCGGCGCTACCTGATGCGCAACCACCAGAAACTTCTTGTCATCGACAACTGCACGGTGGTTATTGGAGGTGCCAATATCGACGAGACTTATCTCTCGGACTCTGGACCGCGGCATTGGCGCGATCTCTGGCTCCGCCTCGATGGGCCCGAGGCCGTCGCGCCCGGCCGTTACTTCGACATTCTATTCCGCTGGTCGACCCACGGACGTCCTCGGCTAAAATATGCGCGTCGACGCCTTTCGGAGTTCAGCGAGTGGCGCGGCCCGCTGCAGTGGAAATTTGGGGGTCCGCTCAGTCTGCGCAACAGCTGGTGGCGGAGCATCGGCCAGGATATCCGCCGCGGGGAACGGCTCGACATGATCTTCGCCTATTTCGCGCCGCCAGGCGCAATGTTGCGGCGCATCGGCCGACTTGGCCGGCGCGGCAGGGTGCGGATCATCACGGCCGCGAAGTCAGACAACAATGCGACAATCGCCGCCGCGCGACACAGTTACAGCCGCCTGCTGCGGCGTCATGTCGAGATGTACGAATACCGGCCTGCCAAGCTGCATACGAAGCTCGCGATCGTGGATGACATCGTCCACATCGGCTCGTCAAACTTCGACTACCGCAGTCTTTACATCAATATGGAGATCATGCTGCGGATCAAGGACCAGGCGTTTGCATCAGCGATGCGTGGCTATTTCGAACGCGAACTCGCCGATTCGGATTGCATCACTCCGGACATCCACAGACGTCGCGCTAGTCTTTGGGGCCGCATAAAGTGGGCCGTATCCCACTTCCTGGTGAACGTGATGGACTATACCGTGACGCGCCGCCTCAACTTTCGTCCCGAGCGCTATAGCTGATATGACCTAGGCTTCGCTGTCCCCTTTGTAGGCCCAGAACAGCGTAGCAGGAGGAACGTTGATCCATTCGAAGCCGCGCTTGATCTTCGCGAAATGCGGCTCGATGAAGTCACGCACCTTGGGGCTGAACTGGTAGACGAGAAACGCGCCGCCAGGGCGAATCACTTTGGCCGTTGCTTTCGCAATCGCGTCGCCAACCCCTGAAGGTAGGGTCGAAAACGGCAGTCCCGAGAGGATGTAATCCGCATCGCCAAGATTGCGGTCCGCGAGGATTGCTTCCACATCGGCGGCCGACCCGGTGATTGCGACCAGCCTTGGATCGTCGATCTGCTGCTTCAGATAGTGAGTGAAGTCGGGGTTGGTATCGATCGTAACCAGCGTCGCTTCGGGTCCCAGGCGATCAAGGACCGGTTTGGTGAAGGTGCCGACGCCCGGCCCATATTCGACAAATAGGCGGGTAGTCGCCCAGTCGACCGGTTCCAGCATCTTGTCGATGAGGACCCGGCTCGAGGGAATGATCGAGCCAACCATCACTGGGTTTTTGAAAAACCCGCGAAGGAACTGCCACTGAGGGCTCTTGGAACGGCGGTCGCGGCGGCGCTGCAGTCGGCGAGGACTTTTCAGCGTACGCGCGGAGGAAGTCGGCATGTTTGCTCCGTGTCGGGGCGAGAAGGCGGGAGCGTTGGCAAATGCGCCGCGGCTTGGCAAGTTCCGAACTCTGCGTAAGGCATTCTTGTGCCTGCGCGCTCTGCGAACTGCGCCATTGATGCGACGAAGGTCAAGCTAGCTTTTCCCTCCGGCCTTGGGTCGAAGCATCCCGGGAAGCACAAAACCGATTCCTCCCATTGGGCGGGTGGCCTCGCTCTTCAGCGTTTCCTGAATGCGATCATATTCTTCAAGCATCTCGGGAGTGACCGACGCGCGGGTTTCAGCCAACGCCACTTCGAAGTCGGCCATCGTAACGGTCGCGGCATCGAGCCCGCGCCGGAGCGCGGTCAATCCGGCGCGGCGAACCAGGTCTTCAAGATCCGCGCCGGTGAAGCGGTCGGTACGCTGCGCAATCGTCTCGAGGTTCACATCGTCGCCAAGCGGCATCCCTTCGGTATGGATTGCAAGAATACGGCGCCGCCCGGCGGTATCGGGAACGCCGACATAAATAAGCTCGTCGAAGCGGCCCGGGCGCAGCAGGGCAGGGTCGATGAGAGTCGGGCGGTTCGTTGCGCCGATGACCACGACGTTCTGCAATTCCTCAAGTCCATCCATCTCGGAAAGGATCGTGTTGACGACGCGCTCCGTGACCTGCGGCTCGCCTAGTCCTCCACCGCGTGCAGGAACAAGACTGTCGAGCTCGTCAATGAAGATGATCGTCGGCGCAACCTGACGGGCGCGATTAAAGAGCCGCGCGATCTGTTGCTCGCTTTCACCGTACCACTTGCTGAGGAGGTCCGATGACTTGGTAGCAATGAAATTTGCTTCGGCTTCACGGGCCGCGGCCTTGGCAAGCAGGGTCTTGCCCGTCCCCGGAGGTCCAAAGAGGAGAAAGCCCTTTGCGGGCCGAATGCCGAGGCGCCGAAATGCCTCCGGATGTTTTAGCGGTAGCTCGACCCCCTCGCGCAGCCGATCCCGAGCCGCGTCCAGACCGCCCACGTCAGCCCAGCGCACTTGCGGAGCTTCGACCATCACCTCACGCATTGCCGAGGGTTGGACGCGCTTAAGCGCATTTTCAAAATCGCGAAGTTCGACGGAAAGGGCGTCGAGGATCTCGGCCGGGATCACGTCTTCAGCAAGGTTGATCCGAGGCATGATCCGGCGAACCGCCTCAAGCGCAGCTTCCCGACATAAGGCTGCAAGATCGGCACCGACAAATCCGTAGGTCCGGCGGGAAAGATCTTCGAGATTCACATCGGGAGCAAGCGGCATGCCGCGCGTGTGGATTCCCAAGATCTCGCGGCGGCCAGGCTCGTCGGGAACTCCAACGACAATTTCCCGGTCGAAACGGCCAGGTCGGCGAAGTGCCTCATCGATTGCCTCGGGCCGGTTGGTTGCAGCAATGACGACGGTGTTCTGTCTCGGCTCAATTCCGTCGAGAAGCGTGAGCAATTGGGCGACAAGACGTTTTTCTGCCTCGCCCGTTACCTGTCCGCGCTTCGGCGCAATCGAGTCGATTTCGTCGATGAAGATGATCGATGGCGCATTTTGGGCAGCCTGCTCGAAGATTTCGCGCAGGCGCCGTTCGCTCTCTCCGTAGGCTGAGCCCATGATCTCAGGACCCGCGATATTGTAGAACTTCGCATCGCTTTCGTTCGCGACCGCCCTTGCCAGCAAAGTTTTGCCGGTTCCCGGTGGACCATGGAGAAGCACGCCTTTGGGCGGATCGACACCGAGCCGCTGAAACAGCTCGGGATGGCGAAGGGGAAGTTCAACCATCTCGCGCAGCGCATCAACGGTATCGCGCATGCCGCCGAGGTCATCATAGGTAACGTCGGCGCGCCGCTCGCCGTCGGCAGCGGTATATTCGGGGAGAAGCTCCACCGCCGTGTTGTTGTCGATATGCACGATGCCCTTGGGCAAGGCGGTGGCCACGATCAGCCGCAGCTCCTGGAGAGCGAATGCTGGGGCGTTGAGCAGTTGCCGGATATGCTCGGGCATGTCGGCATTGATCCGCTGGTGACCGGCGGTCGCGACGGTGTCGCCCTCGACCAAGGGGCGGCCGGCGAACGTACGTTTCAGCGCATCGGCGGAGCCTTGCAGCCGAACGTTGGGTTGTGCCGGTGCGAAGACGACGCGGGTCGCAGGTTGCGATTCGGCCTTGTGAACTTCGACGAAATCACCCGAGCCCACTCCCGCGTTCGCGCGCTGGAGACCGTCGAGGCGAATGATGTCGATATTCTCGTCCTCGCCGTAAGGCCGGATGGCCCGGGCAGCCGTGGAGCGCTTTCCCACGATCTCGATCACGTCTCCCTCGTTGAGGCCGAGTTCGTCCATCAACCGGTCCGGCAGCCGTGCAAACCCGCGGCCGCTGTCGGCTGGAGGAAGACTGGCGACCTGCACACGCCGCGACGTCACCCGATCGATCGTATCTGCTTCCGGCATTCTTTCTCCTGACCCGCTCCATCATCCCGG
The DNA here is from genome assembly GCA_035944075.1 of Sphingomicrobium sp. GTDB lineage: Bacteria > Pseudomonadota > Alphaproteobacteria > Sphingomonadales > Sphingomonadaceae > Sphingomicrobium. The sequence continues at coordinate 51,299 of DASZBO010000025.1, forward strand.
ACACGCAACGGCGGCACGAGCGCACGGTTTCAACAGCTGCTCAATATTTGATCGCACCAGCGATCTTGCGAACTACGCTACGCGGCGCAAACCTGCCACTCATCGCACCAACCTTGTTGACGACGCCCGGGACAACAACGGCCTTGTTTTTCTCAAGGCCGTCGAGCCCAGCCTTCACGACCTCGAACGCATTCATTGCCACCTTGTCGAACAGGCCGTTGCCGCCAAATCCCGCCACGTCTCCGAATTCGGTACGGGTCGGACCCGGGCAAAGGCAGGTAACCTTGACACCGAACGGCTTCAGTTCCTCGTGCAGCGCTTCGCTCAGGGAGAGCACGAAGGCCTTGGTTGCAAAGTACACGGCCATGTTCGGGCCGGGCTGGAAGGCTGCCGTCGACGCGACGTTGATTATTCCTCCTGTTCGCCGCTCGATCATCCCGGGCGCCGCGGTTCGGCAGAGGTCAGTCAGCGTTGCGACATTGAGATCGACCATCTGCCGCTCACGCTTCGCGTCGAGCTCGGCAAAACGACCGATCAGTCCGAAACCAGCGTTGTTGACCAGTAAGTCGACCGTTTCACCGTTGCCCGCGACGTCGGCCATGAGCCTTGTCGCGGCGTCATTCGTGGAGAGGTCAATCTCAATTGCTCGCGCATTGCCGAGTTCGCCAGCAAGCTCCTCGAGCCGCTCCTTGCGCCGCGCGGCAAGAACGAGGAAATAGCCGCGGCTCGACAGTTGCCGGGCGAATTCGACGCCGAGCCCGGCCGAGGCGCCGGTGACGAGCGCGACCTTTTTCAAGCCTTCGCGACCGTCGCCTTGACGATCTTTCCGGGCTCCCGCGGTGGCTCGCCCACAGGCAGTGAATCGACATATTCCATGCCGCTCTCGACCTCGCCCCACACCGTGTACTGCCTGTCGAGGAAGGGCGAATCCTCCGTTACAATGAAAAACTGGCTGTTTGCGCTGTCGGGGTTTTGCGCGCGGGCCATGGAGGCGACGCCGCGTTTGTGCGACGCGCTCGAGAATTCAGCCTTGAGATTCGGTCGGTCGGATCCGTGAAAGCCGGTGCCGGTCGGATCGCCGCCTTGGGCCATGAACCCCGGGATCACGCGATGGAACACGACGCCATCGTAAAAGCCGCTGTTGGCAAGATCGGTGATCCGTTCGACATGGCCCGGCGCGAGATCCGGTCTGAGCTTGATGACGACATCGCCGCCGGTCGAGAGGGTAAGGGTCAGGCGGTCGCCGTCAGCCATGATATGAACTCCGTCATAGGGGTCGAAAGGAGCGCGATTTAGGCTCGCCGAAGTGGTTGCGCCAGAGCTTCGGCGACCATAGGAGGGCCGGGCCGGGACAAAGCGAGGAGGGCGACATGGCCGAGAACGACCAGATCGCCACGCTGTCGCCCGAGGATCCAACCCCCAATTCGGTGATGGACGAAGAGACGCGGCTGCGCCCCGAGTTCGTCGACAAAGTGCTCGACGCGGTCGATGCCGGCGACGACGAGACTGCCAGGCAGTTGGTGCGCCCGCTCCATCCTGCCGATGTTGCGGATCTTATAGAGCTTGCAGCAAGCGACGAGCGCGAAGGTCTCGTGAAGGCGCTCGCGGGTATTGTCAGTCCTGACGTCCTCGCCGAAATGAACGATTATGTTCGGGAAGGCCTGCTCGACGAGCTTGAACCGCAGCAGGTCGCGGACATCGCCGGTCAGCTCGACACCGACGATGCGGTGGCGCTCATCGAGGACCTTAGCCGCGACGAACAGCAGGCGGTCCTTCGGGCGATGGAGCCGGATGACCGGGCAGCGGTCGAAGAGGCACTAAGCTATCCCGAAGAGTCCGCCGGACGCCTCATGCAGCGCGACCTATGTGCTGTGCCGGACCATTGGAATGTCGGGCAGGTGATCGACTATCTGCGTTCGACAAAGGACCTTCCGACGGACTTCTGGGAAGTGTTTGTGGTCACGGCCGATCACCATCCGGTCGGAACGTGCAAGCTGTCCACGATCCTGCGGACGCCTCGAACGCGCCAGGTCAGCGATATCATGCAGCGCGAGCAGACGCTGATCTCGGTGGACATGGATCAGGAGGATGTCGCTCTACGATTTCAGAAATATGCGCTCGTGTCGGCTGCCGTGGTCGACGAGGATGGCCGCCTCGTCGGCATGATCACGGTCGACGACATCGTCCACATTATCCAGGAAGAGGCGGGCGAAGACGTTCTCCGTCTCAGCCAGGCCGGCGACAGCGATATCAATGCGCCGCTCATCGAGACTGTCCGGACGCGAATGTGGTGGTTGTTCATCAACCTCGGCACGGCGATCCTCGCTGCTGCCGTAGTTGCGGCTTTCCAGGGAACGATTACGCGGCTCGTTACCCTCGCGGTGATCATGCCCATTGTGACCGGCATGGGCGGAAATGCTGCCACCCAGACAATGGCCGTGACAGTTCGTGCCCTCGCAACCAATCAGCTGACGTCGTCCAATACCTGGCGGATGATCGGCCGCGAATGGTGGATCGCCAGCGCCAACGGGCTCGGGCTGGGCCTGCTCATGGCTGCCGGTTGCCAGCTTATCTATCACGACCTCGGCTTAAGCGTCGTTCTCTTCCTCGCCATGCTCCTCAATAGCCTCAACGCCGGGCTCTCGGGCGTTCTCATCCCGGTGGGCCTCGAGAAGCTAAGGATCGACCCTGCGGTAACATCGACCGTCTTCGTCACCACGATGACCGACACGTTTGGATTCTTCTTTTTCCTGGGACTTGCCGCACTGTTCGGACTGCATAGCTAAGCCGTTGCGAATCATGGATTAACCCGGCACTGGTGACGTGTGTCGAAACTTAACCTCACCAAGGTGGCGTTCGCCTGCCGTGACCTTGGAGCGCTGCAGCAACGGATCGCCGCGCGGACGGTTGGGGGCGAAGTACGGGTGGTGACGCGCATGCGTCCCAAACGCGCGGCCGAGCTGATCGGCGGTTCGCTGTTCTGGATCGTCAAGCATCGGCTCATTGCGTCACAGGAAATCCTGCGCTTCGAGGATCGCGAAGATGGGCGCATCGACATTGTCTGCGCGGCCGAACTTAGGACTGTTTCTCCCCAGCCACGGCGAGCGCACCAGGGCTGGCGCTATCTTGAAGCTGCGGCGCAGGACGAGAGCGGAAGCGACGAGACGGGTCTCGCGGACCTGCCGCCGCGCCTTTATGGCCGGCTCGCCGCGCTCGCTCTCGTCTGATCGCTGCTCCATAGCGCTCATCGCAACAGGTTGGAGATCTCGTCGCTGGGCGCTCAGGCGCCGGACGATCACGACTTTCCCCAGGGCTGCTATTTGCAGCCGCTGACGCTCGCTGAACCGCTGACGTGCAGCTCGCACGACGGGCTTCCGCTAAATCGGATTGTGGCGGGGCCGGTGGCTTCCACTTGGGCACTTTGAGCCACGGACGCATCGATCGTTGCCGATCCTTCAGCGGAGATGTGCACGCCGGGCGTGCTGAGCTTTGCCGCGTCGAGTGCGGAAAGCCCGCGAACTACCGCGGTCAGCCGCTTGGTGCGACCGGCAAGCCGCGCGCTTGCCGTGCCGGCAAGGCTGACATTCATCTGATCGGCAGCAACGTCGTTGATCTGTGCTGAGCCAGACCCTTGCACGGCAAGCGCGAAACTTAGCCCAGTGACACGGCTGATAACGATGTTTCCTGAGCCGATCAGCGAAGCATTCGCGAGGTCATGGGTCCCGATGCTGACCTCGACAGGGCCGGGATCAATCCCCGGATAGCCGCCCCAGGCGCTTGGATCGGTGCGGATCACGAGCGTGTCCCCACGGACCTCGACCGCTATCCGGTCCATTGCCGTCGAGGACCCGCTGGCCTTTGCGTAGGGCGGCACTCCGGTCACCAGGGTCACCTTGTAAGGCCCCTCGACCCGGACTTTGGTGAAGTCGGTTATCCCATAGCTTCGCGTCGCGCCCTGCGCTGAAGGAGCAATTGCGAGCATCAACGGCACGGTAATGAGGAAGGTACGCATAACGCTTACCTCCCACGTTCATGGTTAACGTCGTTCTAAGGTCTGCCTATGAACAGCGGACATTGCCGGAGCCCGCCTTGCTGACGGTGCACTTGGCGCCGCCTGAGATGTCGACATCGCCAGACCCCATGATGTCGACCTTAGCCGTCGAAGTCGCGTGCGCGCGCACGCCGCCCGAACCCGCAATGGAGACCTTGACCTGCTGCGTCTGGACTGCGCCCGCGTCGAGGCTGCCGGAACCCGCAATATCGAACTCGGCCGACTGGGCACGCCCACTGCCGGCTTTGCCGCTACCGGAGCCGGAGATGTTAAGTTTGAGCGATTGGACATCAACGTTCGTGACATTCAGCTGACCAGAGCCGGCAACCGATCCTTCAAAGCTTCCCCCATGGACCTTGTCGACGTTGATAACGCCCGATCCGGCGAGCGTAGCGCCGCTTAATGTCGGGACAGTCACCGTAACATGGACATTGCGGGTGGATGTCCAGCCGAAGTGGAACCAACCGCCACTATGCTTGGGGCCTATGGTGAGCTTGTTGCCATCGACCTCGACCCGCAGGCGGTTGAGCACATTCTCGGGTCCTGTGGCGGAGACGCTGACTGGAGCGCCAGTATGAATGTCGACATCATAGTGACCTGCAAGCTCAACTTCCTGAAAGTTGCCAACCTGGTAATTGCGGGAGACCGTCGGCCCACCGCCTTCGGCATCGCCGTGACTGCAGCCAGTCACGATGGCCGCACCAGCGATAACGAGGGACAGGGACTTGCGCATGCGATCCTCCTTAATGTGTATTATTACTACAATACACTTAGCCGGAAACAGCCGCAAGCGGGAAATTCAACGGTCTGGAGCAGGCTGATGCGCGCCGCTACTGGCGGGCGATGGCCACGATTCTGCTTCTTATGATCTCGAACGTCTTCATGACCATGGCTTGGTATGGTCAGCTGAAGTTTCCGCAGCTTTCCACGTTCGCGGCCATTTTCATCGGCTGGACCATTGCCTTCGTCGAGTATTGCTTCGCGGTACCGGCGAACCGCATCGGCTATGCTCACGGTTTCAGCGGCGGGCAGCTAAAGATCATCCAAGAGGTGATCACGCTGACGATATTCGCAATCTTCGCGGCCGTGGTCTTGAAGGAGCCGATAGGCTGGCGTTATCTCGGCGCGTTCGCCTGTCTCATTGGCGCTGCGGGCTTCATGTTCGTGGGACGGACCTAGGGTCCCAAAAAGAAAGGGCGCCCGCGAAGGAGCGCCCTTTGAACTTGATGCAGGGTGTCGAACTTACGCGACTTCCCGTGTCTTCTGATGGATCACCGCTGCCTTGTTCAGGATGTCGAGGATCTTGGCCAGTGCCGACTTCTCGTCGGTCTGCTCCATGGCACCGAGTTCGCGGGCGAGACGCGATGACGCCGCCTCGAATATCTGCCGTTCGGAGTAACTTTGTTCGGGAGCATCGTCCGGGCGGAACAGATCCCGCACCACCTCCGCGATGGACGTGAGATCGCCCGAGTTGATCTTCGCCTCATATTCCTGAGCGCGTCGCGACCACATGGTGCGCTTGATCTTCGGCTTGCCCTTCAGGGTCTCAAGCGCGTCCTTCATCGTCTTGTCCGAAGAGAGCTTCCGCATCCCGACCGAATCGGCCTTGTTCACGGGGACGCGCAAGGTCATCTTTTCCTTCTCGAATCGCAGAACGTAGAGATCGAGACGGGTGCCGGCGATCTCGGTGCTTTGCAGCTCGACGACGCGACCTACGCCATGCTTGGGGTACACGACATAATCACCTACGTCGAAGCTAAGCGCCTTTGTAGCCATTGCTCACCTTTCCAAATGCGGCAAAAGAGCCAGCACCGAAGTGCCGCCCCCCAAAGCGACCTGTGGTCTTGGCTCCCCAGCCTGTTTAGTGGCTTCCCTAGAATATAAGGCCGCAGCTGGTCGCGGCGGCCCCATGTGACAATTTTATATCACAACTTAGCTCAGATTGCGAGTCCGAGTTGGACGGGCTCTTCCCGAGAGGACTCGGCCAGGTTGTGAAGGCCAAGGCCAAGCAGCCTTATACCCTTCGATAAGGGATGAAGGGTGGCCAGCAACGCCTGTCCGGCAGCCGTGAAGGCGTCGAGATCCGGTATCGGGCCAGCGAAGCTCTTCGATCGTGTGATCAGCATGAAATCGCCGTATTTGACCTTAAGCGTAACGGTCCGCCCCGTGACATCCGCGCGCTTCACACGGTCCCACGCGTAGCCGGCGATGCGCTCAAGCTCGGTCGAAAGACGCGTGGGGTCCACGAGATCTTCGTCGAAGGTTCGCTCGGCGCTGACCGACTTGTACGGGCGGTCGGGCTTCACCTCGCGCTCGTCGATGCCGCGACAGATGCGCCAGTACCAGTCCGCCGCGCTTCCGAAATGAGCCTGAAGTGCAGCGAGGCTCCAGCCGCGAAGGTCCGCGCCGGTCACGATGCCGAGCCGCTCCATCTTTTTGGCGGTGACGGGGCCAATCCCGTGAAAGCGCGCCACCGGCAATGATGCGACAAAGTCCGGACCTTTGTCCGGCGTGATGACACAAAGGCCATCGGGCTTTCGATAATCGGAGGCGAGTTTCGCAATGAACTTGCAATAGGAAACTCCAGCCGAGGCGGTAAGGCCGGTCTCGTTGCGAATACGGCGGCGGATATCCTCGGCGATGGCGCGTGCACTGCCAAGTTCGAGGCGATCTTCGGTCACGTCGAGGTAGGCCTCATCAAGACTGAGCGGTTCGACGAGGTCGGTATAGCTGGCAAAGATCGCGCGGATCTCATGCGAGACTGCGCGATAGACCTCGAACCGAGGTTTGACGAAGATCAGCTCGGGACAACGCCGCTTCGCCGTGACCGAAGGCATTGCCGAGCGAATGCCAAACTGGCGGGCTTCATAGCTAGCCGCAGCAACCACTCCGCGATGTCCGCCGCCAACAGCAACAGGCTCTCCCTTAAGATTCGGATTATCGCGCTGTTCGACCGAGGCATAAAAGGCATCCATGTCGACATGGATAATCTTTCGCAAAGGGCGATCCGAGTCGGTCAAAGCGTCCTGTTTCTCTCCCAACGGCCGCGCCCAAGTCCAGCGCCAAGCTTAATCGGCAGACGTTTGACTTCGGGCACATGCGACCCGCGACCCGTCGCGAATGGTAAGGGACTGGACCGTGGAGGAAGGCTTGCGGCCATGGCTCCTCGCCTTCCCTTGGGCGTTCCAATCTGCTTAAGGGCCCGCCATGAATATTCATGAATATCAAGCCAAAGAGCTGCTCGCGAAATATGGCGTTCCGGTGCCCGCCGGCTATGCGGCAATGAGCGTCGATGAAGCGGTGGAGGCCGCACAGAAACTGCCCGGACCGCTCTGGGTGGTTAAGGCGCAGATCCACGCCGGCGGTCGCGGCAAAGGCAAGTTCAACGAGCTTCCCGATACGGCAAAGGGCGGCGTTCGTCTCGCCCGGTCAGTCGATGAGGTTCGCGACAATGCCGCCGAGATGCTCGGCAAGACTCTCGTGACAATTCAGACGGGTCCCGCCGGCAAGCAGGTGCAGCGTCTCTACATCACCGATGGCGTCGACATTGCGAAGGAATTCTACCTCGCGTTGCTGGTCGACCGCGAAACCGGACGGATTGCCGTTGTCGCATCGACCGAAGGCGGCATGGAAATCGAGAAGGTTGCGCACGATACGCCCGAGAAGATCACGACCATAACGATTGACCCCGCAACCGGTCTGATGCCCCACCACGGCCGTGGAGTGGCTTCCGCGCTCGGTCTCACTGGCGATCTTGCGAAACAGGCCGGCAAGCTCCTCGGCAACCTTTATAAGGCCTTTATCGGAACGGATGCCTCGCAGATCGAGATCAACCCACTTGCCGTAAGCGAACGGGATCAGCTCCTGGTGCTCGATGCCAAGGTGGGCTTCGACAATAATGCCGAGTTCCGCCATCGGGACCTGCAGGAACTTCGGGATTTCACCGAAGAGGATCCAATGGAGATCGAGGCATCCAAGTACGACCTCTCGTACATCAAGCTCGACGGATCGATCGGGTGCATGGTGAACGGCGCTGGTCTCGCGATGGCGACGATGGACATCATCAAGCTCGAGGGCGCCGAGCCCGCCAACTTCCTGGACGTCGGGGGCGGCGCTTCCAAGGAAAAGGTGACGGCCGCTTTCAAAATCATTCTCAGCGACCCTGCGGTGAAGGGCATTCTCGTCAACATCTTTGGCGGAATCATGCGCTGCGACATCATCGCCGAAGGAATTGTAGCGGCAGCGCGCGAAGTATCGCTCAACGTTCCGCTGGTGGTTCGGCTCGAAGGCACCAATGTCCAGCAAGGCAAGGACATATTGGCTGGGTCGGGGCTTCCGATCATTGCCGCAAACGATCTTGGTGACGCTGCAAGAAAAATTGTCGCGGAGGTTAAGGAGGCCGTCCCGGCCTAGTCTGGTTTCCGTCGCAGCGCGCTGCGGGAAACGGTTTCCGAATGGAGTGAAGCGATGAAAGTGCTGGTCGCCGTCAAGCGGGTGATCGATTACAACGTGAAGCCGCGCGTTAAGATGGACGGCTCGGGCGTCGATCTCGCCAACGTCAAGATGAGCATGAATCCGTTCGACGAGATCGCCGTTGAGGAGGCGATCCGGCTGCGGGAAAAGGGCGCCGCAAGCGAAATCGTCGTGGTTTCGATTGGGCCTGCAAAAGCGCAGGAGACGCTAAGGACTGCGCTCGCCATGGGCGCTGATCGCGCAATCCTGGTCCAGACGGATGAAGAGGTCGAGCCGCTCGCGGTTGCGAAGATACTCGCCAAAGTCGCCCAAGAGGAACAGCCTGGGCTCGTGGTCCTCGGCAAGCAGGCGATCGACGACGACAATAACGCGACCGGCCAGATGCTTGCGGCGCTCCTTGGATGGCCGCAAGGGACATTCGCATCCAAGGTCGAGCCGGCAAATGACGCGGTGACGGTTACGCGTGAAGTCGACGGCGGTCTCGAGACGGTCAAGCTCAGTCTCCCGGCGGTGGTCACGACAGACCTCCGTCTCAATGAGCCCCGCTATGCCTCGCTTCCCAATATCATGAAGGCAAAATCGAAGCCGCTCGCTTCGCGCACGCCCACCGACTACGGAGTCAACGTCGAACGAAGGCTCGAGACCCTGAAGGTAAGCGAACCCGCAAAGCGCCAGGCAGGGGTGAAGGTTGCGAGCGTCGATGAACTGGTCGAGCGTCTCAAGGGTTTGGGGATTGCAAAAGCATGAGCGTACTTGTCCTCGTCGAACATGACGGCAGCAGCATCAAGGATGCAACGCTTGCGGCGGTAACCGCGGCAGCGAAGCTTGGGCCGGTTAACGCGCTTGTCGTTGGTAACCGCGTCGATGCGCTTGCCAAGGCAGCCGCGGAAATTTCCGGCGTCGCGAAAGTTTACGCGGCAAGCTCAACCGCACTTGAGCACCAGCTTGCGGAAGCGGTCGCACCGGTCGCCGCAAAACTTATGGAAAGCCACGATGCATTCGTGGCTCCTGCGACCACCACCGGGAAGAACATCGCGCCGAGGGTCGCTGCGCTGCTTGACGTGATGCAGGTGAGCGACGTGCTTTCGATCGAGGGCTCGGACACGTTCACGCGGCCGATCTATGCGGGCAATGCGATTGCGACCGTCCGATCGAAGGATCAGAAAAAGGTCATTACGGTTCGCACTACGGCTTTCGAGAATGCTCCTGCGCAAGGAGGTTCGGGAGAGGTCGAGCAGGTCGATCCGGGGGCGGACCCTGGCAATAGCAGTTTCGTCGGGCTCGAGGCGTCCCAAAGCGAACGTCCGGAGCTCACGAGCGCGCAGATCATTGTTTCCGGCGGCCGTGCATTCGGCTCGTCGGAGCAATTCCATGCGCTCCTCGATCCGCTTGCGGACAAGCTCGGCGCCGGTGTCGGTGCGAGCCGAGCTGCGGTCGATGCGGGCTATGCCCCCAATGACTATCAGGTCGGTCAAACGGGCAAGATCGTCGCGCCTCAGGTGTATATCGCGATCGGCATTTCAGGAGCGATCCAGCATCTTGCCGGAATGAAGGATTCGAAGACGATCATCGCCATCAACAAGGACGAAGAAGCACCAATCTTCCAAGTCGCGGACATCGGCCTCGTCGGCGACCTGTTTAAGATCGTTCCCGAACTGACGGACAAACTCTAAATTCCACGCTGACGAGCGGATTCCTCTTGCCTTCACAGCGTCGGGAAAGGTTTAGGAGCGTTCGCGGCGTTGGCGGTCATGGCGCCGTCGGTCATCGCGCTCTTGCGTGCGCGCGCACGTGAGCGGCTCTAAGGGCGGAGCCGATTACCAGCCGTTGATGCGGTCCCATACGCCAACAATCCGCGCGTCGCCGCTCATTACGTTATAACGCTCGTATGCAGCGGCAGTCGCGCAAGCGTGATTGGGCAGTACCCTCACTCGGCTACCGATCGGGAACTGCTCGAAATCAATCGGGCCGGAGCGGCTGGTGATTATCCCATGTTCCTGATTGGTTGAGGACACAGTCACGTCGTCCATCACGGCTCCAGTGAACGCATTGGCGATGGCGCCATAACCCCAGTCGATCGGAAGATCCGCTGTCCCGCGATCTCGGCTTAATGCGAGAAACCCAGCGTCAATAAGCACCCGGCCGTGATGACGATTATGGCCAATTACGCTCGCCAGCACCGCGATCGCGATGTCGTCGATCGCGCATGTGCCGAGCTGAGCCTGTACAAGATCGCCGAAGGCATAGACCCCAGCGCGAACCTCCGTCACGCCGTCCAGCGCTCGCGCGTAATGAACGGTCGGTGTGGAACCGACGCTGACGATGTCGCAGCGCAATCCTGCTTCCTCAAGGCGACGCGCGGCCTCGACCGCTCGAGCACGTTCTTGCTCGGACATGGCTTCGAACTCGTCGCGAGTGCGACAATCGTATGATGCGCCCGCGTGAGTCATGACGCCCGCGAGAGCGGGACCCAGCCGCCTTCCGATTGCAATCAGCAGCGGATCCGTTGGAGCAACGCCCGCACGATGTCCGTCGCTGTCGATTTCGATGAGGACTTCAAGGGGTACGCTCTCCGCCAATCTGAAGTCATGCACGGCGCCGGCCACTTCCAGCGTATCGAGGATGATACGAAGCCTGCACCCGGCTCGCAGGAGATCGGCGACCTCCGGCAACTTCCCCGGCGCCACTCCTACCGCGTAAAGAATGTCGCGGACTCCGTGACGGAAAAAATAGCGGGCTTCGGCAAGGGTGGAGACCGTGACGGGGACATCTCGGTTCTGCGCAAGAACGCGCAGTACATCGATCGATTTTGACGTCTTCACGTGTGGTCGAAGCTCGACACCGAGCGCATGCACTTTGGCCCGCATACGGGAGGCATTCGCCTCAAGGCGGGCGCGGTCGAGGAGAAGGGCTGGCGTTGGAAGTTCAAATATCGTCTTGGCGGTCACGAGCCGGAGTCCTTGCGAGAGTGCAAATTCAAACTCAACTCTAGGCTTCCCATTCGGCCGTTGATGCACGCAATCGATAGCGGCAGGACGTATCGCTGATCGTCGAACGCCTGGCTGCTCCCCATGGTAATGCCCTATTCGACGCCTCCGATCGAGCCGTCGAGCATGTGGTTGCGACGTCGGTAGCGGCGGCACCCCAGGCTCGTAAGTGAGGCAAACAACTGCCTGTCCCTTGTTCGTGTGCTACGCGCTGGACGATATTCACAACGCGTGCGCTGTTTTCGCTATCAAGGTTCGATGCTTGGAGCCGGCGAATGTACCTGCGCCACCCAAGACCGTGAGAGTGAGCAATTTCCGCCGCCTCAGTGCTTGCGCGGGAAATCGGTTATGGGCGCTTGTATGGCAAGTCGCCCTAAAACGACCTTCCGGGGAGTTGGTGGGTAGTGGGGAGAGGAACCCCCGGAAGGTGTGGAGATCTCTAGGAGAAGCGGAAAGTCCGCAGTATAAGTATTGATACGGAAGCGCGGCGAGGTCGGATCAGCCCGCACTGGCGGGCCTCAAAAAACCCCAGTCGTCGTCTCGAGCCGGTGTCATTTCCGGTCCGCCTGGACCGACGGTCAAGAGATCAGCGTGACCGAATCCCTTCGAGTAATCGAGGATCGTAACAATGCTGCAATAGGCGCGCATGACGACCGAGTGAGCGAGGTCGGGACCGCCGATCTTTGCGAGTAACGGATGGCGCCTCAGCACGAGGCGGATCGCTTGTTCGCGCTGCAAGGGGTCGCGGACTTCTGATGCATTCGCCGCGATCGACAAAGCCTTGATGTCAGCGGGATCGTCGAAGTCGCGCCCGATTACGATCGAGACACGGCTGTCGCGGTCTATGTTGGCAAACTTCTGACTGTTCCGTGAAATGATGAAGTAAAGGAGCAGCCCGTCGTTTGCGTAATTGACCATTGTCGCCTGCGGCCAGCCATCGGGCCTCAGCGTTGCAATCGTCATCAGTCGATGCTCGTTTAGGAGATCTACGGCCTTGCGTTCCATGGTTGCCGTTGTTCGCTCTTGAAGCGCGGGAAAGCACTACGCAATTCTCCGGAAGCGAGCGCAGGGCTGAACGTAACATCAATCGCTACGAACATGCTGTGCCCCGCGGAACAGGCAACTGCGTGGGAGACATCGTGCTGGCGCGCTTCGCGGACGAGTCCATTGGACGATTCCACGCCAGGTTCATCGTGCATCCGCGGACCCTGACGCACTGGTTTCGAGAAGACCGCGAACGCGGACCCGCAGATCCGTTCAATCCGCCCCAACCTGCTATGCTTGGCGGGTCACTCGCCTCTTGCCGCGAATGCGATCCGCAATGCTTCCGATAGGCTTCGGACTCCAAGCTTGTTCATCAGATTGGCGCGGTGAATCTCCACCGTCCGGGGACTGATGCCGAGGTCATAAGCGATTGTCTTGTTGGGGAGGCCTTCTGCCAGACCCTTAAGTACGTCGCGCTCGCGAGGCGTCAGGGCGTGCACTTTAACGCTCGCGTCACGCGATCGGTCTTCGGTTGCTTCGCGACGTGAAAGCCGGTCAAATCCCTCCTTCAAGGAGGTAAGCAACGCTTCCTTGGCGAACGGCTTTTCGATGAAATCGACGGCGCCAGACTTCATCGCCTTAACCGCCAGCGAAACGTCACCGTGTCCCGTCATGATGATAACCGGCAGGCTAACTCCCTTTTCTTGCAGCTTTTGTTGTACTTCCAGCCCATCCATGCCGGGCATTCGAATGTCGAGGAGGATGCATCCGTCCGCGAGACGGCCACTTTCCTTGATGAGGTCCGCCCCGGACTCATAGGTTTCAACCTGGTGACCGGACGTTTTCAGGACGAACGCAACCGACCTGCGCACGGCCGCGTCATCATCGACGATATGCACGAGCTTGGGCTCAGAGCTCATAATTTTTCCCGGCCAGCGGCAGCGTGAAGTGAAAGATGGTTCCTGATCCCGCCGCGCGCTCAAACCAGATGCGGCCGCCGTGCCCCTCGACGATCGTGCGACAGATCGACAAGCCGATGCCCATTCCGCCCTGTTTCGATGTTACGAAAGGCTGGAATAACTGAGGTGCGATACTTTCGTTGATCCCTGCTCCGCTGTCTTCGACAGTGACCGTCACAAAGCCCTCGGCGTTAGCCGCACTCGAGATCGCGAGTTCCCGGACCGGACGGTCGATCATGGAGTCGATCGCATTGCGGATGAGATTGAACAGGACCTGCTGGATCTGAACGCGATCGATGAACACCTCGTCAGCGTCGGGATCGAGATTCACCTGAACGTCGATCCCGTGCTCGCGCGAACCCACCAGCGCCAGTGCGTTCGCCTCCGCGATCACGGCCAAAAGACTCTCGACCCGGTGCTCGGTCTCACCGTGTGTTAGGAAGTCCCGCATGCGACGCACGATCTCTCCTGCGCGAGCCGCCTGTGCAGCGGCGTCCGCAAGGGCTTCGCGCGCGATGGCGAGATCGCCGGAAGCGGGCTCACCCTCGAGAAGCGTCTTTGCGCCTTCACAATAGCTTGCAATGGCTGTCAGCGGTTGATTGAGCTCATGAGCAAGCGAAGAGGCCAGAGTGCCCATTTCGCTGAGGCGCCCGACGTGTGCGAGCTCACTTTGAAGGTCACGCAGCCGCATCTGCTGTTCCTGGCGCTGCGTGATGTCGTGGATGAACCCGGTGAAAACGCGTTGACCGTCAACCGAGGCCTCACCGATCGAAAGTTCAATTGGAAAGCTGCTGCCATCGCGGTGGCGGGCGGTAGTGACGCGCCCAATCCCAATGATCTTCCGGCGGCCGGTCTCGCGATAAGTCTTGAGATAGCCGTCATGCCGCTCACGATCGGGCGAGGGCATCAACATCGAGACGTTCTCGCCGATGACTTCTTTTTCAGCGTAGCCGAACATCTTCTCTGCAGCTGCGCTGATCGACAAAATGACGCCCTGCTCGTCGATGATGATCATGGCATCGGGCACGGTCGCGAGTATCGAGCGCAGATGCGCCTCAGTGCCGCCGATACCTAAAGATTTTAGATACACGCTGTCGCCCTCGAGAAGGACGACTTTACGCACGGGGCCGATAATGCGCCAGTCGTCAGCGGACGCTGGCGATCTTGAACGGTAGAACGGAACCATCCGGCTCCGTTACGCAGACACGCTGTCCAAGGCGGAGCGGCGTGTCGTTCAGCTTGAACAGTCGCTTGGTCTTGTTGCCGCATTGCATCGCCCACTCGGTGCCAGCCTCCACGATATGACCGCATTGGTCCGCTTCAGTGGACCAATGACGTCGAACCGTTGCGCGCGAAGGATTCTGCAGGAAGGCTACGCGGTCGACGGTGTCACGGTCGTCGAGCGGCAATCGAATGAGGTAGGCGCGAC
>DASZBO010000026.1:0-27049 GCA_035944075.1 Sphingomicrobium sp.
ATTTCAGGAAGATGCTGAACTGACGGAACATCTGCGTCAGCGTCGGCCCCCATGCCGCGGCGTTTGCGCCCCAGCTTGCGTCGGGCAGGATCGCGTTCACGTTGAATTCACCCATCAGATACACGCCGCACGCGACAGCACCACCACTCGCATCCGAATAATCGGCGAGGATCGCGCACGGGATCTGGCTGCCGTCCTGCGCCGTCGCCTTCGACAGCACATAGTTGCCCGATGGGACATTGAGCGTGAATTCGTCGCCGGCTGCGAATGCGGTACCGCCAGCGGTGAGCATGAAGTTCAGATCCGCGCTGACATACGCCGTACCGACCGTCGCATTCGGGAGCGCCAGACCGTCTGGGCCTGCGACTGTGAAGTTCGTCGCGCTGGTTGCGGTCAGCGTGTAGAGGCCGGACTGCACCGCAGCGCCCTTCGTGATCGAACCGATCGTGCCGTTGCCGGTGTTGGTGCCGGCAGCCGATACGACTGTGCCGGTTTGCTGCCCGAGAATCGAGCCGCGCTGCAGCGTTCCGGAACCGAGGGTGCCGTTGCCGGTCACCAGTTTCAGGTTACCGGCAATCAGTTGATCCGGAATGTACGCTTCCGCGTAAATGCCCGGCTGTTGCGGGTTGTCGCCGATGTTGTTTACTGTCAGGCTCATGATGAGGATCCTTACTGGATGAGAGGGTTAGACTTCGCCGCGGCGCTTTTTGCCAGCGAGGATGATCGCGTTCGCTTTCGCTTTCGGATCATTCGGATCGGCTGCCGCGCCGGCGCCACCATCCGTGCCGACATTCGGCACTCGTACACCAGACATACGTTCACGGAGACCGGAGGGGCGATTCTTGCCGTCTTCTGCCGCAGCACTGAGCGCGGCGATTGCCTGCGATGCGCTCATATCCGTGTCGAACGCGAAGATGCCCGCCTGACGCACGCAGCCATTGGCGATGCCGTGCGCGACGATCTTGGCGCAGCGCTCGCGCTCGGCGACAACTGCCGTAGCGCTCCCGTTAGCGCGAGCCGCTTCGTCTTTCTGGCGGTCTTCTTCGGCCTTTTTGGCTTCCTCGTCTTTCTTTTCTTCCTCGGCCTTGCGAGCCTCTTCGTCTTTCTTGTCCTGCTCTTCCATGCGCTTGGCATAGTCGTCATCGGACTCGTCGGCGCGTTGCTTGCGCTCGTCGTCGTCACCTTCGGCGCGAGATGCGTCGCCCTGATTATCTTTGTCGTCTGCTGCCTTCGCCGCAGACAACCCGAGCAGATGAGCGAACGGCACAGCGCCCGCGATCGTCGAGAGCTTCATGGATAAATCCTTTGAAATGATTAGGCCAACTCGGCCAGTAACGCGCGAAACGCCTCATCGGGCGCCATGACCGCGTCGGCCAGACCACGCTTCACGCCTTCGGCACCGAGAAACGTTGCCGCCTGCAAGTCGCGCACACTGTCCGCTGCGATACCTCTGTTGCGAGCGACCGTTCTATCGAACAGTTCGCCCATCGATGTGATATCCGCCTGGATGCGCTTCTTCGCATCGCCCGACAGCGGAATTTCGGAATGCCCGTCGGCCTTGAAATCGCCGTGGGTGATGAAGGTGACTTTCACGCCGGCGGACGTCAGGGCCTTCGAGAAATCCACGTGGGCGCAGATAACCCCGATCGATCCCGTGCCGCCAGTGCGAGGGACAATGATCCTGTCGGCCGCGCTCGCGAGCGCGTATGCGGCCGAGTACGCTGACTCGTTCAAGATCGCCCAGATAGGCTTTTTGCCGCGCGCCGCATAGATCGCGTCGGCGAGGTCGAAGCAACCGGCCACTTCGCCGCCGGGCGAATCCACGTCGAGCATGATTGCCTTGACATCGGAATCGGTCAGCGCGGTCAGGAAATTCTGGCGGATTCCGTCATAGCCCGTCATGCCGCTGTACGGTCTGAGCGTGCCGAGTTTTTGCACAAGCGTGCCCTGCACTTCGACGATCGCTACACCGGCGACGACGTCATAGCCCCCACGCGGATTGCGACCCGGCGAACCAAATCCATCATCCCAGTCGTCGTAAGCGACGGGAACTATGTCGGGACCATCGAGCCGCATCATCGAACCCACGCCGAGGCGATCTGCCAGCGCCGCCACAACCACTTCAGCCTTTGTTGGGTGGATCGCGATCGGCGTGTTGAAGAGCCGCTGTCCCAAACGGGGCAATAGATTGTTCATGCGGCGCTCGGTTCTGAAATGGTTTCGGTGGCATCAGCGCCCGCCATCCATTTCGGTTGCGGCAAGCCGAGTTCCTTATATCGCGCTGCTTCGATCGCACGACGCTCTGCAACCTCGCGCCAGTCGGTTCCCATGAGGTCGGCGCATTCGTCTTCCAGCGTCGAAAGACCGCCATCCAGACCGAGGATCGAGCCCTGCTTTTCCTTGACCGGATCCGTAAATCCCTTGCCCGGCCCCATCCACTTGGCGCGCGAGTAAGCGACGCGTCCGTTCATATAGGATGGTGCGCCGGCCGGCAGCGGCAAATCGTCGACCTCCATCGATTCCTCGAGGAAAGCGCCGAAGATCGGCTGGCCGAAACCGTGTGCGAAGTCACTGCGTCGGCGAGAGAACGTCTTCCAGGCCTCGAGCATTGCCGCCCGATACGAGGAATAGTTCACGTCCGACCAGTCCTGACTGATCTGCTGTGTCGACACCCCGGTGCCGGCCGCCACATTGCGCAGCATTGCCGCCTCGAATTCAGCAAAATTGCTGGTCGGGCGAGCTGCCGAGACCGTGTTGATGCTTTCACCCGGGAACAGAATCGGCATACGCACGTCGCCGAGCGAAAGCTTCTTCCGGTCGTGATAATCGACGCGCTCATTCTGGTAGGCGTTCAATTCCTTGCCGTCACCCAAGGCCTCTTCGACCAGCGACGGGTCAAACGGGCTCTGGATGTACGCACCGAAGATCGCATTGATAATCGCGGCGTCCAGTTCGGTGCCGTCATACTTGATCAGCATCTTCAGGCGCTGCAGGACCGGCGCCAGGATTCCGGCGCCCCCGCGGTGTTGCGCCGCGCGATCGTGATCAAAGTCATGCACGATGACCGGGCGCCCCCAATCCGTTTCGCGCGGGATGCGATCCCAATGAACGGCCTGCGCTGCGCTGAACCAGTCGCCCGCATGCGCGCGGCGGATATGGTACGCAACGGCCGCACCGTATTCGTCAACCTCAACACCGCCGCGCATGACCATCTGGTCAAATCGCAATTGCGGGTTAGATAGCCGGTCTGGATCGATGATCTGCAGGGTCGTCGCATATTGCGCTCGCCCCGTCCCGACGCGCTCCGGAAGCCAGAGCAGCATTCCAAGGGCATCGCCGTCGATGATCTTGTGACGGAATGCGAGTCGGAACATTTGTGAAACGGTGAGGTTGCGCTGCGCGTCGCAATAGCGGCCCGGGTCATTAGACCAGGTGCGCCAGTGCGCCTCAGCGGCCTGCCCGAATTCCTCGGCCCACACGTGATCGAATGCTTTGATGCCAGTCATCGCGCGCAGCGCGGCGTAGTCTGGCTTCGAGATCGGACGGAAATCCGCGCCAATGACCGTGTCGACAGTGCGCGTGACAGCGGCCGATGCCCATCCGTCATTGCGGACGAGATCGCGTACGCGCGACACGATCCGGTCGCGGTACATATTGAGCTCGCCATCCGGCGACCACAGATACGGCCGCCACTCGGCCATATGGGCGCCGTAGATGTCGGCAGCATCATAGGGAACGTTCCCGCCCCCGACAAGCATGGACGCGCGGCTCCGCTTCTGCTCCATCGGGCGACCCGAGGAGTCAAGAATTTGCACAGGGTTGTCCATTAGCGAAACCTGAATCCTATTGGCCGGCGTCCACGGGTAATGATCCCCAGTTGCGCCTGCAGTTGCTTGATGAGCGCGACGAGCGAACCGAGATCCGCCCTCGTATAGGTGACCGATTTGTTCCCGTCGGCTTGCGCATAGGCGGCAACCTGCACCTTGTTTCCAGTGGACAGGTCGAGGTATGCCTGCTGCGCATTCGCGAGTGCCGTTTGCAACTGAGCGGTCGACATCCCCGCAAAGATGCTGGTGCTCGGGTCATAGCAAGACAAGGCAACTCCTATGCAAGCCGGCTGGCGAGCGTTTTCTTTATGGGTTGCGTGATGACTTGAGGCTCTTTCACCAAGCCAGGCACCCACGCGGGCGTCTCTTCTTCAGCTGCAGCCGGTTCAGCCGGCGCATCCGGCTCGGCATAAACAACTGTCGCGGCAACATCGTCGGCTCGCCGATTCAGCTTTAGCCCGAAATGCATGAGACCGCAAAGCGCGGCATAGCTGTACACCGCAAGGTCAAGCGCCTCGTTCGCGCGGCCGGGCGGCAATTCCCAGATGCGGAACTTCTGACCGTTGAGGATCTTCGTCACCGATCGCTCGGAGACGAGTTGCGCAAAGAAATTGATGTCTCGGTCGGACGGATAGTGCATATACCCGGGACCATGCTCTTCAATATGAAGACGGGCGCGTATCACATCTTTTGCCGCATTCACGCCGATGATCACAGGCCTGAACGAGGCTTTCGTACGCGAGGATGGCTTCTTTGTCGGCCACACCGGAGAGCGCGCACCACCCCGCGCCGACTCGCCTTTGATTGCCCAGATGCGCCTTCCGAGCCGCGCCTTGCAAAACTCATAGACCTTCTGCGTGTGATGGCCGCCTGAGTCAATACAGGCCGCCATCACCTCGAAACGTCGACCGTCGGCGCGCAGCCAGAGGCGTTTTAAGTAGGCATCGACACGCGCCCACAGCTCATCGCTTTCCGGATCGCCTTCGAATACTGCGTGATCGATCGACCAGCGCTCTTCATTGCGGCCCCAGCCAACCGTCTCGAGCTCGACGCGATCGTCCTGAACGTCGCCACTCGCCGTCAGCACTGCGACGCCGTCCGGTACCTCGGCAGCCCATACCTCAGTCCGCGCCGCGAGCTTCGCCTCATTCAGCGCACGCTCACCGCGGTCCTCATAAGGCTCGCCGAGCACCAGGTTGATGAACGTCTGGCGTGCTAACGGGTCGTCTTTGACGCGCAACCACTCGGCGACAAGGTTCGCCCAGCACGCATTCGGGAATAGGCTGTATCCGGCCCAGATATGAAAGCCGGCGTGTCCAGCAAATGGCTTTGACGCCCTCCACTCGCCGCGCTCGACCATGTCGGGCTTATCCACGTCCTGGATGATGCAACCAGAGACCTTGCAGACGTAGTAGGCAGTCCCGGGCAAGCCGTTGCCATGCTCGTCCTTTTCCCACTTCATGCCGTGCGGAGTATCCAGCCCTCCCCACTCGAGTACCTGAAACTCGCCGCAGTGCGGGCACGGTACGTAATAACGTCGCTGGTCGCTTTCGTTCCAGCTTTTTTCGATTCGGCTGTAGCCTTTAACGGTCGGCGTCGAGCCGAGCACGATCTTGCGATTCCAGAACGTTTCTGACCGCTTTGTGCCGAGGGCGATCTGATCGCCTTCGTTGCCGGCGCCATCCACCGGATAAGCGTCGACCTCGTCAAACATGACTATGCGCGATGTGATGCGGCGGAAGCCTGCGGGGCTGTTCGCGCCGACCAGAGTCAAGCTAGAGCCGTTCTTGAAGGTCTTCGCGAGGATTGTCTGGTCGCTGCTCTTGGCCTTCTGGTCTCCCGCGATTACCGCAAGCACCGGCGTATCGCGCAGCATCGGCGCGATTTCCGTCTTTGAGTAACTCTCCGCATCCTCGACGCGAGGCTGCACCACAAGAATGGGAGAGGGATCCTGATGGATGAAATATGCGACCGCGTGATCCATCAGCTTCGTATAGCCGACGCGCGCCGACTTCATAACGCTGATCTTCTCGACGGCAGGATCTGTTACAGCATCCAGCATGCCTGTCTGGTAGCCAAAGGCACGGAATCGGCCCGTCTGCGCACTCGTCTCGCGCGACAGCACCGCATACCGCTCCGCCCATTGGCTGAGCGTCAACTTCGGCGGAGGAAGCAAATTCTCCCTGCGAGCACGGACAAGGCCGGCGTGCAGGGCAGAAAACCCGCGAGCATAGCGACGCCCGTTACTTGGGGCTGCCTGCTCCGTCACGGGTCAATTCCTCCAAAGCCTCTGTGATGATCTCCTGCAATATGTCCTGCAGTTCGGCGGGCGTCTTGCACCGATGGAGACGCGGCGCCTGTTCTGCCGGGATTGACAGCAGGCGAGTTCTGACCTTGGCGTATTCGGCTCCGACTGCCTTCGCCACCTCGGTGACGTCGATGACCTGACCGGAGTCGCGGTCGTACTCAAGCTGAGCCTTCAGCCCGAGATAGTTCTCTTTGAAGCAGCGCGCTTCGTCGAAGTCGAGCAACTGAACGTTGCCGGTCAGGATTCGCTCGGCGGCATCGTCGGCGCTCTCGCCGGCGGCCAACGTTACCTCGCTTGCCGCCTGGGTAACGGTTTTCGGTTTGTTACCCTTCGCGGCTTGGGTAACAGATTGGGTAACAGCCGGCGTACCGTCGCGACGATATCTTTTAAGATTCGCATTCGACGCGCCGACATCGATCTCATCGCCAGCAAACACAAGCCAGCCGCGCTCTTTCCACTTTGTGACAGTCTTTCGACTGACGCCGTGAAGTTCCGCGAATGCACTTTGGTTCATGTGCGAGTTGTTACCCTGTTACCCACTTTGAAAAGTTCACACCTAGACAAATATCGCGGCGCGCAATGCCCGTGGCCCTCCGGCCTCGGAGAGGGACCCGAAAGGCTTTAGAAAGCATTCATGCACCATCATGGTGAGGAATCCTATCGGATCGCCGTCGCCATAGCCGCAGCCAGTTCGCGCGCGAAGGCAGCGCCGAAACCTGCGTTGACCGTCCGCGCGGCTGAGTCGAAGTAGTTGAGGTGCTGCTTGACAGGCAACGCATCACCGAATCGAATCAGCAGCTTCAATGCACCAAGATGCTCGTCGTACACACCACCACGTTCTTTGCGTTTGCGCTTTGCTTTGCCCTTGCGCGTTACGTCCAACCGCTGCCACACACCATTGATCTTTCCGTGCTTCGTTTCGACCGCACCAATGAAGATGTCGGCTCGACCTTTGAGTCGGCCGAGCGTCATACGCGGGATCTGCAGGTACTGGTTGAGGTTGATGTCTTTCGGGTTCAGCAATGCCTGACTGTTCAGCTTGTGCACGCCACCGAACTCGTACGGCTGCAGGTATTCAGCAGCCTTGTCCATCACGAAGACTTTCGCCTCGAGATCGGCTTTCGTTGCCGGCTTTGTTCGAGCCGACTTGAGCGTGAATGGCGAGGGGTTTTTGAACGTCGCCTTCATGCGATCGACTTCGCCCTGCTGGACTTCTTTCGCTAGCGCGGTCAGCGCACGCGCGGTAGCGAATGGCACTTGTTTGGCCGCAAAGTCGTCGAGCTCGCGCGTCAACTTCTTAAGGTTCGAACTGACGTTGATCTCGAAGGCGGCCATTCGGGCACCATGAATAAAAAAGCCCGGCGAGAACCGGGCGAATCCAACGACTCTCATCGAAGGAGGAGACGAGGTTGTTTCACCAGCGCTAATGGTGAACGCCGAAAGCAGCTTGTGCGGCTTCGGCGGGCGTTAATCCGGAAATGTAGTAGCCATGGAGCATTTCATATTGGCCGACCGTCGGGCGCCATGGTGGCACGATAAGGCCAGCAATCACGGCCTCGTCGACCATGGTCCGCGTCCACTCGAACAACATCGCCTGCCCGGCTTCGCTCATGCCTTCCATGTCGATCTCCGGGCAGAAATGCAAAAACCCCGCAGTCTTTAAACTAGCGGGGTTCGCTGAGAGGCAATGATTCAGCCTATCTAATAGAGGCGTATTTTAGGGGTAAGTGTTCAATCGACGCACGAACTATTTTGTTCAACTGAAATTGAACACTTCTCAGCCGCGAACGATTCGTGCACCTTCTTGATGGATCGGCTAAGCGACTTGGCTCTCTCCGAGAAGCGGCGCGCGCGATTGTATACGGTGCCGCGGGCACATTCCTGCTCGCGAGCAACGGCTTTTATGTTCGCGTGATACCAGTACACGCCGAGGAAGCATGCGGCCTCGCCATTGAATTCGACGTTCTCGCAAAGAGCATGGACTGCCATGTTATAGAACGGCATGTCGGGATCGAGAAATGCATCGGGCTCGCCCAATGACGCGCGCGACGGTTGAAGGCGAGCCAGCACGCTCGATCGCACCGGCGGCGCAAACAGGCGTCGCGTCCAGCACCACGATGCCCATGTATTGGCATTGTCATCTGCCGCATTGCGTTCTTTCGGCTGCAACTCTTGGTCTTGGCTCATCAATCCCCCGCTTGGTATTTGTTGCACCGAATCATTTCGCTCCACTGCAGCGAAGCCTTCTGCATCCCTTTGCTGCAAACGAACTTGACCGAACCGCTCCACCGGCTGCGCTCGAGCTGCTCGCAGCCGAGGCATGTTTTCTCCTGCTTCTCCTCCAGCACAATCGCCGGGTCGCGAGCGTCGCGCCAGTACGCTCTCATGTGGTGGCTCGCGCTAGATCAACGCCGCAGAGGTTGTTCTGGCACGACGGCGCCCATGGCGCGCTTACCTTCTTGCAGACCGGGCATTGCCAGCCCTGCTGATGAACTACGACAGGCGCAGAACAGCCCTCGAACGGCGCGCACATGCTCGGCGTCATGCACGGCTGCATGGTTTTTCGGCAGATCATCACATCACCACCGTGAAGTTAATTCCCTTATCCACAAACCATGAAACGAGGTCGTTACGGATTTGTGTGTTGCGGGGGAATGGGTATTCGACGACGGCGCGCGGCTCCGGGTCGGCAGCCTTGCGCGACTCGCCGACGAGTGGACAGCCGTCGTAAGCGACCAATGTCGCTCCGGTGATGTCGTCCGCTCGAACGGCCGCAGTCTCACGAAGATCGGCGGGTACGTCTTCAATGTTGATGTATGCAAATGCGCTCATAGGGTTGCCTCGTTTTCTACGGTGAGGATGGGCCATGCGCCCCAGCCATAGGCCTTCTTATCCTCGGTCGGGTGCTTATCTACGCGGGGCCGCGATGGGCAATTCCATGAACGCCCCTTAACCTCCCATAGGAGGCGCCACCCGGCCGCACGCAGACTCGCGCCGTCTTCGGATGCGAGGATGTAGGTCAAACCGCGGCGAAACCCTTTGTCGACGGCCACGCGTCGCGCAGCTGCGTAAAGCATGGAGCAGGCATTCGCCGCGCCGTTCGTGCATAGGCGCGTTACTTCGGCGGTGAGCCCATCATCGAGAGGGCGCGCGACGGGGCGCCCGGTAACAGCAACGCCGCAAATCGCTCCGTTATCGTCGTGGACTGCCTGCCACCATAGGCCTCCGACTGGCACGTTATGGTGCCGGTGATGTTCCCGGATGAAGCCGAATGCGTCGGCCTGATTTATCGGTCGCAGTTCGATCACGTTTCAGTCTCCCTCACATCCCATTCAAGATCTCCGCTCGCGAGGAACGGTGCCAGTGTCTTTCTGTGTGTGTTGATGCTTACCTGGATGCGGTATGTGCCATCCGGTTTGATGCTTTTCGGTTCCATGTGCTCACGGATGTCGATCGGCACTTCAACGTCTGCCCAGATGTATTCGCGGCCGCGCTCGGTGCCGTCGATGTATGCGTGCGTTGGGCCAATCAAACGAACAGCAGTGAAATAGCTGCTGTGATAGTTCGATTGCCGGCGGCCGCGTACCGAGCGCATCGATTTCAAGGGCAAGTGGCCGAATACCTGCATTACGCGGCCTCCTCTTGTTCGATTCCCAGCTTTCGAGCACGAATCGGCTCCCACTCTTCGTAGGCGCGATCCCAGATCGCGTACTTCTCCTGCTTTGGCGTGCCTACGCGGTTCTGGTCGATAAACGCGTGGCACGGGCCGCATCCCGGCACCGTGTAGATGTTGTCGGCCTTCATCGCGCCAGCTTTCCCGTGCCGACTCTGGTTCGAATGGCAGTCGACCACCGACTCATGCGCCCAACCGATCGAGCAACAGACACCCGGAACGCGGAGATAGCACTCTTCGCCGCGGCATGCATCAATGAAGTGCTTACCTTCTGCAACTGTTACGCGCTTCTTTCGCGTCTTGAGTGCCTTCGCGCGCAGCACTGTTCTGGTAGCAAAAGAGGTTTTGAAAGCTTTGGATGGTTCGGGCTTTTTGAAGCCGGTTCTTTTTAAGGGTGTGGAGCGCTTCATGCTGCGATCCTCCGCGCAACGAGTGCGCCAGCGATGCGACTTCCAATCCATGCCATGCACGGCACCGCCATGCTATTGCCGAGCGCCTTGTAACGCGGGCCATCGGCCGCAGGCTTGCCGCGCACGGTCACGAGCGTGTAATCGTCGGGGAAGCCTTGCAGGCGCTCGCATTCGCGCGGCGTGAGACGGCGGAGGGCGCTTCCGTGAAACACTGCCTGATGGCCACCGCCGTTCTGATGCGAGTTCGAATGGCCCATGCTGCGCATCGTTGACGCGATTTCGCCGACACCAAACCCGTTTTGCCCCGATGCCTTACAGTCGAATGCAATCGCCTGCACTTCGGCGCGAGCCTCTAGCGTGTAGACGATATCGGATTGCACGCCGACGCCATCCGGACCGCTGCTCGGGTTCGTGCGCAACGCACCCGCCTGAATGACGAATGTCTCGGTATCGAAGTCCAGCCGTTGTCCGCTCGTCGTCAGGCAGGTTGCGACGTCAATGCTTCCTCCGGTGCTTCCGCCTCCGAAGGCTTGCAGGTATCCGCTGCATGCTTCGTCGGTTCCGGGGAAGCCGCCTGCTCCAGTGCGAGACGCAAGGGTTCCGGCAGTTTCTTGCCCCGCTTCTCGGCTCGGCGCAGAATCCCGGCGCACGCCGTCGAACTCAAAAAGTACCTTGATGGGATCGAAGTCCTTTCGAGCACTTGCGACAACGAACACACGGCGGCGGCGTTGGGCCACGCCTGTGTATTGGGCGTCGAGGATCCGCCACGCAACTGTTCGCGCGGGTCCAAACACACAACCAGCGTTCGCCCATTTTTTCCCTGGCGGGACGAGCTCGACATCTTCGCCGGCAAGTCCTGCAAGAAGGCAGCCGAACGCGTTAGTTTTGTCGGATAGGACGCCAGGGACGTTTTCCCAGACGACGATTGCGGGCTTTTCGCCTCGCCGGTGCCGAATAAAGTCAATTGCATCGATGAGTTCCACGTATTTGATGGTGAGTTGCCCGCGCGCATCCGAAAGGCCCTCGCGCATGCCGGCGATGCTGAATGCCTGGCAGGGTGTGCCCCCCACGAGCACATCGGGCGCTTCGACGTCGCCGAGCAGCACGGCACGAGCGATCTTCGTCATGTCGCCGAGGTTCGGTACATCGGGGTAGTGATGCGCCAATACCGACGACGGGAACGGCTCGATCTCTGCCAGCCACGCCGCGCGCCAGCCGAGCGGATGCCATGCGACGCTCGCGGCTTCGATACCGCTGCAGACGGAGCCGAACCTCATCTCGCCACCTTCCGCGCAATCTTCTGGCACCGTGGGCACTGCCACACCAGATGCGATCCAGCCCAGAATGATGTTGTTGTAGCGTCAGGAGCGGTATGGCCGAATAAGCGGCAAATTAGGCGTTTCATGCGTCACACCCTTGGCCGATTTCACCCGGGTTGTCCGTCGCCGTGAATTTCTTCCAGTGGATCCAGCCTTCTTCCGGGCAGTGAAAGCCCCATTCGCGGTAACGCGGGCCGGTGATGAATATCGTCCAGCACTCACCGTGCGTGAGCTCGATGCGGTGTGCGAAAGTGCCGAATAGCCGCAACTTCCATTGCCCGGCCGCGCGCTCGGTTCGGACGTTGACGCCGCCAGCATCGATCGTGCATTCGGTGTATTTGCCACGCAGCAGGATCGAGAGATTCGTCCACGGGTGGTCGTGATGCGCGCGATCGTCGTCACTGCGCAGGAAACGATGCAGGTAGATGTTGAAGAAACGGTTGCGCGGGATGACCCACCAGCGGATCAGGTATGGGTCGGCGCGGTCGCCGATGATGATGTCGGGTGCGCGGCGCGTCACACGTGCAATGATTCGTTCGGCGAGTTTCATTGGGCCTCCGTCGATGCGACTTGCTCGATGGCCTTGTCCAGCGCCTTCCGCTGGAGATCCATTGCTACGCGCTTGAATTGATCCAGGCTGCAGTGGATGCCGGCGCGCATCATTACTTCAACGAGCTCGGGTGTGGTGTAGCCGATGACTTCGCTCATGCCGAAATTCCCCCGAAAAATGCGCTCATGGCGCCGGTTAGTGCTTCGAATGAATGGCGCTGCCTGGGAGCGCCGCCCGGTCGGCCGGCAAAGATGCCGCGCGAGAATTCGTGCTGACTGAATTCCTTGATGCCGGGCGCGTAGATGGCTGCCAGTCGCGGACTGCCTTCGCGGCGCTTCCTGCCGGTGTCGGCGACGAACTGGAGGCGCACAAGCTTTCGGATAGCCGTCTCAACCGTCTTCTCGCCGAGATCGAGTTCGCGCTGAAGTTCGGGGCGCGTAGCACGGCCGTTTGCCTTCAGGTATTCGCAGATGCGGGCGGCGGCGCTCATGCTGATTGCCTCGCATCGCGAACCATGGATGTGATGACATGGAATGCAGTGAGGTCGTATTGGGGCCAGCGCGTGTCCGGCAGGCGGTATTGCTCGTCTTTCGTGCGGTCATCAACCACGACGCGCTTTGGCTTCGGATCCACTTTCGGGCGAACGGGCCTCTTCACAGCCACTTTTACCGGCGCATCATCGCGGCGGCGTTCACGTCTCCGCCGTTGATAGACCTTCATCGGCGTATGCATCGGTTCCGGGCGAACAGCGTTCACACCCGGGCCAGCCTTGAACACGAAATTGCGACCCACGCCCTCATACGAGCAGATGTGGTAGTCGACGCCGTTCGATGCGAGCTTCATCTGCTCGACGATGTATTTGCGCCGACCGCCGATTGCCTTTTCGATGTCGGCGGCGCTGCGGGGCTTTCCGTCGGCCATCAGATCGCGAACGCACTCCATCAGGGTCTTCTTGACGAGGCCGAGATAGAGCGCACGCTGCCAGCATCCGCCCGGCGTCCGGCCCGGCAGGCGATGCATCTGGGAATTGAGGGTTTTGATCGTCCCGTAGATTTCGGTGATGATCGAGTCCTCTTCTTTCGAATACCCATTCAGATTGCTGCCCATCATTTGATCTCCTTGATGGTTATCCCGCGCGCGGCCATCAGGTGGCGCTTTATGCGGTACCCCTCGGTTATGCGGCCCTTCACGTCTTCCACCGTCTGACTGTCTTCGCCGGCCTTCACGTAGACGAAGTCGGCGACATAACGGAGCGCGGGCCGCTTGCGTCCGTCGATCACGACCGCTGGCGCAAGCACGAACGGGACTTGCAGATCGAGCTCGCTGATCTCGCCGCGCGTCTGCATGATCACCAGGTCATGCCAGCGCATCATTTCCCTCTTGCTGTCGAACTTGACGCCGCCGCTCTCGCACTTCTGGTTGCCGTATTTCGACTTCTTCGCGGGGCCTGCGGGCTTCGTCAGGCGCTTGATAGCCTTCCCGAGCGGCGCTGGCTGGCCGATCTCCTTCGACGCCGCTGTGGATGCCTTGACGCTCTTCTCGATCGCACCAACGCCGTCAGCAACCTCATCGAATGTGCTATGCGGCGCATTGCCGGTGCGGCGCATCAGTTCGCGCTCGGCAAAGCTGCGGCCTACCGTCTTGTCTTCGCGCACGCGCGCCGTGCCGACGGTCTTTGTCCCTTCTGGGTATCGGAGGGAGGTTGAGCGGGATGTCATGACTGGTTTTCCATCTTTGCGATTGCTGCCCGCACGCGTGCCGCTACGGCCGGCATCGGTTCTTCATCCGTGAAGGAAACGCCCATTTCGGCCGCCTTTGCCTTGATTCCGCTCGCGGTTGCATGCCACTCGCCTGCCGCCTTCGTGCCATCCGGGTTGCGCTTGACCGCCATGCGGCCCTTGACGTCGCCGAATCCTTTCGGGCTGATCAGGTAATCGAAGCCCGCGTGCGGCGGCAGATCGACCTTGTCGCGCACAGCCGGGAAGTACCGGGCCCATGCCTCGGCGTCGCCCTTCAGGTGCGTCATGAATGCCCGGATAGCACCGGCACGCGCCTCAACGAAGACCGCCTCATCAACAGCGCCGATACGCTCCCCGAGTGCCTGGTTAAAGGCTCGGATCACGGCAAGTTCGGCGTCGGTGTATGCGGTCTGAATCACGTCCATCCAGCCGCCGGCGGTAAGCCAGCTGGCCGGGTAAGGGATGAATGTCGGGTTTTGCCACTGCTCCGAAGTCATGGCACGCCCAAGACCTGTCATCAGGTCGTTGAAGAGCTGCTCGTCCGGTTTGCGCTTGGCAAAAGCTTTCTCTGCCGTGGTCTTCGACTTCTTCTTCGGGTACATCGCCCAGAAAATCTCAAAGCGGTCGCGAAGCGAGCGCGAAAGGTTTTCTTTTGGAGTTGTCTTTTGGTTATGTCTTTTGGAGTTGTCTTTTGTGGTTATCGTTTCGATAACACCATCGTTGTCGTTTTGATAACCCTCGCTAATCGTTTCGATAACAGTGCTGTTATTGTTTTGATAACCCCACACCTTCGACAGATCCACCTTTGCCTTACCCGTCCATTGGGCGTAGGCCTTATTCACAGCCAGGCACGCCGCGTACTTGCCCGGCGTCTTGATCAGAACGCGCATATCCACCAGTTCGTCGATCGCTGTGGAGACGTTCGGCGGCAGGATTCCCGTCTTGTCGTGAAACTGGGAGAGGCTGACCTCGTCGGCCTTCTTGTTGTACCCATACGTCTGCCGGCACATAACCAGCATGATTTTGTAGTGACGCTTGCCGAGATCAGCCAGCGCGAGCGCCTCCATGATCCCGTGGGCGATACGGGTGAATCCGTCCTCGACCTGGACCGAGCGCGGTTGTTCCGGCATATGGATGACTTCGGCCAATGCCATATCAGAAGGCCTTGACCTTAATAATCAGTTCCGCCTTTGCGCGGCGCTCGACTTCAATAAAGCCATCGCGCTCAAGTCGGCGCAGTTGAGTGCGCACGCTGGACGGAGAAAACCCGCTCACTTCGGCGAGCTTGGCGGTGGTCGTCTCAAGCAGCCCGGTCGACATGACGGCGCCGTGCGATAGCACGCACAGAATCCACTTCCGCAGGCCCGGCAACTTCATGGTCATGGTGCCGTTGACGAGGTGATGGCTCATGAATGCCTCAGTGGTCGCGCGGCAGAGTGCCGTCTTGCGCTTGCTTTGCACCGCAGGACAGGCACGTGCGGTGCCCGTGAAGGAGAATGTCGCGAGGAATGCCAAAGCACTCGCTGAGGGCCTTCGTGAGCCACTCGCCAAAGCGGTCAAGACTCACTTCGCCGTTGGAATTTGTGTTCATGCGGGTTGCTCCGCGGTCGCGCCGTACTTCGCGGTCAGATAAACCTGTCCGCGGCCGGTCACGAGGGTTTTAAAGGTGATGTGCGGCTCGCGCGCGTCGTCGATCCAGACGCTCTCGACCAGGCGGAAATAGCCGCGCTCGATGTAGTGCTGGTATGGGCGGTTGCCTTCCATGAGGACATGATCGGCGCGGAGCTTCTTGAATAGCGTGTTCTGGCCTATGCCTAACAGGCGGCCCATGTCGCCGATGCTGATGGCGTCGTTCGTGTTTTTGACTGCATGGGCGAATTCGACGGCCGGCGCCTGCTTTTCGATCAGTTTCTGCTGCGTCTCGATCTGCTCGGCCTGGTTCGCCGCGAGGCGAAGCGCTTCCGACATCGTTCGCGGGATCTGGAATGCCGCCGCAGCCCCTTTTTCGAGGTCCTGCCAACGGTCGATGATGCGAGCGCGCAACTCGGCGCTATAGCCCGAGACGACAACCATCGTGTCTCTGAAGCTGAGCAGGAATTCGGAATACATCTGCCCGTTCTGCGGGTGGCGATAAGGGGTCTCGTTTCCGAAAATGACACCCCTCTCGACCAGTGAGCGCACCGTCTTGAGAACGTTATCGTGCGTGCTACCCGTCAGGGCAGCAATTTCGCGACTCGACATCGTCGCTTCGGCAAACGTTGTGATTTCGTTCACGGCGGTCTCCCGGTCAGAAATCAGGCGTGACGCATTGCCGCTTTGTGCCGCTTCACGTTGCGCGCCTTCGTCGCCGCGCGCTTATCCATCGCCACAGAGTGACGGGACGGCGAAGTCTTGCCGCGACCGTGGCCGTGCGATTCGTACGGACCAATCTCCGCCATAGCCGCGCTACGCAGGTTCTGATTGGTCATGCTCATGGCTGCCGCGATGGCGGCCATCATCATGTTTGCTCTTGCGAACGGACTTGCCATTTGTTTCCCCCGGGATGCAGGCACCGCCTGCGTAGGACTGCTAATCGCGAACATAAGAGGCCTGACGTGTCAAGCTGCTTGTGTTTGAGATTGAACCCCCGGTACTACTCAGTCCCTACTTGTCCCAGCCAGGGCAACTTCAAATGCTGCGACTTCCGGGTGCATAGGCCCGTAAGCGCTTCTCAGGACGTGATACCCGAGATATTTCTGAGTCGACATACCCAGCTTTGCCGCGATGCTCGCCAGTTCTCCTGCTTCGGGTACAGGGAGCGACGCAACCATGCCGGTAAAGCTTTCCGTCATGCAGCCATCCTGTTCCCAGCGCGGGCCGGTACTGCACTGACCCCAACAAGATTCGCTGGCAAAGTTCCAACCGTGCCAAACAGAAACAGCTTCGTGATGCGTGCAAGTGCGGCGGAATCAGTGTCGATCCCGTTGAGTGCCTTGAAGGCCTGCATACCCTCGTACACAGGGTCCTCGAGGCGCGTTTTCACTTCATTTCGATATACAGCGCGAGACATGGAAAACTCCTTGAAGTTGATGGTTGAAAATAACCCCCTAGGTCAGCGAAGCTCTCCCGAGCTTGCTCTTGTTGTTCATGCCGCCAACCGGCGGCTGGACGTCGTCGGACGCGGCGGCTCGATCGATCTCCTTCGTCTTGATCTCACGATCCTTGTTGGGCTCGTAGAAGAAGGCGATAAGCTGAGCCTTCGTGAACGAAGCACCGAACTCGACGCAAGTGATGTACAGGCGCTCCATGCGTGTTGGGCCCGGGATCTTCCGCGCATACACCCAATGCGTTTCGATATTTCCCGTCGTCGTCTTGGCGGCGGCGGCGAAACGCTTCTTCGCATCACTATCGAGTGAGCGGTAGAAGCCCTTGAAGTCGGCGGGTTCGGTGGTATCCATGCACCCATTATCTATTACCCGCACGGTAGATTCAAGAACTTTCTTCTACCCGACAAGACAATTTACCCATTGGGTAAGAAATGGCCTAATGATGATCATGAAACCTATTGAAATTGTGCGGCGCGAGAATCTGGCGGCGGCGGTCCTGGAGCTTTTCAACGACAACCAGACTGCGGCCGCCAAGACTCTCGGGCACGAGAAGCCGACGCAGGTCAATCACTGGATAACCGGCTTCAAGAACATGAGCACGCCGTCGGCGCGCAAGATTGAAGAGAAGTTCGGTCTCGCGAAATTCTGGATGGACGCCGAGCACAAATCCAGTACGCGGGATGCATCGATAAGCGACCCAAAAGGTGGGCTATTTAAGGAAATCCCTACAATCGCGAGGGATAGTATTAACGGGGATGGGCCGAAGAAATTCGACAAAAACGTCACGCCCGCCCGAATCGGTCAGCGCGCGATCCCCGTAATCAGCTACGTGCAGGCTGGCATGATGACTGAAGTTGTAGATCCGTTTGCGCTCGGCGACGGACTTGAGACAATACTTACCGATCTGGACGTGTCAGAGCAAACGTTTGCTCTGATCATTGATGGACCGTCCATGCTCCCCGAATTCAACGAGGGCGATAAAGTCATCATTGACCCTGCGGCTTCCCCGCGCCCCGGCGACTTTGTTGTAGCCAAGAATGGCAAGGAGGAGGCGACGTTCAAGAAATACCGCCCGCGGGGGACCAGTGAGCGCGGCGATATGGTGTTCGAGCTGGTTCCGCTCAACGATGATTTCCCCGTCCTGAATAGCGAGCGGGATCACTTGCAGATCATCGGCGTGATGGTCGAGCACCGCAAATATAGAAGGCGGTAGCCGACAATGAGCCGCTACGCAAGGTCGGTCTCTATAGTTGCCGCACTGGCTGCCGCCTCATGTGCGAGCGTCGTTGCCCCCGCAGAACTGCAGGCCACCTTCACAGCGCCAGCCGATCGGGTGTACGAGGCTTGCCGGCGCGCGCTGCCAGAGAGCGGCATCGAGTGCGCCATCGACGGCGCCGAGCCGCGGCCATTCGATCTAAGGCGCAGCATCTCGCTCAAGCGCGGCGACATAATGGCATGGGATGTGAACGGGCCGCCCCGCGTCTATGGCGTCCTGCACTTGACCTCGCACGCCACAGCGGCCGGGGTCGCCTACCTCGCTGGCACGGCGTCGGTCTTCAAACAGAACCTCTCCCGAGCAGGGCTTTCCGAAACAGGAATGTACCGAAAGCGGTTCTGGGAAGCTGTGGGCGCGCAGCTGCCAGATGTCATTTCCGGAAGCCAGGAAGAGGCCCGGTTTCTCGCTAATGCCGACGCGAAATACATCGAGCAGAAGCAGCGCGAGGAACAGCTGGCGGAACAAAAGGCAGCAGCCGAATCTGCCAGGCAGGCGGATGAGGCTTACCGTGCATCGCCCCAGTACAAGCGGGCAATGGCCGCAAAGCAAGTCGACTCGTGCCGCAAGACCATCGCTTACGCACAGCGAATGATTGCCCAGGACGACCGCGTCGCCCAGATCTCGGGCTATGAAAACAAATTGCTCAGAGAGCAAGCCGCAGTCACTATCGTGAACTGCCAAGACGTGATCGCTCGCGGCAGTAACTAAGCCGCCACCACCCCACCCTCTCAACCGCCCGCAGCCGCTGACCTCAATCGGTGCTGCGGGCGTTTCATTTCAGGCCCATTGCATTTGCTGCGATGCCGCGCCTATAGCTATTGCCCTACCAGTAGAAATAATCAATCGACGCTACTACCCTGCGGGGCTTGCTATTTTCTACCCGCAGGGTAATATCCATCTCATGCACTAACCCACCAAGGGGATCGAGATGGAATTTTGCACATTGCGCGTTTGGGTAAAGGAAGCAGGCCAGAAGCGCGGCCGCGCAGTGTTCGATTTCTTCCTCGCTCGCCATGCTGAGTTTGGGCTGTCGGTGCCGATCCGCCAGAGCGAAGAATTCCTCGACTTGGCTGCGCAGTACCCGGTCGGCACGTTGTTCAAGGTGAAAGAGCAACGTCACTGAGACCGGCTTCGGCCGACGGGAGATTCAGATGTTTTATAGCGACTACGGTTTCCGGACATACCGCGTGCGGACCTCGAATCACTTCGTGCGGTTTGCAATGCACTTCGATCAGTACCTGAATTCGATCTTCGTGCGAAGCGTCGATTACAGCCAGATTCCGTGGTGCTGATTTAACGCTTTACCGAGAAGTGCCCTGAGTGGAGCGGATTCTAAAGAGTCCTCTGTTCTGAGGGTGGTTCCAAGCCGGCGGGAGGCCGGCCCAAATTGCGGTAGTACAGGGGTCCCCTCGATGACGACTGAGCGGCCCACTTGACCGGGGAAACAAGTGCGTCCGACTGGCTGCCGTAAGCAGCCTGGCACTACGGGAAGACGTGTAGGTGAGCATCAGGGGCCGTCAGCCGTCGCCGGGAGGAACCGCTGCGACTAAGACCCAAGGCGAAAGCCGATGCACAGGCAGCCCGACTTGCCGCCGTAAGCGGCTCAAAATTCACCGGGAGATGCTGATATGCAAGCAAATCAACCGCAACACACTGAGCAAACGCGTACGCGCGACGAGCTCGATTACTTCACGCGAGGCATGTGATGCTCAAGGCCCCACTCACCAAAGGTCCGTGGAAGCAACATCACCTATATCCGACAGCGCTGGTTTCAGAGGCAGACCCGTTTTTGTCGCTTCTGACGGTTGATCGTGATGGGTCAGCGCTGTTTCTTAGTGAAGACGATTGCAGGCTTGCGGCCGCCGCGCCCGATCTTCTTGGGGCGCTGCGTGACTTGATCGGATGGGTTCCTGGCCCTGCGCATTGGCATACGGACGCTTGCCCAAAGGCTGTTGAGCGTGCTGTCGCCGCAATTGCCAAAGCGACGGGTGCAGCATGATCCGCGCTCACGCTGATAACGACCTCCTCGCCGCAGTCCCGAAGGTTCTGGGTGCAGCCGCAACGTTCTTTGCTTGCGTGGGTGCTGCGGCTGCGATTGGTGCCCTTCTGTATGCCAGTCTCGCCGTTGGTGCGGGTGCATGATGCTTACGATCCACTATGGCGCTCCCATCGAGGCATTCGTTACGGCGTTCGTGCTTACGGATGACTTCGGCAATCTGGTCGAGTGGGATGTGGATTTGCTCGGAATCGTGTGGCCGCACGGCGAAGCGTGGAACTCGGCGATCGAGTTTCGCGAATCTGGTCTGGAGGTGCTGTGATGCGCGAAATCGTCAAAATCTGGATCGGCGCTGCTGCTGTTGTCGCTATTTATCTCCTGCGCTGCTCAAGTATTGAGTCCCGGCAGGCCGACATTGAACGCTGCAGCGTGGTTCGCTGCACCTGACTCCCGTAAAGGCTCACCCATGTACACAAACCTCGATCTCTGTTTAGTAATCCTCATCGCCCTCTACGTAGGTGCGGTGCTGGGATTGATGTTTGGCGGCATGGGCCGGGCTGCAAAGGCACATGACGAGGCCTTTGGCGAACACGAATCGGATGCGCCCTACCCGCGCACCTGGGAATAACCCCGAACGACGGCTCCCAAGGCCGTGGCTTTGTGGGCGCTGTATCGGCCCACTCTTTTTCGAGACAAAGCATGATCTCCATCAAATCCTCGGCGCTTCGTGAGGCCCTGATGCGTACGTGAACACGCGCGTCCAAGATGGCTGGCTCATGTGGCAGGCCGCCCTGCTTGCAAGCAAGCGTGCCGTGCCGACCTATCAGGTATCTGCTGGCGGCCAATGGGCCACTGTTACGGAAGCTCAATACGACGCATGGAGCGGCAAAAAGCGGGTCGCCCTCGCCGCAACCCCCACCGCTCCCGCGCAACCCTGCGGTGACGCCGAGCAAGCAGACGAGGCGGTGACTGATAGGCTCGCAAAACTGCTTGCCCACTGCTTCGCTATGGGAATGACGTATGACCGCCAATCCCGCGTCAAAGTTATTCGGGCAACGTTCAAGATCAACGAGCAAACCTCTGACTACCTTCAAGAGCAGTTCGCGCTGGTCGCAGACGAGTTTATCGAGAACGCAGCCGGCGCAAAGGACAGCAAATGAACACGACAAATCACACTTCGCCGAGCGGTGAGGACGACGCCAATGTGGCGACGCCAGCAGCATACGACGCGTGGTTAAGGCAGGAGCGTTCGCGGCGTACCGACTTCACGTCGCTTGCGGATTCATGGGCGCGATCTGCGTGGAACGCTTGCGCCGCACTATTCGCCGCAAATGGGGCGATTGGGGAGCGGGAAGCGAAAGTGCCCGTGCCGACCGACGTGCTGGAAGCTCGCGCCCAGGGTCGCGCAGAAGCGCTCGCGATCATTCTCGGAATTGACGCCGAGACGGGGCTTGATGACTGCACCTACGAATATTCGATTGGCGCCACCGGCGAATATGCGACCGGCTGGAAAGAGGATGCATTGCGTGAGCTGCTACGCGCCGATGACAGCGCATGGAGCCTGATGCAGGAAGCCGAAAGTGAGTACTGGCACAATCTAGGATTGCGGGAAGAAGCCGAGCGCAACTATGCGCGGTCTATCGCACTCACCACCGAAAAGGTGGCGCAAGCGGAGCCGGTGGCCTATTGGTGGAACGACATTGGCACAGACCGGAATATTCATAAGGCCATTGCATTTTTCCCGCCGCCCTATATCGCAACCAGCTTGCTTAACCCACTCTACGCCGCCCCACCAGCACAGACAGAGGTGGCGCTGACTGATGTTTCCGCGAAGATGATCGCCGATCTCGAAGCCGAGAAGACCTATCTTGGCTCGTCGCGAGATGCGTGTAGCGAATACGACAAGCCTCGATGGGATCGACTGCAGGCGGTTATAGAGCGCCTGTCAGGAGGTGCGTAATGGGCTGGAGCATCGGATTCGATAGCAACTGGAATCGCGACATCGGTTACGGCGTGCCGGCCACCTGTGACCACCCGGATTGCAACGCAAAGATTGACCGCGGGCTTTCCCATGTGTGCGGCGCAGAACCGTACGGCGGCGAAGAGGGCTGTGGACTTTACTTCTGCGGCGATCACCTATTCGGGTGGGAGCAAAAGTGCCAGTGCTGCTACGACGGCAAAGAGCCGTTCGCCGCCAAGCCGGATCACCCAGACTGGATCAACTGGAAACTCACCGATGCGAGCTGGCACGACTGGCGCCAATCGAACCCTGAAGAAGTCGAAAAACTCCGCGCTGCTATTGCGCAAGCTGAGGTGAAGACGTGAGCGCAATCATTAGCGAGTGCGGACAATACCGATATCGCCTCGATCGGATGCCCATTAATGACATCGGCGGCGATCTCGTTATCGCCTACTTTGGGGTCAACCCGTCGACGGCCGATGCGACGATAGACGACCAGACCGTCATGAAGTGGAAAGGCTTTACGCGACGCAATCAAGGCCTTGGATTCGTGGTCGGAAACGTATTTGCATACCGCGCTACAGACGTAACGGATCTCGTCGGCGCAGAAGATCCGGTTGGACCACTTAACGCGTCCCATCTCACCGACATCATGGACATGGCGGACATCCTTGTGCCGTGCTGGGGTAACCGAAAGAAGGTGCCAAAAGCGTTGCGTGAGCAGTTCGACATCGTGACTACGCGCCTGTTCTGTACCGGAAAGCCTGTTATGACGTTTGGCTTCACTAAGGACGGCGATCCAAAACATCCGCTAATGCTCGGTTACAGAACCGAGCTTGTGGAGTGGCGCCCGTGATGGAAGCTGCTGCACAACGGGTAATAGCACTGACGCGCAAGGCGTGGCTTGGGAGGGCGGGATGATTCGGTGGGTTACGATAGGAAAATTCGCCTCGGAATCCGGTTACACGGAAGCGGCGATACGGCGGAAGATCCAGGACGAAAAATGGCCGGCGTCCATATGGCGCAAGGCTCCAGACCGTCACATCCTGATAAATATTGAGGAGTATGAGAAATGGGTAGAGACGGATCTGGCGTCAAGCGCGCCAGTGCGAACTCGATCGAAATCTCCTTCTACTACAAGAAGGAGCGCTGTCGCGAGCGCATCCGGTGGGAGCCCACGCCTGCCAACCTGAAGAAGGCGGAGCGCTTTCGGCACGCAGTTTTGCAGGCGATCGATGATGGCACGTTCGTTTATCGGGAGTCGTTCCCGAACTCAAAACGGGCTGCGCATTTTGCAGATCAGCCGGGCGACGTCGAGACGTTTGGCATCTATCTCGAAAAGTGGCTTGAGCGAAAACGCAAGCACGTCAAGCCCAGCACCTATGACGGCTACCGGATGACGGTCAATATGTGGATCGAGCGGCTCGGGAAGGAGATGCTTTCGGATCTCAAACGCAAGCACATTCGCGACGAGCTCGACAAGATGACCTGTACGAACAAGACCCTTTCGAACCGGCAGAGCGTGTTACGAGCCTCGCTGGATGACGCGGTCAATGATGAGTTGATCACGGTCAACCCGCTGTTCGGCTGGACGTACAAAATCCCTGAAGCGCCGAAAGAGGATGACGATGTCGATCCCTTTAGCGCCGAGGAGCGGGAACTGATTCTGGAAGGATGCGGGGAGCTGGCAGAGCGCAACATGTTCAAGTTCGCGTTCTGGACCGGCCTGCGCACCTCCGAATTCACCGCAGTGCGCTGGAGCGATGTCGACTGGGTCCGTGGCGTGATCCGCGTCTCCAGATCGTGGACGACGACTGCCAAGGCACCCGAGGACACGAAGACGAAGGCCGGACGCCGCGAGGTGAAGCTGCTTGCGCCCGCGCTCGAAGCGCTTGAGGCACAGAAGCCGCTTACGTTGCTGGCCGATGGCGAGATATTTCTTAATCCCCGAACAGGCCGACCGTGGCGCGGCAAAAACCCGGTTAGAACGGCATGGGTCCGCGCAGTCAAGAAAGCGAAGGTTGCTTACCGGAAGCCTTACCAGACGCGCCATACCTACGCATCGATGATGCTGTCGGCGGGTGAGCCGCCGATGTGGGTAGCGAAACAAATGGGTCATAGCTCGTGGGTCATCACAGCACGGATTTACGCGCGGTGGATGCCGAGTGCGGATGTAGATGCAGGGGGTAAAGCAGTGGAGAAATTCGGCTCTGCAGATGCTGTCCAAAAGCTGCCCAAAGTTGGGTAAATCCGGGTGAATGCAGGTGAATTTTTGGACAGGCCGAATCGGCAAAGCCTTATGGAATAAGGGTTCCGTGGCGGAGAGACGGGGATTCGAACCCCGGATAGGTTATTAACCTATACACGCTTTCCAGGCGTGCGACTTAAACCGCTCATCCATCTCTCCGGCGGGGAGCCGAATTATAGCAAACTTCGCGCCCTGCGCCAGACCCATGCGCAAACCCACCTAAGGATGCCGGATGTAGTCCACCAACGCCCTCGTATAAGCATCTGGTTTCCGGTCGACCAGACTCACCCCGATCGCCACCAGAAACCCCGCCGGCACGCCGAACACCCCTGAGCTGATCGGTTCGATCCCAAACCACCGCGCGCCGGCAAAGCCCGTCATCTGCGTGAAGAACGGATACGTCGACACGATGTAGTAAATGCACACCACCAGCCCCGCCACCATGCCCGCCACGGCCCCAAGCCGGGTCGTGCGCTTCCAGAAGACGCCCAGCACCAGCACCGGAAACAGGCTCGACGCCGCCAGCGAAAACGCCGCGCCCACCAGAAACAGAATATTCCCCGTATTGAGCGACGCCACATACGACGCGAACAACGCCACCCCCAGCAGCAGAATCTTCGAGATCGTCACGCGCCGCTGGCTCGATGCCGTCGGATCGACCATGTGGTAGTAGACGTCGTGCGATAACGCGTTGGCGATCGTCAGCAGCAAACCATCCGCGGTCGAAAGCGCCGCGGCCAGCGCGCCCGCCGCAATCAGCCCGGACATCACATACGGCAGCCCCGCGATCTCGGGCGCGGCGAGCACGACCATATCCGGCTGCATCTGGATTTCGCTCCAGCGCACGATACCGTCGCCATTCGTATCAGCAAGGCTGATCAGACTCGGCTCGACCTTGCGCCACTGCGTGAGCCACTGCGGCAAATCGGCAAAGTGATGGCCGACCAGGTTGGTCAACATCTCGTACTTGATCAGCACGGCCAGCACGGGCACCGTCAGATAGAACAGCGCGACGAAGAACAGCGTCCAGCCGACGGAACGTCGCGCGGACGCCACCGAAGTCGTCGTGTTGTAGCGCGTCAGGATGTGCGGCAGGCTCGCAGTGCCAAGCGACAGGCACAGCAGCAGCGACAGGAAATTGCGCTCATGCGTGCGCCGGTCTTCTTCGCTCGTGACGGGAAACGGTTCGTGCATCGGCACCGGCGCGGCCGCGCGCATCAGCATCTCGTCGCGACGTTGGGTCCAGACGATCTGCGCGGCGGCGGCATCGCGTGGAAACTGTTCCAGCTCCCTTTCCCGCTCCTTGATATCGCGCAGCGGGCCGTTGTGGCGACGCAAGTCCGCGACTTCCTGCGTGAGGCGCAGCTTCTCGTCGACGAACGATTGCGGCAACGTGTCGAGCCGCATCTGCGTCAGCGCGGCGCGCCGCCGATAGTCATCGCGCACGGTTTGCTCGAGCGGCGCCTCGCGCACCTGCTTCTCCAGACCTTCGACGCGCTCCATCAAACGGCCGTAGTTGAACTGCGGCACCCAGCCGAGGCCATCCTTATGCGCGATCATCGACACGGGAATCAGAATTGCCGCGATCAGGATGATGTATTGCGCGACCTGAGTCCACGTCACGGCCCGCATGCCGCCCAGAAACGAGCACACGAGAATGCCCGCGAGTCCGCAGAAAATGCCGACCGCGAAGTCCACACCAATAAAACGCGTCGCAATCAGACCAACACCCTGAATCTGCGCGACCAGATAGACGAACGAGCACAGGATCGCCGCTAACGCAGCGAGTCCACGCACCGCGTTGCTCGAAAAGCGCGTGCCGAGAAAGTCGGGAATCGTGTAGCGCGCGAGCTTGCGCACGTATGGCGCGAGCAGGAACGCGACGAGGCAATAGCCGCCGGTCCAGCCCATCAGGTACGCCAGCCCGTCATATCCGGTCGTATAGATCGAACCGGCGAGACCGATAAACGATGCAGCGGACAACCAGTCGGCCGCGGTCGCCATGCCGTTGAAGGCGGACGGCACGCGCCGCCCCGCTACGTAATATTCGACGAGGTCGGACGTGCGCGACAGCAAGCCGATCACCGCATACACCGCGATCGGCACGAACAGGAACACATAGCCGATCCATACGCCCGGGCCGGTGGTGCGCTCGATGCGCCACATCACGTAGATGAATAGCAGGAAGCCGAGCGTATAAAGCGCGTATGAGCGGATCAGCCGGTGTGTGAGCGTCATCGGCTCAGTTTCCGCGCGCAGTGGGCGCGCCGGAATCGGCACTGGCACTGGTGGCACTCGCATCGGCATCGGCATCGAAAGCACGTTGCAGACGGCGATCGGCGCGCTGCATCAGCACGATATAAACGACGATCAACGCGACGTAGATCAGAATCGCCCCTTGCGCACCAAAGTAGAACGGCAAGCGGAAGCCGCCGAAGCGCACCTGATCCAACGCCGGCGCCACCAGCGGCAAAACGAACGACACCATGAAGCCCACCGTCATCAACGTCGCGATCAGAGCGAGATTGAAGCGCCAGTATTTCTGATGCGCGCGCGCCATCGCTGCCGAGACCGCAGGAGGTTCGGGCGCGGGATTGAGCGTGGCGTGAGAGGGGTGGTGTGGCGCGGCCATGCGCCTATGTATCAAAAAGCCACCG
>DASZBO010000027.1:0-2220 GCA_035944075.1 Sphingomicrobium sp.
AGGGAGGGATGGTTTGCGAGCCGGCCGCCTTTCGGCTAGAGACACGCTCCGCCGGAACGCACCCGTAGCTCAGCTGGATAGAGCGTTGCCCTCCGAAGGCAAAGGTCACACGTTCGAATCGTGTCGGGTGCGCCAGCGAAATCAAAGGGTTAGCGGAAATCGACGCCTGGCGGATAGGTTAGATTTCCTCTCGGGGCAGCCCTGGGGCACCCACTTCCAGGCGAACAAAGCCGCGTGAACGCGCGGCTCGCCTAGGATTCGGCGGCCGGACTTCGCGAATTTTCAGCCTTCCAACGCCCGCTTAGCGCCAGATGCGGAAGTTGGGATCAGGTCGGAAAGTGGAACCTTCGCGGCCGGCAATTGGCCTGGGCCTAGT
This sequence comes from Sphingomicrobium sp., assembly GCA_035944075.1. Lineage (GTDB taxonomy): Bacteria > Pseudomonadota > Alphaproteobacteria > Sphingomonadales > Sphingomonadaceae > Sphingomicrobium. The sequence continues at coordinate 377 of DASZBO010000027.1, forward strand.
TTGACTCATTGCCCTCTTCGGTGTGGGCAAGTAGGCCGACAACCTCGTCCCCCTTGCGTTGTGTTCGTAGCTTCTGCCGCCCGCCCAGGAGCATGCGGTAGTGGGTTACATGCTGCTCGCCGAAGACGTCCGTGTAGGTCGCTTGGCCATATGCATAGAGCGCGTATTTGCCGGCAAAGAGGTCTCGCTTCTGGACTGCGGTTATCGGCGCCGTTTCGGTCTTCAGGGTCTCGCCTCCGGGTACGAGTGTTGAGGGCGCGTGGATATGATCTGATACTTCATTGAACGTGGTGGGCCCGGGATACTGGAACATTCTACATCCGCCCTTCGCGCTCAGCCCGTGGGCCGGGGTCTGGCCTGCATTACGAAACTTGATCGTGATCTGCAGGGCGGCAGAACCGTCGATGCCGTGGGCCTCCGCCCCCACACACCCGACGTAGGCGCGAAGCTGCCGACGAGCGGTGTCGCGTGAAATGGAATTTGACTCCATCACTGCACGGTGTTGGTCGCGCCCCACCACGAACAGCCGCCACGTGAAAATGGCGACGGCGAGTCCTGAGGCAGCAGACACCCCAGCAGCAACTAAAGACACCCAATCCATCATTCACCCATGTTGGCGTCGCTCAGTGCCAGCAAACACGCGTTCAAAGGGTCAGCAATGAGTCACGAACGCTCATTCGCTTGAGGTGGGAATAAGGTGTTCACGCTCAAGTCTGTCTCGCAAAGGGTCCGACGCCGCATTGCTTAGGAAGTTAGCTCGTTAAAGACCTTCCGGTCGTCCACGATGCGCAAAAGCTCGCTGGCAAAGATGACAATGGCTGCAGCTTCGGCCGGGCTTTCGTAGCGGACCGCACGGTGAACCGGAGGGTTCTTGAGCGCGCCGATGGCACCGGCGAAAAGCTGCATCATTGCGTCCTGTTCGCCACCGTCGCGCTCTTTAGCCGTGAGCTTTCCGACCTTGCCGGACTTTTCTTCGTTGGGCCGAAAGGCTTCCCGCATGAGCTTCATGCCCAGAAGATCCGAAAGGCCGCTAGCCTCCCGCACCTCGATTTCGACCTGTCGCATCGCCTGCAAAACCGCGATGTCATATTCGCCTCGCGTGAACGAGGTCCAGACACGTTCCGCGATCGATGGATGCAACAAGTCTCGCGGAAGAGAAATTCCCAAACGATAGCGCGCGAAATCGGCTTCGTCGGTCATCGCCTCGGCGCGGCGCGAGATCACGAAGTGACCGTAGTAGGCCTCCCCAGGCTTTGGGACGATAAGCGCCTGTCCCTGAAGCCAGGCGAACGCTTCAGCAGCTGCCTGGGCGACCACCGGACCCTTCGCCCCGTAGGTTGGTGAATTGAGCACATCCTGCAGCTCGCCGATGAGATTGGGCAGATGGAAGTCGGTCTTCCTGGGCTGGGCGCTGGCGAGCCGAAGCTTCAGCAGGAAGAGCAACTTTTCCGCAAGCTCTTCGGGTGCCATGGCGAGCACGATCTGAGGGTCAGGAATGGCTCGGATGAGGTCTTTCATCGTCAAATCCCGGGCCGTGTTGGGGCCTGCAAATCGCGCAACCCACCGCCAGGCCGGACCACACTCCGACAGCAGATTTCGAGGCCATGCCATATCGGCTGCCGCTCACTAACACTGGTCGACCGCCCCTGTAAGCTGACACCGGCCTCGGCAATGTCTGCAGTGTGTCAACTGCGGTTTTCGCGCCTAAGACCGCATTCTCTGAAGCGGCTTGTTTAGAAGCGGCGACGGGCGGAAGGCCTCCCCTTCCGGCGTTGTTCTCGCTATGCCGTTCCGATGGGCCTGACCCCCGAACAGCAGGACATCGTGGATGCCGCCGCGCGTGT
>DASZBO010000028.1:0-7830 GCA_035944075.1 Sphingomicrobium sp.
GGAATGATGGGGCGATCGAGGGGACTTGAACCCCCGACCCTCGGTACCACAAACCGATGCTCTAACCAGCTGAGCTACGACCGCCATAGGAACGCCGCGGGCCCCACCCTCTCCAGTGGTTTCCTTTGGCGCGGGGGCCACTTAGGGTGGGAACGGTTCGAACGCAAGTTGAGCGGAGAGCGATGAATCCGACGATCGAAAAGTTCGGCTATCCCGCGACTTTGCTCAGGGAATTTGAGCATTGGCTTATCCTGCTGCGACCGGCGCAGGTAACGCTCGGCAGCTTGGTGCTCGCGGCGAAAAGCAATGCGACGTCTTATGCCGAGCTTTCCAGTGAAGCATTTGCCGAGCAGGCGGACGCGGTGCGCTCCATAGAAAGATCCTTGTCGCTCTTCACCCGGTTCGAGCGCCTCAATTACCTGATGCTGATGATGGTCGACCCCAACGTGCATTTCCATGTGATCCCCCGCTATTCCGAGCCAAGGATGTGGCAGGGAATGGAGTTCCCGGATTTCGGATGGCCCGGCGTGCCAAGGCTCGATTCGGCCGTGAAGCTCGACACCGAGCAACTTCACCGGTTGGCGACGGATTTAGCCAGCCGGTTTCACTGATCGATGCGGATGACCCACTTATCGATAAGTAACTTGTCCGTGCCGTTACGCGAGCGCATCGTCTTTCGAACGAAAGACAAATATGACGACTCGCCGAACACGGTCGCAAAATGAAAGCCTGTCTCTTATCGAGACCTTGGTCTTGACCGGACTTGAGCCTTCGCTAGCCGAACTCCTCGAACAAATGCCGCACCGGATGATCGAGATCGATCCAAGGCGCCCGTTCCGTGAGCCCGGAGCACCACGCGACGAAGTTATTTTCGTCCAATCGGGCATTCTTGCCAAATTCAAGAGCGACTCGTCGGGCCGACGCCAGATTGTTGCCTTGCGCTTCCCTGGTGAAGGGATCCTGCCGCACGCCGGACCGGCGCACGACGGGATCCAGGCGGTCGTGCGAAGCGAAATCATGCTTGCGAAATCGAAGGACTTCAATGCGTTGATGGACTCTTATCCGGCGATGCAACGTTTCTTCCTGCGGCTTCTGCAAAGAAGCGAGGCGATCGGCTACGAATGGCTGGTCAATTGTGGCCGCCGCGATTCAACGGCGCGAGTTGCGCACCTCTTGTGCGAGACGGCCGCGCGGATGCGCGCCGATGAAGACAAGATGGTTAATCCATTCACGCAGCAGCAGATTGCCGACATTACCGGGCAAACCTCGGTCAACGTCAATCGCGTCCTTGCCGACATGGAACGGCAGGGTCTGATTAAGCGCCGCGGCCGCGAGATCGAGTTCGTCGACTGGCCCGAGATGCGCCGTGTCGCAAGTTTCCAACCGGCCTATCTCGAGGTTTAGGCGGAGAAACGCCGGAGCGCCGGCGACCCCTCAGTTATGGATTGCCGATGGTGGGCGCGGTAGGGTTTGAACCTACGACCCCACCCGTGTGAAGGGTGTGCTCTACCACTGAGCTACGCGCCCGCCCGGTGCGGAAGCGGGGCATATAGTGCGGCGATTACGCCTGTCCAGCTATTGAACCGCGTCCTTCAGGACCTTGCCCGGCCGGAACTTCGGCTGCGAAACGGCCTTGATCTGCATCGGCTCGCCCGTGCGCGGATTGCGTCCGACCGACGCCTTGCGCCGGGTCACCGAAAAATTACCGAATCCGACCAGGCGTACCTCGTCGCCTCGCTTCAGCGTCGATGTAATGATTTCGAGCATGGTCTCGACGGCGCGCATCGAATCACTGCGGCTCAACCCCGAACGGTCAGCGACATGACCAATCAGTTCCTGCTTGTTCATGCCGCGACCTCTCCCTCTCCGTCGGCAAGACTCGCACGCACGGAACAATAACCTTTAATGCAAGACTTGAGGCGCCTGTCCAGCCTAGTGACGAACTGTTGTACCGGTTTCGGACGAAGGAGCATGGACGGGTGGCTCCGCCGCATGCTCGTCATCGTCGGTCCATTCGATCGGTTGCAGTGGTGCGACTAGCGCGCGGACCAGCACTTGGTCGACATGATCGACCGGCACGATCTCGAGGCCTTCCTTGACGGTCAAGGGAAGCTCGACGAGATCCTTCTCGTTCTCGGCTGGAATGAGCACTGTCCGGATTCCGCCGCGAAGGGCAGCGAGGAGTTTTTCCTTAAGACCACCGATGGGAAGCACGCGTCCACGGAGCGTAACCTCGCCGGTCATCGCCACATCGCGGTGCACAGCGACACCGGTCAGGGTAGAAATCATCGCAGTCACCATTCCGATGCCGGCCGACGGACCGTCTTTGGGAACGGCTCCCTCGGGAAGATGGACGTGGATGTCCTTGCGCGCGAAGATGGAGGGCTTCACCCCATAGGCCGGCGCTCTTGCCTTGACGAAGCTCATCGCGGCCTGGATCGACTCCTGCATGACCTCGCCGAGCTTGCCGGTAGTCTTGATCTGGCCCTTGCCCGGTACGGTTACCGCCTCGATCGTCAGCAATTCGCCGCCGACCTCGGTCCACGCAAGACCCGTGACGGCGCCGATCTGATCCTCTTCCTCGCCCATTCCGTAGCGGAACTTCCGAACCCCGAGGAAATCGCCGACGTTCTCGGGGGTTAGCTCCACCCGTGCCGTCTTGTTCTCAAGGATTTGCCGAAGCGACTTTCGCGCCACCTTGGCAAGCTCGCGTTCGAGAGTCCGAACGCCAGCCTCGCGAGTGTAATGACGGATGATCGTCAGCAAGGCGCCATCGGAAAAGGTCAACTCGTCGTCTTTCAACCCATGAGCATCCATTTGCTTTGGGATGAGGTGACGCTTGGCGATCTCCACTTTCTCGTCTTCCGTGTAACCTTCGAGCCGGATGATCTCCATCCGGTCAAGGAGCGGCTGCGGCATGTCGAGCGAGTTCGCCGTTGTTACGAACATCACGTCCGAAAGGTCGTAATCGAGCTCGAGATAATGATCCTGGAACTTGTTGTTCTGTTCCGGATCAAGCACCTCGAGCAGCGCCGACGACGGGTCGCCGCGGAAATCCTGTCCAAGCTTGTCGATCTCGTCGAGCAGGAAGAGCGGGTTGGAAGTGCCAGCTTTCTTGATATTCGAGATAATCTTGCCGGGAAGCGAACCAATGTAGGTCCGCCGGTGCCCGCGAATTTCGGCCTCGTCGCGAACCCCGCCGAGGGACTGCCGGACGAAATCGCGGCCAGTTGCCCGCGCAATGGAGCGACCGAGCGAAGTCTTTCCGACACCGGGCGGCCCGACGAGACACAGAATCGGTCCTTTGAGCTTGTTCGTACGCGCCTGCACCGCGAGATACTCGACGATGCGGTCCTTGACCTTCTCAAGCCCATAGTGATCCTGGTCGAGAACCCGTTGTGCTTCGGCGATGTCCTTCTTTAGCTTGGATTTCTTGCCCCATGGCAGGCCGAGCAGAACGTCGAGATAGTTGCGTGCAACCGTCGCTTCCGCCGACATCGGCGCCATAGCCCGAAGCTTCTTGAGCTCGGCATTCGCGCGGGTCCGCGCCTCCTTCGAAAGCCGGGTCTTGCGGATTTTCTCGGCAAGTTCCTGCAGCTCGTCGCCGCCTTCCTCGCCCTCGTTGCCGAGCTCGCGCTGGATCGCCTTCAGCTGTTCATTGAGATAATATTCGCGCTGGGTCTTCTCCATCTGGCGCTTGACCCGGCTGCGGATCTTTTTTTCGACCTGAAGGACGCCAAGCTCCCCTTCCATGAAGGCGAATACCATCTCGAGCCGTCGCGCAGGATTAAGCTCTCCAAGCAGGGCCTGCTTGTCTGCGACCTTGATCGAAAGATTGGAAGCGACGGCGTCCGCGAGTGTCGAGGGATCGTCAATCTCTGAAAGCTGAATGCCGGTTTCCGGTGGAAGGCGCTTGTTGAGTTTGGCGTAATTCTCGAACTGGTCGATAACCGAGCGCATCAGCGCCTGCGCTTCCGCGCCACCGGTTCCTTCTTCCTCGACCGGCTCGATCTCTGCCGCCGTGTAGCCGTCGCATGACACGAGGTTAACGAGTCGGGCGCGCCGGACCCCTTCCACGAGAACTCGGACCGTACCGTCGGGAAGCTTCAAGAGTTGCATTGCCGTCGCGACGACGCCGAGGTCGTACAGTGCGTCGCGATCAGGCTCATCCTCGCCCGGATCGAGCTGCGCAACGAGGAACAGCTCTTTGTCTGCGCCCATCGCCGCTTCGAGCGCCGCAACCGACTTCTCGCGACCCACAAAGAGCGGAACGATCCGGTGCGGAAAGACAACGATGTCACGAAGCGGCAGAATGGGTAGGGATCGAGTCATGCAGGGTATATGGGCGGCTGCTTCCCCCCGTGCAACAAACGCTGGGAACATTGAAGCGAGTCCGCTCGCTTTTTCGATGAGAGGGAGACGCCTCATGATCGAAGACCGCGAGAAGATCAGCAACGGCCCGAACGAAAGCGCCCTAAACGAAACTATCGCCGGGACGGGGCCGGGCATTCCCGACGACGCCCTCGCGCCCGGCCAGGAATTACCGCCGCCACCGACCGACGAGGAGGTTCAGGAAGCGGCCCGTAAACTGGGAGCGCCGATCGCGGAGCGAGATACGCTTCCGCTAGAGGGTGAGTAAATTGCGACCGAAGCCGCCGTTGATTCTGTAATCGTTCAGTTTGGCTGCTTAAGGTTAGAGTCGTGAGAAAACTCCAAACCTTATTCGCGCTCAGCATGCTGACGATCCCCGCCGCCGCCGTTGCGCAGTTCGCGGCCCCTGCCCCTCTGCCTGTTCAGCCGGTCGTCCCGCCGAGGGTCGCCCCTGCGCCGCAGGCAGCGGTGGAAGAACCATGGATGGCGCGTCCCGCCCCGCAAGGCCAGGGCTGGCAGTCCCCAGCTGCGGAACAGGGCAAGGCCGCAGCGCTCGAGCCCATCGATCTGCCGCCGGCGATCGAGCAGGGCGTCGACATGATCTACATCGATGAAGCGCTCGTACCCAAAGCCGTTCACGATGGCGATGCCCCTGGCGACATGACGTTCGCTGCTTGGAGCGGCGCGCCGGTGGATTTTTTCACCTCCGTCAATCCCATCTACACACAGCTCCGCCGCGGGCTCGTGAAATATCAGCAGCGATGGGGCGACTTGCCGCAGGTTCCGGTCCCGGAGGGGCCGGCGCTCAAGACCGGCATGTCGGGCGAACGCGTGGCTGCTCTTCGTCAGCGCCTCGGTCTCCCGCAAGGGGAGAAGTATGATGCTGCACTCGCCGCACAGGTGAAGGCATTCCAGGCGGTTCATGCAATCAAGCCCGATGGGATAGCCGGCGCCGGCACCATCGAGGCGTTGAACCGCGGCGCACAATACTACGAGCAGATTATTCTCATTAACCTGGAGCGAGCCCGACGCCTTCCGGCACCCGAAGAGCAGCACAAATATCTTATCGTTGATGCCGGGGATGCGCGCCTTTCCATGTGGCTGAACGGCCGCAAGGTAGACGAAATGAAGGTCGTGGTTGGCAAGGCCGAGACGGCCACTCCCATGATGGCTGCGTACATTCGCTATGCGGACGTAAATCCCTATTGGAACGTCCCTCCAGAGCTGGTGCGAAGCCTTGTTGGACCGCGCGTGGTCGCCCAGGGCGTAAAATATCTGACCGACCGCGAATACCAGGTCCTCACCGATTACAGTGACGATGCGCAACTCATCGATCCGCATGCCGTCGACTGGCAGGCGGTGGTGGACGGAACGCAGGACGTTCGCCTTCGCCGCTTGCCAAGCCCGGCGAACTCGATGGGCATGATGAAATTCATGTTGCCGAACTATTTCGGAATCTATCTCCACGATTCGCCGGAGAAGGATCATTTCACCAAGAACGAGCTATGGATCAGCAACGGCTGCGTCCGGCTCGAAGACTATAAGCGCGTCGCGAGATTCCTGTTTGACGGCGTCGTCCCGCAGGGAAAGAACCCTAAGGTCGAGGAACACGCGAATTTGCCAGAGCCGATCCCGGTTTACATGACCTACCTCACTGCCCAGCCAACGGCGGACGGCGTCCAGTTCATGCCGGACCATTATGGCCGCGACGCGCACCTGATGGAGCGTTTCGGCACCCAGCTCCTTGCTGCCGTGCGAGGCCTGTAGGCGCTCTGCTCAGCAGCGATCCCCTGGTTGGTTAGCCCGATTTAAGCGGTTGGGCCGCTCAGGCGGCGTCGTCAGCCTTGTCCTTGGCCGCATAGACCCGAACCGGCTCCTTGCGCCCCTCGACGACATCCTTGTCAACGTGGACTTCATCGACGCCGTCCATCGAAGGCAGGTCGAACATGGTGTCGAGCAGAATACCCTCGAGGATCGAGCGCAGCCCGCGCGCGCCGGTCTTGCGATCGATGGCCTTCTTCGCGACTGAATGAAGCGCGTCATCGGTAAACTCGAGTTGGACCTCTTCCATGTCGAACAGCTTGGCATACTGTTTGACGAGAGCATTCTTCGGCTCGACCAGGATTTTGACGAGCGCGACCTCGTCGAGGTCTTCGAGCGTCGCGATCACCGGCAAGCGGCCGACGAACTCCGGGATAAGGCCGAACTTCAGGAGATCCTCAGGCTCACAATGCTTTAGGATCTGACCTGTCTTGCGCTCGTCTGGCGCAGCGACGTGGGCGCCAAAGCCCATCGATTTACCCTGCATCCGGTCAGAGATGATTTTTTCCAGACCCGCGAACGCACCGCCGCAGATGAACAGGATATTGGTCGTATCGACCTGAAGAAACTCCTGCTGCGGATGCTTGCGACCGCCCTGCGGCGGAACCGAAGCGGTCGTTCCTTCCATCAGCTTCAAGAGTGCCTGCTGGACGCCTTCGCCCGAAACGTCGCGGGTGATCGAAGGGTTGTCCGACTTGCGGCTGATCTTGTCGATCTCATCGATGTAGACGATGCCGCGCTGCGCCTTCTCGACATTGTAATCCGACGCCTGAAGCAGCTTCAGGATGATGTTTTCGACATCTTCGCCGACATAGCCCGCCTCGGTGAGCGTCGTCGCATCGGCCATGGTAAAGGGAACATCGAGGATCCGCGCCAGCGTTTGCGCCAGAAGAGTCTTGCCGCAGCCAGTTGGGCCGATCAGCAGGATGTTCGACTTGGCGAGTTCGACTTCGTTACCGGCCTTCGCTCCGTGCGCCAGCCGCTTGTAATGATTGTGCACTGCGACCGAGAGGACGCGTTTTGCGCGGTCCTGCCCGATCACATAATCGTCGAGCACCTTGCATATTTCTGATGGAGTCGGGACCCCATCCCGTGTCTTCACGAGAGCCGACTTCGACTCCTCGCGGATGATGTCGTTGCACAGTTCGACGCACTCATCGCAGATGAACACGGTTGGCCCGGCGATCAGCTTTCTGACCTCGTGCTGCGACTTGCCGCAGAACGAGCAGTAGAGGGTACTCTTGCTGTCGCCGCCTGAAAGCTTGGTCATTCCTGTCCTTATATCCCGGCCGCTAACGACCGTTTGTCCTGGGGCATGCTAGCCCGCTTTATGACACAATCAACTCTGCGAGTGGGTTAACGTATCCATCGAAGCGATTGCTCGTTTCTAATCAAGAATATGGATGGACGCAGGAGCAGCCGCAAGAGGCCACCTCTCAGCGGCCGAGTTGCGCCAGCGCCTCGTGCATAGCTTCGTGAAAATCGGAGCGTGCATAAATATCGTTATGCCCGGCCCGCTCGATGGTTCGATCGAACACCAGATTCTTGACTTTTTGCCTCAGGGCGCTGGTCCGTTCCCGAGGGACCACATGGTCCAGCTCCGCCCCGATGATGGCGACCGGAACCTCGGCATTGCTG
>DASZBO010000029.1:0-22246 GCA_035944075.1 Sphingomicrobium sp.
TTGAGAGCTTCCGAGATCGGTACCTGGAAATGCCCTTCCCAAACCGACAGTGGAGCAGCCACGCCGCAGGGCGATTACTTCGCCCATTGGTCCAAGGGATCCGGCGCGTGGCGTGTCGTGTCCGACAACTACGTCACCCTCGAGTGCATCGGTCCGGGGTGCAGACGAGCGCCATAAGTCAGAAAAGGCTGGCTCGCTTGGCACTCAATCGCCGAACGGGAGAGCATAAGCCTCCTTCGAATGAAGAAAGTCGAAGCGTAGCCCTAGTGACCGTGTCTACGTCTGCCGCAGAAATTTCCAATAAAAGACGCCGAAAACCAGGACCATTGCGATGTTTGCGATCAACCGCTCGCCGAACCGGTTCCGAAAGAATGCGACATCCATGCCGACGATAACCGCGATCATCGCCAGGACGTACAGAAGGAGCGCTATCCGCTGCATCCGACCGACTTGATGATAAAGTCCATGCTAAGAACGGCGCCCCTATGTCAGCTCAAGCGCTTTTCCATTCGGACAAGTGGCACAACGACACCGTCGACGAGTGCTTCCTCGGGTTGAACCTGGACATATCCGCATTTGGTGTAGAGCGGTATACCCGCCATCGTTGCCATAAGGGTTGCCGAGCGAAAGCCCGACTTGAGCGCTGCGGCTTCGCACAATTGAAGCACGAGCCTGCCAACTCCGCGCCGCGCGAAGTCCGGATCCGTATACATGGCGCGAATTCGTGCCGGCTCGGTCGCAGGATCCAGCGCGCGCGGCTCTCGTGCAACAACGCTCACGTCACCACCGTAAAGCGTGGAGCGCCAACTCCAGCCTCCACAACCCGCGATGCGGCCCTCACTTTCAACTAACAAATAGGTGCCATCGTTCACCAGCTGCGTGTCCAGTCCCATCACCTTGTGACTGGCCCGCACCTGCTCTGGCGTGAGAAACGCATCCTGCAGAGTCTCGATCGACCGGCGCATGACCTCGCGCAAGACATCGAGGTCCTCCAGCGTCGCGACCCGATGCGTGAGCGGCGGCATTTCTCAATAGCCTTCGACGTCACCGACGTTGAGCCGCGGGTCAATGGAGCCGTACAAGCGATCGCGCCCAAGCGGCTTTGCACCGATCGCCGGAGCGCCAACCAGGATCGCAGCGACCTGGTTGCCGTACGGCATCGGTACAACCTTGTGTCCCATTGCCTCCAGCTTGGCGATTGTATCGGCGCTCAATCCGAATTGCTCGTAGCCGACTTCGTCCGGAAGCCACTGGTGATGAATCCGGGGAGCGTCCACCGCTTCGGTCACGGTCATGTCAAAATCGATCATGTTGCTGATCGTCTCGATCACTGCTGACGGGATCCGGCTTCCACCGGGCGTTCCGACAACCATCGATAATTGTCCGTCCTTGGTAACGATCGTCGGCGTCATCGACGAGAGCGGACGCTTGCCGGGAGCGACGGCGTTGTTTGGCCCTTCGACGAGTCCGTACATGTTGGGAGCACCGGGTTTGGCCGAAAAATCGTCCATTTCATCGTTGAGCAGAATACCGGTGCCGGCGGCGGTGATGCGAGCGCCGAACCAATCGTTCAGTGTATACGTCATCGAAACCGCATTGCCGTCTTTGTCGACGATCGAGAAATGGGTGGTGCTGCGGCCCTCTTTGCCAAGACCGGGCGCTGGTAAGCTGGACGATGGCGTTGCGTGGTTGGGATCGATGCCCGCGCGAAGCGTCGCTGCATAGCCCTCATCGACAAAGTGGGCCGTGTCGACATGAACGAAGCTTGGGTCGCCCAGGTTAAGATTGCGGTCGTGGTAAGCGCGCCTCAGCGCCTCGACCAGCAAATGCGTGCCCGCGGCCGAGCGAAAGCCAAGCTTCCCAATAGGGTAACCCTCGAGGATGTTCAGCGTCTCGCACAGCACGACACCACCCGAACTCGGCGGAGGCGCCGAAATGATATGATAACCGCGATAATCGCACTCGAGCGGCTTTAGCTCGCGCGCCTCGTAATCGGCGAAATCCTTCTTGGAAAAGATGCCGCCGCCGGCCTTGCTCGCCGCGACCATCTTCGCGGCTATTGATCCCTTGTAGAAAGCCTTCGGCCCCCCGGCCGCGATCAGCGAGAGGGAGCGGCCAAGGTCGGACTGGACCAGCCGTTCACCGGGCTTCCATGGCTGTCCATGATTGAGGAAAATTGCGGCGCTCGGAGGGTCCTTGCGGAAATCTTCCGCGGCGTTCGCAAGCATGTCGGCATCGCCCTGGTCGAGCACGAAACCGTCGCGTGCCAAGTGGATGGCACTCGCCATCAGTGCGGCTCGAGATCGCGTTCCAAAGCGCGCGCGAGCAACTTCCAACCCCGAGACGGTACCCGGAATTCCCGCAGCGAGGTATCCGCGCCGGCTGCGTTCCGGCACGGGATTGCCGTTGGCATCCTGGTACATTGTGGACGTCGCCGCGCCCGGGGCTTTCTCGCGAAAATCAATGAACGCGGTGCGCCCATCGTGAAAGCGGATCGTCATGAATCCGCCGCCGCCCAAATTGCCGGCTTCCGGGAACGTGACGGCTAGCGCATAGGCGACGGCGACCGCTGCATCCACGGCGTTCCCGCCGGCCTTCAGCACATCCACCCCAGCCTTGGAGGCAAGCCGGTGTGCACTGACCACCATGCCATGTTCTGCGCCTACGGGCGTGGGCGAGGCGCTTTGCGCTGCCGTTGCCCACGCGAGCGCGAGCGCGCCAATGGCGCTTAGAATGCGACTATTCCGCCGATGCGTCATCTATACCTCACCAAAAAAAGGGGAGCCGAAGCTCCCCTGTGAAGTTGAACGGCAGGTTGATCAATATTTATAGCGAAGCCGCAGATACCAGAGGCCGCCGTTGATCCCGAATGGGCCGCCAGGACGCGGATAGATTTGGCCATCCGCCGTGCTGTTGGTCAGCACATAGATCGGATTGAAGCTCGACTGGGCAATCTTGTCCGGATGCGTGTTGAAGATGTTGTTGGCGCCGAGCGTCAGCGTCAGCCGGTTCATGAATGTATAGCTGACGTCCAAATCCGTCGTGAACTTCGCGCCGAACTTCTGCGCGGCAAGCACATTTCCGCGGTTGTCCTCAACCGTTGGATAGTCGACCGCATCTTCCCACCAGCTGTAATAGTTTTCACGCGCATTGAACGACCAGGGCCCAGCAGCCCAGTTCGCCGAAAGGGTTGCACGATGGTTGGGCGCCAAGTGCGCAACGTCGATGATCTGTGCGCTGCTGATCACGCCGGGTACGAAGCTCGTCACCTTCGACTTGTTGTAATTGTAGGCGAGCGTCATCGTCAGGTTGCCGGCATAGAGCTCGTGGTGCCACGTTCCGACAACGTCCACACCCTTGGTCGTCGTATTGAACCCGTTGGTGAAGAAGTTGATGTTCCCGCCTGCGCCAACCGCCGCGAGCGCCGGCTGCTTGATGATATCGGCAGCCGTAACATCGTAATTCTGCGAGATGCCGATCCGGTCTTTCACCTTGATGATATAGCCATCGATCGTGAAATTGAGGGACGGCAACGGCTTAAGGACGATGCCAGCGCCGTAGTTGCGCGACTTCTCAGGCTTGAGAGTCGTCGCGCCGTAATATTGCGCTATCGGGCTGTCGACGGGATAGGTGCCCGTCTGGACCTGTTCGCCGGCAACGAAGTTGGTCGTTAGGATTTCATCGTGAGACTGCCCGGGTGACGGTGCGTGAAAGCCAGTTCCGACCGTCGCGCGGAGCGATAGCTCCGGGATCACCTTGTAGAGCGCGTTGACCTTGTAGACGAAGCTGCCACCGAACGTGTTGTAGTGTTCGTATCGGCCCGCAACGCCCATCGTGAGCGCTTGGGTGATATCGGCTTCAAGATCGCCGTAAACGCCCCAGCTCTTCTGGCTCCAGCTTCCGGCCGCCTGTGGACTCGTTCCGCCATATCCGCTCGCGCCAGGAGAGCGGCCCGGAATTACGCAGGACGGCGGAACGGGATTAGCACTGGCGCTAAAACTTGGGCAGGTCGCTTGGGTGTAGGGGGTAGGGGTGTAAACCCCCGGCGAGACGAGCGTGTAGAGTGCTTGATTGCCAGCATATGGCCCTGCACCGTACGACTGCACATCGCCAGCCGTCTGGCCGTATGTTTCCTGACGATATTCGGCACCCCAGGCTAACGTCAGGGGGCTGAAAAAGCCGACATTCAGCGGATATGTGAAATCGGCATTGAGGTTCTTCTCCTTCTGGCTGAGCTGGCCAAAGTGGAAGCTGGTTTGCGATAGCGGACCGTAGCTCGGGCTAAGCGAGTCATACATCGACAGGGTCAGGGTGTTCTTTGCCAGCGTGCCGGAGAGGTCCCACGTGAAGCCGCCGGCTTCTCCGCCCTTGTACCCAACAGTTCCCCAACGCTCCTTCGTCACGCCCACGAACCGCGGCGTGAAGCCTGCAGGGTACCACGAGCTGTAAGAGAAGGTATTGTTGTCGGCAACGAAGCCGCCTGCCGGGCAGGTCGCATTCCCCGCGGGGCAAGGTGTCAGGTAGAAGGGGTTCGCGAACGCACCATTTGGCGACAGCGTGTGCGTCCCGCCAGCGACGTCAGCCGCAGTCGCGCGAATGTTCGGCCGGTAATTGAAGCTTTCGTTCGCGAAATTGTTGGCGCCGAGAAGCGTCAAATAAAGCTGGCTGTTCGGAGTAACTTCCACACCGCTGTTGAGCATGGCCTTCCAGCCATGCTGCGGGGACGATCCCCAGAGCTGCGCCGGATACGGATAATTCGGCAACAGGCTGGCGAGCGTTGGGTTTCGCTGGGCGAAGATCGCGGCAATCGGACGCGTTGCGCCTCGGCTGGTGCCGTCGTCGCTGTAATATTCGCCCGCGAGATCGATGAAGCCGGTTGCTCCGATCCCGACTCCGGCGTTGGCCGCAACTTGCTGGCTCCAGCCGTCGGTCTGCGTATTGTGTCCGTGATCAAAATATTGGCCGGAGCGCGCCTGAAGCTCGACGCTGTTGCGGTCGTTGCGCAACGAGAAATTCATCACACCCGCGATCGCATCGGAACCATATTGGGCCGTTGCGCCATCGCGAAGCACTTGGAGGTTCCGGATTGCAATAGCGGGGATTGCCGAGATGTCCGCACCTTGCGAACCAAAAGAAAGACCGGTGTCGCCGCCGGTATAAACCTGCACAAGGGCCGAGCGATTGAAGCGCTTTCCGTTGATCTGCACCAGCACTTCGTCACCCGGAAGACCGCGCAACGATGGCGCCCTCACGAAGCTGGAGGCGTCTGAAATCGTGTTTTGAGGGACGAAGAACGAGGGAACGACGTTCTTCACAGTGTCCAGCAAGTTCGCGGTCGGCTGATTGTTGATCTCCGCCGAGCTGATGACGTCAACCGGTGAGGGGGAGTTTGTCACCGTCCGGTCGGTGCGCCGCGTGCCCGTAATCACGATTTGATCGCTAGGTGCAGCTTTCGTATTCGCAGCTTGGGCGTAAGCAGGATCTGCTGCTGCCTGGAACGCAAATATTGCCGCCGACGTAAGAAGAGCAGCCTTAAACTGTCGGTCGCAAAACATCTTCATTATTATCCCCCGATGAAAGCGCCGCGTTTGTTGCAGTGCAGCAGCAACATGCTCGGGCAATATCGACTGTCAATGCGAGCACCTGTCGACAAGCCTATTTCGAAGCGGAGTTGCAAAAGTGTCACAATCAGGACTGCTTCCACTGCCGGCAGAGTGGGGCGATATCCAAGACATTAATTGCAGATATGAAACGTTCCTCTTAGGCTGCCCGCAACAAGGGGGCAAAATATGAACCGTGGCGCTGCATTGTCGGCCGGTATCGCACTTGGAGTTGCGCTTGGCGTGGCCATGCACAATGTCGCTATTGGAATTGCAATCGGCGTCGCCCTGGGGGTGGCGTTCGGCGCAATAGCCAAGGCCAAGCCGGGCGGAGATTGCTAAGCCGGTGGCGCGAAGAGCCGGAAGGCGCTTCAGCCGTATTGGTCTTCCGCTCGTTTTTGGATCTCGACGGTCTTAGGTCGTGGCTTCGCAACGGCGTGCCTGGGTCATCCTATTAGTCATCCTTGGGCTCGAGCTGGTGCCATTCACGTCGACGTTGCTACTCTCGCCACCCGGTCTAATCGGCAGACTTTACGGGCTCGATGCTGTGCACTGGCCGGCATGGGTGGGCTCGTTCGCGATCACCTGCGGCTATATCGGTTACACCGCGCGTGCTTTCCCCCTAGTGCGCAAGAGTTTGCTGACGGTTAATTCAATGAAGCTCGTTGCGGTTCTCTTCGCAATCGTCACCGGCACCGTCGAAGAAGTCTATTTTCGCAAGTTTTTGATGGACTGGGCGGAGCAGCACGGACAGGCCGCAATTAGCCAGGCGGCGCTATCCGCGATCGTATTCGGAGCCGCCCATGGCATCTGGGGCGTGTTCGCGAGGCAGTGGCGAATTGCGATTGGCGCAGCGACCGCGACCGCCGTCCTGGGTTTTCTCCTTGCGATCGTCTATATCTTGGCCGGACGCCAAGTTGCGCCCTGCATCTGGGCACACATGCTGATCAACCTCGCGATTGAGCCTTGGCTGATCGTTGCAGCAGCATCAGCTTCGTCCGGCAAGAGGTTGTTACCCCTGTCTTAGGAACGTTCCGTGACCCATGTCTCAAGAACGTACACAGGTAGAATGGCGGATGGGGTGGGATTCGAACCCACGGACGCTTTCACGTCGCCGGTTTTCAAGACCGGTGCCTTAAACCGCTCGGCCACCCATCCGTCGAGGCTGCTTTCGAGGCTGCGCTCGCTTATTTCAAGTCCGATCGCCAGTTTCCCTTAATAAGGCATCCGCTAATGTTACCGACAGGCTGTGCACCTGCCGGGACGAACAAAGCTGGCCTTCGACCGGCTCTGCGCCTTAGCCTCAGGAACAACGGAGGGCGTGTTTGAGTGGTGAATGTGTGGGGGATTGTTAGTGCTGCAGCGCTTTCGCTGGCTCCCGCAAGTGCACCCATTGCACTGCGCGGCAGGCCAGCGTCGATTCTGGAGATGACGCAAGTCAGCGCTGCGGATTCCAGCGCGAGAGAAGCGTGGGCTTCCTACAAGCAGCGTCTCGCGATCCTCGCGCGTCAGAAAGGCGTCCGGGAAGCAACGATTGACGCGAACGTGCCGAACCTCACGGTGAATGAGGGAGTGATCGAACTCGAGCGCACGGAACCGCTCGCCCGAAGCAGCGGAGGTGTTGTCGGAGCGCTTGAGCCTTACTTGCGCTCACACGTTACCGGATCACTGATCCGTCGCGGGCAAGCCAATTATGCAGATCAGTATGAAAGTCTGCGCAGGATCCAGGGTCGCTTTGGAGTCGATGCTGCCGTTCTCATGGCGATCTGGGGTCTGGAAACGAGCTACGGCACCGTTACCGGCAATACCGACCTTCTCCAGGCGCTCGCGAGCCTTGGTTACTACGGCCGTCGGCGCGATTTCTTCGAAAGCGAATTCGTCGCAGCGCTGAAGCTCATGGATGAGGGGGTGCCGCGATGGCGCCTCAAGGGCAGCTGGGCGGGCGCGACGGGTTATCCACAATTCATGCCATCCGTCGCTCTACGGCTTCGCGCCGACGGCGACGGCGACGGTTACGCCGACATTTGGGCCAACGAGCTCGATGGCCTTGCTTCGATAGCTTCTTACATGCGCGATGCCGGATGGAAGCCGAACGTCGCTTGGGGAATTCCCGTTAGGACCCCTGCGGCGCTTAACAGGGCAGCGATCGCCAGCCGGACGACCGCACCGCGTTGTCCGCAAGTTTATCGTCGCCACAGCCGATGGCTCACCATGCGCGAATGGCGCGCGCTCGGCGTTACCCCGTTGCGGCGCTCGCTTCCCGATAACGAGATGGCGAGCCTTATCGAGCCCGACGGTCCAGAGGCGACCGCGTACCTCACGACGATCAACTATCGCGCGATTCTCGATTATAATTGCTCGAATTTCTACGCTATTTCCGTGGGAGTTCTGGCGGACGCGATTGCGCGGCGATAGACACAGAATTCTCTCCAGCTGAATCGGGCTTTGAACCTTCATGTCGCGCACTGTATTTTTCGTCACCGCCGCTTCCGTCCTCCTCGCCAGCGCGGCGCCCGCCGCGGCGCCTCAGTTTGAAACGCCGGCCAAGGTAGCCTATCTCATTGATCTCAATTCCGGCGCCGTTCTCTACGCCAAGAACGCCGACGTTCGGATGCCGCCGGCATCATTGGCAAAGATGATGACCACCGAAGTCGCATTCGAACTGATCGACAAGGGACAGCTGTCGCCGCAAAAGATGTGCACCGTTCGACCGGAGACCTGGCAGAAGTGGCATGGTCCCCAGGCGGGCTCCACCATGTTCCTCAGCCCCAATGAACAGGTCAGTGTCGAGAATCTCCTCAAAGGGATCGTCACGCTCTCCGGGAATGATGCCTCGATCGTCCTTGCCGAATGCATTGCCGGCACGGAGCAGGCCTTCACCGAGCAGATGAATGGGCTCGCCAAGCGGATCGGGGTCACGAACAGCCATTTTGGAACGGCCAATGGATGGCCGGACAATGGCGTCACGTATGTCACGGCGCACGACCTCGCGACGGTTGCGCGAACCACGATCGAGAAGCACCCCAAGCTCTACAAGCAATATTACTCCCTCCCGAGCTTCACCTGGGGCAAGACGTTGGGTGCCGGGAAAGATATCACGCAGGAAAATCGCAACCCGATCCTCGGACATGTTCCGGGCGCTGACGGGCTGAAAACCGGCCACACCGAGGAAGCGGGCTATGGCTTTACCGGTTCGGCCGAGCAGAACGGACGTCGGCTGATTGAAGTGCTCGCGGGCATGTCGAGCTGGAACGAGCGTGTCCAGGAATCCACCCGTCTCATTCAATGGGGTTTTGGCGCCTGGACCGACAAGCCGCTGTTTCAGGCCGGAGCGAAGGTTGGGAGCGCCAAGGTGCAGCTTGGAAGCGCGGCCGAAGTACCCTTGATGGCCCCTCGGAACCTCGCCGTGGCGGTTCCGGCAGGACTTGCCACGGGCTCGATCCAGACGAGGATACGCTACAATGGGCCCCTGGTCGCGCCGATCAAGAAAGGTCAGGAAGTCGCGCAGCTCGTTGTTTCAACGGGTGATACCCCGCCGCAGGTCGTGCCCTTGGTTGCGAGTGAGGATGTCGGGCGGGCCGGTTTCTTCGGACGTGCCTGGCTCGGTCTCAAGCAGCTGTTCGGCATGGCGTGAGCCGCCTCGGGAAGTTCATCAGCCTCGAGGGCGGGGAAGGGGTCGGAAAGTCGACGCAGCTGAAGGCACTTGCCGCCAAGCTTCGCGAACGTGGTCTCGACGTTATCGAGACACGTGAGCCAGGTGGGAGTGACGGTGCCGAACGCATCCGTGAACTGCTGCTTACTGGCTCGGAAGATCGCTGGAGTCCCGAAGCCGAAGCGCTCCTGTTTGCCGCCGCGCGAACCGACCACGTGGACAAGGTGATCCGCCCTGCGCTCGAGGCCGGCAAGTGGGTGCTCTCGGACCGCTTCGTTGACAGCTCGCTCGCCTACCAGGGCGGAGCCGGCGCGCTCGGAATAGAAGCCGTTCGCGGCGTGAACGCCTTCGGCATCGGGCAGTGGTTCCCCGACCGCACTCTCGTGCTGAGCCTCGAGGAAGGTGCCGAGCGCGCACGGGCGCGTGACGGAGAGGGAAGCGACCGCATCGGCGGCCGTTCGGACGACTATCATCAAAAGGTCCGAACCGCGTTCCAGATAATCGCCGCGGAAGAGCCATTGCGCGTGAGCACAGTCGACGCCTCGGGATCACCGGAGGACGTGACGGAACGCTTGGTAGAGGCGGTAAAGGACCTGTTGCCGTGATCCTCGGTCAGGACCGTGCCGTGGCGCAATTTGCGGCGGCATGGGCGACGCGCAAACTTCATCACGCGTGGTTGCTCGCCGGACGACGCGGTATTGGCAAGGCAGGTTTCGCGCACGCAGCAGCGCGCCGAGTCCTCGCGGAGGCCGCAGGTCCCAGTTTCGATCTGCCTTTTTTAGAAACGAGCGACCAGCATCCGATCGTCAAGCTCGTCGATGCCGGTAGTCACCCGGACATGCGTCGCCTCGAGCGACTAGTGAACGAGAAGACGGGCAACCTCGCTCGCAACATCAGCGTCGATCAAGTTCGTGAACTCGGCGAGTTGGTCGCGCTGACGCCGGCGCTCAGTCCTTGGCGCGTGGTGGTGATCGATTCGGTCGATGACCTGGAAAGCTCGGGCGCGAACGCCCTGCTCAAGATCCTCGAGGAGCCGCCACCCAATACGTTATACTTCCTCGTCAGCCATGCACCCGGTCGATTGCTGCCAACGATACGCTCGCGATGTCGACGGCTCGACTTCAGCAACCTTGATGATGAGGTCATGACGTCAATCCTCAGTCATCATGCGGCCAACCTGTCGGCGACGGAACGGCAGCGAATTATCGCGATGTCTGCGGGTTCAGCGGGACGCGCGCTGGCGTTTGCCGAGCTAGGCCTCGACAAGCTTGAAGGCGCGGCACTCGCGATCCTTCGCGAAGGTGATCCGACAAATGCGCGCCGGTCCGACCTTGCGACCGAGCTCGGCAAGAAAGCTTCCGCCGACCGCTACGCGGCATTCCTCGACCTCGCGCCGTCATTGATCGCGCGTGAAGCGCGCCAGTTGCAGGGCAGCGATCTTGAACGAGCGCTCGATGCCTATGCAAAAGCGCGTGAACTTGCGGGCGTCGCGCCGCGCCTTTCGCTCGATGCCGCAGCGACGGTTTTCCAAATGGGCGGGATTCTCGCCGAGGTTGCCAAACCCGCTTCCTTGAAGCGCTAGGGCACCCCCGCTAGGGGCATGTCTATGGGCGAGCCCTTCTACATCACAACTGCGATCAGTTATCCCAACGGGCCGCCGCACATCGGCCACGCCTATGAAGCCATCGCGGCCGACGCGATGGCGCGCTTCCAGCGGCAACAGGGGCGTGACGTCCGCTTCCAGACAGGCACCGACGAGCATGGGCTAAAGATGGCGCAGGCTGCTCGGGCCCAAGGCATTGAGCCCCGTTCATTCGCGGACAAAATGTCACGTCTTTTCCAAGACATGTGTGACACACTGAATGTCTCGTACGATCGTTTTATCCGAACCTCGCAGGCGGATCACTATCGCGCAAGCCAGGCCATCTGGAACGCGATGGAGGCGAGGGGAGACCTCTATCTCGATCGCTACGAGGGATGGTACTCGGTGCGCGACGAGGCCTATTACGAGGCCGAGGAGCTGGTCAGCGCCGAAGATGGCTCGAAGCTTTCGCCGCACGGCACTCCGGTAGAATGGACGGTTGAGGAAAGTTGGTTCTTCCGATTGTCCAATTACCAGCAAGCCCTGCTCGACCATTATCGCGCCAATCCTGATTTCATTCGGCCCGAAAGCCGTCGCAACGAGGTCGTTCGCTTCGTCGAAGGCGGTCTTAAGGATCTCAGCATCTCGCGCACGAGCTTCGACTGGGGCGTGCCCGTGCCCGGGAGCAGTCAGCATGTGATGTACGTCTGGCTGGATGCTTTGACGAATTACATCACCGGTCTTGGCTATCCCGATAAGACCGAACTTTGGGAGCGCTACTGGCCTGCGAACATCCATCTCATCGGAAAGGACGTTGTCCGCTTTCACGCGGTCTATTGGCCAGCCTTTCTGATGTCGGCCGGAATCGCGCTACCCAGACAGGTTTACGGCCATGGTTTCCTGCTTAGCCGCGGCGAGAAGATGTCGAAGAGCGTCGGCAACGTCATCGATCCAATCCTTCTCGCAGATCGCTTCGGTGTCGATGCCTTGCGCTATTTTCTGTTGCGCGAAGTGCCTTTCGGGCAGGATGGGAGCTACAGTGCCGAGGCGATCGTGAACCGGGCAAATGCCGAACTTGCGAATAGTTTTGGGAATCTCGCTCAGCGAACATTGTCGATGGTTGTCAAAAACCTAGGCGGTGTTCTTCCTGCCCCAGGCAATGAGCAAGCAGACGCCGAACTCCTTGAATTGGTCTACCGCGCTGCTGGTGAAGAGGTCACGGCGGCTTTTGACCGGTTTGCATTCTCGGTCGGAATAGAGGCGTGGCTTCGCGCAGTCTTCGCGTGCAATGCCTATGTCGACACGCAAGCGCCCTGGGCGCTTCGCAAAACCGATCCGGATCGGATGGCGGCCGTGCTTGGTACGCTTGTGGTCGCGGTCCGCGAACTGGCCAGGGCGATCGCTCCCATCATTCCCGCATCGGCAGACAAGCTTCTTACCCTCATCGACGCAGGCGAGGGGGGCTTGCCGATCGCGCAGCCGACGCCACTCTTCCCGCGCCTCGAGTTGGTGGAGGACGAGGAGGTCGCGGCATGAGGTTGATCGACAGCCATTGTCACCTCAATTACGAAGGGCTTGTCGAGCGCCAGAGCCAAGTTCTTGAGAAGGCTCGAGAACGCGGCGTCGAAGGATTTCTGAATATCTCGACGCGGCAGCGTGAATGGGCGGAGATCATTGAGCTTGCGGAACGGGAGCCGGACGTGTGGGCAAGCGTCGGTGTTCACCCGCATGAGGCCGACGCGCACCCTGAGCTTGGGGCTGCCGCTCTCGAGCAAGCCGCCGACCACCCGCGCGTGATCGCGATCGGCGAATGCGGCCTCGACTTTTATTACGACAAGTCCGATCGGCAGGCCCAGCGCGAGCGGTTCGAAGCGCACATCGACGCTGCTCGATCGACGGGCCTTCCGCTCGTTATCCACACTCGGGAAGCAGAAGCCGATACGGCAGAAATCCTCTCCGCTGCCGTTAGCCGCGGCGGTGTGACGGGAGTGCTGCACTGTTTCACGGGCTCGGCCGAGCTGGCCCGCAAGGGGCTCGATCTTGGATTTTACATATCGCTGTCGGGCATCGTGACCTTCAAGAACGCACAGGACCTGCAGGAAACGGCAAAGTGGCTCCCGGAAGACCAAATGCTGGTGGAGACGGATTCGCCATTTCTCGCGCCGGTGCCGCACCGCGGACAGAAGTGCGAACCCGCCTTCGTTGCCGACACGGCAAGGTTCGTCGCTGAGTTAAGGGGAGAGGATCCGGAGAAACTTGCCGTCACGACGACGGATAACTTCTTCCGATTGTTCAAGAAAGCCTGCAGGAAACCGGATTGAAGGTCCGTGTACTCGGTTGCGGAACGTCGACCGGCGTGCCCAAGATCGGAAACGACTGGGGGGAATGCGATCCCGACGAGCCGCGAAATCAGCGCCTGCGGACGTCAATCCTGGTCGAAAGCGCCGGCGAGCGGATGCTCGTCGATTGCGGGCCAGATTTACGCCAGCAGCTCCTCGGTGCCGGGGGCGATCGCCTCGAAGGCGTGATCGTCACTCACGCCCACGGCGATCATTGCCATGGTATCGACGAATTGCGGCCCGTCTCGCAGGCGATGGGCGCTCCCATACCGCTCTACGGCCGGGGCGAAGTGCTCGACGAGCTCAAACATCGTTTTGCCTACGCGTTCGGTCAGTCGCACTTTTATCAGCCAATCGCCGAAGCGCGTGAGCTTGGTCAGGAAATTCGCTTCGGCGAGACGCAGGTCCGCTTCGTCGACCAGCCCCATGGCGGTCCAAGTTCGCTGGGCCTACGTTTCGACGAACACGGGTATTCATTAGGATACGCTATAGATTTCAGTAGTTTAACGGATGACATGGTCAACCTCTACGAGGGCGTCGACGTGTGGATCGCTGACTGTCTAACCCGCAAGCCACATCCGACACACATGCACCTTGACGGCGTCGTGAGCGCAGCGCGAGACTTGCGCGTTGGACAGCTATATCTTGTGCACATGGGCAATGGTCTCGATTACCGCAGCCTGCTTGCGGAACTGCCCGATTGGGCCGCGCCTGCGTACGACGGTCTCGAGTTCAAATCGTCATGACGAACGACATGATGCTTGGCGGCTTGTACCTCCTGATGGCGGCAATGCTGGTGCTTGGGACCTTGATGACGCGCCGTGAGCCGGCTGCGAAGACGATTACCATGGCGCTTGCATGGATCGCGATTTTTGGTGCCGGTTTCGTGCTGTTTACGTTTCGCGACAATCTTGGTTGGGTGGTGCAACGCCTGCAGGCGGAGGCTGTGGGGACGCCGGTCGAGCAAGGGCGTGAAACCCGCATTCCCATGGCGATCGATGGACATTTCTGGGTCGACGCGAAGCTTAACGGCCGTGACGTCAAGTTCCTTGTCGACAGTGGCGCGACGAC
The DNA here is from genome assembly GCA_035944075.1 of Sphingomicrobium sp. Classification (GTDB taxonomy): domain Bacteria; phylum Pseudomonadota; class Alphaproteobacteria; order Sphingomonadales; family Sphingomonadaceae; genus Sphingomicrobium. The sequence goes on from DASZBO010000029.1 coordinate 14,245, forward strand.
GACAACCATTGATCGTCAGACAGCGAGGAATGCCGGTGTTCAGGTGTCGGCACGCCGAGACCAATATGTGCGGACCGGCAACGGCATCGTTCAGGTCGCGAGTGCGCGCGCCGGCGAGCTGACCGTTGGCGGCATCACACGGCATGATGTCGGCCTGGAGGTCGCGGACAACGACGATCTGAACGTGCTGGGAATGAATTATCTCTCGACACTCAGCCGTTGGGGCGTGGAAGGGCGCTGGCTCGTTCTGGTCTCCTGACTAGAGAACAATTTAACATAATGCATATTATCATACTTTGATGAAGTGAGAGAACGCCCCCCGTCGCTCCCCGCGGTCGCGGCGATGCGTCCGCGTCGCTCCACTGGAAAAACCATTCGCGCTTCTAAGCACGACAGCGCGTCGCGACCGTACGATTATGGCTTTCCCTTTCATTGGAACCGTTGGCATTGAGCGGAATTGCAGCTTGTTCAACGTAAGGGAGCGACAATGGTCGATCGAAATGCAATCGACACGGGTACGCGCATTGCCGCGGGCGACGACGGGACGAACTACGGTAATGTAGCGATTGCGCTCCATTGGCTGACGGCGCTGCTTGTCGTTCTGCAATTTTCTCTGGGACAGACATGGGGCTGGTTTCCGCGCCCTACCCGTCACCTGATGGTCGTAACGCACATGTCGTTCGGAATAATCTTGACGCTCGTGATCTTTGCGCGGGTGTTGTGGCGTTTCGCCTTTCGGCACCATGTCGCTTCACTGGAGTCAGGATTTGTCCGGATCGCCTCAACGACCGTGCACTATCTTTTGTATGCGCTTCTTGGGACGGAAGCAGTCCTCGGCTTCTTGTCACGTTGGGAGGGCAATGAAGCAATGAGCTTTTTCGGTCTTCAGATTCCGCCACCTTTCAGTGGTTCCGGGCAGAAAGTTGCTCATCAGCTCCAGGACATTCACAACTGGGTGGGCTGGGCGATCATCGTAATTGCGGTCGGCCATGCATTGGCGGCCCTTTATCACTATTATTTTCTCAAGGATCGCGTGCTTGGAAGGATGTTGCCCGCTGCGCGCTGAGAGAAATTGTGCCGAACGACATCTCCTGTTTGGCCCGCGGAAGTCATTCTCCTGGCGCCGGAATCGCGCTGATCAGCGGCCAATCGATCGCTCCGAACCTTAGCCGAACTCGGCAGCTTGCCGCTTGGTCACCTAGCACGGAGAAGCAGAATGCCTGAGGTCAAATACCGATTGCACGGTAAGCGGCCGCCTCCGAGGATCATTAAAATGGCCGTTCCCGGGTGGGCTGGCGCTCGCGAGCCGCGGACAGACGGGAGCCATGAACAGCCTTGGCACTGCGCGCCCTTTGCCGAAAGCGCGACCTACGGAATTGAATTGCTCTACCCGTTTGAAGAGGAATTGCGGGTCACAAGCGAAGATGGCCAAGTCCGACTGGACGCGGACTGGAAGCCGTCACCCGATCCCGACCTGATGTGGCCGCCTTTTCGGACGTTTGGCGAAGATTACTATTCTTACCAAATCGCGCTCGACCTTGCCGTTCCCGCTGGCTGGGCAATTCGAACCGAACCTCACCCGCGATATTTCACCGATGCGTCGAACACGACGCCGCTTGCCGTTCCAGCGCTTATCCGAAGCGATTGGTGGCCGATGATGTTCTTCTGCATCTTCAAGGCCCCGCCTCCTGGCACGGTCCACATTTTTCGAAAGGATGAGCCGTTTATCAGCATCATTGTGGTGCCAGCCGAGCCAGAGTTAGTTCTTGAGCCCATGTCCGTGGAGGAGGCGGCCCAGCGAGAGATGCGGTCACGCAGGCTGGCGAAAAGCCGCGATGAGCTCGCTGTCGGGACGAAATGGCTGTCGTCAACAAATACGATATTCGATGCAACCTACAGGAACATGGCACGAGCAGCACGAAGGCTTTTCCGAAACGCCAAGTGACTTGCAGAGGAAGTGGCCTGCAATGCTGCTGGCCACTTCCCCGTTTGATCAACCTTCGTGATGATGATGATGATGATGGTGGTGACGCCGGACAGGGCGAAGCACCCACATGCCACCGTTCCAGATGTAGCCATGCTGCATATACCAGCGCCGACTATGATGGTGGTGGTGATGGTGGTGATGATTGACGGGGCCGCCCGGAACGTATTGCGCTTCAACAAACTGAGCGGGCGCGCTCTGCCGTGCGGCATCGTCGGCGCTAAGCCGGCCCATCGCGTCAGAAACCGGCTGCAAAAGGTCGGCATATGACGCGGCCGGTGGAACCGGATCAGCTGAAGCGGGCGCTGCCGCAATGGCCCCAGCCGCTATGACCGCAGCGGCACCAATCACATTTCTAGTCTTATTTTCCATTGTGGGCTCCTTTCAGCAAAATCGACCCACGCGGACAACGCGAAGTCGCGAGTCGAGTTCATCCAAACCGATAGGCATCGCCGAGTTCGGCTAGGACGCCGCGAAAAGTTTGCCAGAAGTCAATTCGGGCGCGTTGGGAACGTGGCAGAGCCAGTGGAGTTCATCAAAAGTGTGGCTTCCAACCGGAGACCGCACCGGAAAGGCCCGACTGGCTGTGCGCGGTCGGGCCTTTCTGCTAAACAGCTAACTTCCGGAAATTGCCAGCGATGTGAGTGCTTTACCGACAAGTTCGAGTTTCACTCCAAAAACGCCGTAAAAGGGCGAGAAGGAACGCTCGCGCCAAGTCGTGAGTAGACTGCGCGCGAGAAAACGGCGTTGCCAACCTGGATTACCGATGGCCGAAAATTTCAGCAGCTTTTTTCAAGCCGGATTCGAGTGTTCCTCGCACCGCCGCAAGGACGGTGTCCGGCTCGATCTCATACGGGCGACCTCGCACGACAAGCACGTTGAACAGGACTATGCTGCCTGCCGGGACCTCGGGTTTCAGACGCTTCGCGACGGCCTGCGCTGGCATCTGATTGAAAAGGCCCCCGGAAAATACGACTGGTCGAGCTGGATGCCGGCCCTCGAGGCCGCCGAGCGGATCGGCGTGCAGGTCATTTGGGATCTTTTCCACTATGGCTCGCCCGATCACGTTAGTCAGGGCGCTTCGGACTTTCCGGATCGCTTCACCCAATTCGCTCTCGCCGCAATCGAAGTGCAGCAGTCCGTCAGCAGTCGTCCACCGGTCGTTTGCCCCTTGAACGAAATCAATTTCATGGCCTGGGCCGTCAATGAGGGTTATTTCCCGTTGACCGGAGCAAGAGCCGAGGGGTCCTTCAAGGACCAGCTCGTGCGCACCGCCATCTCTGCTTCCCGGTCCATTAAGGAGCGCTGGCCGAAATCCACAATCGTCAGCGCCGAACCTCTAATCCACATTGCTCCGCACGATCGCCGTCGCCAAAGCCTGCGCGTAGCCAGACAGAACCTTCAGGGCATGTTCGAGGCCTGCGACTGGATCCTCGGTCTAGACAGGCCCGAATTGGGTGGCGACGCGACGCTCATCGACGTGATCGGGTGGAACTTCTACCCTCACAATCAATGGTATTATGAGGGCCCCACTATCCCCATGGGTCATCATGAATATCGCCCGCTCGCGGACATACTCTTGGAAATGGCGCATCGGTACGACAAACCGATTTTCCTTTCGGAAACAGGCGCCGAAGGTACGGGCAAACCGTCATGGCTTCATTACGTCTGCAATGAGGTGCGTGACGCGATGGCTCGCGGGGCGGATATCCGGGGGATCTGTTGGTACCCAATCACCGCCTATCCGGGGTGGGACAATTCCCGGCATGCCGACACTGGGCTCCTTTCAACCATAGTCGCCAACGGCAAGCGCCACATCGACGCGCGGCTCTACGATGAGTTCGAAATGCAGCGGACGCTGTTCGCCTGCGAACCGCACAAACGATCCAGTGTCGCCGGTGGCGGACGCTACTAGACGACGGGCACGAGCTGCGGTGTCGAAGACGGCGTTCCCACGTGGGGCCAACCATCGCGCCAGTGGATCTGATCGATGAGCAGGACGCGCCGGCTGTTGATTTCATCCTCCTGGGTCTGACGCGGTCGATCGACGTCGATCGCGTGATAGACGATCCAGTCCTCTCCGGCTTTGTCCCGCACAATGCAATTGTGACCGGGCGCCAGCCACCGTTCGCTCTTGAACAGCATCAGGCTGTGCGGGACACCTTTTGCCTGCTCCAGAGTCTCGAACGGCCCCGTTGCGTTTCGCGAACGCGCGACCATGACGCCATATTCCGCATCCGGTCCGCAGCAATTGTCGCCCGAATAGAAGAGGTAGAAGAAGTCGTCGTGCTGGATCACCCAGGCCGCTTCTACCAGGCGCGGAAAGCTTCCGTCCTTGCCATTGGGCCAGATGAGGTCAATCGGCTCGCTTCCCAGCGCGAAGGACATCCGGTCTGCACTAAGTTCCTGGACCTTGATCGGCTGAAATCCGGAACCCCAGTAAAGGAGGTGCCTGCCGGTGACGGGGTCGTCGTAGGCCATCGGGTCAATATATTCGAAGCCTGCACCAAGCAGCAGCGGCATGCCCATATCGACGAAGGGGCCAGACGGAGACCTTGATGTTGCAACGGCCAGTGCGTGGCCGCCCTCGTGGACATGGCAAACATCGGGCGTTGCGGAATAATACATGAAGTAGGTCGAACCGTCGTAGATGAGACTGGGCGCCCAGAAATCCTGCGTCGTCTCGGCCCACAGCGGCTTTTCTGGCAGCGCATCGCCGAGGTACTCCCAGCGGATCAGATCTTCAGACCGGGCCATCTGGATATTGATCCATTTGCCATCACGCAGCGACTGCGTCGCATAGGCATAATAATAACCGTTCGCGGCGAGGATGATTGCGGGATCCGGGAAGTCCGAATCAAAGATTGGATTGAGGTAGGAAGCACGGACCAGTGCGTGCTGCGAGGGGCAGGCTTCGGCGTGCGCCGCGGTCGCAATCTCAGCTATATTCTTATCGGAAACCATAGAACCTAAAACTAGGAGGGAGGTGTGACGGAGTAACGCTTGTCCTTACATCATCACGCTTAATCGGGGCTTTAGGCTTGCTCGAGAACCGAAGCCATCGGCACGCTTTCCTGGCTTCCATCAGTTGCAATATTTGAGCAGGAACAAGGCGTTCAAACATCGACCGATTCAATAGATTTACACTGCCAAGTAGTTGCGGGCGTCGAAGGCCATGGGGAAATCGATCCGATCACCCTCACCTGCCCGGCCCGATCCGCCAATGCAGTTACGCCCTCAAAAATTGTTTGCGACTTCAGCTGGAAACCGCCGCCCGACCAACCAGCGCTCGGAAGCAGGTTGATGAAATTTATCGCAGGAAGTCGCCAGCCCACCCCGTCTGCGTTTCGGGATTCAGCCGTTTTGTTTGGCCTCTGGCTGCCTGTTTTCATTGCTCAAGAGTGACGGCGTCTTTCAGAAAGTATGGTGGTCTAAACGATTCAACATGGCGCCCGGGCGCGTCGCGAGTTGATAGAGCAAGGTCCCTGACGAACCCGTGAAACCCTAAGGTGGCCTCCATTCTAGCTCTGGTTTCCTAGGCCCGTAACCGGGCAAACGGATAACCCTCTGGTGGAGCTGAAGGTACGTTTCTAGATGACGGACGTGGGAACTTATGAATGTTGCGCGCTCAGAGCGATGAGGAGCTCCTTTGGCTGATTTTGCCCGTCTCGTGCGAATCATGGCTCGGCTTCGCGACCCCGTGAGCGGCTGCGAATGGGACACCGTTCAAACGTTCGAAACGATCGCGCCGTACACCATCGAGGAAGCCTATGAGGTCGCCGACGCAATTGCGCGCAAAGACATGGACGCGCTCGCCGAGGAGCTTGGCGATCTTCAGCTCCAAGTGGTTTTCCATTCGCGCATGGCCGAGGAAGCCGGTCTGTTTACGCTCGAGGAAGTTCTCGATCGGATCTGCGATAAGATGGAGCGCAGGCACCCCCATATATTCGGCGATGCCAAGGATGGGGGCCACCATCTCTGGGAGAAGATCAAGGCCGAGGAGCGCGCCGCCTATCCCGACAAGAGCGCGCTTGCCGGCGTTGCCTTAGCGCTTCCGGCCCTCGAGCGCGCGGCGAAGCTCCAGCGGCGGGCAGCAAGCGTCGGCTTTGATTGGCCGGATGCTTCAGGCCCGCGCGCAAAGATCCATGAGGAACTTGCCGAGCTCGACGCCGAGACGGACCATGAGGGAAAACTCGAGGAACTCGGCGACCTACTTTTCGCCGTGGTCAACCTCGCACGTCATTTGAACGTCGAACCAGAAGCTGCTTTACGCGAAGCCAATCGAAAATTCGAACGGCGTTTTCGTGCGATCGAGCAAGAACCGGGATTCACGGACCTTTCGCTCGACGACAAAGAAGCCTTGTGGGCCGCCGCGAAGAAAGCTCAGGCCGGTTCCATCGCTTGAAAGCGAGCCCAATTGTCGGGTGAGAGCCGGACGGACATCGAAACTTCGTCGGCGTCGAACCGCTGCTCCAAGACCTCGCCGCGTGAATGCAGCCAGGCAATCTTTTCGCCGGCGCTGACGGGAAGACGGATTGCGTGCACCTGTTCGCCGTGTCTTAGTGACGAAGCCATTCGTTCCCGCAGGTTCTCGAACCCTTCCCCCGTCACTGCGGATACCGGGACGACGTCATTGCGGCGCGCCGCCTCGCCGAACAGGCGTTCCCGGTCTTCGCCAGAAAGAAGGTCGACCTTATTCCAGGCTTCGATTCGGGGTGGCGATCCCTCATCGCTGAGGCCAAGTGACGCGAGGACGTCCTCGACATCCTCGCGCTGAGCCTCGCGATCGGGATGAGACATATTTCGCACATGGATAAGAAGATCGGCCTCGCGCACTTCTTCAAGTGTCGCTCGAAAGGCTGCGATCAATTCGGTTGGAAGGTCGGATACGAACCCGACGGTGTCCGAGAGGATCACCTTGTCGAAGCCCGGAAGCCGGATGTCCCGCATGGTCGGGTCGAGCGTTGCGAACAACAAGTTCTCCGCGAACACAGACTCTCCCGTCAACCGGTTGAAAAGTGTTGATTTTCCGGCGTTGGTATAGCCCACTAGCGCGACCACGGGCCACGGAGCGCGTTGACGGCGATCGCGGTGTAGGCCGCGGGTGCGCTTCACCTGGTCGAGTTCGCGCCGGATTTTGGCCATGCGGTCGCGGATCATGCGCCGGTCGGCTTCGATCTGCGTTTCACCCGGACCGCCGAGAAAGCCGAAGCCGCCGCGCTGGCGCTCAAGATGAGTCCAGCTTCGAACGAGGCGCCCGGCCTGATAATCAAGGTGCGCGAGTTCGACCTGCAACCGCCCCTCGGCGGTTGCGGCACGCTCGCCGAAAATCTCGAGGATCAGGCCTGTCCGGTCAATAACCTTGGTCCGGACCTCCTCCTCGAGGTTCTTCTGCTGGATTGGCGTCAAGGGTGCATCAACAATAAGCAGACCCGCGTCTTGCGCCTTGATTGCCTCCCCAAGCTCTTCGACCTGTCCTTTTCCGAGGAGCGTCGCCGGGCGGACTGTGCGGACTCGGAATGTCCGTGCGCCGACCACCTTGATTCCGATCGCTTCGGCCAGACCTCCGGCTTCCTCGATCCGCGCGTCCCCGGAACGCCGCGATCCCTCCCGCGGGAGCTCAGGAACTGCGATCACCGCACGTTCGCCGCGTGCGACGTCAATCGCGCCATTGCCATCGAACGCGCTCAGCTCCCCTCCTCCCCCTCGGGCGTTTGCTGGGCGCCAAGGTTCAGCGGCTGGTTGGGCTGGAGAGTCGATATTGCGTGCTTGTAAACGAGCTGCAGCTGTCCCCCGCGCTCAAGCACGAGGCTGAACTGGTCAAAGCCGGTGACGACCCCCTGCAGCATGACGCCGTTGACGAGGAAGAGCGTCATGCGTTCCTGTTCGCGCGCTGCTGCCGCGAGAAATAGGTCCTGGAGGGGCGCCTTGGCGCCATCGACGACTGTCGAAGTAACCACAAGGTCCGTCGGGCGCTCCGTCGGCATGATCGTCGAAATCGAGTGCTTGTAAACAAGT